>NZ_LRIB01000013.1:0-731196 GCF_001758715.1 Janthinobacterium sp. HH104 | reverse complement strand
TCGGGTTATGAGCCCGACGAGCTGCCAGACTGCTCCACCCCGCAGGCGAATTATATACCAGTTTGCTGCACTGCGGGGAGCTAATCGCGGCAGCGGGCTGGAAGAGCTGCATGGGCGGCTTGAGAATGAAAAAAGCCGCTGATCTTTTGCAAGAATCAGCGGCTTTCCGGTATTGGTTGCGGGGACAGGATTTGAACCTGTGACCTTCGGGTTATGAGCCCGACGAGCTGCCAGACTGCTCCACCCCGCACAAGAATTATAAGGGCAAACGGGTGACTTAGGCAATAGCTATCTCAAATTCAACCGTAATAGACCAATCTAATGAATACGCAGGCGGCACGAGCGGTAGCCAATCGTGCCTGCGCTGCTCGCCACGCGGCACGCAATCGGTGTACAGTAAGCGTTACACGAGACATCTCTTATCCTAAGCTGCCCATGAAATTCTGCTCCGAATGCGCCCATCCTGTCAGCCTGTCCATTCCGGAAGGCGACAACCGTCCCCGCTATGTGTGCGCCAACTGCGACGCCATCCATTACCAGAACCCGAAAATGGTGGTCGGCTCGATTCCCGTCTGGGAAGAAGATGGCCAGCTGCAGGTCTTGCTGTGCAAGCGGGCCATCGAGCCGCGCCTCGGCTACTGGACCCTGCCGGCCGGCTTCATGGAAAACGATGAAACGACGTCCGACGCGGCCGAACGCGAAACGGTGGAGGAAGCGGGCGCGAATATCGAACTGGGCCCCCTGTTTTCGCTGCTCAACGTGCAGCGCGTGCACCAGGTGCACCTGTTCTACCTGGCGCGTTTGCGCGACCTCGATTTCGCGCCCGGCATCGAAAGCCTGGACGTGCAGCTGTTTACGGAAGCGCAGATTCCCTGGGATGACCTGGCCTTCCCCACCATCCGCGCCACCCTGGAACTGTTCTTTGCCGACCGCGTGAAAATCCGCGAAGGCGGCAGCTATGGCGTCCATACGGGCGATATCACGCGCCCGATGGCCCGCGCGGACGCAGAATAAGCAACCGCCGCATGATTCCCTGGCTCGACATCCACACCCCGTTCCCCGACGTCTCGCGCGCCCTGAGCGACGAGGCGCCCGGCCTGCTGGCGGCCGGCGCCGACCTGTCGCCCGCGCGCCTGCTCGACGCCTACCGGCGCGGCATCTTCCCCTGGTTTTCCGAAGGCCAGCCCATACTGTGGTGGAGCACCGATCCGCGCATGGTGCTGATGACGGAGGATTTCAAGGTGTCCGACAGCCTGGCCAAGGCGATCCGCAAGGTCGAGCGCAGCGCCGCCACGGATGGCCGCTGGCAGTTGCGCTTCGACGGCGATTTCGAGGCCGTCATGCGCGCCTGCGCGGCGCCGCGCAAGGATGGCCCGGGCACCTGGATTTCGGACGAAATCATCGCCGGCTACACGGGCTTGCACAAGCTGGGCTACGCGCATTCGTCGGAACTGTGGTTTGACGGTGAACTGGTGGGCGGCGCGTATGGCGTGTCGATCGGCCGCATGTTCTATGGCGAATCGATGTTCGCCCACGTTTCCGATGGCTCGAAGATCGCGCTGGCCCACCTCGTACGGTTTTTGCAGGCGCGCGGCGTGGCCATGATTGACTGCCAGCAAGAAACGAAACACCTGGCCTCGCTGGGCGCGGCGCCCATTTCGCGCGCGCGCTTCCTGGCCCATGTACGGATCGCCATTGAAGCAGCGCAAATCACCGATTGGCATGCTGCGCCCACGGCGTAAAAAAGCTATGATAGATCAAGGCACACCGCCGCGGACAGACCAGACAGGATCAGCATGACGCACCTGAACGAACTACCGTTTGCCACCCTGCAGTTCTATACGACGGCACCGTACCCATGCAGCTACCTGGACGACCGCCAGGCCCGCTCGCAGGTGGCCACGCCTTCGCACCTGATCAACAGCGACGTGTATTCGGAACTGGTGCGCAACGGCTTTCGCCGCAGCGGCATTTTTACCTACCGCCCGTATTGCGACGGCTGCCAGGCCTGCATCCCCGTGCGCGTGGTGACGGGCGATTTCACGCCCAACCGCAACCAGCGCCGCGCCTGGAGCCGGCACGCCGGCCTGCAGGCGGGCGTGGCCACCCTATCCTTCCTCGACGAGCACTACGAACTGTATCTGCGCTACCAGAGCACGCGCCACGCGGGCGGCGGCATGGACCAGGACAGCCGCGACCAGTACGCGCAGTTTTTGCTGCAAAGCCGGGTCAATACGCGCCTGGTGGAGTTCCGTGACCCCGACGGCATCCTGCGCATGGTCAGCATCATCGACGTGCTGGCCGATGGCCTGTCGTCCGTCTACACGTTCTTCGACCCGGACGTGCCGGGCGCCTCGTACGGCACCTACAACGTACTGTGGCAGATCGCCCAGGCGCGCGAGCTGGGGCTGCCGTATGTGTATCTCGGCTACTGGATCGCGCAGAGCCCGAAGATGGCTTATAAAATCAATTTCAAGCCGCTGGAAGCCAGAATCAAAGGACAGTGGGTGGTGATGTAAAACCAAGCGCATGTCGCTGGGAGGGCAGTTGGTAGGTCGGATTAGCGCCCAAGCGCGTAATCCGACACCACCGGCGGCGCCAACAATATTGTCGGATTACGCTCCGCTAATCCGACCTACTCTTTCACTTGCTCTTGTCCGGAAACGCCGGACGCTTGGGCAGCACGGGCGGGTTTTTCGCCAGCTCGGCCTGTATCACCTCGATCGCTTTTTCCAGCTGCGGATCGCGGCCGGCGATGACGTCGGCCGGCGTTTGCTCGACTTCGATATCGGGCGGCACGCCTTCGTTTTCCACGCCCCAGCCGTTTTCGCGGGTCCAGAACGCCAGGTTCGGCGCCGTGATGGTGCCGCCATCCATCAGCACGGGGAAGCCGAGGATGCCCACCAGGCCGCCCCACGTTGCCTTGCCGATCAGTGGGCCCATATTATTTTTGCGGAACATCCACGGCAGCAGGTCGCCGCCCGAACCGGCCGTCTCGTCGATCAGCATGGCGCGCGGGCCCTGGATCGACGCGGACGGCGTCTTCATGTCGGCGCCGTAGCGCATGGTCCACCAGGCGATTTCCTTCTTCTGCAGGATCTCGATGTAGTAATCGGCCACGCTGCCGCCGCCATTGAAACGCTCGTCGACGATGATGGCCTGCCTGTCCGCCTGCGGGAAGAAATAGCGCTTGAAGTAGGTGTGGCCCAGGCCCGCCGTATTCGGCACGTACACGTACGCGACCTTGCCGCCCGTAGCGGCATTGACCTTGCGCATATTGCCTTCGATCCAGTCGCGGTTGCGCAAGGCATCCTCGGTGGGCACGGGCACCACGGTGATCGTGCGCGCACCCTTGCCGTCGGCCGATGGACCGACGGTCAGGTCGATGGCCTTGCCGGCCGTGTTCTCGAAGGCGCTGTACAAATTGGTGGGCGGCGCCAGCGGGCGGCTGTCGACGGCCAGCAGGTATTCGCCCGCCTTGACGTTCAGGCCCGGCTCAGTCAGCGGCGCGCGCAGGGCCGGGTTCCAGTTCAAGCCGCCATACACTTTCTTGAAGCGGTAATGGCCGTCGCTCACGTCATAGTCGGCGCCCAGGAGTCCTCCCGGCACCTTCTTCGCCTCGATAAAATCGTCGCCGCCGCCACCGCGGTGATGGCCCACGGCCAATTCGCTGCACATCCACTGGATCAGGCGGTTCAGGTCGGCCCGGCTCGACAGCTCGGGCAGGAACACGGCGTACTTGTCGCGCATGGCCTTCCAGTCCACGCCATGCATGCCCGGGTCATAGAAGTAATCGCGGTTGATGCGCCACACTTCGTTGAAAATCTGCGTCCATTCGGCGCGCGGGTCGGCTTTTACTTCGATGGCGTCGACCTTGATCTTGCCTTCGCCCGGCATCAGCAGCTTGCCCGTGGCGGCCCCCATGGCCCAGTTATCCTTCTGGCGGTACAGCAGCTTCTTGCCGTCGGCCGAGACCTCGAAATCATCAGCTTCCGCCACCACGGTTTCCGCCTTGCGCTCCTTCAGATCAAAGCGCTGCACGGCCTTCTTGCCATCGCTTTCGCGCAGCAAAAAGATCTGCCCCGCAGCGCCAGCGGCGAGGCTGGAAAACTGCGCGGCCGGCAGCGGCAAGTCGACGATGCGCGTGGCGATGCCGTCGAAATCGATGCTGATCGGCGCCACAGGCGCCACGGCCACTTTCGGATCGTCGCGGCCCGTCTTCGGATCGACCTTCGGTTCGCTCTTCGGCTCCGCTTCCGCCTTGGCCGTGTCTTTTTTCGCGTCCGTGCTGGCGGCCTTTTCCTCGTCGCTCTCCTTGATCAGCGGTGACGGCAGGTCGCGCCGCAGCACGGCCATCCACACGGTGCGCGTCACCAGGTTGTCTTCATTCTGCTGCGAGAACCAGTTGTTGCTGGGGCCCGCATTCGTGGACGCGAAGAAGTACAGGTACTTGCCACTCTTGTCGAACACAGGTTCGGCCACGTCGGACAGGCCATCGGTCACGGGCATCGACTTGTTCTGCTCGACGGAATAGATGTAGGCGCTGCGCGTGTAGGTGGGCGAATTGAGCGTGTAGGCCAGCCAGCGCGAGTCGGGCGCCCATGAGGCGCGCATGCTCTTGTCGACGCCATACATCGGCTCCGTGGCGACCTTCTGCACCTTGCCCGTGCCGACGTCGATCACGTACATGCTCCAGCCATTGTCGGCAAACGCGATCTTCCTGCTGTCGGGCGACCAGACGGCGTTGTCATAGAAGCCGCTGCCATTGAGCTTGAATTTGCGCACGGCGCCCTTGCCATCCTGCGCCCGCACATGCAATTCATATTCGCCCGACTCGTCCGAGAAATATGCGACCGAGCGGCCATCGGGCGACCAGATCGGCGTGCGTTCGTGGGCGCCGGCCGTCTGCGTCAGATTGCGCACGTCGCCCTTGTCGGCGGGGATGGTGACGATCTCGCCCCGGTACTCGAAGGCGACCCTCGCGCCCGATGGCGAAATCGACGCGTCGCGGATGTATTTCGCGTTCTTGACCCAGCGGGGGCGTGTCTGCCCCAGGTCGCTGGCCACGGCGATGGTCAGCTTGTGCGCCTGGCCGCTGGCGATGTCGAACGCGTGCAGATAGCCGGCCTGCTCGTAGACTATCTTACCGTTCGCGGCCGACGCGTTCAGCACGGGGAAATCCGCATGCCGCGTCAACTGGCGCACGGCCTTCGTTTTCACGTCATACGCAAAGAGGTTGAATTCGCCGTTGCGGTCGGAGCGGAAGTACACGGTGTCGCCTATCCACATCGGGTCGACGTCGTTCGAGCGCGTCGTCGGCTGGGGGATTTTTTCAATCGATTTATCGGCGGACGAGAACAGCCACAGCCAGGAATTGGTGCCGCCCCGGTAGCGCTTCCACTGCTTGAAGGCGGGCGCCAGCGGGTTGTACGCGATGCGCTTGCCATCGGGCGAATACGTGGCGCGCGACGCGTTCGGGATTTCCAGCTGCGTTTCCACGCCGCCCGCCACCGGTACCGTGAACAGCTTCTGGAAGCGGTTGTTGAAGGCGGCGCGGGGCGAGGTAAACATCACGGCCTGGCCATCGGGCGTGAACGACTGCGCCAGGTCCGCGCCCGGGTGGAAGGTCAGGCGGCGCGGCACGCCGCCGGCCGCCGCGATCACGTACACGTCGACATTGCCGTCGATATTCGCGCTATACGCGATCAGGCTGCCGTCGGGCGAAAACACGGGATTGGACTTGTCGCCCAGGTCCGAGGTCAGGCGCCGCGCGCCGCCGCCATCGAGGTTGGACAGCCACAAATCGCCCGCATAGATGAAGGCGATGTGGCGGCTGGAGACGGCCGGTTCGCTCAGCATGCGGGTGTCTTGCGTATTGGGCAGGGCCAGGGCCGGGTGGCTCAGCAGCAGTGCGCTGGCGGCCGCGATGGCCGTCAAGATGCGTGTCTTTTTCAATCGATGTCTCGCTTATGAAGTCAACAGAACAGAGAAAAAACAGGAAGGTCGGCGGCCCAATGCAAATTATGAATGAATTAATGTTGCTTTAGACCAAAGAGAACTATACACCCGGCAGCCGTGCGGAACACGGTAAAATACGGCACTTATTTCGCGCGCCTCCAGCCCTTCCCGGCGGCCCGCACACCTACTCAAAGCGCCCCATGTCTGAAAAATTCCTGTACTCCCTCGCTCGCCCGCTGCTGTTCTCGATGGATGCCGAAGCGGCCCACCATCTGACCCTGCCCGCCCTGAAACGCGCCAGCGCGCTGGGCCTGACGAAGCTGGCCGGCAAACCGGCGGCGGACCCGCGCACGGTGATGGGCATCACCTTCCCCAACCCGGTCGGCCTGGCCGCCGGTCTGGACAAGGATGGCGCCTATATCGACGCGCTGGCCGACCTGGGTTTTGGTTCCATCGAAGTGGGCACCGTCACGCCGCGCGCGCAGGCGGGCAATCCGAAACCGCGCATGTTCCGCCTGCCGCAGGCGCAGGGCATCATCAACCGCATGGGTTTCAATAATGGCGGCGTGGACGCCTTCGTCGCCAACGTGCAGGCGTCGAAGTTCTACCAGAACCGCGCGGGCGTGCTGGGCCTGAACATCGGCAAGAATGCCGACACGCCCATCGAGCGGGCGGCCGACGATTACCTGCTGTGCCTGGAAAAAGTCTACCCGTATGCCAGCTATGTGACGGTGAACATCTCGTCGCCGAACACGAAAAACCTGCGCCAGCTGCAGGGCGCGTCCGAACTCGACGCCCTGCTGTCGCAGCTCAAGGAAGCCCAGGCGCGCCTGGCGGACAAGCATAAACGCTACGTGCCGCTGGCCCTGAAAATCGCGCCGGACATGGATGACGAACAGGTGAAAAGCATCGCCGAGTCGCTGACGCGCCACCAGATCGACGGCGTCATCGCCACCAACACGACCCTGTCGCGCAGCGCCGTCGAAGGCATGCCGCACGGCGCGGAAGCGGGCGGCCTGTCGGGCGCGCCCGTGTTCGAACTGTCGAACAATGTCATCCGCTTGCTGAAAGCGGAACTGGGCGACGCGCTGCCCATCATCGGTGTGGGCGGCATCATGCAGGGCCTGGACGCCGTGGCCAAGTTCGAAGCGGGTGCGCAGCTGGTGCAGCTGTACAGCGGCCTGATCTACGCGGGCCCCGCCCTGATCAAGGATTGCGCCCGCGCGCTGCGCGGCAAGCAGGCGAAATGATCGACAAGGTCAAGCTGGGCTCCAGCAGCCTGGAAGTGAGCACGATCTGCCTGGGCACGATGACCTTCGGCGAGCAGAATAGCGAAGCCGAAGCGCACAGCCAGCTCGATTACGCGCTCGAACGCGGTATCAACTTCATCGACACGGCCGAGATGTATCCGGTGATGGCCAGCGCGCAAACGCAGGGCAGCACCGAGCGCTACATCGGCAGCTGGCTGAAGAAAAGCGGCAAGCGCAGCCAGATCGTGCTGGCCAGCAAGGTGGCCGGGCCGAACTCGCGCATGCACTGGATACGCAATGGCAAGACGGACCACGACGCCGTCAACATCCGCGCCGCCGTCGAGGACAGCCTGCGCCGGCTGCAGACAGAGCACATCGACCTGTACCAGTTGCACTGGCCCAGCCGCAACCTGCCCATCTTCGGCGCCAGCGTGTACAACCCGCGCAAGGAACACGTTTCGGTCGCCATCGAAGACACCCTGGCCGTGCTGGGCAAGCTGGTCGACGAGGGCAAGATCGGCCACATCGGCGTGTCGAACGAATCGTCGTGGGGCGTGTGCGAATACATCAAGCAGGCCGAGCTGAAGGGCTTGCCGCGCATCGCCTCGATCCAGAACCTGTACAACCTGACGGCACGCCATTTCGAGACGAGCTTGCTCGACGAGACCTGCCACCGGGAAAATGTCAGCTTGCTGGCCTACAGCCCGCTGGCGTTCGGCCAGCTGACGGCGAAATACCTCGACGATCCGCAAGCCAGGGGCCGCCTGACGATTTTCCCGCCCGGCTGGAGTCCCCGCTACGTGCGCCCCGCTACCATAGCGGCAGCCGCCCAGTATGCGGCGCTGGCCCGCGCGCACGGCTTGACGCCGGCGCAGCTGGCGCTGGCCTGGTGCTACTCGCGCTGGTTCGTGGCCTCGACCATCATCGGCGCCACCAGCGTGGCGCAGTTGCAGCAAAATATCGATGCCCATCAAGTCAGCCTGTCGCCGGACCTCGTGGCGGCCGTCGACGCCATCCACGCCAGCCTGCCCAACCCTGGGCAGTAAGCGCGCCCCTCCTGGCGGCGCAGGCCGCCGCCAGGCTCCCCCCTTTCATCGCAACTAGTCGTATTTATACAACAGCTGGCAATTTACTGCTGTGCAGCATTGCGGCCTTGCCTTGCCCGGTCGTATGCTGGAAACGAGGCCATATGCGCTACTCGCGCCATGTTGACGTCTTTCAGATATTTATTGCATATCGATAGACAGAACGATTCGTAAGCACGCCGCGTGCCCACTGTTAATCTGATTGCATCATCGGACCGCCATGGTCCGCGCAACCACCAACCGAAGAGATATCGTCGATGAGTTCAAGCACCGCCCGCTCCCAGCTTCCCGCCCTCCCCGTCAAAACCGTTATCGCCGCCAGCCTGGTCGCCTGCTTCAGCCTACCGATGCAGGCGCAAGCGCAGCAAGAGCTGCCGGCCGAAGGCGAATTGCAATCGGTGGTGGTTACCGGCACCTTCGCCAAGAACCGCCGCACCATCGATTCCGAATCGCCGATCGACATCCTCACCTCGCGCGACCTGCAAAGCACGGGTTCCGCTGAACTGGCCACCGTGCTGGCGCGCCTGCTGCCATCGCTGAACTTTGCCCGCGCCACGGGCGCCGACGCCAGCGACGCCGTGCGTCCGGCCCAGCTGCGCGGCCTGTCGCCCGACCAGACCCTGGTGCTGGTGAACGGCAAGCGCCGCTACACGTCGGCCGTCGTCAACGTCAACGGTTCGCTGGGCCGCGGTTCGGCGCCCGTCGACCTGAACGCCATTCCGCTGGCCGCCATCGACCACGTGGAAGTGCTGCGCGATGGCGCGGCGGCCCAGTACGGTTCCGATGCGATTGCCGGCGTGATCAATATCATCCTGAAAAAAGGCGCGGCCGGCGGCGACGTCGAAGTGGGCTATGGCCAGACGCAGGAACGCGACGGCAAGCAAAAATCCATCAAGGGTTCGGCCGGCTTCGCGCTCGGCGACGACGGCTGGGTGCGCGTCTCGGCGGAAGTGGCGGAACGCGATCCGACCAACCGCGCCGGCGCCGACTTCCGCAATCCGGCCGAGCCGCGCTACGGCAAGGTCAACCAGCGTTATGGCGATCCGGAAAGCAAGCCGGCGACGATTTTCCTCAACAGCGAATACCGCATCAACGACAACATCGACTGGTACGCCTTCGGCAACTATGGCAAGCGCGACACGTCGGCCGCCGCCACCTGGCGCACGGCCTACAACGGCACCGCCCTGCGCACGCCGCTGTTCCCGGAAGGCTTCTTGCCGCTGCAAAACAGCACCCTGACGGACCAGTCCATCGTCACGGGCTTGCGCGGTGAAGCGGCCGGCTGGCGCTGGGATGCCAGCCTCAATTACGGCAGCAACAAGTTCGAACTGGACCTCGACAACACGGTCAACCAGTCGCTGGGCGCGAACAGCCCCACGCATTTCTATGCCGGCTCGCTGAAAAACGAACAGACCGTATTCAACCTCGATGCCGCGCGCGAATTTCCCGTCTCTTACTTTACGGGCCCGCTGACGGTAGCCGTGGGCGCCGAAGCGCGCCATGAAAAGTACAGCATCGGCGCCGGCGACGAAGCGTCGTACACGGGCGGCGGCTCGCAAGGCTTTGCCGGCTTCCGTCCTGCCAACGCGGGCAGCCATTCGCGCCACAACGAGTCGATCTATGTCAACCTGGAAGCGGAAGCGACGAAGAAACTGTCGGGCGGCGTGGCCCTGCGCCATGAGCGCTACAGCGATTTCGGCAGCACCACCTCGGCCAAGGGTTCCGCGCGCTATGCGTTCACGGACGCCCTGTCCCTGCGCGGCACCGTGTCGAGCGGCTTCCGCGCGCCATCGCTGGCGCAGCAGTACTACACCATCACCACCACCAACTTCCAGGTCGTCAACGGCGTCAACACGCCGATCGAAACGGGTACCTTCGCCGTCAACACGCCGCAGGCGCGCGCCCTCGGTGCACAGGATCTGAAACCGGAAAAGGCCCGCAATTACAGCCTGGGCCTGCAGTTCCAGCCTAACCGCAACTTCACGACGACGGTGGATGCCTACCGCATCGACATCGACAACCGCATCCTGTTCTCGGCCAATCTGGTCCTCAACAATGCATTGAAAAGCGTCCTGGCCGCGCAAGGCACGCCTGTGGGCTCGGGACGCTATTTCACCAACGCCGTCGACACGCGCACGGAAGGCGTCGACATCGTCAGCACCTACCGCATCGACCTGCAGGACAAGGACCGCCTCGACCTCACCGTGGCGTACAACCACAACAAGAGCAAGGTACAGAAAATCGCCGACAATCCGGCCATCCTGACGGCCAACAACCTGAAACTGATTGACCGCCAGAGCATCGACCGCATCACGGTGGCGTCGCCGAAGGACAAGTTCAGCCTGGCCGCCGACTACGGTTTCGGCATCTGGAATGCGCACGGCGTCGTGACGCGCTACGGCAGCTTCACCGTGCCGCAGAACGACGTCAAGCTGGACCAGACGTATGACCCGCAATGGGTGCTGGACGTGTCCGGTTCCGTGAAACTGGGCAAGAACTGGCGCCTCGTGGCCGGCATCGACAACGTGACCAACCGCTACCCGGCGCAAGTGACGAGCGCGGGCAACCTGAACGTCAACGGCACCCAGCCCTACAGCATCTTCGCGCCGAACGGTTTCAACGGCCGCTACTACTACGCCAAGGCTGGCTATAGCTGGTAAATAGCGCTCTGCCATGTAAAAAGCCCGGAACGCATAACGCGTTTCCGGGCTTTTTCACGTCTTGCGCCCGCAGGCGCTGCAGGCTCAGGCGCGGCGGCGGCGCGCGGCAAAACCGACCAGGCCCAGGCCCAGCAGCATCATGCCGTAGGTCGCTGGCTCAGGCACTGCCGAGACCGAATTGAACGCGCGGAAATTGCTCAGGCCACGCGGCAGGTTGCCCAGGCTGAAAACCGTATTGGCGGCCAGCGGCGTGTCCCAGTGGAACAACAGTTCGCCACGGCCATAATGCACGGCCAGGTAGTCAAAGCTGGAGTTGACGGTGAACGAACCGGACTTGCTGCTGACCAGGTCGCCTTGGGCGGCCAAGACCAGCGAACCGGTGCCGCTCGATGGCAGACCAAATTTGCTGCTGACCAAGCTCTTGATGGCGGCCGCACTTTGCGCGCCCGACGGGTTGGCGCCGTCATAGACCCAGACCGAGTCCGCTGCCACGCTGCCGTAGGTGACGGTCTTGCCGCCCACAGCGAAGCCGCTCATGGCAGGATCGGTAATTTCCACCCAGCTCGCAGCTTGGGCCAATGGCGCCAGGCAAGCCGAGACAGCAAGGCAGAGACCCAGTACAGCACGTTTAGTCATGTTCATAGTTTCCCCTATTGATGAATTTCAAAAATTACAATGTTGTTTATATTTTTATTACGCTTCTTTGCGATTGGACAAAAGATATCATTCAGGAAATCAAAATGCAATAAAAGAAACATCTTGAGTCATTGAAAATTTCAATCGGTCTCATGCATTGAATGCATTAGCCTGCTTTGCGTAGTGTCATGCTTCGTACAACCGGGACGACGAAACCTGCTGACTGGATGGAAGTGTTGTTAATTCACACAGACGCATGCGCCGTTCAGGCAAGCACGGCCGGCGTTATCGCACGCCGTCTTGCGCCAGCGCAGACAAACGCCATGCTTCCTGCCGGACGGCCCCTCGCCGCGCCCTATCATGCATGCTCCTGCCGACATCCATCACGGAGCACGCCATGCTGACTTTAAGCAAATTGAGTCCCTCCATCACCGACATGATCCGCTTCGACCATAGCCACGTGCTGCTGGCCTTCCATCAGTACACCACCAGCAAAAAACCTGCCGTCAAAAAAGCCCTGGCAGAAACCATCTGTAGCGCACTGGACATCCACGCGCAGCTGGAAGAGGAAATTTTCTATCCGCAGATGCGCCAGCTGGACGGCGATGCCGCGGTACGCCAGAAAAGCGTGCCAGAGCACCAGGAAATGCGCCGCCTGATCGCCGAATTGCGCGCAACCGATGCGGCGACCACGCGCCATGACACCCTGCTGCTGGAAATGATGCGCGGCGTGCTGCACCATGTCGCCGATGAAGAAACCGTGCTGCTGCCGGAAGCCGAGACGCAGCTGACAGCAAGGCGCTTGAGCGAGCTGGGCGCACAGATGACGCAGCGCCGCATGGCCCTGGTCAAACCGCAAGCGGGCAAGATCGCCGCCAATACGCTGGTCGGTTTTTCCAGCAGCACCACGGCCTGGGTCATGGGCGCGGCCGGCGTACTGCTGGCGGCCAGGCTGTTTGCCCGCAAGGCAGCCTGAACTGGCGTGGGGAGTAGCCAGGCCGGCGGGCAATCAGCTACCATGGGAGCTCTTCGACTCCGATGACGGACCACCATGCCCAGCTGGCACCTGGCCGACGCCGCCGAACTGGCGGCGCGCCATCCCTATACTTTTTATAAATCGCCGCCCGAGGCCATCGCCCAGGTGCGCCCCGGCGAAGTGGTCAAGCTGATCTTCGCCTTCCACAGCGACGACCCGCAAGCGCCGGGTGCCGAGCGCATGTGGGTGCTGGTCGATACAGTCGAGCCGCATGGGCACTTCACCGGCAAGCTCGACAACATGCCCGGCTACATCGCCGATTTGCAGGCGAAAGACCCCATCGCCTTCGCGGCGCGCCACATCATCAATACGCAGCACGACGATGATGATAACCTCGTCAACCGCTACGCGGGCCTGTGCTTCGTGACGAAAAAAGTGCTGGAAGACGGCGCGCCCGTCGGCTATCTATACCGCGAGGAACCGGACAACGACGACGACAGCGGCTGGCGCTTCACGGCCAACGACGAAAGCGACGACTACATGAACGACAGCGCCAACGTGGCCCTCGTATCGCTGGGCGCCGTGCTCAGCGTGGACGATCGTTGTATTGCGCTGCTGGATTCTCCCGCCGGATCGGCCTATGCCTTCGACCACAACACGCAACAATTCATGGCGGTGGACGAATGACAACAGATGAACTGAAGCAATTTTGCGCGGCCCTGCCCGGCGCGCAAGCTGTGCTGTATGGCCCGCCGTCGAACATCCTCTTGTGTGAAGTGAGCGGCAAGAAATTTGCCTATTTCAAGACCAGCGCGCCCGAGCAGTGGCGCTTCAGCCTGCGGGTCAGCGCCGAGCGCTTTATCGAACTGACGGACATGCCCGGCATCAAACCGGCCCGCTACATGGGCCGCTTTCACTGGGTGACCATCGTCGACGTGGCGCGCTTCCCCGCCGATTACCTGGCGGAACTGGTGCGCGATAGCTACGCGCGCGCCGTGGCCAGCCTGACGCGCGCGCAGCGGGCGGCCATCGCCTAGAGCGCTTCCTCTCCCGCCATGGCGCGGTCGATGTCTTCGCGCGTCAAGTCCGGCGCCAGCTGCAGGATGAACTCGTAGGCGTAGGCGCGCAGGTAGGCGCCGCGGCGCACGGCCAGGCGCGTCGTGTTGGTGGCGAACAGGTGCGACGCTTCCACGGCCCTTAGCCCCTTGTCGCGGCCATGGTCGAAGGCCATCGAAGCCACGATGCCCACGCCCAGGCCCAGCGCCACGTACTGCTTGATGACGTCCGAATCCATGGCCGTCAAAATGATGTCGGTCGTCACGCCCGCCTTGGCGAACGCATCGTCGATATGGCCGCGTCCCGTGAACCCCTTGTCGTAGGTGATCAACGGGTATTTCGCCAGGTCTTCCAGGCGGATCGGCGAGTGCTCGAGCAGCGGGTGGCCGTCCGGCACGACGATCAGATGGCTCCAGCGGTAGCACGGAAACGACACGAGGTCGGGAAACTGGCTCAAGCCTTCCGTGGCGATGCCGATATCGGTCTTGCCCGACAACACCCATTCCGCGATGTGTTCGGGCGCGCTTTGCTGCAGCGCGATGCGGACCTCAGGGAAAGCTGCGCGGAAGCCCTGCACCACTTTCGGCAGCGCATAGCGCGCCTGCGTGTGCGTGGCCGCCACCGACAAGGTCCCGCTGGTCTGGCCGCTGTACTCGAGGCTGGCCTGCTGCAGGTTTTCCGCCTCGATCAAGAGGCGGTCGACGATCTTCAGGATGCCCTTGCCCGGCTCCGTCAAACCCGTCAAGCGCTTGCCGTTGCGCTCGAAAATCACCACGCCCAGCTCATCTTCCAGTTCGCGGATTTGCCGGCTTACGCCCGGCTGCGACGTGAACAGGGCGTTGGCCACTTCCGTCAGGTTGTAGCCGCGGCGGGCCGCTTCGCGGATCGAACGCAGTTGTTGAAAATTCATAGTGTTCCAGCCTCTCAGGTTCTTGTCGGTTCAACGAACACATGTAAACGCTTTGGACGCACGACCAGGGTCTCGCCCTCTTTCAGCTGCAGATGCGTAAAACGCTCGTTCGACATCACCGCTTCGATCAGCTCGCTGTTATCGACGCGCTGCAAGTCCAGCTGGGCCAGCGGGCCGATCGCATGCGCGCGGCTCAGCTTGACGACGATGCCTTCGGCGCCCTGCGTGTAGCGGTCGATTTCCAGGTCGTGCGGACGCACATAGGCCGTGCCCTTGCTGTCGCTCACGCCCGCATAATCGGGCACTTCGAAGCTGGCGTCGCCGGTGGCCATCACGCCGTCATGCACGCGGCCGTGGAACAGGTTGACGTTGCCGAGGAAGCCATACACGAAGGGCGAAGCCGGGTGGTTGTAGACTTGCTCAGGGGAACCGAGCTGCTCGACGGTACCCTTGTTCATCAGCACGACCTGGTCGGCCACTTCCAGCGCTTCTTCCTGGTCATGCGTGACGAAAATGCTGGTCACGTGCAAGTCGTCATGCAGGCGGCGCAGCCAGCGGCGCAATTCCTTGCGCACCTTGGCATCCAAGGCGCCGAACGGTTCGTCAAGCAGCAGCACGCGCGGCTCCACGGCCAAGGCGCGCGCCAAGGCGATACGCTGGCGTTGTCCGCCCGACAACTGCGGCGGATAGCGGTCGGCCAGCCAGTCGAGCTGTACCAGTTCCAGCAAATCCTTGACCTTGCGGCGGATCTGGTCTTCCGACGGGCGCTCGCTGCGCGACTTCACGCGCAAGCCGAAGGCCACGTTTTCAAACACGGTCATGTGCTTGAACAGCGCATAGTGTTGAAAAACGAAACCGACTTGCCGCTCGCGCACGTGGCGGTTCGACGCATCTTCCGCGTCCAGCAGCACTTGCCCGCTGTCCGGATGTTCGAGGCCGGCAATGATGCGCAGCAAGGTGGTCTTGCCGCAACCCGAAGGGCCCAGCAGGGCCGTCAATTCGCCGGCGGGAAAGTCCAGCGAGATATTGTCGAGGGCGACGAAATCGCCAAAACGCTTGTGGATGTTTTTAACTGCGATGGTCATGTCAGTGCTCCGTAGAACGTAAGGCGGAATCGTCGGCGTCGCTCTCGTTCAAACGCCACTCAATGAAAGCTTTCAAGGCCAGGGTCACCAAGGCCAGCAAGGCCAGCAGAGAGGCGACGGCAAATGCGGCGGCGAAGTTGTACTCGTTGTACAGAATCTCCACTTGCAGCGGCATGGTGTTCGTTTCGCCGCGGATATGGCCGGAGACCACGGACACGGCGCCGAACTCGCCCATGGCGCGGGCGTTACACAGGATCACGCCATACAGCAGACCCCACTTGATATTCGGCAAGGTGACTCGGCGGAAAGTGTTCCAGCCCGACGCGCCCAGCACGATTGCGGCCTCTTCCTCTTCGCTGCCCTGCGACTGCATCAGCGGGATCAATTCACGCGCGACGAACGGGAAGGTGATGAAGATCGTGGCCAGCACGATGCCGGGCACGGCAAACAAAATCTTGATGTCATGCGCCTGCAGCCACGGGCCGAACCAGCCTTGGGCACCAAACATCAGCACGTAGATCAGGCCGGAAATCACGGGCGAGACGGAAAACGGCAAGTCGATCAGGGTCAGCAAGATGCTCTTGCCGCGGAACTCGAACTTGGCGATGCACCAGGAAGCGGCCACGCCGAATACCAGGTTCAGCGGCACGGCGATGGCGGCCGTGATCAGGGTCAATTTAATCGCGGAAATCGCGTCCGGATCGATGATGGCGGCGATATACGCTTCCCAGCCCTTTTTGAACGCTTCCGCAAACACGGCCACCAGGGGCACGATGAGGAAGGCCGTCAGGAACAGCAAGGCGATGGTGATCAAGACCGTGCGTACCCACAATGGTTCCAGCACGACGGGGCCGACATTCGGTTCGAAGCGGCGCGCTGTCGGCAGCGCCTTGTCCACGCCAGCGGCGGCAGTCGTATTCGTACTCATGATTTCTTCGCCTTTCCGCGCGTCCATGCTTGCAGCAGGTTAATCGTCAACAACAGCAAAAAGGAGACCACCAGCATCACCACGGCGATGGCCGTGGCGCCTGCGTAATCGTATTGTTCCAGCTTGGTAATAATGAACAGCGGCGTGATTTCCGACACCATCGGCATATTGCCGGCGATAAAGATCACGGAACCGTACTCGCCCGTGGCGCGGGCAAAGGCCAGCGCAAAGCCCGTCAGCAAGGACGGCAAGATCGTGGGGAAGATGACGCGGATAAACGTTTGCAGGGAATTGGCGCCCAGGCTGGCTGCCGCTTCTTCCAGTTCCTTTTCCGCGTCTTCCAGCACCGGTTGCACCGTGCGCACGACGAAAGGCAAGCCGATGAAGGTCAGCGCCACCACCACGCCCAGCGGCGTAAACGCCACCTTGATGCCCAGCACGCCTTCGATGAACTGGCCGAACCAGCCGTTCGACGAATACAGGGCCGTCAGGGTGATGCCGGCCACGGCCGTCGGCAAGGCGAACGGCAAGTCGACCAGCGCGTCGATGATGCGCTTGCCGGGAAACTTATAGCGCACCAGCACCCAGGCCAGGATGCCGCCAAACACCACGTTCAACAGGGCCGCGATCAGCGAAGCGCCAAACGTCAGGCGGTAGGACGCCATCACGCGGTCGGACGTGACGGCGCTGAAGAAGGCGTCCCATGTCATGGTAAAGGTCTTCAGGAACACCGACGACAGCGGGATGAGAACGATCAAGGCCAGGTAAAAGAGCGTGAAGCCCAGTGACAGCTTAAACCCCGGCATGACCCGAAACGGCGCTCCGCGCGCCTTGAGCGGTGCTGCTGATGCTGCAGACATAGAAACCCCTTCTTATTACATTTTTGAGTTATAGGGCGCAATAATCACATGCAACCGTTATAAAAAGAACTAACCATTTCTCATTTGCTTAGATGGATTTTGCATACTTGCTGGCGGAATCTATGGGCGAAAAAAAGGGGTCGGACCCTGCGGGTCCGACCCCGGCTTTTGGGGTGGGGTTGGGGTGGGCACACACTTAACCCAACACCTTGACGGCTGGGGTCAGACCCGACGGGGAAATGCGTCCTAGTAGGACGCATTTCAATCGCGAAGCGACTGACCCCGTTCTTACTTGTTCGGCTGCGGCGTCAAGCGCAAGTAGGGCTTGGCTGCCGTAAACCCCTTCGGATACTTCTGCTTGATCACGTCCGGGTCTTGCACGGTCAATGGAATGATGACGTCGTCGCCGTCTTTCCAGTTGCCTGGCGTGGCCACCGTGTAGCCGTCCGTCAGTTGCAGGGCGTCGATGACGCGCAGGATTTCATTGAAGTTGCGCCCCGTGCTCAGCGGGTACGTGAGGATCAGCCGTACTTTCTTGTTCGGGTCGATGATGAAGACGGAGCGCACGGTGGCCGTGACGGATTGCTCCGGGTGGATCATGTCGTACAGCACCGACACTTTCTTGTCGACGTCGGCGATGATGGGGAAGCCCACGACCGTGTTTTGCGTCTCTTCGATATCCTTGATCCAGCTCTTGTGCGACTCGGCCGCGTCCACGGACAGGGCAATGGCCTTTACGTTGCGCTTGTCGAATTCCGGCTTGAGCTTGGCCGTCAAGCCCAGTTCCGTCGTGCATACGGGGGTAAAGTCGGCCGGATGGGAAAACAGCACCACCCAGGAATTGCCCGCCCACTCGTGGAACTTGAGCGGGCCGATCGAGCTGTCTTGTTCAAAATCAGGGGCGACATCGCCCAGGCGTAAAGTCATCGTGATCTCCTGTGAGGTTGTGTATCGGGATGTTGGTCGAATCAGGCTGCCTGACGGTGGCGCTTGTCGCTTTGCGCCAGATCAAACAGCGTTTGCAATTGCGCCTGGCCGTAGACCCAGTCGCCAAGGCGCGACTCGGCGTTGATATGGCCCAGCGCACCGCCATCAATATACTTGCAATTCCAGCGCCGTGCCCACTGCGCCGCGTGTTCGGCCGTCATCCACGGATCGGTCTGGCTGGCGATCAGGATGCCGGGGCAAGGCAGCCGCTTTTGCGGCAATGCCTTCGCCACGCCAAACTTGTCGGGATCGGCTGGTCCCACCAGCAGCACGCCGGCCACGCCCTGCGGATCGTGCGCCAGGCTGTGCGCCGTCGTCAGGCAGCCGAAGCTGTGAGCGACGATCAGGGTCGGGCGCGCATCCTGCCGCCGCACCTGGTCCAGCCGCGCCGACCAGGTGGCCAGGTCGGGCGCGTTCCAGTCGTCCTGCTCGACCCGCTCGAATTGCGGATATAGGCGCTGCCAGCGGCTCTGCCAATGCTCGGGACCGCTGTTATGCAAGCCCGGCACGATCAGTACCCGGTAATCGGAAAAGCTGCGCAGCGCCATGATGTATCCTTTTAGTAACGGTCTGGCAATCGTGCCATCCGGTATTATTTAGGCTGGTAGATCTGGTCGAAGATGCCGCCGTCGGCAAAGTGCGCCTTCTGTGCGGCCGTCCAGCCACCGGCCACTTGCTCGATGGTGAACAGGTTGACCTTGGCGAACTGCGACGCGTATTTCTTCGCCGCCTTGTCCGTTGCCGGACGGTAGTAATTCTTCGCGATGATGTCTTGCGCTTCATCCGTGTACAGGTAGTTCAGGTAAGCCTCGGCCACCTTGCGCGTGCCGTGCTTGTCGGCAAACTTGTCGACGACGGCGACGGGCGGCTCGGCCAGAATGCTGACGGATGGCGTGATGATGTCGAACTTGGTCGGGCCCAGTTCCTTGACGGCCAGGTAAGCCTCGTTTTCCCAGGCGATCAGCACGTCGCCGATGCCGCGCTCGACGAACGTGGTGGTGGCGCCGCGCGCGCCGGAATCGAGCACGGGCACGTTTTTATACAGCTTGCCGAGGAAATCCTTGGCCTTCGCTTCGTTGCCGCCCGGCTGGCGCAGCGCGTAGCCCCATGCTGCCAAGTGGTTCCAGCGAGCGCCGCCCGAGGTTTTCGGATTCGGCGTGATGACGGAGACGCCTGGCTTGATCAGGTCGTTCCAATCCTTGATGCCTTTCGGATTGCCCTTGCGCACCAGGAAGACAATGGTCGAGGTGTAAGGCGAGCTGTTGTGCGCCAAACGCTTTTGCCAGTCGCCGGCCAGCAGCTTGTGCTCGGCCAGCGCATCGATGTCATAGGCCAGAGCCAGGGTGACGACATCAGCTTCCAGGCCGTCGATGACGGCGCGCGCTTGCTTGCCCGAACCACCGTGCGATTGCTTGATCTTGACGTTGTCGCCCGTCTTGCCTTTCCACTCCTTGGCAAACGCCGTATTCACATCCTGGTACAGCTCGCGCGTCGGGTCGTACGACACGTTGAGCAGGGTGATATCGGCAGCCTGCACCGTTTGCAGAATGGCAAACGCGCTGATGGCGGCGGCAATGATGATTTTTTTCGACAGCATCTAAGATCCCCGTGTGGTTGAACTTGCAGAGCCACCAGATTACGGCGCCATGGCCGCAAAGAGAACGAAGCGTTTCGCCGTTTGATATGCGTTTTTCACATATGGACGGCGCGCAACGGGGATTTAGCAGTTAATAAAAACGGTTAAACAAAATGACGGCCCAGGTGGCGAAGGCCAGGATGCAGGTCAGCAGCACGGCGGCGCTGCCAAAGTCCTTGGCGTTTTTCGACAGCGGATGACGTTCGAGCGAAATGCGGTCAACCACGGCTTCAATTGCCGAATTGATCAATTCGACGATCAGCACCAGCAGCAGCACGCCGATCAGCACCAGCTTTTCAAACGCGGAAACGCGCAGCAGCAAGGCGATCACCGTGCCGACGACGAACAGGCCCAGTTCCTGCCGGAACGCATGTTCGTGGCGCCAGGCCGCTTTCAAGCCATCGAGCGAGTAGAAAAAGGCGGAGAAAATCCGTTTCAAGCCGCTTTTGCTCTTGAATTCATTTACAGGTTGCATAGTTTTCCATGGTTCAAAGCACATGCTATCCACGCATTATGACGGGCACAATAGGGATTGTGACAATTTATTCGCTATCTATCTCGGAACATTTCACTATTTTTTCACATCATGGTATAAAGAAGGATGAATACTGCATTGCACCAAATCCATCATGAAAATTGAACCGGTCGCTGCCCCGAAGACGACGATCCAGGTCATCGAACGCATGGTCGCCCTGCTCGATGCCCTGGCCAAATATTCCGACCCGGTCAGCCTGAAGGAATTGTCCAAAGTATCGGGCCTGCACCCCTCGACGGCGCACCGCATCCTCAACGACATGGTGCTGACGCGCTTTGTCGACCGCATCGAACCGGGCACGTACCGGCTGGGCATGCGCCTGCTGGAACTGGGCAATGTAGTGAAAAGCCGCCTCAGCGTGCGCGAAGCGGCGCTGGACTTCATGCGCCAGCTGCACAAGAAAACCCAGCAAACGATCAACCTGTCCGTGCGCCAGGGCGACGAGATCGTCTACATCGACCGTGCCTTTTCCGAACGCTCGGGCATGCAGGTGGTGCGCGCCATCGGCGGCCGCGGCCCGCTGCACCTGACCTCGACCGGCAAGCTGTTCCTCTCCGTGGACGAGCCGAAAGCCATCCGCGCGTACGCCACGCGCACGGGCCTGGCCGGACACAACAAGAATTCCATCACGGATCTGCAAAAGCTTGAGCGCGAACTGAGCCTGGTGCGCGAGCGCGGCTATGCGCGCGACAATGAAGAGCTGGAACTGGGCGTGCGCTGCATGGCCGCCGGCATCCGCGACGATACAGGCAAGCTGATCGCCGGCCTGTCGATCTCGGCGCCAGCCGACCGCCTGCAGGATGAGTGGCTGGTGGACCTGGTGGAAACGGCGAACCAGATTTCAGTGACTTTGGGTTTTATACCCCAAGACTAAAGAAACAGGGCAGCAACGCTGCCCTGTTTCTGTTAGCCGCCAGGCAAGCTCATGTTGGCAGGCTTGAGGGCTTCCAGCCACTTGCGCATGCGGCCCGCATCGGCCGTGCGCGACTGTTTTCCCTTGGAATCAAGGAAAACCATAATCACGGCCCGTCCTTCGATGACAGCCTGCATCATCAGGCAACGTCCCGCCTCATTGATAAAGCCCGTCTTTTGCAAGCCGATTTCCCAGCCGGGATTCGCCACCAGGTGATTCGTATTGCCAAACTGCATGGGCTGGCCGCTGGCTTCGACGATGGCTTTCGGGTCCGTCGAGTACTCGCGCAGCAGCGGATGGCGGAAGGCGGCCATGGCCAGCTTGCCCAGGTCGCGCGCGCTGGCCACGTTCATCTTCGACAAGCCGCTGGAATCGACGTAATGCGTATCCATCATGCCCAGCTGGCGCGCCTTGCTGTTCATCGCGTCGACAAACGCCGACAAGCCGCCCGGATAATTACGGCCCAACGCCGAGGCGGCACGGTTTTCCGAGCTCATCAAGGCGATGTGCAGCATATTCGCCCGCGTCAATTGCGAACCCACTTTCAGGCGCGAGCTGCTGAACTTGGCGCGATCGACATCCTCGTCCGTGATCGTCAGCAATTCATCCATGTCCTGGTGCGCTTCGACGACCACCAGGCCCGTCATCATCTTGGTGATGGAGGCGATGGGCAGGGCCACATTCGAATTCTTTTCAAACAGCACTTCCGAATTGTTCTGGTCCAGCACCAGCGCCACGCTCGACTTGAGGTCGAGCGGATCGCGCGTGAGGTTCAGGCCCGCCAGGTCGCCCATAGTGGGCATCGGCGCGGCCATGGGCACGGCCACGCTGCTGATTTTTTGATAGATGACCTTGCGTTTGCCGCGCACCATGACAACCCGGCGCACGCTCTTTTCGCGCGGCGCGGCCGTCGCGCTCTTGCGCAGCACGACTTTGACTTTCTTGGTGTTCTGTTTCTTGGAGGCTGAGGATTTGCCGTTCGCTTCCTTGGCGTGCACGGCCGCAGCCGGCGCCAGTGCAAACAGCAGGGAAGCCAGGATACCCAGCGCAAGTTTAAACTTAGCCATTCGATAATTCCCCGTGAAGCTGTTGCCTTATTGCAGTGTAGCGAAATGCAGAGTATTCGCAAGCCTATTTAACAGTTAGGACAGTATTTATTGCAGTACTGAAATACAAATCGTTAGCGATCAGCAAACAAGCTCATCCTTGACGGCTATTTGCTGGTGCACATCGCCGGGATGTCTATTTGTCCATGAATTTAACAAAACCGGCCAGCGGCTCGCGTTCCGTGCTCAAGCGGTTCTCGACCTTGTCCGGGTCGGCATAGCCGAGGGCCATGCCGCACACCACCATTTCGCTGGCCGGCACGCCCAGCTCGTCGCGGATGATGTCATGGTAGTGGATGAAGGCCGCTTGCGGGCACGTGTCGAGTCCCCGCGCGCGCGCCGCCAGCATGATATTTTGCAAGAACATGCCGTAGTCAAGCCAGGAACCCTGCTCCAGCACCCGTTCGATGGTAAAGATCAGCCCGACGGGCGCATCGAAAAACTGGAAATTGCGTCCATGCTGAGCCGCCATGCCGGCCGTGTCGCTCCGCTCCAGGCCCAGCAGCTGGTACAGGTCCAGGCCGATCCTGCGCCGGCGTTCGATGAACGGCGCCGTCCACTGGCGCGGGTAATAGATATACGACGCCGTGCGCGCGGGCGCATCGGGCGCCTTCGGTGCGGCATAGACGTCGAGGATGCGGCGCGACAGCCGCGCGCGCGCCTCGCCCGACAGCACATACACTTTCCACGGCTGCATGTTGGCGCCCGAAGGCGCGCGCGCCGCCACTTCCAGGATGCGCGCGATATCGTCCTGCGCCACCGGCGTGGGCAAAAAGGCGCGGATCGAACGGCGCGACAGAATGACGGCGTCGACGGCTTGCTGCGCCGCCTGTGTTTCAGATGCTTGCTTGTTCACTGCCCTGCTCTCCTGCTCTAACTATTTCTTGACGACAAACACGACGCCGACCACGGCCACCAGCATGCCGGCGATGCCCAGCATATTGAACGCTTCGCCAAACATCAGCCAGGCCATCACGGCCGTCGTGGGCGGCGTCAGGTACAGCAAGCCCGTCACTTTCGTCGCATCGCTGCGGCGAATCAGGGCGAACAGCAGGAAGATGGCGCCGATGGACAGCACGAGTACCGACCACAGCAAGGCGCCGATGAAATTCGCCGTCCATTGCACATTGCTGAAATGCAGGTCCAGCCCTTCGTAATACAGGGCGAATGGCAAGACCACGACGATGGAGGCGGCAAACTGCACCACGGTGCCCGTGCGCAAGTCGAATTGCGGGCAGTGGCGTTTTTGGTACATGGTGCCGGCCGTCATCGACAGCAGCGCGAACACGCACAGCAGCACGCTTTCCACGGTCAGGCCCACGAGGTTGATCTTCGCATACACGACGAGGGCCACGCCCAGCAAGCCGAAGAACAGGCCCAGCCACTGGCGCGGGCGCACGGATTCGCCGATCAACGGTGCGGCGCAGGCCGTCAGCACGGGCTGCATGCCCACGATCAGCGCGGACAGGCCGGCCGGCATGCCCAGCTTGATGGCGCACCAGACGCCAGCCAGGTAGCCGGCCTGCATCAAGATGCCGGCCACGGCGATCTGGCGGAACTGTCCTACGGGCCACGGTGCGCGCAACAGCAGCACGAGCGGCAGCAGGATCACCAGCACGCCCAGGAAGCGCAGCAGCAAAAAAGTCAGCGGGGGCGCGTACGGCAGGCCGAACTTGGCCACGATAAAACCTGTGCTCCATAACAACACGAAGAAGCCAGGCAAGGCCATCGGCGTCAGAGTGGTCAGAAGAGAGGCTTTGCCGCTGGCGCCAGCCGCGGCGGGAAGATTGGACATGGTATCAACTCGGGAAACGGGATCGGCACCAGGTGCTGCGCCAGTGCGGGAGGCAAAGTCTAGCATGCTGCGCCGCAATCGTCCCCGTAGCCGCTGGAAACGATAGTTTAGGCATAAACCATTGACACCCAGAAATCAAATATTTCTCTTTAGAAACAATGACTTTTGATCCAAATCTATTCAATTGTTGCATCGCACAAGAAACGCTTGACTTCGTTTTTTTTCACCGTAGAATAGGGTTTGTTGCGTTGCACAATTCTTGTTCAGCTTGAAAAATTTAGATTCACCTGCTTTCCCAAACGGTACACGCAGCATCAAATTAACCAGATTTCGATTTTTTGGAGATTTATATGTTTTCAATTCCTGAGCAATTTTCGTCCGCTACCAAAGCCAACCTGGAAGCCCAATTCGCCCTGTTCTCGTCGCTGACGGGCAAAGCCTTCGAAGGCATCGAAAAGATCGTCGAACTGAACCTGACCGCTGCCAAAGCGACCCTGGAAGAATCGACCGCCGCCGCCAAGCAATTGCTGTCGGCAAAAGATCCACAAGAATTCTTCTCGCTGAGCGCTGCTCAAGCCCAGCCTAGCGCCGAAAAAGCCATCGCTTACGGCCGTCACCTGGCTGCCATCACGTCGGGCACCCAAGCCGAATTCAGCAAAGCTGCTGAATCGCAAATCGCTGAAACCAACCGTAAAGTCCTGTCCCTGGTGGAAGAAGTCACCAAGAACGCGCCAGCCGGTTCGGAAAACGCCGTCGCCATCCTGAAAAGCGCCATCGGCAACGCCAATGCGGGCTACGAGCAATTCTCGAAAACCAGCAAGCAAGCCGTCGAAGCCATCGAAGCGAACCTGACCTCGGCCGTGAACCAGTTCACGCAAGCAGCTGAAAAAGTCGTGCCACGCGCTGCCGCCAAGTAATTCTTGCGCGACCGCTACGGCGGTCCGCTGTACCTGCTCCTCCAGGCATCCATCCCGTACTTCCCCGACGGATGCCATTATGCCCCAGCCCAGCTGGGGCATTTTTTATGCGCGCTTACTCTCCCAGATACGCCGCCTTGACGCGCGGGTCGTCGAGCATGGCGGCCGCGTTGCCGCCCATGGTGACGAGGCCGGAATCCATCACATAGCCGCGATGCGCCGCTTGCAGGGCCAAACGGGCATTCTGTTCGACCAGCAAGATCGTGATGCCTTCGGACGACACCTTGCGGATCACCTCGAAAATTTTCTCGACCATGATGGGCGACAAGCCCATCGACGGCTCGTCGAGCAGCAGCAGCTTCGGATGACTCATCAGGGCGCGCGCCATGGCCAGCATCTGCTGCTCGCCGCCAGACAAGGTGCCGGCCATCTGCGCCGCCCGTTCCTTGAGGCGTGGAAAGACGTCGAACCAGCGGGCGATATCGTCCTCGACACCGGCCTTGTCCGTGCGCGTGTAGGCGCCCATCATGAGGTTTTCGCGGATCGACATGCGGGTAAATACGCCCCGCCCTTCCGGCACCATGGCCAGTTTCCTTTCCACCAAGTGGAACGATTTCGTGCCCTTGAGCGACTCGCCCAGGTAGCTGATCGTGCCTTCGACCTTGCAGGCCGGCAAAGTGCCCGTGATGGCTTTCAAGGTCGTCGTCTTGCCGGCGCCGTTCGCGCCGATCAGGGCGATCAGCTCGCCCTGGTTGACTTCCAGGTCGATACCCTTGACGGCCTTGATGCCGCCGTAGGCCACGTGCAGGCCCGATACCTTCAATACATTCCTGTTCAAGCCAGCGTTACTCATGCGTGCGACCCTCCCAGATAAGCCTCGATGACGGCCGGGTTTTGTTGTATTTCGGCCGGCAAGCCTTCCGCGATGCGCTTGCCATACTCGAGCACGGTGATGCGGTCGCACAGTCCCATCATCAGTTTCACGTCGTGCTCGATCAGCAGCACGGTCTTGCCTTCGGCCTTGATTTTCACCAGCAACTCGCGCAGGGCCAATTTTTCCGTGGCATTCATGCCCGCCGCCGGCTCGTCGAGAGCCAGCAGTTGCGGGTCCGTGGCCAGCGCGCGGGCGATTTCCAGGCGCCGCTGGTCGCCATACGACAAGAAGCGCGCCGTGCGGCTGGCGAACTGGGCGATGCCGACGAAGTCGAGCAGCTCCATGGCCCGCTTGCGGATGGACGCCTCTTCCTCGCGCGCCGCCTTGTGGCGGAAGATGGCGCCGAACACGCCCTGATGCGAGCGCACATGGCGCCCCACCATGACGTTTTCCAGCGCCGTCATGTCGCCAAACAAACGGATGTTCTGGAAGGTGCGCGCAATGCCCGCCTTGGCCACCTTGTGCGGCGCGGATGGCGAATATGGTTTGCCGGCCAGCTCGAAAGTGCCCGTGTCGGGCTGGTAGAGGCCTGTGATCACGTTGAAAAACGTCGTCTTGCCGGCGCCGTTCGGGCCGATCAAGCCGTAGATCTGGCCTTGCCGGATGGTGATGCCCACGTCGGTGAGCGCTTGCAAGCCGCCAAAACGTTTATTCACGCCGGCAATATTGAGAATGATCTGTTCGCTCATGCTATCCCTCCCTTAAGCGGACACGACGCCGGTGGATTTGTTGGGTTGGTCGACGTCGTGGTCGGGCCGGTCTTCGTGCTTCGGCGATGGCCACAGGCCGGCAGGACGGTTGAGCATGATCAAGACCATGGCCAGGCCGTACAGCAACTGGCGCAGCACTTCCGCCTCGATCACCACGTGGCCGAACAGCGCCTGCTGGGCCGGCTCCACCACGTGGCGCAGCACTTCCGGTATCGAAGCGAGGATCACGCCGCCGAGGATCACGCCGGGGATATGGCCGATGCCGCCCAGCACCACCATGGCCAGCACGGCGATCGATTCCGTCAGGGAAAACGATTCCGGCGAGACAAAACCCTGGAACGAGGCAAACATGGCGCCCGCCACGCCGCCGAACGAGGCTCCCATGGAAAAGGCCAGCAATTTCACGTTGCGCGTATTGATGCCCATGGCCTTGGCGGCGATCTCGTCTTCGCGGATGGCCACCCAGGCGCGGCCCAGACGCGAATGCTGGAGCCGCTTGGTGACGAACACAACGGCGATACACAGGAAGAGGAACAAAAAGTAATAGGCGTTCACGGACGGCATGGAAAAACCGGCCACCGTGACGGTGCTGTTGGTGCCCGCCTCGCCCGCCAGGTTGACGCCAAAGATGCGGATCGGGTCGATCAGATTGATGCCTTGCGGCCCGTTCGTGAAATTGATCGGGTCGTTCAAGTTGTTCATGAAGATGCGGATGATCTCGCCAAAGCCCAGGGTCACGATGGCCAGGTAGTCGCCGCGCAGTTTCAAGGTGGGCGCACCCAGCAGGGCGCCAAACAGGCCGGCAACAAAAGCGGCCAGCGGCACGATGATCCAGATCGACAAATGGATGCCGTTTTCGCGGATTTCCGGCCCCATCAGCTGCACCAGGGTTTCGCCCAGCACCGGATATTGATTCACCACCGATTCGAGCAGAATGGCGAACTGGGGCGACGCCAGCAAGGCCGTCAGGTAGGCGCCCACGGCGTAGAAGGCGATGTAGCCGAGGTCGAGCAGGCCGGCAAAGCCGACAACGATGTTCAAGCCCAGGGCCAGCATGATGTACAGCAAGGCCATGTCGATGATGCGTACCCACGAGTTGCCGAACTGGGCGGCAAAAAACGGGAACACCATCAGCAGCGCGGCCAGGCCCAGCATGCCGGCGTAGGCCTTGGCCGGATTTTTCTTAGCGTCAAAATCGAGTAGTGCCATGATTTAATCTCCCAGTTTCACATCAGGCACGGTCGGCCACGCGTTCGCCCATGATGCCGGACGGGCGCAGGGTCAGCACGATGATCAGCACGACGAAGGCAAAGATATCCTGGTAGTGGCTACCCAGGAAGCCGCCCGTGATGTCGCCGATATAGCCGGCGCCCAGGCTTTCGATAATGCCCAGCAAGATACCGCCCAGCATGGCGCCGTAGATATTGCCGATGCCGCCCAGCACCGCCGCGCAGAACGCTTTCAGACCAGGAATGGCGCCCATGGAAAATTGAATGGAGGCATAGTTGGCACCCCACATCACGCCGGCCACGGCCGCCAGCGCGGCACCGATGGCAAAGGTGGCCACGATGACCTTGTCGGAATCGACGCCCATCAGCCCTGCCACGCGGGGGTTTTCCGCCGTGGCGCGCATGGCGCGGCCCATGCGGGTTTTTTCCACCAGCAACACCAATCCGCCCATCGACAGCGCGGCCAGGGCCAGCAGCAACACTTGCGTTTGCGAAATCACGGCGCCGCCTATGTTGATGGGGTCGGTCGACAGCAATTGCGGGAAGGGCAAGGGATTGCGCGTCCAGATCATCATGGCGAAGGTTTGCAGCAGGATGGAGACGCCGATGGCGGTAATCAGGGGGGCGAGGCGGGGGGCATTGCGCAGGCGGCGGTAGGCGACCCGCTCAATGATGATGTTGACCAGAATACAGATGGGTATGGCGCCGAGGATGGCGGTGGCCAGCTTCAGATAGCCGGGCCAGTCGGGCACATAAATGCCCAGCAGCTTGAGGATGGTCAAGCCCACCATGGCGCCGATCATGAGCACGTCGCCGTGGGCGAAGTTGATCAGGTTCAGCACGCCGTACACCATGGTGTAACCGAGGGCGACTAAGGCATACATGCTGCCCAACACCAAGCCGTTAATGATCTGCTGGATGAATGTATCCATGATTGCCCTATCAAATATGCATTTTTCGGGAACAACTTCCGCCAGAACATGCCGCTGATACAAAAACGGCACCGGAGGAAGAATTCCTGCAGTGCCATCCCTGGACCGTTCTCACCAACATGGTGCACGCACTGAAAACAGGCGTGACCTTGCTTAGTCATAACGACAACATATTCAAGCTTGAAGCAATCATAACGATCTTTTGCAAAAACTAAGCTTGGAATAAATCAATCATTTCCGAATTAAATTCGGTTTTGAGGTAACTATTTCATCGATACTCAGCAGCCGTACAGCCTCAGGCGACGTCGCGCTTGATGCCGTCGAGGCCTTTCGGCATCGGGAACGTGACGGCTTCCTGCACGCCGTCAAGCGGGCGCACGCTCTTCACGCCGCACTCTTTCAAGCGGTCGATGACGGCCTGCACCAGCACCTCGGGCGCCGAGGCGCCAGCCGTGACACCCACGCGCAGCTTGCCTTCCAGCCACGCCGGGTCGATCTGCGAGGCATTGTCGACCATGTAGGCAGGCGTGCCCATCTTGTCTGCCACTTCGCGCAGGCGGTTCGAATTCGAGCTGTTCGGGCTACCCACGACGATCACCACTTCCACCAGCGGCGCCATGAATTTCACGGCTTCCTGGCGGTTCGTGGTGGCGTAGCAAATGTCGCCTTTTTTCGGCTCGGCGATATTCGGATATTTCGCTTTCAAAGCCGCAATAATGTCGCTGGTGTCGTCAACTGACAACGTTGTTTGCGAAACATAGGCCAGGCTCTCCGGATTGGCGACCTGCAATTTCGCCACATCGTCGAGCGTTTCCACCAGATGCATGCCCATATCGGCCTGGCCCATCGTGCCCTCGACCTCGGGATGGCCATCGTGGCCGATCATGATGATCTCGCGGCCTTCGCGGCGCATCTTGCCCACTTCCATGTGCACCTTGGTGACCAGCGGGCAAGTCGCATCAAAAATGCTCAGGCCGCGCGATTCCGCCTCGGCACGCACGGCTTTCGACACGCCGTGGGCGGAAAACACGAGCGTATTGCCGGCAGGCACGTCATCGAGGTCGTCGATGAAAATGGCGCCCTTGTTGCGCAAATCGGCCACCACATAGGCGTTATGGACGATTTCATGGCGCACATAGATCGGTGCGCCAAATTGCTGCAAGGCGCGTTCGACGATTTCAATCGCCCGGTCGACGCCAGCGCAAAAACCGCGGGGCTGGGCCAGTAACAGTTCTTTATCCATCGCTACTCCTTACAGGACCGAAATGAGCTTGACTTCAAAGCGCAGCGGCTGGCCGGCCAGCGGATGGTTGAAGTCGAACAGGGCCGAATCGTCGCGCATTTCGCGCAGCACACCGGCAAAGCGGCCGCCGCCCGGCGCGGCGAAGTCGACCAGGTCGCCGATCTTGTAGTCGGCGCCCGGCACCGAGTTTTCGTCCAGGGTAGCGCGCGAGACGGATTGCACCAGCTCGGGATTGCGCTCGCCAAAGCCTTCGCCCGCTGCCAGCTCGAACGTCTGGTGCGTGCCTTCAGGCAAGCCCAGCAGACGCTGCTCGAGGAATGGCGCCAGTTGGCCCTGTCCCAGCATCAAGGTCGCGGGATTGCCGCTGAAGGTCGTGACAATGTCAGTACCGTCAACAGTAGCAAGACGATAATGCAGGGTAAGGTAAGCCGCTTCGGTGACGACTGCTGGTTGCTCGTTGGACATAGTAGTTTTCAAGTAACTGGTGCAAAACGATATTGTAAGCCACCCTGAGCCAGCGCGCCCCATGCCATCTCGGCGCGGCCATGCTTTTGTCAAAAAACATGGCCGCGTACCCTGTCACTTATCCGACGTTGACGTACGTCAACCCGCCAGGCGTGCTCGCATGATTGCCGAAGCCCGAGCTGTCTTCCAGGTTGCCGTCGAGCTTCCAGCGCCCCACAGGCCGGTGCACGATGCCGTACTGGCCATAGTCATACACTTCCTTGGGCGTCAGCACGCGGTCGTACAGGATAACGTCCGACAACTGCCAGGCGGGCGTGCCCTGCTCCAGCGCATTGACGGCACGACCGATCACCAAGGGTGTGCCCGCAGCGTTCACGAATGGCTGCGCCATTTTGTTCCCCTGGTACATGAGAAAATCGTCGACGTATAGGCTGATGGAACCATCATGCTTGACGGTGTAAGTGCAGCGCAGCCAGCGGTCAGTGACATCCACCTTCGCACCGTGGCCATTGCTGTTCGAGCTCACGGCATTTCCTCCCCATAACTGGAGGTAGGTGCTCAGATTGTTCTGCGTAGTAATAAACTTTTGCAGCAGCGCCCAGCCTTTGCTATTCGATTGGCGCTTGATGAACGCTTGATCAACGTCCTTGGTCGAGGTTACAGCCTGCTGCCGGATACAATACGACAGTGAAAAATCCGCACTCTCGTAGCGCACGGACGAAGGCACGGTGAGCATCAGGCCAGGCTGGAACTGCAAGGTCTTCGTCACGCCGAAACACGGCTTGGGCGGTGCAGGGCGGATGGCGTCGTCGCCGCGCAAGGCGTTCCAGACAGGCTCGCGTTCGTTAGTATGCGTCGGCGTCTGCACCAGGTTCATTTCGCCGACCTCCATGGCTTTGCCCGCATTCCAGGCCCAGTAACATGCCAGTTGCACACCCGTACGGCGTATGGCGCTCAGCAATGCGTGCAAATTGTCCTGCCGTTCGGTATCTTGCAAGGCCCTTTCTTGCTTTTTAGACAGGCAAAAGCTGCCAAGGTAATACGGTTTGCCTAATTTCTCGGCCGCGCGCTGCATCACTTGCAAATAAGCGAGCGAAGACGAAACGAAGTCGGATGGCAAATCCGCGCCCTCAAGCAGGCCACTGCTGACATATTCGTTACCCGGGAACAGGTTTTCGCACAGACAGTCGACCGGATCCGGATTCATGAATGGCAGGGTTTCCTCAACATATTGCTGCAAGGAGCCTTGACGGGGCGAGGTATGGGCAATGCCCGCATTGCCGGACGAAATCATGCGGGCCAGGGTATCGTTGTCGCGCAGCAATTGCGCCGTTTCCTGGATGATTTCCCGCGTCGAATTCAAGTCTATCTTCGCCCCGGCCATCAGTTCCTGCGCAGCCATCCACGCGGCGATGCCGGCGTGGTTGCTGTAGCGCTGCGCAAACGCCTGGGCAAAGGCACGCATATAGTGGCGTGTTTTCGATTGAGGATTGATCAGTGCAGCGCGCGCGATTACATCGTGCTCGGTTCGTGTAGCGCCCGCCTCCCCCACCAACTCCGGCACGGCATAGGGATTCCAGAACGGACAGGCAATGATGCCGATGCCGTTGGCCAGCGCACAGTCGAGCAGCGCCTTCACCGCAGCCCAGTATGTATCGTTGATTCCCAGGTCCACGACCGTGTTGTCGTCGGCAAATTTTGGCTTGCCGACAACGTAGTCCCACACCTGATAGCCGGTGCCGTCGGCCATTGTGCCGTTAAATGGCGCCATCATCACCTGGATGTACTTGAAACCATTGGCGGCGAGATAGGGAAAATCGGCCGGGTAATCGGGGTTGCTGTCATTCGTCGTCGTGGCTGCGGCTACGGCGCTCCAGGTGCGGCGCTCCAGGTACGCGTGCGAATTGAGGCCGATGCCGCTGACCTTGCCCGTGTTGACGCCGGCGGCGTTGAACTCTTGCATGACTCCATTGATAACTTTGATGTACGGCATGACTGCTCCTGTAAAACAAGTGGAAGACATTGAGTTCAGGGCCCTGACTCCCCGTCGCTGCAACTTGCATGGAATGCAACGACAGGCAAATGATAGCGCCTGAAAATACCCGCTCCGGGCATCTTGGCTTTTGTTTTTTTAGCACGACCTGACATAAAGACGAGCTAGCGCAGCATGGCCGCCCGGGGAAGGCGCGACAATCATCGGCAGGCGCCACGACCAGCTGGGCGCACCGGGGAGGCAACATGGGCATCAAGGATTGGCCAGCCGGCGAACGGCCGCGCGAACGCCTGATCGAGGATGGCGCACAATCGCTGTCGGACGCTGAATTGCTAGCCGTCTTCCTGCGCACTGGCGTGCGCGGCAAGAGCGCCGTGGAGCTGGCGCGCGATACGGTCGAGCACTTCGGCTCCTTGCGGGGCCTGTTTGGCGCCAGCCTCGTGAGTTTTTCCGCCGTGCACGGCATGGGCAGCGCCAAGTTCGCCCAGCTGCAAGCGGTGCTGGAACTGGCGCGGCGCGCCATCATCGAGGACTTGCAGGCGGGCCAGGCCCTCAATTCGCCGCACGCGGTCAAAGACTATTTACGCCTGACTCTGGGCAACCTGGCGCATGAAGCGTTTCACGTGTTGTTTTTGGACGTCAAGAACCGGCTGATCACGACCCAGGAAATGTTTCGCGGCACCCTCACCCACACCAGCGTGTATCCGCGCGAAGTGGTCAAGCAGGCGCTGCTGCACAACGCGGCCAGCGTCATGCTGGCGCACAACCATCCGTCCGGCACGCCGGAACCGAGCGAATCGGATCTGCTGCTGACGCGCGCGCTGGTGCAAGCCTTGTCGCTGGTGGATGTGCGCATCCTCGACCATTTCGTCGTGGCCGGGCGGCAAGTGCATTCGTTTGCGGAACATGGGCAAATCTAGGCCAGAGCCCGCTCCACCGCAGTTAACCATGTGTAAACAAGGACATACGTGACAAAGGAAGCAGGCTTGTCTAGCAGTAAACAGCGCTGTTTACCAGTGCTTTTCCCTATGAGGAAGGGTAAAAGTCAAATTGTTAAATTATTTCAATACAACATGACACAATTGTTTTTCGCAAGTCATTGATAAATCTGCTTATTTTGGATATACTCTCGTTTTTCCAATTTGGAATATCTTTAAGGAGTGCGCCATGGCACGTGTTTGCCAAGTCACTGGGAAGAAGCCGATGGTCGGCAACAATGTTTCCCATGCAAACAACAAAACCAAACGTCGTTTTTTGCCTAACTTGCAGAATCGTCGTATTTTTGTTGAATCTGAAAACCGCTGGGTCTCCCTGCGTTTGTCCAACGCCGGTCTGCGCGTCATCGATAAAGTCGGCATCGACGCCGTATTGGTCGATATGCGCGCTCGTGGCGAAAAAGTCTAATTAGCAGAATAAGGGAGCTATCATGGCAAAATCAGGCCGCGACAAAATCAAGTTAGAATCGACCGCCGGTACGGGTCACTTCTACACGACTACCAAAAACAAGCGTACGACGCCTGCGAAAATGGAGATCATGAAATTCGATCCTAAAGCACGCAAGCACGTAACGTACAAAGAAACCAAAATCAAGTAATTGATATTGTGTTCTGTAAAAAGAGCCGCTCCGATGAGCGGTTTTTTTTCGCCCTGATTTTCGACCGACTCTCTTCACCTTTGTACCGACGAAAAAAAGCCCTGGAAACCAGGGCTTTTATCTGCTACCGCAGCTTACTTATGCATAGCTGCGCAGGCGCAAGGAAAAGTCTTGCAGCGACTTGATGCCCGACGCTTCGGCGCGCGTGCACCAGTCTTGCAGCTTTTGCAGCAATTGCTCGCGCGTAAAGTGCGAACGCTCCCAGATGGCGCCCAGCTCCACGCGCATGTGGTGCATGGTTTCCAGCGCCTTGCTGTGCTGGAACAGTTCCGACAACTGTTCGTGATGCGCATCGGCCAGCTTGCCCGGTTCGCGCTGCATCAGCTTGCGCGACGATTTCAGGAAGCGCTTTTCCAGCTCGGCCTTGTGCTTCAGGTGTTCCAGTTCTTCTTTCCAGGCATGCTTGATCGATTTCGCATACTTGGCCATCACGTCATAGCGGTTGGCGATGACGGACTGCAAGGTCTCGAAGTCCGCTTCCAGCTTGCCGTGCGAGAACTTCGGTTCCGGCGCCAGTTTTTTCACCTTGGCCAGGCCCAGCATTTCCAGCGCGCGGATATATGCCCAGCCGATATCGATTTCATACCATTTCGACGACAGCTTGGCCGACGTCGCATAGGTATGGTGGTTGTTGTGCAACTCTTCGCCGCCGATCAAAATGCCGAAGGGAATGATATTGGTGGCCGCGTCGGCGCAGTCGTAGTTGCGGTAGCCCCAGTAGTGGCCGATGCCGTTGATGATGCCTGCCGCCGTGATCGGGATCCACATCATTTGCACGGCCCACACGGAAATGCCGATCACGCCGAACAGGGCGAAGTTCACGAAGAACAGGATGACCACGCCCAACCAGCTGTATTTGGTGTACAGATTGCGCTCGATCCAGTCCGTCGGCGTGCCGTGGCCATACTTGGCCATGGTTTCCATGTTCTTCGATTCAGCGCGGTACAGCTCGGCGCCTTCCCAGAACACTTTCTTGATGCCGCGCGTCACGGGGCTGTGCGGATCTTCTTCCGTATCACACTTGGCATGGTGCTTGCGGTGGATGGCGGCCCACTCCTTGGTGACCTGGCCCGTCGTCAGCCACAGCCAGAAACGGAAGAAATGGCTGGGCAGCGCATGCAATTCCAGCGCCCGATGGGCCTGATGGCGGTGCAGGTAAATCGTGACGCTGGCGATCGTGATGTGGGTGACCACCATGGTGTACAGGAAAACTTGCCATGCGGACAGATCGGTAATGCCAGTTGCCATGAACTGCAAAACGTCGTGTAAAACGGAACTCAATGTCATTACTACTACTCCAAGTGGACAGGGCGTGCGCACGGTCGCTCCAGTGACTCTGGAGGTCCGGCAGAGTTAATTTTAGGCGTGATTGTACGCCCTAATGGGTGCTATCAGGCAAAATCGGAGGCAGGCAGCGAGGTTAAGGCTGGGTGCCGGATGGCGCGGACTCACCGTCTGCCGCGCTGGCGAGCGGGGCAGGAGGCGTACCAACAATACGCAATTCGCGTTGCGGAAACGGTACAGTGACCTTATGTTCCTGCAAGGTGCGCCAGATGGCGCGGTTCACATTCGACTTCACGCCACCCGTGCCGTTTTCCGGATCCGCGATCCAGAAGCCGATCTGCACATCGAGGCCGTCGGCGCCGAAACGCACGAGGGTAGCCGATGGCGGATTGCTTTGCGACACACGCGGCACCTTGGCGGTCGCCTCTTCCAGCAAGGGGAAGATGACGTCCAGGTCCGTTTCGTAACCCACCGACACGGCCGTCGACAGCCAGACCATGCGGTTGCTCAGCGACATGTTCTGGACGCCGCCGGAAATCAGCATTTCATTGGGCACGATGGATTCAACCCCATCGCCACCCAATAACACAGTATAGCGCGTATTGATCTGCGTGACCTTGCCTGTAAATTGACCGACCGTGATCATGTCGCCGATGGTGAGGCTGCGGTCGAGCAGGATGATGAAACCGGAGACGAAGTTCGCGGCGATCTTTTGCAAGCCGAAGCCCAGCGCCACGCCGAAGGCGCCGCCAAACACGGACAGCACCGTCAGGTCGATCCCCACCAGCGACAGGCTGACCAGCACGGAAACAAGGATCAGCACGGCGCGGCCCATGCGCGAGAGCACTACGCGCAAGGAGGTGTGCAGGCCCTGCATTTTCATCAGGCGCTCGTCGAGCGAAGTGCCGGCCCACATGGCCAGCACCAGCAGCACGGCTACGGAAATAGCGGCTTGCAAGATAGCAGCCACGGACACCTTGTTGCGTCCCAGCGGCACGACGATGCTTTCCAGAAAGGTATGCAGCTCCGGCCACAGGCCTGTGATGTACAGGGCCATGCCGGCCCATACAACGACCGTGAAGATCTTTTCCAGCAGCAACATGGTGGGGCTGATATCGCCATGACGGGCAAAAATGCGGCGCAGCACATAAAAACCGAAGCGCACCAGCGCCATCGACGTGCACAGGGGGATGGCGATGCTGAGCAGATTCACCGACTGGAACTTGGCCAGGAAATGCTGCGCAATGCCCAGCAGCATGGCCGCCAGCACGGGCGTCAGGATGCGGATAAAGCTATCGGTGCGCTGCAGGGTTTCCGGCGTGGCCGGCGTCGCGGCCGCCTCGGCCCGCTGGTGCAGGAACACGCGCAACTGCCGCACCAGCAGCCAGCTCAGGGCCAGGCAGCCGACGATGACCAGCGCCTGCCACAGGATGGCCGGTTGACGGAAATCGTCGACAAAGTCAGTGATCAGGTTGAGCAGCGGGGTTTCATTCATGGCGGATGGAATCTGGAAGGTGGTGCGGGAAAACAAACGGGCGGGGTGCCCACAGCCTGCGCCAGACTGGCTGGCGCAAGTGCATGGCCACCGCTGCGATGCTGCAGCGATGGCCGGTGACAAACTTATTCGGCTGGCTCGGCGTCAACGTCGTCGGCCGGTTTTTCATCGGCGTAGACTTTTTTCGGCATAACCTTGCGCTCGAACACGGCGGCGAAGAAACCGTCGGTCTGATGCAGGTGCGGCAACAATTTCAGGTAGTCGCCCATTTCCAGCTCGATCTTCTGCTCGGCCAGCACCTTGTTCATCGGCACCAGGGTGAAGTCCGGATGGGCCGCCAGGAATTGCTCGGCGATAAAATCGTTTTCTTCATTCAGGAAGCTGCAGGTGGCGTACACCAGACGGCCACCGCCCTTGACGAGGCGTGCCGCGCCGGCCAGGATGGCTGCCTGCTTGGCTTGCAGCTCGACGATCGAGTTCGGCTGCTGGCGCCATTTCACGTCCGGATTGCGGCGCAGGGTGCCCAGGCCGCTACATGGGGCATCGACCAGCACGCGGTCGATCTTGCCGGCCAGGCGCTTGATCTTGGCATCGCGCTCATGCGCGATCTGCACCGGATGCACGTTCGACAGGCCGCTGCGGGCCATGCGCGGCTTCAGCTTGGCCAGGCGTTTTTCCGACACGTCGAATGCGTACAAACGGCCCGTGTTGCGCATCAGCGCGCCCAATGCGAGCGTCTTGCCGCCTGCGCCGGCACAGAAATCGACCACCATCTCGCCGCGCTTGGCGCCGACGATTTGCGACAGGATCTGGCTGCCTTCATCTTGCACTTCGATGGCGCCGCTCTGGAACAGGGGCAGGTTTTGCAGCGATGGCTTCTTGATCACGCGTAAACCCAGCGGCGCATAGGGCGTCGGCGTGCTGAGGATCGGCGCTTCGGCCAGGGCCAGCATCACGTCGTCACGCGTGGCCTTGAGCGAGTTCACGCGCAAGTCCAGCGGCGCCGGCGCGTTCAGCGCATCGGCCAGCGTCATGGTTTCCGCTTCGCCGAACTGGGCGATCAGCTTGTCGAACAGCCAGGTCGGCATGTTGGCGCGCATGTTCGACGGCATCAGGCTGCGGTCGATCTGCGTGATGCGTTCCAGCCATTCCACTTCTTCTTCCGTCAGGCCGCCCAGCGAATCGGCGCCCACCGCTTCGGCCAGGCCGAGGATGGTCAAACGGCGCATGGTCGGGCCACTGCCCGCTTCGGCGAAGTCCGTGAAGAACGATTTGTTGCGCAGCACGGCATAGATGCCTTCGGCAATGGCGCCGCGTTCGCGCGAACCGAGGCGCGGATGGTCGCGGAAATAGCGCGACAGGGTGGTGTCGGCCGGGGCCGTGAAACGTAAAATTTCGCGCAATACTTCTTCAGCATTGGCAAGTATCGCTGGTGGCAATCTCATTGTTATTCTTTCTGTAATATTTTATTGAGGGTCCACGCGGACCTGGCCATGCTCGACTGACAGTTTATCGTCAATGAACAGGCGGATGGCGCGCGGGTAAAGCAGATGTTCCTGTACCAGCACGCGCGCCGATAAGCTCTCTTCTGTGTCGCCTGGCAAGACGGGGACTTTCGCGCTTGCCACGGCCGGGCCATGATCGAGCTCGGCAGTCACGAAATGCACGGTCGCGCCGTGTTCCGTTACACGAGCCTCGAGCGCCTGGCGGTGTGTCGCCATGCCCGGGAACAGCGGCAGCAGCGACGGGTGGATATTGAGCATGCGCCCTGCGTAATGCTCGACGAAGGGCGGCGTCAGGATGCGCATGAAACCGGCCAGCACGACCAGGTCGGGGGCAAAACCGTCGATCACGGCTTGCAGCGCCGCATCGAACTGTTCGCGGCTGGCATAATCCTTGTTGGCAACGACTGCGGTCGCTATCCCATGTTCCGCGGCAAAAACCAATCCCTGGGCATCGGCCCGGTTACTGATGACGGCGGCAATACGGGCTGGCCATTGCTCGGCTTGCGCCGCGCGTACGACCGCTTCCATGTTGCTGCCGCGTCCGGAAATGAGGATAACGATATTTTTCATAGCGCGCATTGTACCCGCTATGGCGATGCGAACCAAGAAAGGCCGGCGATATTGTTGCGCCGCAACATGATCGCACAACAAGCGCTTTCGCCGGACAATGCTGCCTGCCAAGCGGGAAAAAGGCTGATTTTACGCTATCACAACGTGAGTAAGTGTTTACTCGAACGAATAGAAGACGCGGAACGGGACTTTCTTCTCGGCCCAGTAGTCGGCCGCGTCGCGGAACACGTCGAGCAGGATCTCGCGCGCTTCCTTGTCGAATTTTTGCGTATTTGGCAATTGCTCGAGCACCACCAGGAAGCCTGTCTGCGTGCCCGCCTTGAACATGGTGTCCGTCAGGCACAGGCGCAGCGCATCGAAATTCTTCGCCAGGTTTTTCGGAAACAGGAATGCTTCTGCAATAATGCCGATGACTTGTTGTTTGGTCTGTCCAGCGTTGCAATGTGCATATAAAAAGTGCTGCCCGAGACGGATCGCCTCGTCTTGTAATTCGGTCACGCGAAAGGCACGGATGGACTGGACAAGGTTGGGCGGCACGGTTAGTAACAAACTCATTTTTCCCTCAAATCGACCTGTTATGTATGGATCTCTTCTAGCTGCTCTTCTTATTGCATCCCCGCACGCGGGTCAATGCGCACGCGGTGATTCGATCTGTATCAACTTTTATGCGATTCAGTGCGATTTTATATAAGCCATACGCGTATTAGGGTAACGTGTTGTCCTGCATGAATCAACCCGAATATGATGTCAAACGCAAGATTTGTTACAAACCGCTGGTTTCAAGTCATTTCAACATCTTGTATCGATTGAAAGTGCATGTTACAGACTGTGGGGCAAGGGACTTGGGCTGTTACATTTTGTTGCCAGCCGAAACACTTGTCCCGGTCTGGCGGGATTACTATAGTCCCAAGTTGTAAAAAATACCCTGAAAGATTCTCTAGATAACGAGGTTACAAATGAACTTGCAAGCCAAATTGATGATGTCAGCCCTTTGTATCGGTGCATTGCCACTCGCCCAGGCCGCCGACTTTGAAGATTTCGGCAAGGTCGTGCGCGTCGTGCCGCAAGTGGAACAGATCAACCGTCCACGCCAGGAATGCCGTACGGAATACGTGCAAGTCCAGGCGCCGCCGCAACAGCGCAGCGCTGGCGGCTCCATCGTCGGCGGTATCGCTGGCGCCCTGCTCGGTAGCCAGGTCGGTGGCGGCAATGGCCGCACGGCCGCCGCAGCCGCTGGCGCGATTGCCGGCGCCGTCGTCGGCGACCGTGTCGACAACCAGAACAATTACCAGGGTGGCATGCAGGAACAAGCCGTCAAGCAATGCCGTCAGGTCGACCACTGGGAATCGCGCAACAATGGCTACCAGGTCACCTACGACTACCGCGGCCGCAACTACACGAGCATCATGTCCTACGATCCGGGCGAGCGCATCCGTCTGCGTGTATCGATCGAGCCCGCACAACAGTAAGAGTAGCAACCGGCCCATACCATGCCAGCCCCAGCGGCTGGCATTTTTTATGGCGCTCCGGCACGGGCTATAATGCGGCACACTTTCAGGCCGCCTTATGCTTATCAAACGAAAATCCATCGAACAAGTCGAATCCTCGCGCCCCGCGCGCAAGCCCCGCTACGCCCCTGTCACCCTGTCGGAAATGGATGGCGTGCGCTATCTGCATTTCGGCACGGAATGGGTGCAGGGCGCCATGCGCATCCGCAAGCCGGACTGGCCGGAACTCGAATACGCGCAGCAGATGATGGCGTGGATGCTGTGGATCGAGCAGCCGCAGCGTATCGCCCAGCTGGGCCTGGGCACGGCCGCGCTGACCAAGTTCTGCTACCGCCAGTTCCCGCAGGCGCAAGTCGAGGCCATCGAACTGAATCCGTCCGTCATCACCATCTGCGAATCGATGTTCAAGCTGCCGCCCAACGACGAGCGCCTGCACGTGCGCGAGATGGATGCGCTCGACTACGTCAACGACGACGCCAATCACGGCACCCTGGACGCCCTGCAGGTGGACTTGTATGACGCCACGGCGCGCGGTCCCGTGCTCGATAGCGCCGATTTCTATACCGCCTGCTGCGCTTGCCTGGCGCCGCACGGCATCATGACGGTCAACCTGTTTGGCGACCATCCCAGCTACGCGAAAAACATCAAGGCGATGAAGTTTGCGTTTGAACAGGTGGTCTGCCTGCCGGAAGTCCATGATGGGAACGTGGTGGCGATCGCGTTCAAGACGAAAGTGGCACTCGATGCCGAAGCGCAAGCCGCCCTGCTCGAGCGCGCAAAGCAGATCGTCGCCGAGACCAAGCTGCCCGCCAAATCCTGGGTCAAGGGCATCGTCAGCACCCTGTAACCGCCGGCCTGTCCAGGCAAGGCCGGCAGCCTGGAAAGGCGCCGGCCATGCCCGCTTCCCCTCCCCCCTCTTCCACCTCGCCCGACACGCCGCTGGAACTGCCGCAACTGCTGGCCTGGCTGCAGGAAGACGGCTTGCTCGATGCGGTGCAGGCGGCCGCCATCGGCACCCAGGCCGCCCTGCTGCCGGCGCCGGCCTTGCATCCTCTGTGCAGCATCGCCCACGGCGCACTCACGCTCGATACCCTGTGCGCGTGGCTGGCGCAACGCTCAAGCTTGCCGTATGTGCGCATCGATCCCCTGCACATCGATTTCAGCCAGGTGGCCGACGTCATGACGGCAGGCTATGCGGCCCGTTTCAACATCCTGCCCGTGGAAAGCACGCTTGACCGCATCGTCATCGCCACGGCCCAGCCTTATGCGCTCGCCTGGCAGGCGCAGCTGGGGAATCTTGCGCCACGCAAGCTGAGCCTGGTCATCGCCAACCCGCTGCACATCGCCGACGCCATCGCGCAATTTTTCAGCCTGGCCAGTTCCGTCAAGGTAGCCCGGCAGGCGTCCACGCAAGACCTGGCGCTGCGCCACAATTTCGAACAACTGGTGGAACTAGGGCGCAACAAGAGCAGCCTCGACGCCAACGACCAGCACGTCGTGCGCATCGTCGACTGGCTGTGGCAATACGCGTTTGCCCAGCGCGCTTCCGACATCCATCTGGAACCGAAGCGCGACGCGGGCCTCGTACGCCTGCGCATCGACGGCCGCCTGCACCAGGCCTATCAATTGCCGCCCGTCGTGCTGCTGGCCATGACGGCGCGCATCAAGTTACTCGGGCGCATGGACGTGGTGGAAAAGCGCCGTCCGCAAGATGGCCGCATCAAGACGCGCAATGCGCAGGGTCAGGAAGTCGAACTGCGGCTGTCGACCTTGCCCACGGCCTTCGGCGAAAAGCTCGTCATGCGCATCTTCGACCCGGAAGTGGCCGTCAAGAGCCTGTTTGACCTGGGCTTTCCGCCGGCGGATGCCGAACGCTGGCGCCAGCTGACGGCGCGCACGCACGGCATCGTGCTGGTAACGGGCCCTACCGGTTCGGGCAAGACCTGCACGCTGTACAGCACCTTGAAGGCGCTGGCCAGCAGCGAAGTCAATGTGTGCACGGTGGAAGACCCCATCGAAATGGTCGAACCGGCCTTCAACCAGATGCAGGTGCAAACCCAAGCCGGCATCGAGCTATCGTTTGCCGATGGCGTGCGGGCGCTGATGCGGCAAGATCCCGACATCATCATGGTGGGAGAAATCCGCGACCTGGCCACGGCCGAGATGGCCATCCAGGCAGCGCTGACGGGCCACCTGGTACTGTCGACCCTGCACACCAATGACGCGCCCTCGGCCGTCATGCGCCTGCTGGAACTGGGCGTGCCCGCCTATCTGCTGGAAGCGTGCCTGATCGGCGTGCTGGCGCAGCGATTGCTGCGCTGCCTGTGCGCGGGCTGCAAACAGCTGGACGACGCCCCCGACGCCGCGACATGGCAACGCCTGACGGGCGGCCAGCTGGAGCGGCCGGCCGCCGGGTACCGCCCCGTCGGTTGCACCCTGTGCCGGCACAGCGGCTACCTGGGGCGTGCCGGCATTTATGAACTGCTGAGCGTGACGGAAACGTTCGGCCAGCTGGTCAAGGCCGGCGCCGACCTGCACGCGCTGCGCCGCCAGAGCATCCTCGACGGCATGACGCCGCTGCGCATCGCCGGCGCGCGCAAAATCATCGATGGCACGACCAGCATCGACGAAGTGCTGAAACTCACGGCTGCCCTGCACTAGCAGGCCAGCACTTTCTCACAGGAATGCTTTGCATTCTTTTTCAACTGATATATAATGCGGCCTCTTTCGGGTCGTTAGCTCAGCTGGTAGAGCAGCGGACTTTTAATCCGTTGGTCGCAGGTTCGAATCCCGCACGGCCTACCACGAATGCGCAGTACTAAAAAGCCCATCCTCACGGATGGGCTTTTTTCGTTTCCGGCCCCCACGGTTATACTGGCACTTCGTCTTGCCAGCCCTGAAAGAAACGCATGAAACTTGCTGCCACCCTCCTCCTGGCCACCGCCTGCCTGTCCGCCCACGCGCAAACGCAAACACCGATCGTGCTCGACGGCCAGTACAGCGCGCGCACGGACGAGATGAGCTTGGAGATCATCGGCAAGCGCGTCTGCTTCGCGCCCGACAAGGCGCAGTGGGGCCGTTTGCCCCGCCCTGCCGCCACGCACGATGCGTGGTTCTGTTTTTCCAACGATGGCGAGGCACGCCGTCTGCTGCGCGTGCCCGCAGGCCAGGCCGACAATTGCGGCTGGCAGGCGCGTGCGCGCATCGTCATCGACAGCTATCAACCGTATGTGGAGCAAGGCGACGGCAACGACATGGCGCGCCTGGCGTCGGTGGTCAAGGTGGCGCAGCCGAACGCCATCGCCTGCGAGTAATCAGTTCAGTTCATACTCCTGCAGATAACGGGCAAACAATTCCCCATCGGATAGCGGACACGCAAACCCCGCGCCCCAGTCGGCCAGCAGCAATTGCTCTTTCAAGGGCAGCAGCAACAGCTCGGGCATGGCGTCGCTGCACCACAGGTCGCACACGATGCCCTTGTCGTCCAGGCCGGCAAACAGGGTCTCCGTCTTGTCGCCGCCAAAGGCCAGCACGTTCTTGCATTCCACGCGGTAAGTGCTGTAGCCCGTGTAGACGGCGTCATACGGCGGCAAGGCGTCGGCCAGCGCCAGCCGCAGCTGTTCCATCGTGAGGCCCAGCGCACCCATCTGCGACGGCGGCGCCTCGGGCACGTACATCTGCGTCCAGCCGGCGCCGCTGCGGTGCGCGTCGGCAAACGCCTCTTGCTCGCCCATCTGCGTCAGACAGTGCTGCAAGTTATCCAGTGGCAGCAGTTCGATCATGCAAAAATCGTCTTCGTGGTAGTACGCTTCCCGCATGTTTTAGTTCTCCAGCAAGTCTTGCAGTTGTACATTGCGCCGTGACGTCAGCCGGCCGGCCCAGGTTTCGCTCGTCACGGATGGATAGCGCACGGCGCCAAAGTTCATCCAGGCATCGCGGTACGCCAGCCACAGGCGCTGGGTGGCGCGGATGCCATCCTTGCTCACGGCGCCCGCATGGGTTTGCGCCGGCTTTTTCATCAGCTTGCCGTAGATGGCGTTGAGCTCCTTGTCCAGCGCTGCAGCCTGTTCCTTGGACATGCTGGCTGGCAGCTTGCCCGCTTCGTACTCGCGCAGATCGTGCGCCAGCAAATCGAGCTCGGCCGTGCGGGCGGCGATGCTCAGGGCGGCGCGCGCCGTGCCGCTCAAGTCCGTTTCATTGGCCGCACGCGCATCGGCAAACTTGCTTGCCGCCGCCTGCAGCTTTTGCAGCGACGCTTGCGCCACGGCCGGCATTGCTTCGCTGACTTTGGCTGTCGCCTGCCCGCGCACTCTTTGTTTCTGGCGCGCATCGATGGCGCTGCACACGCCCATCATATAGCCGCTCGTGATGTCGTCGCACAGGTCGATCATGCCGCGTCCGCTGGCATTGATCTGCTGCAAGTGCTCGATACGGCCCCGCATCTCGGCCGGCGCCGCATCGATGCTGCACGCATACTTGAGCGCCAGCAACGGGTCTTTTTGCACGCCCTGTCCATTCTGGTACAGCATCATCAGGACGGCGCTGTTTTGCGTGGCCATGGCGCAATGGCGCACGGGACGCCAGTCGGCCGGCTTGGGCGAGGACATACTCTTGGTATCGTAATACAGGTCCGTTGCCTGGCATTGCTGCAGGGACGCCACGGCCGATGGCGCCGGCAGGTCGGCGGGCGGCGGCGCCGCATCCTTGACCTTCAGGCAGCCTGCATACCAGGCCGTGCTTTCCGCGTGACCGACGCCCATGGCGCTCGTGTTCGGGTAGGGAGCGGGTGCGGCGGCAAAAACCGGGGCCGCCAGCAGGCAGCTCGCGCCCAGCAATATCGTTTTCAATAAGGGTAGACTAATTTTCATGGCCGGCCAAAGGTAGCGTCAGTAAAAGAACAAGTTTAACTGATCAGCCATGGCGCACCCGCCCGATACGTTGCCATCCTGCTTGGTAAGTAACGGTACCCAGCCTTGGCAGTGCAGGAAAGCATGGGCAATAATGTTGCCCGCTGTACTTTTTTCACTACTCCGGACCACGCCCATGACCTCACCCCGTCTTCGCCGTTCCCTCGGCTCCCTGCTGATCGCAGCGGCCTGTGCCTCTCTTGCCCAGGCCGCCGATACCAAAGCCACCACCCCCGTTGCCGCTACGCAAACGCAGGCCAGACACGCCATTACGCATGAAGACGTGTGGCTGATGAAACGGGTGGGCGCGCCCGTCGCCAGCCCCGATGGAAAGTGGGCCGTGTTTTCCGTGGTCGACAGCGCCTACTCTAGCCAAGAGCAATGGTCGGACCTGTGGATCAAGTCCCTCACCGACGACAGCCCCGCGCGCCGCCTGACTTATTCCAAGGGTGGCGAAAGCGCCGTGGCCTGGTCGCCGGACAGCCGCCAGCTGGTCTTCGTTGCCAAGCGCGACGGCGATGACGCGGGCCAGATCTACCGCCTCGACGTGGCAGCCGGCGGCGAAGCGCAACGCCTGACCTCGCTCACCCTGGGCGCGCGCATGCCGAAATGGAGCCCGGACGGCAAGCAGTTGCTGTTCATCAGCGATATCTATCCAGGCAACAAGACGGAAGCCGACGTCAAGCAAAGCGCGAAAGAACGCAAGGAGCGCAAAGTCAGCGCCCGCTCGTATGAAACGACGGCACCGCGCTATTTCGACAAATGGCTGACCGACAAGCAGGTGCGCCTGTTCGTCGTTGATGCGCAAGCGGACGCCAAGCCGCGCGACATCCTGTCGGGTACGCAACTGGTCACCCTGCCGGGCTTTGGCGGCGGCCAGGGCGACGAAGGACAATCGCTGGACGCCGTCTGGACGCCGGACGGCAAGGCTGTCGTCTTCAACGCTGCCACCAACCGCGACGCGGCCCAGCGCGAAGCCGTCGTTTCGCAACTGTATTTGCTGCCTGTGGCCGGTGGCGAAGCGCAGCGCTTGACGCAAGACAAGCACAGCTATGGCAGCCTGAAATTCGCGGCCGACGGCAAGACCCTGTTCGCCTTGAGCGACGCGGAAACGCCAGGCAAGGTGTATGACGTGAAGCGCCTGGCCAGTTTCGCCTGGCCGATGAGCAACCCTGCCCCGACCATCCTGACAGCCAAGCTGGACCGTTCAATCTCCCGCTTCGTGCTGCCCGAAGGCGGCAAGCGCGTCATCTTCAGCTATGAACATGCGGGCTTGGAAAAGCTGTACTCGATCGACACCAGGGGTGGCGACGTGCGCGAGGAGCCATCCTTGCCGACGGGTACCATCAACTCGCTGAGCAGCGGCGGCAAGGCCCTGGTCGGTGTGTGGGAGTCGTCCATCAACCCGCCGGAAATCTACGCGTTCAACGGCAAGCAGCCGAAGCGCCTGACGGCATTCAACACGGACAAGGCCGATAAAATCGACTGGCAGGCGCCCGAGCACTTCTGGTTCACCACGGCCGACGGCCGCCAGATCCACAATATGCTTGTCAAGCCCGCCAACTTCGATCCGAGCAAGAAATACCCGCTGTTTACCGTCATCCACGGTGGCGCGGCCAGCATGTGGCGCGACCAGTTCGTGCTGCGCTGGAACTATCACTTGCTGGCCAAGCCAGGCTATGTCGTGCTGCTGACGGACTACAAGGGTTCCACCGGCTATGGCGAGGAATTCTCGCGCTCGATCCAGTTCGACCCTTTGAAGGGCCCGGGCGATGAAGTCAACCAGGGCGTCGATGAAGCCATCAAGAAATATCCATTCATCGACAGCACGAAGCTGGCCGCCGGCGGCGCCAGCTATGGCGGCCACCTGGCCAACTGGCTGCAGGCAACCACCACGCGCTACAAGGCCATCGTCTCGCACGCGGGCGAAATGGACCTGATCATGCAGTGGGGCACCAGCGATGGCGGCTTCGGCCGTGAAACGAATGCGGGCGGCCCCGTCTGGTCGAACCTGCCCGTGTGGCGCGACCAAAGCCCCATCATGCAAGCGGGCAACCACGAAAAAGGCACGGGGTTCACGACCCCGATCCTGATCACCGTGGGCGAGCTCGATTACCGCGTGCCGGCCAACAATGCGCTGATGAACTTTGCCGTGCAACAGCGCCTGAACGTGCCGGCGAAATTGCTGGTGTTCCCGGACGAAAACCACTGGATCTTGAAGGGCGAGAACAGCCGCTTCTTCTATAGCGAAGTCGAAGGATGGCTGGCTAAATATCTCAAATAAATCCTGAAACGTTCTTGATAAACAGAAGCCAGGCTTCGCACACGCGGGCCTGGCTTTTTTCATGCAGCTTGCGCGGCGCTCACGGCCGCCTTCTGACGCTGGATCGCCAGCACCATCAGCGCGGCGACGAGACAGGCGGCACCGGCCGCGAACAGGGCCGGGTTGTAGGTCAGCATCAGGGTGCGGATGCGGCCCGCCCCATACGCGGCCACGGCGGCACCCAGCTGGTGGCCGGCGAAGATCCAGCCGAACACCATGCCCGCCCGCTCCCGGCCGAACGTGCCCCCCACCAGTTTCACGGTCGGCGGCACGGTGGCGATCCAGTCGAGGCCATAGAACATGGCGAACAGCGACAGGCCGTACAAGGTGAATTCCGAATACGGCAGCCAGAACAGCGACAAGCCCCGCAAGCCGTAATACCAGAACAGCAGTTTGCGGTTGTCATAGCGGTCCGACAGCCAGCCGGACAAGATCGTGCCGAACAGGTCGAACGCGCCCATCATGGCCAGCACGGACGCGGCCGGCACGGCGGACAAGCCCGAATCGCCGCACAGGGAAATGAAGTGCGTCTGGATCAAACCATTGGTGCTGAGGCCGCAGATGAAGAAGGTGCCGAAGAGTATCCAGAAAGTGCGGTTCCCCGCCACGCTGCGCAGTATCACGAACGGCGTGGCAAACGTCATTTTTACTGCCGGCGCCACCACCAGGGGCGTGGCCGGGTCGGCGCCGTAGGGACGCAAGGCGATATCCTGCGGACGGTTGCGCATGCATAGGAAGGCCAGCACGGCGACGAGGGCGCAGGCGACGAACACGGGCATGACGGCCGTGCGCCAGCCGTAGTGCTCGATCAGCCAGGCGCCCACGGGCAGGAACAGCAGCTGGCCCGTGGCAGAGCTGGCCGTCAGCACGCCCACCACCAGGCCGCGGTGCGTCTCGAACCAGCGGTTCGCCACCACGGCGCTCAAGACCAGCGCCGTCATGCCCGAACCGAGCCCCAGCAGGATGCCCCACAGGGCCACCAGGTGCCAGAACTGCGTCATGCGCGTGGCCAGCAGCATGCCGGCAGCGATCAGGCCCAGGGCCACGCAAATGACATTGCGCAAGCCGAAGCGTTCCATCAGGATGGCGGCAAACGGCCCCATCAAACCGAACAGCACGAAGCGCACGGCCAGGGCCGAGGAAATCTGCTCGGCATCCCAGCCGAACTCGCGGCTCAGAGGCTGCATCAACGCGCCCGGCAAGCCCAGCGCAGCGGACGAGGTTAATGCCGTGAGGAAAGTGATGGCGACGATGACCCAGGCAAAGTGCACGCCGCGCCGCTCCAGCCATTGCGAAAAGGGATAGGAAAGCATGCAGTCCTCATGAGTAAGAGCGAAGAGAAAGAGTGGATGCCGATCAGCATCAGCCGACAGGATTTTTCTCATGTTATATTATGATCGTAATTTATACAATCAAAAAAAACTGGAGCCACACTGCTGCGTGCGGCTCCAGTCCTCGTTTTGAGACATGTGCGGAATGGGCTTATTTCACCTTCAAGCCATTCTTCACATCCGTCACGCCTTCCACGCCACGGGCCAAGTCGGCGGCTTTCTGCACTTGCGCCTGCGAAGGCACGAAGCCGCTGAGCATGACGACCCCGTTGACCGTTTCCACGTGCACGTCGAGCGCTTTCAAGTCATTGTCCTTGACGAGGTCAGCCTTGATTTTCGTGGTGATGACGGAGTCGGCCACGGCCGTCTTGGTGCTGCCGGCCGCGTTGCGCGTCACGCAGGCGGCCTTGGCCGTCGCATCCATGGCGTCGCAGTTTTCCTTCGTCGTGGCGGGCGGATTTTGCGCCACGTTGGTGCCATCCCGGGCGCCCGTGTTGGCATCGGCCAGCGCGGCCGTTTTCGCCGCCTTGGCATCGTTCATGCACGATGTCTTGTCGGCGCCCGTCTGGTCGCCGCATTTGGCCTTGGCCAGGTCATACTCGGCATTGGCGACGTCCTTGCGGGCCTTGCCCAGTTCGCGCGGCGTGTTGCGGTATTGCGCCACGGCGTCCGATTCGGCCTTGGCGCGCGCCACCTTGGCTTCTTCCACGCAGATTTTTTTCGCATTGCCGCTCTGGGCGTCACAGGCGGCCTTGGCCTGCTTGTAATCGGCCGTTGCCTTGTCCGTCAAACTCTTGTACGAGGCATCCTGCGCATACGCTGGCGTGGCGGCAAGCAGGGCGCTGGCACTGGCGGCCAGCATGAGTGCGATCATTTTGTTCATGATGGTTCCTCTCTGGTTAGTTGATGCCCAGATTAGACCCCTGCCGGAAGCAAAGCTCCGTGCGACAGCACACGCTGACCGTCCATTCACTTAAAAATCATCGTTTATTTGTCGCCGCTCAAGCCTTTTCGCCACAATACTTGCGCCTGTTCAAATATTGAAGCGGGCCCATCAAATACACCGGCGCCATCGGCCAGCGCCAGCCATGCCTGCGTGGCGTGGGAACCGCCTGCACCGCCGCCCGCAGCCTCGCCACCGGCGCGCACGTCGCGCATCCAGGCCAGCACATCCTGGTACTGCCCCGGGTGGCGCCCCTTCATCCAGGCCAAGGCCACGAGGTCCGCATACCCTTCTTCGCGGCGCGTCTCGCGCAACTCCTGCGCCAGCGGTGTCAACCTGCCGCGCTGCGTGCTGCGCGGCTCGACAAAGCCGCGTGGCAAGGCATGCCAGTCGCCCTGCGCATAGCGCTGGCAATGGCCGATCTCATGCGCCGTCATCGCTTCCATCATCAGGCCGTGGCGCTTGGCCGGCACGCCCTGCAAGACGCTGTCAGCCTGCGCATTGCCGCGCAAGGACAGCACCAGCTTGCAGCGCCCTGCTTCGTAACCCAGCGCCAGCGGCACGGCGCCGGGCGCATCCTGCGGCTGCACGATGATATCGATGGGCAAGCCTTGCGCACGTGCAAACGCGATGACGGGTTGGCCCGCCTGCAGCCAGCGGGTTTCCAGATCGGTAAGCTGGGCGGCTGCCACGGCGGGCAAGGCAAGGGACACACTTAACAGCGGGAACAGTTTCAACATGGGATCAACAGGAGAAATGGGGATTTACTAATGCAGAGTAAGCGGTGAAAATATTTCCACAAGGAAAAACTGGCAACTTTTTATAAATAAAGACAAAAAAACCGGCGCAGAGGCGCCGGCTTCTCAGACTGACAATAATCAAAGTCAGCTTATTTCTTCGCCGCCTGGTCCAGCGCGCGGGCCGTGACGAATTCCGGGCGGATATCGTTGGGCACGGCCTTCATCTTGTCGAGCGCCACCTGCACTTCAGGGCGGATGACCACGTACTTGCTCATCATGTCTTTCGCGCGCGCATAGTCGCCCGTTGCCTCGATGGTCAAAAATTCACGGTCCAGGTCAATCACGGCCTGCTTGATCTTGCCAAAATCGACGCCGAACTTGCCGTCGCCCAGCGAGACAAAGCCGCCCTTGTCGAGGATGTAATTCATCTGGATGGCCATGCCACGCGCATGCGAATCCGTCAGGCCGAAATGCAGGGTGCGGAAACCCGAGGCGAGGAACGTGTTGTACAGCTTGCGCTCGGCCGCGTCGCCCTGGCCCAGGGTATCCTTGAGCTGCCCCTTGTCCATCATGTAGCGCAAAGCGAACAATCCCGTAATGTCGGCCTTGGCTTCTTCGATGGTCGAATACGCTTCCTTCAAGTCCTGGCGCGGCGTCGATGGCTTGCCGTCGACGACGGTCGCGTGCGGGCCCAGGCCGTGCATGATTTCATGCGCGAGGATGTGCGTGAAGAAGGAATTGAAATCGACGTCTTGCTGCGCTTCGGGCGTCAGCACTAGTTTCGAGATCGGCGTCAGGGTGGCCTTGAACTTGGCTTCCTGCACGTTTTTCAACATGACGCGCTTGGAGCCGCGCGCGCTGATGATGCGCTCGTCGTTCGGCAAGTTGTAGGCAGCCGTCTGCACGGCCATGTTGCCGTCGCCGGCGCCATACACCTGGTTGACCACCACCATCGGCGCCAGCGCGCCCACCTTCGGGTTGCGGTACTGGGCGTCGAGCGGCAGGTTGTCTTCCAGCTCCTGCATGTGCTTGGCGAAGAAGTTCAGCTTCTGCGTTTCCGCCTGGTCGCGGATGTTCACGTACGCTTCGAACGCGGCCTTGTAGCCGAACAGCTCATCGTTATACGTCTCGTACGGGCCGATGGTGATGTCGACGGGCGAATCGAGGTCCATCCAGGCGAAATCAGACGGCAGATAGTCGTTGTCGAGGAAAGCCTTGGCGCGCAGGGTGAGGAATTTCTTCAGCGACGCGTTATCCGTGGCGGCAGCAGCTTCATCAAGAAGCTTCGCCAGTTGCTTGAGTTCCACCTTGTATTCGTCCGAATACTTGACGGTCTGATATTTTCCATCCTTGCCCGCGCGAATCGTCGTGAAGAACCATTGCGCCTGCTGCTTGTCGTCGGCCGAGAGGCCATTCATCCACGTTTCCAGGCTGGCCTTGGTAGCGCCCTGCGGATAGAAATTGCCCGCTTCCGGCTTGTGCGCGGGAATGGCGATGCCGGCATAGCTGGCCGGCATGAACGAGGCGTGCGCGTCGAGCACCGACCAGGGACCTTTATTGATCCAGAAATAGTTCAGACGGGCCTGACCCAGCTTTGACGTGTCCTTCTTCAATGCCGCCCACAGCGCTTCATTGCCGGACCAGCGCTGGCGCAGCTGCAGCACGTCGACCAGCTTGGCCGCTTCGACCAGCTTGGCGATGGCCTGGCGGTCGCCGGCAGACAGGTGCGTGACATCGGCCGTCAGCGCGACGGGCGCGTAGCGGGCGCTCATGGCCGCCAGTTGTTGCGCGGTGGCCGGGGTGGCCGGCGTTGCGGCGCAAGCGCTGCCGACGGCGGCAGCCATCAGCAGGGGGAACAGGATACGTTTCATGGGGACCTCAGCAAACAATGTAAGGTCCCGATTGTAAACGAGCGCCGCTTAAAACTCTTCCCATGCGTCATCGGCGGGCACCTTGGAGGCCAGCTTTTTCAGTGCCGGCTTCGCTGCGGCCTTGAGGACCGGCCTGGCAGCAGTCACGGCGGCCGGACGCGCACGCGCCGGCTGCGGCGCCTGCAGCTGCACTTGCGAGTTGTCGAGCTTGAAGATGCTGACCACCTGCGACAGGCTGCCGGCCTGCGCTTCCAGCGACGCGGCGGCCGAGGCCGACTGCTCCACCAGCGCCGCATTCTGCTGCACCACCTGGTCCATCAGGCCGACGGCCTGGTTGACCTGTTCGATGCCGGACGACTGCTCGCGCGTGGCCACACTGATTTCGCCCATGATGTCGGTCACGCGCTTGACGCTGTCGACAATATCTTGCATGGTCGTGCCTGCTTCATCGACCAGGCGCGCGCCCGTGCCGACGCGCTCGACCGAGTCGTCGATCAGCGACTTGATTTCCTTGGCGGCCTGGCTGGAACGCTGGGCCAGGCTGCGCACTTCGGTGGCGACGACGGCAAAGCCGCGGCCCTGCTCGCCGGCGCGCGCCGCTTCCACGGCGGCATTGAGCGCCAGAATATTCGTCTGGAAAGCGATGCCGTCGATCACGCCGATAATGTCGACTATCTTTTTCGAGGATTCATTGATGGCGGCCATGGTCTGCACCACCTGCGCCACGACGGCGCCGCCCTTGACGGCCACACCCGAGGCCGATACGGCCAGCTGATTCGCCTCGATCGCGTGCTCGGCATTCTGCTTGACGGTGCCCGTCAATTGCTCCATCGACGTGGCGGTTTCCTCGATCGAACCGGCCTGCTGTTCCGTGCGGTTCGACAAGTCAAGGTTGCCGGCTGCTATTTCGCGCGAATTGGTGGCGATGGTCTGCGTACCGGCGCGCACCTGGCTGACGATGGCCACGAGGCTGTCGCGCATGCCGCGCATGGCGTACAGCAAGCTGTTGCGGTCATTCGGCCCGGTAGTGATGGTCACTGCCAGGTTACCAGCGGCAATTTCACCGGCGATGGCGGCCGCGTAGTCGGGCTCGCCGCCGAGCTGGCGCAGCAAGCCGTGGCTGATGCGCCAGGCCGCGATGGTGCCGATGGCGATCGCGCCCAGGCACAGCAGCACCATGAAGAAGAAAAAGCTGCGCGCCACCGTGCTTGCGCTGTCGGCCTGTTCGCGGCTCATCTTTTCTTCGAGGTCGATCAGCTGGTTGACGGACGCAAGCCAGCCCGTGAAGGCGGCGGCGCCCTGCTGCTGCAGCAAGGCGGTGGCGCCGGCCACATCATCGGCCAGGCGCAATTGAATCACCTTGGCGATGATCGGCTGGGCCTTCGCTTCACTGGCCTTGATGGCGGCCAGGGCCGTGCGTTCCGCTTCGGTCACGCCCTTGCCGCTGCCGATGATCTGGTCGAGCGGTGCGGCGGCCTGCGCGTAATTGGCGGCCAGCGTTTCGATGCGCGCGATTTCCGGCTTGGCCGACGCCGCGTCGGCCGCCAGCACCACGTCGCGCAGGGCGATCGCGCGGTCATGCACGCTGCCACGGAAATTGATCGCATGGCGCTGCTTGACGTTGTTGACGTCGCTGATACTGGTGAGGATGGCGTCGATCTTTTGCACGCGGTTGATGCCGAGTGCGGTAACGATGATCAGCAGCAACAGGACCAGGCCGAATCCCGTATAAAGCCGTGTGCTGATTTTGGTGCTTTGCATATCCGTCTCATCCATTCATTCATGAAAATGTCCAAATTCTTCATCACCATGATGTTGACATTTGGAAATAAAAGTTAATTTATCATGAATGGAAGCAGGCTGCCTGAGGCCGGTCAAAAGCAGCCTTTTTTGCGGCTTTGAGACCTACCACACGTGGTAGACTTGCCCCGTCTGCGCCCCTTCCACGCTGCGGCTGTAGGCCAGCGCTACGCGGCTGGCGGCGGCCGGCTCGAAGCCATAGAAGAACGGGCCATACGCTTCCAGCGACTCTTCCAGCACCGTCGGGCTGACTACATTGATGCGCACGCCGCGCGCCAGTTCGATGGCGGCGCCCCGTACAAAGCCTTCCACGGCCGCATTCGTCATGCTGGCGGCCGCGCCGAAGCGGATCGGCTGCTCGGCCACGATGCCGCTGGTCAAGGTAATCGAGCCGCCGTCGTTCAGGTATTCCTGCGCCACCAGCGCCACGTTGACCTGGCCCATCAGCTTGCTGTCCAGGCCCAGCTGGAACTGCTCGGGCGTGAATTCTGCCAGAGGGCCGAAATGCAGCTTGCCGGCCGTGACGACGACGGCGTCGACCTTGCCGATGCGCTGGAACAGGGCGCGCACTTGCGCGATGTCGCCCATGTCGGCCTGGTGCGTGCCCGTGCGGCTGCCCACTTCGATGATTTCATGGCGTTGCGCCAGTTGCGCGGTGACGGCCTTGCCGATGGTGCCGCTGGCGCCGATGATGACGATTTTCATGCTGCTTCCTTGTGTGGGTTGAACGATGGAGCCAGTATGCGCCGCTTCCAGAAAGGAATAAATGCGCTAGAATTTACAAGATTACCAACCCACAGTTTGCAATCAAGGCGATATGGATAAATTGCGCAGCATGGAGATCTTTGTGTCCGTCGTCGACCAAGGCAGTTTCACGGCGGCCGCCGACACCTTCCGCATCTCGCCCGTGATGGTGGGCAAGCACATCAAACAGCTGGAAGAGCGGCTGGGCACGCGCCTGCTGGCGCGCACGACGCGCCGGCAAAGCCTGACGGAAATCGGCCGGCAATACGTGGAGCAATGCCGCCAGATCCTGGCGCAGATCGCGGCGGCCGAAACGGGCGCGGAAGCGATGCGCGCCACGCCGCGCGGCAAGCTGAAGATCACGGCGCCCGTGTCCTTCGGCAGCGAATGCATCGCGCCGCTGATGGCCGACTACCTGACGGCTTATCCTGACGTGAGCCTGGAGCTCAATTTGAATGACAGGATGGTGGACCTGGTGGAGGAAGGATTCGATGCGGCCATCCGCATCGGCAAGCTGGAAGATTCCGGTATGGTGGCACGGCCCTTGCGGCCGTATGCGATGGTGATCTGCGCCTCGCCCGCCTACCTGGCAAAGCACGGCACGCCGCGCATGCCGGACGACCTGGCGCGGCACGAATGCGTGGATTTCATGCAGTGGTCGCGCCACATGCGCTGGCGTCTGAGCGGCAAGGAAGCGCGCCACGATGGCGCTGCGGCCGAGAGCCGCTTCCGCTCGAACAATGGCCAGGCACTGCGCATGGCGGCACTGCACGGCTTCGGCATCGTCATGCAGGCGGAGATTTTACTGGCCGACGATATCGCGGCGGGAAGGCTGGTGCCGCTGCTGGCCGATTACGTGCCTGCGCCGCGCCTGATGCATGTGCTGTATCCGCGCGACCGCCATCCCACGCCGAAGCTGACGACCTTCATCGATTTTCTGCTGGAACGCTACGGGCCGGCGGCGACACCGCCACCGGCCACGCTCACGTAATCGTCGTACCTAGTTCACCTTCGCGGCGGGCGCGGAAGCCAGCTTGGCCAGCTCGCCGTCCGGCTGCCAGCCAGCACCTAAAGAACGGGCTACAGCCACCGTCGCCAGCAGGCGCTGGGTCTTGATCTGCGCGGCGGCGCGGTCCGCTGCCAGCGAACTGCGCTGCGCGTCCGTGACGTCCAGGTAGGTCGAGATGCCGCGCTCGTAGCGCGTGCGCGCCACCAGGTAGGCGCGCGCCGCCGCTTCCTGCGACAGGGCCTGGGCGTCGCCCTGCAACTGGCGCTGCTCCACGTCGGACAGCGCATCTTCCACTTCGCGCAAGGCCGTCAACAGCTTCGTTTCATGGTTCGCCACGGCTTCCGCATAGCGCGCCTTGGACAGGTCAAGATTGGCCTGGTTGCGGCCACCGTCAAAGATCGGCAGGGACAGGGCCAGCGGACCAAAGCTGAACTGGCGCGAACCGCCCTGCGCCAGGTCGCGCAGCTTTTCCGACGCATAGCCGAAATTGCCCGTCAATTGCAGCGACGGGTAAAACGCGCCTTCGGCCACGCCCACTTGCGCATTCGCCGCGCGCAGGCCCGCCACGCTGGACACGAGGTCCGGGCGGTGCGCCAGCAGGCTCGCAGGCAAGCCGACAGGAATGGCAGGCGGCAGCGGCAAGACGGATGGATCGGCGGCCACCGGCAATTGCAGTGCCGACGGCGGCTTGCCCGTCAGGGTGGCCAGGCTGTTTTCCAGCTGGTTGCGCTGGCGCTTGACTTCATGCAGGTCGGCCTGCGCGTTCGACAGCTCGACTTTCGCGCGCGCCAGGTCCAGCTCATTCGTCAAGCCCGCGTTGAAGCGCGCTTCGACTAGCTGCGCCGATTCGCGGCGCGTGTCGAGCGCGCCATTCAGGATGGCCATTTCCGCATCGAGTCCGCGCAGCTGCCAGTAATTGCTGGCCACTTGCGATGACAGCATCAGCAGCACGCCGTCGCGGTCGGCCTGCGCCGCCAAGGCTTGCGAGTCGGCCGCTTCGACCATGCGTTTTACACGGCCCAGCAAGTCGACTTCATACGACAACGAGCCGCCGATCGAAAAATTATTGCCACTGATGGAGCGGTTGCCCAGGGCCAGGCCCTGCGAAGTGTTGGCCGAGGTGCGCGAGTTCGAGATCCCCGTGCTGACGTTCACGCTCGGGCCCTGGCTGGCGCGCGCCGTGCCGCTTTGCGCCAGCGCCTGCAGCAAGCGCTCGCCAGCCGCTTTCACGCTCGGGTTGTCCTGCAGCGCGCTCTGCTCGAGGCGGTTCAGGGTGGCGTCGCCGTAGATGCTCCACCATTCTTTGGGCAGCTGCGCGGCATCCGCCGCGGCCGCACCATGGCGGAAGGTGTCGGCGCCGGCGACATTGCCCGGCGCGGTGAAATCCTGGCCCACGGTGCCGCAGGCGGACAGCGCCACGGCAAGGGAAGCGGCCAGCGCAATTTTCGTCAATACTGTTTGCATGATGTGTACCTTCTTGTTCTTGAGGTGCTGCACGTGCGGGCTGTGCGCGGTCAATGACCGCCGCCACCGCCACCGGGAGCTTTGAGTTTGTCGGCCAGCCACAGGGGCACGATGCAGGCCAGCAGGATGGCGCCGATCAGGAAGAAGCCATCGTTGTAAGCCATCACATACGCTTCGCGGCGCACGATGCCGTCGATCGCCTGCAAGGCCTGGTTGCCGGCCGTGACGGCGTCATAGCCCTTGGCCATGAACGACGACGTCAACTGGTCGATGCGCAGCTGGGTGGCGCTGGAATACGCATTGATCGCTTCGCCCAGGCGCTGCGAATGAAAATGCTCGCGAGTGCTCAGGGCCGTGGCCAGCAGGGCGATGCCGATCGAGCCGCCCAGGTTGCGCGTCATGTTGAACAGGCTCGAAGCGGACGGCATGTCTTTCGGCGCGATGCCCTTCATGGCGAAGTTCGACAGGGTCAGCATGACGAAGGGCTGGCCCAGCGCGCGCACCACCTGCGACCACAGCAGCTGGTCGTAGCCGGTGGACGCGTCCATGTAGGCATTCATCATGCACGAACCGCCAAACAGCAGCAGGCCGAACGAGCACAGGATGCGGTTGTCCACCACGGACGACAGCTTGGCGACAAACGGCATGATGAACAGCTGCGGCAAGCCCACCCACATGATGACTTCACCGATCTGCATCGGCGAGTAGCCGGCGATCTGGCCCAGGAACAGCGGCAGCAAAAAGGCCGAGCCATACAGGCCCATGCCCGTCACGGCCGACAGCACGGTGGCCACTAAAAAATTGCGCTGGCCATACAGGGCCAGGTTGACGAACGGTTCGGCGCGCGTGGCGCTGGTGACGACCCAGCCCAGGATGCCCACCAGGGCCATCGAGGCGAAGGCGATGATGAAACCGGAGTCGAACCAATCCTTCGAGTTGCCCTCTTCCAGAAAGATGGTCAGGCAGCCGAGGCCCAGGGCCATGAAGAAGATGCCCAGCCAGTCGGCCTTCCAGAACATCTCGAGCTTCATCGGCTCCTTGTCCAGGCCATAGATCATGCCGGCGATCAGCAGCACGCCCGGCACCCAGTTGATGTAGAAGATCGAAGGCCAGCCATACAGCTCGCTCAGATACCCGCCCAGGGTCGGGCCCATGGCCGGCGCCAGGGTGGCCGTCAGACCGAAGATCGCCATGCCGACGGCGCGCTTCGACGGCGGCAGCTTGAGCATCACCAGGGTGAACGCCATCGGGATCAGGGCGCCGCCAGTGAACCCTTGCAGCATGCGGAAGACGATCATGCTTTCCAGGTTCCACGCCGTGCCGCACAGGGTGGAGAACAGCAGGAAGAAAGCGGTGGTGCCGATCATGTAGGTACGCAGTCCGAACACGCGCGCCAGCAGCGCCGTGAGGGGAATGACGATAATTTCCGCCACCAGGTAGGCCGTGGAAATCCACGAGCCCTCTTCCTGGGTGGCCGACAGCGAGCCAAGGATATCCTTGAGCGAGGAATTGGTGATCTGGATGTCGAGCACCGCCATGAAGGCGCCCAGCATGCCGGCGGCGACCGCCAGCCAGGTGCGCCCGGAGACTTTCTCGTCGATCACGGGAAACGCTGGCGGCTTCGCCAGCGTGGTGGAGGGGCTGCTCATGGAAGTTTAGTGGGTGGTGGACTGGGCGGCTGGAGCAGCAGCGTGGCGCGCGGCCGGCTGCGTTTCAGGCTGATTCACTTCCACTTCGGCGATCACCGACATGCCCGGCACCAGGCGGCCATTCATGGCCTTGATGTCTTCCGGCTGGAAGACGATTTTCACCGGCACGCGCTGGACGATCTTGGTGAAGTTGCCGGTGGCGTTATCGGCTGGCAGCAGCGCGAATTGCGCGCCCGAGGCAGGAGCGAAGCTGTCCACGGTACCGACCAGTTTTTTGCCCGGCATGGCGTCGATGGTCACGTGCACGCTCTGGCCGCGGTGCAGGTCGGCCAATTGGGTTTCCTTGAAGTTGGCGGTGACCCAGACGTTGTCCTGCACGATGGCCGTCAATTGCTGGCCAGGCTGCACACGCATGCCCGTTTCCACGTTGCGCTTGCCGATGCGGCCGGCGACAGGGGCCAGGATGCGGTTGTATTGCAGCTGCTGTTCCGCGTCCTTCAATTGCACGCGCAATACAGCCACTTGCGCCTTGGCCACGTCGCGCGCAGCTTGCGCCGCACCGATCTGCGCCTTGGCGGCCGACGCGCTGTCGCGGCGGGCGGCCAGGTCGGCCACGGCGCTCGAGCGGGCCGCATTGGCCGCGTCGAGTTCCGCTTTCGAGACGGCTTTCATCTGGCTCGTGTACAGCTGGCCATAACGGTCCGCATCCTGTTTTGCGCGCAGCAGTTGCGCATCGGCTTGCGCCACTTGCGCCTGGGCGCCACTGGCTTGCGCCTGCACTTGCGCGATCTGCGCGTCCGCTTGCAGCACTTGCTGCTCGGCGCTGGCGATCTGCGCGGCGATCTGCTCGGTTTTCACGCGCTGGTCGAACGGGTCGAGTTCAGCGATCACGTCGCCCTCTTTCACCATTTGATTGTCGTCGATGAAGACCTTGGTGACGACGCCGGAAATGCGCGCCGAGACGGGATGCACGTGGCCGGCCACATAGGCGTTTTCCGTTTCCACGAAATAGTGGCTGCGGTACCACATGCGCGCGCCGGCGCCCAGCGCCACGAGGACGATCAGGCCGGCGATGATTTTGACGCGGTTGTTCGGTGGTGCGGAGCTGGCGGAGGCGGCGGGCGCGGAAGGGGCGGCCGGGGCCGCGGGTGGGACGGCGCTCAGCACTTTGTGCTCTGCTTGGCCTGGCTGGTTGGACATACTCGCTCCGGAAATGAAATGATATAGGTTCATTATTGGGCAAAGAAAAGCCAAAGTCAAGAAATGAAACGATTGCATTTCATTTTAATTTGCACTACAGTGTGAGCCATCACTTACCTTCCAACTTATAAAGAGACCCAGACCATGTCCGATCCCGGCCTCAGCGATACCTTGCCTACCGATAAAGAATCGGGCGACACCGCCCAGGAGCTTTCCTGCTGCGGCAAACCAGCCGGCCGCCCGCGCGCGGCCGACATGGAAGCGCGCATGGACAACCTGCTGCACACGGCCGGCTGCCTGTTTCTGGAAAAAGGATATGGAAAGGTGAGCCTGGAAATGATCGCCCGCGAAGCCCATGTGGCCGTGCGCACGATTTATGTGAAGTTTGGCGGCAAGTCGGGCTTGTTCAATGCTGTGGTGGAACTGCGCCGCGCCGCTTATTTCTCGACCATGCCGGCGCTGGAAACGGATATGCGGCCCCTGCCCACTATCCTGGGCGAGTTCGGCCTGCTGTTCGTGCAGCTCGTCACCATGCCGGCGGCCATCCGCCTCAATCGCATGGTGGTAGCCGAAGCGGCCACGCATCCTGAACTGGCGGAAACGTTCTACAAGGTGGGACCGGGACAGACGCGCGAGATGCTGACCAAGTTTTTCAGCCGCCCCGACATCGCGCCCCTGTTTCGCGCAGAACTGACGCCATCCATCCTGGCGCTGCACCTGCTCAATTGCCTGCTGGGCGACCAGATGTCGCGCCTGCTGTTTCCGCCGCAGACACAACCGGACGTGGCGCAATTGCGCGCCAAGGTGGCCGTCAGCCTCGACCTGTTCCTGCGTGGCACCCTGCGCCAGCCGCCGGCGGACTGACGCGGGAAGGCTGACCGGGGAGGTCAGCCAGGGCGGCTGCAGTCTTCCGGCAGCGCCGCTTCGGCGTGTTCATCACTCAAACCCAGCGCGCGCAGGAAAGGCTGGGCCGCCGACGCGCCATCGACAGTGAGTGAAGACTCGCTTCCATCGTAGCGGTCCGGCCCATAGCGCATCAGGTCGAATGAGGTTTCAAAGCGCTGCGCCAGGAAATACGTGCGGAAGTAATCGAAGGAAAACGCCACCTGGCCATCTTCCCGCAGCAGCAAGCCATGCGCATACAGCGGCGCCAGCCAATCCCCGGCCGCCATGCTCCAGCCCTTCACGCCGCAATAATCGCTGGCAAAGCGTTCCAGCTCCGCCTCGTTGAGGAAGACGCTCTTGGCTTCGAACATCACGAACGCCAGCTCGATCAGGAATTCACGCGCATCAGCAGCCGCGCCGGCGTCCACGCGCCGCTGCGCGCCCGCCTTGCCCAGCAAGCCATCGAGATAATCGCGTTCGCCTGCCAGCTGCGGCAGCAAGGTGGCAAACACATACTCGGCATCCACCTGCCCCGTTTCCTGGCCATTCGGCGTGTACAGCACCGACAGCGCGAAGTTCTTACTCACGTCATCGAACTCGCGCAGGGACACCGTCCACCGCGTGCCTGGCGCGCCGCCATCGGGCGCTGCCTCGCCCGTGCCGAACTCGAGCACGGCAAACGCCGCCATCTGGCCACTGGTATCGTACAGGCTGCCGGGATTGCTCTTGAACAAGATGCCCAGCGACTTCATGAGCGAACTGGCATCGCCCGTATGCTGGTGGCCATGGAACACGGCGTGGATATTCTTGTAGTGTGCGCGCTGCTCGGCACTGGCGTGCTCATCGGCGGAGAAAAAGCTGAAACCGGCATTGCCCAGCGCCGCAGCGGCGACACCCTGCGCGCGGCTGCCCGGCACCAGGTAGAAACGCGCGCCAGGCAAGCTGGCCGCCTGCAGCAAGGGGCGCAGGAAGTATTCGTAGACATACACGGGTGTCGTGCCGGCACAGGCGTCGGGCGCCACCAGCTGGCCCGTGAAGAAAATCGCATCGATCCGCTTGCCCGCCGCCAGGATAGCGGCCACATCCTGGTACAAGGCATGCAGCATCACGGCTTGCTCTTGTTCGTCAGCCCGGCGCAAACGGACGTCGGCAATATGAAGGGCGGTAAATTTTTTCATCGTTGCAAAGCTCTCTCAGTACAGCGGAACTTGACCGTATCCCACGCTGGCAACATTCCTGGAAAAATCACGCGTTTCCGTCGAAGCAAAAGAAAAACATGGTGACAGACCCCCATTCTGCCACTTTTTCCACACGGCAATACTCACCAATTTTCACAAGGCCCCGCTACACCACGTTTTACTATGATGCAGATCAAGAGAAATAAAAAAACCGGGAACATGTCCCGGTTTTTTTGTACTGAAAGTTAACGCTTTATCAGCGCTTGCGCGGTGGCGGCAAGTCCGTGCACACGCCTGCTTCGGCGCGCTTTTGCCAACCTGCCGATCGGCTCGCCCAGGGTTGGATGCGGATGGATGGTCTTGCCGATGTCGGTGCCGGCTCAACCCATTTCGATGGCCAGCGCGATTTCGCCGCCTCATCGCTCCCCTGTCGCCCGCGTGCGTGCCGACGATGGCCGGATAATAAAAAACCCCGCAATCGCTTACGGGGTTTTTAGTGTTACGACACAGCGCTACAACATCAGCGCTTGCGCGGCGGCGGCAAGTCCGTGCACACGCCTTCGTACACTTCAGCTGCCATACCGATCGATTCGCCCAGGGTCGGGTGCGGATGGATGGTCTTGCCGATGTCGGTGCCGTCGCAGCCCATTTCGATGGCCAGCGCGATTTCGCCGATCATATCGCCCGCATGCGTGCCGACGATGGTGCCGCCGATGATGCGGTGCGTTTCAGCGTCGAACAGCAGCTTGGTGAAGCCTTCGGCGCGGCCGTTGGCCACGGCGCGGCCCGAAGCGGCCCAAGGGAAGTGGCCCTTCTCGACCTTGATGCCTTTGGCTTTCGCTTCGTCTTCCGTGATGCCGGCCCATGCCACTTCCGGATCCGTGTAGGCGACCGATGGAATCACCTTGACGTCGAAGTGCGACTTCTGGCCGGAAGCGGCTTCCGCTGCCACGTGGGCTTCATGCACGGCCTTGTGCGCCAGCATCGGCTGGCCCACCAAATCGCCGATGGCGAAGATGTTTGGCACGTTGGTGCGCATCTGGCTGTCGACGTTGATGAAACCGCGGTCCGTCACTTGCACGCCGGCCTTGTCGGCGGCCAGCTTCTTGCCGTTCGGGCTGCGGCCCACGGCCACCAATACCAGATCGTAGATCTGTGGCGCCGGTGCGGTAGCACCTGCTTCGGCCGCTTCGAACGTGACCTTGATGCCTTCCGGCAGAGCCTCGACGGCCACCGTCTTGGTCTTGGTCATGATGTTGTCGAAGCGCTTCTCGTTGAACTTCTGCCACACCTTGACGGCGTCGCGGTCCGCGCCCTGCATCAGGCCATCCATCATTTCGACCACGTCGATGCGCGCGCCGAACGTGGAATAGACGGTCGCCATTTCCAGGCCGATGATGCCGCCGCCGATGACCAGCATGCGTTTCGGGATCTGGCGCAATTCCAGCGCGCCCGTCGAATCGACGATGCGCGGGTCTTCCGGCACGAAGGGCAGTTTCACCACGGAGGAACCGGCGGCGATGATGGCTTGCTTGAACTGCACGACTTTTTTGGAGCCGTCGACTGCCGTCACTTCGATGTGGTTCGCGGAGAGGAACTGGCCCACGCCCGTGACCACTTGCGTCTTGCGCGCCTTGGCCATGCCGGCCAGACCGCCCGTCATGTTCGAGATCACGCCTTCCTTGTACTTGCGTACCTGGTCGATGTCGATCGTCGGCTTGGCAAACGTCACGCCCGTGTTGGACATGTGCGCCGTTTCATCGATGACGGAGGCGACGTGCAACAGCGCCTTCGACGGGATGCAGCCCACGTTCAGGCACACGCCGCCCAGGGTCGCGTAGCGCTCGACGATGACCGTCGACATGCCCAGGTCGGCCGCGCGGAACGCCGCCGAATAGCCGCCAGGACCGCCGCCCAGCACCATCATGTCGACGTCGATGTCGACCTGGCCGCTGTAATTGCCGGCCGGGATGGCGGCAACGGCTGCAGCTGGTGCCGCCGCTGCGGGAGCCGGAGCCGCTGCAGGCGCAGGAGCGGCCGCCGGTGCGGCTGCGGGAGCGGCAACACCTTCCGACGCTTCCACCACCAGCAGCGCGCTGCCTTCGGCGATCTTGTCGCCGACCTTGACCTTGACTTCCTTGACGACACCGGCGTGGGTCGATGGAATCTCCATGCTGGCCTTGTCCGATTCCACCGTGACCAGGGACTGGTCCACCTTGATGGTGTCGCCGACCTTGACCATCAGTTCGATGACTTCGACTTCCTTGAAGTCGCCGATATTCGGTACTTTTACCTCTACTGTGCTCATCAATCGCTCCTTACAGCAGAATTTTGCGCATGTCGGCCAGGACTTCGCCGAGGTACACGGAGAATCGCGCGCCCATCGCGCCGTCGACCACACGGTGGTCGTAGGACAGCGAGGTACCCATCATCAAACGCGGCTGGAAGGCCTTGCCATCCCATACCGGCTTGATCGAGGCTTTCGACAGGCCCAGGATCGCGACTTCCGGCGCATTGACGATAGGCGTGAAGTGCGTGCCGCCGATGCCGCCCAGGGACGAAATCGTGAAGCTGGCGCCCTGCATGTCGGCCGGTTTCAGCTTGCCTTCGCGCGCCTGCAACGACAGTTCCGTCATTTCGCGGGCGATCTGCGAGACCGACTTCTGGTCCGCGCCCTTGATCACGGGTACCACCAGGCCGTTCGGCGTGTCGGCCGCGAAGCCGATGTTGTAGTACTGCTTGAGGATCAGGTTCTCGCCCTTGGCGTCGAGCGACGCGTTAAACGCGGGGAATTTCTTCAGCGCGGCAACGGACGCCTTGATGACGAAAGCGAGCATGGTCAGCTTGGCCGCATCCTTGTTCTTCGCATTGGCCGCGTTGGTGTCGACGCGGAACGCTTCCAGGTCCGTCACGTCCGCTTCGTCGAACTGCGTGACGTGCGGGATCATGACCCAGTTGCGGTGCAAATTCGGGCCCGAGATTTTCTTGATGCGCGACAGCGGCAGCAATTCGGTCGTGCCGAACTTGCTGAAGTCCAGCGACGGCCATGGCAGCAGATCCAGGCCCACGCCCGAACCGCCTTTGGCGGCGACCAGCGCATTTGGCGCGGCGACAGCGCCCGACATCACACCCTTGACGAAGTTCTGCACGTCTTCCTGGGTGATGCGGCCTTTCGGGCCGGAACCGCCAACGCGGGTCAGGTCCACGCCCAGTTCGCGCGCGAACTTGCGGATCGATGGCGATGCATGCGCCAGTTTGCCGTTGACGGCAGGTGCGGCGGCAGGAGCCGGGGCTGCAGCAGGTGCTGCGGCAGGCACGGGTGCCGAAGCGACGGCGGCGGCTGGTGCGGCGGCGGCTTGCGCTGGCGCAGCAGCGGCTGCAGGAGCAGCAGCGCCGCCCGTCGTTTCCAGGACCAGCACCAGCGAACCCTTGGCAACCTTGTCGCCGACCTTGACTTTCAATTCCTTGACGATACCGGCATGGCTCGATGGGATTTCCATGCTGGCCTTGTCCGATTCGACCGTCAGCAGCGACTGGTCCACCTTGATGCTGTCGCCGACCTTGACCATCAGTTCGATGACTTCGACTTCCTTGAAGTCGCCGATATCGGGCACGGTCACTTCGACCAGGGCTGGCGCGCCGGCTGGGGCGGCAGGTGCTGGCGCAGCGGCGGCGGGAGCGGCTTCAGCGGCAGGTGCTGCGGCCGGGGCGGCAGCGGCCGGCGCAGGCGCCGACGCATCGTCCGCCACTTCCAGCAGCAGCACCAGCGAACCTTCGGCGATCTTGTCGCCCACGTTGACTTTCAATTCCTTGACGACACCGGCGTGGCTCGATGGAATTTCCATGCTGGCCTTGTCCGATTCGACCGTGATCAGGGACTGGTCGACCTTGACCGTATCGCCTGGCTTGACCATCAGTTCAATGATCTCGACTTCCTTGAAATCGCCGATATCCGGGACTTTGACTTCCACAATGCTCATAGCTTGCTCCGTTATTTTATTTGTCAGATGGACCCGCACACACGCCAGGGCGGCGCTTTCGCACCGCCCTGGCATCATCGGGTCCGCACAACGATTACTGGGTCACCGGATTCGGTTTGTTCGCGTCGATGCCGTACTTGGCAATCGCCTGCTCCACCACCGACACGTCGATCTTGCCTTCGTCAGCCAGCGATTTGAGCGCGGCCACGGTGACATAATAACGGTTCACTTCGAAGAACTCGCGCAGCTTGGCGCGGCTGTCCGAGCGGCCAAAGCCATCGGTACCGAGCACTTTATAAGTGCGGCCCTTCGGCATGAAGGCGCGGATCTGTTCTGCAAACGCGCGCATGTAGTCGGTCGTGGCGACGATCGGGCCGTCCGTGTCCTGCATCAGCGACGTCACGTATGGCACGCGCTGCTCTTTCGACGGGTTGACCATGTTCCAGCGTTCCGCATCCTGTCCATCGCGGGCCACCAGGGTCAGCGACGGCGCCGACCACACGTCCGCAGCCACGCCCCAGTCGTTTTGCAACAGCTCGGCGGCGAAGATCGATTCGCGCAGGATGGTGCCGCAACCGATCAGCTGTACGCGCAGCTTGGCGTCCGCCGGACCTTCCTGCAGCTTGTACATGCCTTTCAGGATGCCTTCTTCCTGGCCTGGCTTGATGCCTGGCTGGGCATAGTTCTCGTTCATGATCGTGATGTAGTAGAACACATCTTCCTGGTTGGCGATCATGCGGCGCAGGCCGTCCTGGATGATGACGGCGACTTCATGGCTGAAGGTCGGATCGTACGGCATGCAGGTCGGGATGGTCGCGGCGAAGATATGGCTGTGGCCATCTTCGTGCTGCAAGCCTTCGCCGTTCAGGGTCGTACGGCCAGCCGTGCCGCCCATCAGGAAGCCACGGGCGCGCATGTCGGCCGAAGCCCATACCTGGTCGCCGATGCGCTGGAAGCCGAACATCGAGTAGAAAGTGTAGAACGGGATCATGATGCGGTCGTTGGTCGAGTACGACGTCGCCGCGGCGATCCACGAGCTCATGCCGCCCGCTTCGTTGATGCCCTCTTGCAGGATCTGGCCAGCCTTGTCTTCGCGGTAGTACATGACCTGGTCTTTGTCGACCGGCTCGTACAACTGGCCTTTCGGGTTGTAGATGCCGATCTGGCGGAACAGGCCTTCCATGCCGAAGGTACGCGATTCATCGACCAGGATAGGCACGACGCGCTGGCCCAGGTTCGGGTCTTTCAGCAGGGTCGAAATGACGCGCACGAACGCTTGCGTGGTCGAGATTTCACGGCCTTCAGGCGTGGCTTCGAGCACGTTCTTGAACGCGTCCAGGCCAGGCACCGGCAGGGTTTCTTCCGACTTCTGGCGGCGCTGCGGCAGGTAGCCACCGAGGGCCTTGCGGCGCTCGTGCAGGTAGACCATTTCCGGCGCGTCGTCGGCTGGCTTGAAGAACGGGATGTCGGCCAGCTTGTCGTCAGGGATAGGCAACGAGAAGCGGTCGCGCATTTCGCGGATGGCTTCGTCGTCCAGTTTTTTCGTCTGGTGCGCCGTGTTGCGCGCTTCGCCGGACTTGCCCATGCCGTAGCCCTTGATGGTTTTCACCAGCAGGACGGTCGGCTGGCCCTTGTGTTCCTGGGCGATCTTGAATGCCGCGTAGATCTTGTGCGGATCGTGGCCGCCACGGGTCAGGCGCCAGATGTCGTCGTCCGTCATGTTGGCAACCATTTCCAGCAGCTTCGGATGCTTGCCGAAGAAGTGCTTGCGCACGTAGGCGCCATCTTTCGCCTTGTAGTTCTGGTACTCGCCGTCGACGGTTTCCATCATCACGCGCTGCAGGATGCCTTCCTTGTCTTGTGCCAGCAGGGCGTCCCAGCCCGGGCCCCAGATGACCTTGACGACGTTCCAGCCGGCGCCACGGAATTCGCCTTCCAGTTCCTGGATGATCTTGGTGTTGCCGCGTACCGGGCCGTCCAGGCGCTGCAGGTTGCAGTTGACCACGATGACCAGGTTGTCGAGCATGTCGCGTGCGGCCAGACCGATCGCGCCCAGCGATTCCGGCTCGTCCATCTCGCCATCGCCACAGAAGGCCCATATCTTGCGGTTGTCGGTTTTCGCGATGCCGCGTGCGTGCAGGTATTTCAGGAAGCGCGCCTGGTAGATCGCCATGTGCGGGCCCAGGCCCATCGACACGGTCGGGAACTGCCAGAAGTCAGGCATCAATTTAGGATGCGGGTACGAGGACAGGCCCTTGCCGTCGACTTCCTTGCGGAAGTTCAGCATTTGCTCTTCCGTCAAGCGGCCTTCGAGGAAGGCGCGCGCGTAGACGCCGGGCGACGAGTGGCCCTGGATGTACAGCAGGTCGCCGCCGTGGTCGGCCGTAGGCGCGTGCCAGAAATGGTTGAAACCGATGCCCAGCATGTTCGCCAGCGAAGCGAACGAGGACAAGTGGCCGCCCAGGTCGCCGTCGGCGCGGTTGGCCTTGACGACCATGGCCATGGCGTTCCAGCGCATCCACGAGCGCAGGCGCTCTTCGTATTCGAGGTTGCCGGGACAGTGGGCTTCTTGCTTGGTGGGGATGGTATTGACGTAGGCGGTGGTGCTGGAGAACGGGATCTGGGCGCCGCGGCGGCGAGCCAGGTCAACCATGCGCTCCATCAGGTAATGCGCGCGTTCCGGACCTTCATTTTCCAGAACGGCTTCGAGCGCGTCCAGCCACTCCTTGGTTTCCTGCATATCCGGGTCGGTGCCGATCTGTGTCGTTACCTGGTTCAGTTGAGCTGACATCTGTTGAGTCTCCTTTGTGAACGCCCCACCCCGATTTTCCGGATCGCTGTCGGACGGTATTTCGCTGATTATTTACTATTAAGTCGGTTTAGTGTGGGGATTCTAACAGCGTATTTACTATTTTTCAAATTACGATATAGCATTTCGTATTGTGAAATCACCCTATGAAATTTATGCTGCACTGCCGCAAATTCTGTCCGGAAATTAGCGTGATCAAAGTGCCAAAAACGGCGCCAAAAAACCTCCAGGCCCTTGCGCTCCCTACGCCACCAGCACACGAGCAAAACGCATTAACGCCCCAGTCGCCCGCCCAGGCGCTTCGGGCCATGCGGGCCTGAAAAATGTCGAGGGCAAGGCGCAGCGACGCAGACAGTACGCCAGTACGGCAAGGAGCTGCAACGCCGCCATCGGCATTTTCTCAGGCCCGCGTCTCCGGCCCGCTTTTTAACATAACGGCTTGGCGCCAAAACCGCCCCTTTGCACCGGCCGGCTTTATAATCTGTCTTTTCCCTCCCACACAGCCTCCTACCATGCCAGCACAACTGATCGACGGAATCACCCTCTCCCAAAAACTGCGCAGCGAGATCGCCACGCGCGCCGCCGCCCTCACGGCCAAGGGCACCCAGCCCGGCCTGGCCGTGATCCTCGTCGGCGAAGACCCGGCCAGCCAGGTGTACGTCCGCAACAAGGTCAAGGCGTGCGGCGACGTGGGTTTCCACTCGGTGCTGGAAAAATATGAAGCGGACCTGTCCGAAGCGGACTTGCTCGCACGCATCGCCAGCTTGAATACCGATCCGGCCATCCATGGCATCCTCGTGCAAATGCCTCTGCCAAAACATATCAACCCGCACAAGGTCATCGAAGCGATCGCCACGACGAAAGACGTGGACGGCTATTCGGTCCTGAGCGCCGGCGAACTGATGACGGGCTTGCCCGGCTTCCGCCCGTGCACGCCGTACGGCTGCATGAAACTGATCGAAAGCACGGGCGTGGACTTGCGCGGCAAGCACGCCGTCGTCATCGGCCGCAGCAACACGGTCGGCAAGCCGATGGCCCTGCTGCTCTTGCAAGCGAACGCTACCGTCACCATCTGCCATAGTGCGACCCCGGACCTGGGCCTGTACACGCGCCAGGCGGACGTGGTCGTGGCCGCCGTCGGCCGCCGCAACACCCTGACGGCCGACATGGTCAAGCCAGCTGCCATCGTCATCGACGTGGGCATGAACCGCGACGATGAAGGCAAGCTGTGCGGCGACGTGGATTTTGCCGGCGTGAAAGAAGTCGCCTCCCACATCACCCCGGTACCGGGTGGCGTGGGTCCGATGACGATTACGATGCTTCTCATGAACACGGTAGAGGCTGCCGAGCGCATTTAAGAATCACCGGGGCGGCATGACCGCCCTTTTATATATGGATGGAACCGACGATGAATACCAACCCCCTGCTTGATTTTTCCGGCCTGCCACGCTTCGACGCGATCACGCACGAGCATGTCACGCCTGCCATCGATACCCTCTTGGAACAGGCGCGCGCCACGGTGGCGCAGCTGGAAGCGCCCATGGAAGAAGTGAGCTGGGAAAACTTCGTCGCGCCCCAGGACCAGATCGCCGAAACCCTGGGCCGCGCCTGGAGCATCGTCAACCACTTGAATAGCGTGGTCGATACGCCTGAACTGCGCGCCGCCTACAATGCCAACCTGCCCAAGGTGACGGAATTCTGGACCGAGCTGGGCCAGAACGAAATCCTCTTCGGCAAATACAAGCAGTTGCAGGCCCGCGCCGATTTCGCCAGCCTGTCGCCGGCGCGCCGCCGCATCGTCGACAATGCCGTGCGCGACTTCCGCCTCGGTGGCGCCGAGTTGCCAGACAAGAAAGAACGCTTTGGCGCCATCCAGGAAGAACATGCGGCCGTCTCGACGCGTTTTTCCGAAAACGTGCTCGACGCCACCAATGACTACAAGTTGCTGGTCGAAAACGAGCTTGACCTGGCCGGCCTGCCCGACGACGTGAAGGCCGCCGCGCGCGCCGCCGCCGAAAAGGCGGGCAAGCAGGGCTATGAATTCTCGCTGCACTTCCCGTCGTACTACCCGATCCTGCAATTTGCCGACAATCGCGCGCTGCGCGAGACCATCTACCGCGCCAACGCCACCAAGGCGTCGGACCAGGGCGACGTCTTCAGCAAGAAAGAGGACTGGGACAACACGCAAAACATCGTCACCTTGTTGCGGCTGCGCAACGAAGAGGCACAACTGCTGGGCTACGCCAATTTCGCCGAAGTGTCGCTCGTCCCCAAGATGGCCACCTCGCCCGCGCAAGTCATCGCTTTCCTGGAAGACCTGGCCAGGCGCGCGCGTCCGTTCGCCGAGAAGGATCTGGCCGAACTGAAACAATTCGCCCGCGAAGAACTGGGCATCGCCGAGCTGCAGGCGTGGGACGTGTCTTACGCTTCCGAAAAGCTGCAGGAACGCCGCTACGCGTTCTCGGCCCAGGAAGTCAAACAGTACTTCCCTGAACACAAGGTGATCGACGGCCTGTTCCGCCAGATCCAGAACCTGTTTGCGGTCGACATCAAGCCTGATACGGCGCCCGTCTGGCACCCGGACGTGCGTTTTTACCGCATCGAGCGCGACGGCAAGCTGGTGGGCCAGTTCTACCTGGATCTGTATGCGCGCGCCGGTAAAAGCGGCGGCGCCTGGATGGACGACGCGCGCGGCCGCCGCGCCGACGCGCAACACGTGCAAACGCCGATCGCCTACCTGACATGCAATTTCACGGAACCGGCCGTGATCGACGGCAAGGCTCAGCCTGCCCTGTTCACGCACGATGAGGTGATCACCCTGTTCCACGAATTCGGCCACGGCCTGCACCATATGCTCACCGTCGTCGACGAACTGGGCGTGTCGGGCATCGCCGGCGTCGAATGGGATGCCGTGGAACTGCCATCGCAATTCATGGAAAACTTCTGCTGGGAATGGGAAGTGCTCGAACACATGACGGCGCATGCCGTCACGGGCGAGCCGCTGCCGCGCGCGCTGTACGACAAGATGCTGGCGGCCAAGAATTTCCAGTCCGGCTTGCAAACCCTGCGCCAGGTGGAGTTCTCCTTGCTCGACATGCATCTGCACTATGACTACGATGCCAGCACGGGCCAGAGCGTGCAGCAGCTGATCGACGGCGTGCGCGCCAAGTTTTCGCTGCTCATCCCGCCCCCGTTCAACCGCTTCCAGAATGCCTTTGGGCATATCTTTTCCGGCGGCTACGCGGCCGGCTACTACAGCTACAAGTGGGCCGAGGTGCTGTCCGCCGACGCCTATGCGGCGTTTGAAGAAGCCAAGGCGCTGGGACCGGACGCCACCACGGCGGCAGGCAAGCGTTATTTGCAGGAAATCCTGTCCGTCGGCGGATCGCGCCCCGCGCTGGAATCGTTTACCGCCTTCCGCGGCCGCGAGCCGAGCATCGATGCCCTGCTGCGCCATAGCGGCATGGCCGCTTGATCGCCATGAGCCGTGTCGATTTTCACAGCAACGTGCCGGACAAGCTGGCGTATGCCTGCCGTCTGGCGCGCAAGGCCTATATGGCCGGCAACAAGGTCGTCGTGCTGGTGGCCGACAGCGCCCAGCTCGACGCCTTGAACAGCGCCATGTGGACCATTTCCGCCACGGATTTCCTGCCGCACGTGCTGGCCGGCGACCCGCTGGCGGCGCAAACGCCCATCATCCTGACCGATGACGAAGCGGCGGAATTGCCGCATCACGACATCCTCGTCAACCTGTCGCAGCTGCCGCCCGCCAATTACGCGCAGTTCCAGCGCGTCTTCGAGATCGTTTCCATGGATGAGCAAGATGCGCAGGCGGGCCGCCAGCGCTTCCTGCACTACCGCCAGCAGAACGTGCAGCCGACCCACTTCGTGGCAGGGAAGACATGAGCCAGCAGCCATTCGACCAGGGCATCCCCCTGCTGACGGAGGTGCTGCTGGGGCCGGAAGTGCCTGAGGTCGTCGCGCCAGTTGCGGCTCCGCCTGCCGTCGAGGAAGCGCCGGCGTTGCCGCCAACGGTGGCGCAGCCCGACTGGGACGCCATCGAACAGCGGCTGACGCAGCGCATCCTGCATCAAGTGCAGGGCAAGATTGACCATCTGCTGGAAGAGCGCATCGCCCACGTCCTGCAAACGGCCCTGCAAAACGCCCTGATCGGCATGCGGGGCGCCTTGCGCGAAGACTTGCAGCAGTCGCTGGAGCAGATCGTGGCGCATGCGGTCAGTCATGAACTGGGACATTTGCACCCACCCGCGCAAGCCTGAGCATGCTGCGCAATGTCGGGTTACGCGCTTTGCGCTAACCCGACCTACCCGACCTACCCTATTCTTCCCTCCAACGCCATTCTTTGGTGCGCTCGCGCCTGCGAAATCGGTGCATCGCGCCTCACGTTGGTGATTGTTGCGACAAAATGTAAAAAGCCCGAAATGCGGCTTTGCGCCGCCTGTTTTTTGTTGTACCTTTCTTCACACGTACCGCCTGTCGAAGCGGTTTTCACGAGACGCCGCCGTATCTTTATCCATTGGAGAATGTTTATGCTGCTCAAGACCAAAGTCCTTCCTCTCGCCCTCGCCCTCGCTTTTGCCGGCCATGCGGGCGCACAGGAAATCATCAAGATAGGCCACGTCGCCCCGGTCTCTGGCGCCAGCTCCCACCTGGGCAAGGATAACGAGAACGCGGCCAAGATGGCCATCGAGGATTTGAACGCCAAAGGCTTCAAGATCGATGGCAAAGCCGTCAAATTCGTGCTGGTCCCAGAAGATGACGCAGCCGATCCCAAGCAGGGCACGGCCGTGGCGCAAAAGCTGGTCGACGCCAAGGTCAACGGCGTCGTCGGCCACCTGAACTCGGGTACGACGATTCCCGCCTCGCGCATTTACTTCAATGCCGGCATTCCGCAGATTTCACCGGCGGCCACCAACCCGACGTACACCCAGCAGAAATTCAACACGGCCTTCCGCGTCGTCGCCAATGACAACAAGCTGGGGGGAACTTTGGGCGCGTATGCCGTGGGCAAGCTGCAGGCGAAGAAAATCGCGGTCATCGATGACCGCACGGCTTACGGCCAGGGCGTGGCGGAACAGTTCGTCAAGGGCGCCAAGAAGGCGGCACCCGGCGTGCAAATCGTCGGCAAGGAATTTACCAATGCCAACGCGACGGACTTCAATGCCATCCTGACCAGCATCAAGTCGAAAAATCCCGACCTGATCTTCTTTGGCGGCATGGATTCCGTGGGTGGCCCCATGCTGCGCCAGATGAAGGCGCTGGGCATCAAGGCCAAGTTCATGGGTGGCGACGGCCTGTGCACGGAACCGCTGGGCAAGCTGGCGGGCGACGCCGTGGGCGAAGACATGGTCACCTGCGCGGAAGCGGGCGGCGTGACGGGCGCGCAGCAAAAAGGCATGGACGATTTCCGCGCCCGCTACAAGCAAAAGTACAACATGGAAGTGCAGCTGTATGCGCCGTACGTCTACGATGCCGTGATGACCATGGCCACCGCCATGGCCGACGCCAAATCGTCGAAACCATCCGTCTACCTGCCATTCCTGGCCAAGGTGCACTACCAGGGCGTGACGGGTCCGATCTCGTTCGATGCCAACGGCGACATCAAGGATGGCGCGCTGACCCTGTTTACCTACAGGGATGGCAAGAAGACCAAGATGGAAGTGGTCAAGTAAACGGCTGCGTCGCCACGTAAGCCTGCAAGCCTTCGGCCAGCGCGTCGAAGGTGGCGCGGCAGCGCAGGCTGCCGCGCAAGTCTTCATGCATGGTGATCCAGGTTTCCATCGGTAGCGAAAACGCTTGCGGCAACACGCGCCGCAGGGCCGAGTCGCGCGCCGCCAGCCCCGCCTGGCACACGCCGATGCCGGCACCCGCCCGTATCAGGGCCAGCTGCGCCAGGTCGCTGTCACTGCGCCAGGCAAAATTTTCCCGCGTAAATCCCTGGAAGGCCGCGCCCGCGTTGCGCACGAAGGGGCTCGCCTCGTCGTAGCCGATGACGGCATGCTGCGCCAGATCGGCCAGTCCCAGCGGCGTGCCGTGACGCGCCAGGTAGTCCGCATGCGCATGCAGGCCCAGTTCAATATCGCCCACCTTGCGCGCCACCAATTGCTCCTGGCGGGGCCGCAGCATGCGCACGGCGATGTCCGCTTCCCGGCGCAGCAAATCCTGCACCTTGTTGCTCAATACCAGTTCGATGACGAGGTCCGGATGGCGCGCGCGCAAGCTGGCCAGGATGGGCGGCAGCACTTCCACGCCCACCACTTCGCTGGCCGCAATGCGCACGACGCCGGCCACGCCCTGCCCCTGGCTGCCGGCCGCGCGCTCCATCAGGGCGGCCGTATGCTCCATCGTTTCCGCATGGGGCCGCAGCGCCAGCGCCACTTCCGTCGGTAGCAAACCCAGCTGGGAGCGCGTAAACAGGGTCGTGCCCAGCGCCTGCTCGAGCGCGGCGATATGCCGGCCGACGGTCGGTTGCGTGATGGCCAGCGCGCGGGCCGCGCCGGACAGGGAACCATGCTTGAGCACGGCCAGCAGCGAACGGTAGTATTCCCAGGCAATCGAGGTAGTCATACATAAATGTATAGCCTGTGGTCGATGCTCGTCAATTCCCAATTAGCCCTGCGCGGCAGATACTGGCCTCATCAACCACACGGAGGTCAGAATGGACAAAACAGCATTGGTACTGGGCGCCACGGGCGGCATCGGCGGCGAGATGGTGCGTCAGCTATTGGCGGCGGGGTGGCAGGTGCGCGCCTTGACGCGGGGAGCGACGCCATCGCCACGCGGCGACGGCATTGAATGGCTGCGCGGCGATGCGCTGTCGCCCGCGGACGTGCTGGCGGCCGCCAAAGGCTGCGCCGTCATCGTGCACGCCGTCAACCCGCCCGGCTACCGCAACTGGGGCCAGCTGGTGCTGCCCATGCTCGACAACACGATTTCAGCGGCGATTGCCGAAAATGCCACCATCGTGCTGCCGGGCACCGTGTACAACTTCGGCCCCGACGCCTTCCCCGTGCTGGCGGAAGACGCGCCGCAACGTCCGCAGACGCGCAAGGGCGCCATCCGCGTGGAACTGGAAGCACGGCTGGAGCGGGCCAGCACGCAGGGCGCCAGGGTCATCATCGTGCGCGCGGGCGACTTCTTCGGCCCACGCGCCGGCAATAACTGGTTTTCGCAGGGCCTCGTGAAACCGGGCCAGAGGGTGCGCAGCGTGCTGTATCCGGGCGCGCCCGGCGTGGGCCACCAGTGGTCCTACCTGCCAGACGTGGCGCGCACGATGGTGCAATTGTTGGCCATGCGCGCCACCTTGCCCGCGTTCTCCCGCTTTCACATGGCCGGCCACTGGGACCACGACGGCCAGCAAATGACGGGGGCGATCGCCCGCGTGGTGGAGCAGGCGACGGGAACTGCGCCCGCCATCCGGCGTTTTCCATGGTGGCTGGTGGCGCTGGCGTCGCCGTTCGTGGCGACCTTGCGTGAAATGCGCGAGATGCGCTATCTGTGGCAAACTCCTTTGTGCATGGAGAATGCGCGGCTGCTGGCCGTGCTGTGCCGGGAGCCGCATACGCCGCTCGACGAGGCGGTGCGGACGACACTGGAAGGCATGGGCAATCTGCAAAAGGCAGCGGGCAAAAAAAACGCGCCGGGATTGCCGGCGCGCTAATTGCAGGTACTGCGGCACAGATTATTTCTGTGCCAGTACCCATTTGACCAGGGTGTGGGCTTCAGCATCGCTCACTTGCGGGTTCGCTGGCATCGGGATCGCGCCCCAGGTGCCGGAGCCGCCCTTCATGACTTTCGCCACGAGCTTGTTTTCAGCGTCTTTCTGGCCAGCGTACTTGGCAGCCACGTCCTTGAACGCAGGGCCCACCAGTTTCGTGCTCACCGCATGGCAAGCCATGCAGTTTTTTGCTTTCGCCAGGTCCGGATTGGCCAACGCTGCTTGCGATGCCAGAGCCGATACGGTCAATACACTCACCAACATAAAACGTTTCATTGTCTTTTCTCCAAAGTTACTTCCTGCGGCATTTTACTGTGTTTCCGCAGATGCACCACGAGCCCAGATCAAGCGTTTCAATGTAGTAACGCAGTGTAGTAGCGATTAGGCATTCATATTCTGCCCCATCTGCGCGTCCATGACCATGTTGTTTGTAAGGCGATGTAACGACAAGCGGCCCCGCATAGCCAAACGGGGCCGGCTGTCTTACCTGCGCAACAGATCAGCGCTTCTTCAGCTGCGACAGATCGCGCACGGCGCCACGGTCGGCCGACGTCGTCAGCGCCGCATACGCCTGCAGCGCCTGCGACACGTAGCGCTCGCGGTTGACGGGCAGCCAGGCCGCGTCGCCCTTCGCTTCCATGGCGGCGCGGCGCGCGGCCAGTTCGGCATCCGTCACGCGCAGGTTGATGGTGCGCTCGGGGATGTCGATGTCGATGAAGTCGCCCTCTTCCACCAGGCCGATGGCGCCGCCTTCGGCCGCTTCCGGCGAGGCATGGCCGATCACCAGGCCCGAGGAACCGCCCGAGAAACGGCCGTCCGTGAACAGCGCGCACGCCTTGCCCAGGCCCTTCGACTTGATGTACGAGGTCGGGTACAGCATTTCCTGCATGCCCGGGCCGCCTTTCGGGCCTTCGTAGCGGATGATGACGACGTCGCCTTCATGCACGGTGTCTTCCAGGATCGCCGCGACGGCCGCATCCTGGCTTTCGAACACGCGCGCCTTGCCAGAGAATTTCAAGATGCTTTCATCGACGCCTGCCGTCTTGACGATGCAGCCCTTTTCAGCCAGGTTGCCGTACAAGACGGCCAGGCCGCCATCCTGCGAATACGCGTGGGCCTTGTCGCGGATGCAGCCCGTGCTGCGGTCCGTGTCGACGGCGGCAAAACGCTCCGACTGCGAAAACGCCGTCTGCGTCGGCACGCCGCCCGGCGCGGCGCGGAACAGTTCATGCACGGCCGGATCGTCCGTGCACTTGATGTCGTTTTGCGCGATGGCGTCGGCCAGGGTCGGCGCATGGATGGTCGGCAGAGTCGTGTTGAGCAGGCCGGCGCGCGCCAGTTCGCCCAGGATGCCCACGATGCCGCCCGCGCGGTGCACGTCTTCGATATGGTATTTGTCCGTCATCGGCGCGACCTTGCACAGGCACGGTACCTTGCGCGAGATGCGGTCGATGTCGGCCATCGTGAATTCCACTTCCGCCTCGTGCGCGGCGGCCAGCAAGTGCAGCACGGTGTTGGTCGAGCCGCCCATGGAGACGTCGAGCGCCATCGCGTTTTCAAACGCCGCCTTGGTGGCGATCGAGCGTGGCAGCACCGAGTAGTCATCCTGCTCGTAGTGGCGCTTGGCCAGTTCCACGATCAGACGGCCCGCGCGCAGGAACAGCTGCTGGCGGTCCGAGTGCGTGGCCAGGATGGTGCCGTTGCCGGGCAGGGCCAGGCCCAGCGCTTCGGTCAGGCAGTTCATCGAGTTGGCCGTAAACATGCCGGAGCAGGAACCGCAGGTCGGACAGGCCGAACGTTCGATTTCCGCCACGTCGGCGTCGGACACGGTGCTGTCGCCCGCCTTGATCATGGCGTCGACCAGGTCCAGCTTGATGATCTTCTGCGTGCCGTTGACCACCTTGACGACCTTGCCCGCTTCCATCGGCCCGCCCGAGATGAAGACGACGGGGATATTGATGCGCATGGCGGCCATCAGCATGCCCGGCGTGATCTTGTCGCAGTTCGAGATGCAGACCATGGCGTCGGCGCAGTGGGCGTTGACCATGTATTCGACGGAGTCGGCGATCAGGTCGCGCGACGGCAGTGAATACAGCATGCCGCCGTGGCCCATGGCGATCCCGTCATCGACGGCGATGGTATTGAATTCCTTGGCCACGCCGCCAGCCTTTTCGATTTCGCGCGCGACCATCTGGCCCAGGTCCTTCAGGTGCACGTGGCCGGGCACGAACTGGGTGAACGAGTTGACGACGGCGATGATCGGCTTGTCGAAGTCGCCGTCCTTCATGCCGGTGGCGCGCCACAGGGCGCGGGCGCCAGCCATGTTGCGGCCGTGGGTGGTGGTGCGGGAGCGGTATTGCGGCATGATGGGGACCTTCCGAGAAATGAATAATGCCTGACTGCCCGGATTTTCAACAAAACCCTGCATGCAGTGGGGGTACGCCAGATTGCCTTGCGCGCGCCCCACTGTCAAATATATGATGCACGTGTCTGTGAGTCGTTTTACATATCACAGCAATCAATCCGCATGGAAACACATATGAACTTGGAACTGCGCCAGCTGCGCTACTTTGTCACCGTCGCCGAGGAATTGCATTTCGGCCGCGCCGCCGCGCGCCTGCACATGACGCAGCCGCCCCTGTCGCAAACCATCATGGCGCTGGAAGAACTGCTGGGCGCCCCGCTGTTCGTGCGCACGCGGCGCGAAGTGCAGCTGACGCCGGCCGGCACGGCACTGCTGCCCGAGGCGCGCCGGCTGCTGGCGCAGGCGCAGGATTTATCCGCGCTGGTGCTGCGGGCCGCGCAGGGCGAGGTGGGACGTCTGAGCCTGGCGTTTGTCTCGTCGGCCGACTACAGCGTGCTGCCGCCCCTGCTGCGCGCTTACCAGGCGGCCTATCCGCAAGTGCACATCCAGCTACAGGAAGCCACGTCGGACCTGCAGCTCGATGAATTGCTGGCCGGGCGCACGGATGCGGGCCTGTTGATCCCGCCCCTGCCCGAGAAGGCGAAAGGGGACCTCGATTACCTGCCCGTGCTGGCAGAACCGCTGGTGCTGGCCGCGCCGTCCGGCCTCGACATATTGAATACGCCGGGCCCCGTGCGCCTGCGCGACGTGCCGCCCCTGCCCTTGATCGTTTTCCCGCGCGCCATTTCTCCCGCCCTGCATGACGCGATCCTCGGCGTGTTCCGCGCGGCCGGCATCACGCCGCAGATCGGCCAGGAAGCGATCCAGATGCAGACCATCGTCAGCCTCGTCTCGGCTGGCATGGGCATCGCGCTTGTGCCACAATCGGTATCGAATCTGATGCGCCCGGGCGTAGAATACAGGCCGCTGCAGGACGCCACGCCGCTGGTGGAAACAGGCCTGGCCTGGCGCCGCGATAATCCGTCCGCCGTGCTGCAAGGTTTTTTGGCGCTGCTGCGCAAGCAGATCGGCGCTACCGCCGATTAAAATTAAGTGGCCGCTAAGACAAAAAACGGCCAGCGCCCCCATACTACGCAACCTTGGCTTTAAACAAAGAAAGAAACCCCATGCTGATACACCCGATGCCCGACCCGATAGCCATCCAGATCGGCCCGCTCGCCGTGCACTGGTACGGCCTGATGTACGTGCTGGCCTTTGCCCTGTTCATTATCCTGGGCAGAGTGCGCATCAAGCAGCCGCACATCGCCGTACTGGGCTGGAAGAAGGAAGACCTCGATGACATGCTGTTCTACGGCATGCTGGGCGTGGTGATCGGCGGGCGCCTGGGCGAAGTGCTGTTCTACCGTCCTGAATACTTCATGCACAACCCGCTCGAGATCTTCATGGTCTGGCATGGCGGCATGTCCTTCCATGGCGGCTTCCTCGGCGTCATCGTAGCCATGTATCTGTGGAGCCGCAAGGCAGGCCGCAACCTGTTCGACGTGCTCGACTTCATCGCCCCGCTGGTGCCGCTCGGCTACGCGGCCGGCCGCCTTGGCAACTTCATCAATGCCGAACTGCCGGGCCGCATCGCGCCGGAAACCCTGCCGTGGGCCATGCAGTGGCCGGGCATTCCCTATCCCGTGCACCCGTCACCGATCTACCAGATGCTGGTCGACGGCATTTTGGTATTCATCATCCTGTGGCTGTTTGCGCGCAAGCAGCGCCCGCGCATGGCCGTGGGCGCCATGTTCACCCTGCTGTACGGCTGCGCGCGCTTCTTCACGGAATACTTCCGCACGCCGGACTGGGAAGTCGTGTGGCTGGGCGTGCCGATCACGTCAGGCCAGATGCTGTCCCTGCCGATGATCGTCGGCGCCATCGCGCTGCTGGTGTGGGCATATAAAAGCCAGGTGATGGGCACGCCGCCCACCAAGGTCCGCCCGGCCAACACGTAAAACCGCTGTTCCCAGGTGGCGCGCCAGGCAGGCGCGCCACTTTCCCTCCCCCGCCTCCCGGCAACATTTCCCTCAACACAATTAAATTTCCTCGCGGAATAGACTTGCTGTTGACATCTCGGTATCATCGTTTTCACATGCCGCTACCGGGGAGTGCCTTGCCATGCCGCCTGCCGGACAACAACTGACGTACTCGATTGCGCTGGGTGCCAGCTATGTGCTGGCGCAGCTGGCCTTGACGGCCTGGGCCGGCACGCACGCGCCGTACGTCAGCTATGCATTCAGTATTGTCTCGCCCCTGCTGGCGCTGGCCGCCTGTTGCCGCTGCGCCTACGTCAGCGCGGCAGGCGCCGCCAGGACAGGCTGGGCCCTGTTCGCCGTGGCCATGCTGTTCTGGAGCACGGGCATGACATTGTCGGCCTGGCAGGATCTGAGCGGACAAGTGGCCTCCGACGCCACGTATTTTTCCGATTTCGCCTATTTCATGTATGGCGCGCCCCTGCTGCTGGCCATCTCGTCCGTAACGCACAACCATCGCTCGCGCACCTTGCAATGGCTCGATGCCGTGCAAGTGCTGCTGGCGGCCTACCTGGCTTATACAGCCATCTTTTCCGTGTCGCCATTCGACCAGCGCTCGATCGCGCCGATTCCCGCCAGCCTGCTGGTACTGACCTACAACGTGGAAAACCTGGTCCTGGCCTGTTGCGCTTCGCTGCGCCTGCTGGCGCACCGCCGCGATGGCGGACAAGGCCGCTTTTACCTGTTGCTGACGGTGTTTTTATGGTGCTACGCGGGCTGCGCGGCCGCGTATAACTATCTGACCTTGCATGGCGTGACGCAAGCATGGAGCGAAGTGCTGCCGAGCCTGCCGTTCCTGCTGCTGGTGCTGCTGGCCACGCGCGTCACGGCGGCGCAGTCCGCGGCCGAAAGTACACAGGCGCAGCAAGCCCCGCAAAAGCTGACCCTGCTGATCGACAATTTCAGTCCCATCTTCTTTACGGCCGCCCTGCTGGGCCTGGGCTTTGCCGTCATGCGCGCGCATTTCTACCTGGCGGCGGCGTCGCTGTTCGTCGCGCTGCTGGTCCACGCGCTGCGCTCGGCCACCCTGCAAAGCCGCTACATGCAAAGCGAACTGGCCTTGCGCGCCGCGCATGACAAACTGGAAAAGTTGTCGCTGACAGATGGCCTGACGGGCATCGCCAACCGGCGCTGCTTCGACCAGACATTGCAGCTGGAGTGGCAGCGCGCCGCGCGCAACCATCAAGGGCTGGCGCTGTTGATCATCGATATCGATTTCTTCAAAAGCCTCAACGACACCTTCGGCCACCCGTACGGCGACGCCTGCCTGGTGCGGATCGCCGCCGCCCTGCACTCGGCGCTGCCACGCGCCAGCGACCTGGCGGCACGCTTCGGCGGCGAGGAGTTTGCCGCCATCCTGCCCGCCACCGATGGCGACGGCGCGCTGGCCGTGGCGCACAAGATGCAGGAAGCGATCGCCGCGGCCGCCATCGTCCACGCGCCGTCGCGCGGCGGCCTGGTGACGGCCAGCATCGGCCTGGCACTGAGTGACGGCGGCCAGACGCCGGAACAATTGCTGGCCGCCGCCGACCAGGCCCTGTACCGGGCCAAGCAGAATGGCCGCAACCGGGTCGAAGCCTAGCCTTTCAGCTTATTGGTAATGACTTTCCATTGCGCCGGCGTCACGGGCGTGATCGACAGCCGGCTGCCCTTCTTGAGCAGCAGCATGTCTTCCAGTTCCGGCATCTGGCGCATCTCGGACAGGGGCAGCAATGCTGTCTTCTTCAGGCCGCGCACGTCGACGCTGATCCAGCGCGGCTGCTCCTGTGTGGCCTTGGGATCGAAATATTTGCCGCCCTCTTCAAACTGGCTGTGATCGGGATACGCGCCGCTGGCCACTTCGGCCACGCCCGCCACGCCCGGCTGCGGGCAGCTCGAGTGATAGAACAGTACGCCATCGCCCGGCTGCATGCCATCGCGCATGAAGTTGCGCGCCTGATAATTGCGCACGCCAAACCACGGCATGATGTGCTGGGGCGCCGCCATCAGGTCGTCGATGCTCACTTCATCGGGTTCGGATTTCATCAGCCAGTATTGTTTCATGCAGACTCCGTATCAAAGTGACAGGCGTAAAAAAACGGTTGCGCATCAATGCTGCAACCGTTTTCAGTTGTACTACCAAGTTACTGCGAATTGGGCCCCGCCTGTGCCGCTATGCCGGCATCCCGAACCAAACGGTTCAAGGTGGTCACGTTAGTTCAATTTCGGGTTCGTCGAACGAGCGACGCTCACTCCCATCAAACAAAATTCGCAACCGATGCGCATAAATGGTTCAAGGAATATATGGCAATCGCGAACACCGCAGGGTAGACCCAAGTTTACTCCTTTGATCGCGCATCTCAAAGACAAATCGTCGCGTGCACGCTTAAAAAAGGTTTTCCTGGGGCGTCAGCGCGCTATCCAATACCGTGTGCATGGCCGAGATTTTCTGCTTCACTTCCAGGATCGTCAATTCCGACAGCGGACCTTGCGGCGACTTCACGGAGAGGAACTCCGCGGCCACGCCCAGGGCGGCCAGTACGGCGATGCGGTCGTTGCCCTTGACCTTGCCCGCGTCGCGGATGGCTTTCATTTTGCTATCGAGATAGATCGCCGCTTCGCGCAGCGCGCGCTCTTCGCCGTCGCGGCACACCATGCTGTAGGACTGGCCCATGATATTGACATCGACACGCGGCATCACGCTTCCTTCTCGTTCTCTGCAATATAGGCGCCCGCTTCCGAAGCGGCTTGCTCCAGGCCGGCTTGCACCAGTTCGGGAATTTTTTCCAGCAAGGCTTCCACCCGCTCCTGCGCCTCGCGCATGCGCTGCACGTACAGGGCGTTCTCGGCGGCCAGCGCGGCGTTATCCTTGCGCAGTTGCGCGTTTTCACGGCGCAGCGCATGGGTCATTTCGGCCAGCAGGCCTATTTTGTCGGATAATTCGTTGAATTCGGAAATCATCCCGCCACTATAGGGCGGACGCTCCATGGGCGTCAATCGAATCACGCCGCTGTCACACATATTTACATCAATGCAGGTCAGTTGCCGTGAAATACACGCTTTTTCCGGCGCTTTTCGCCAAGTGCGCGCATCTGCCAGCGCCGTGATGGCAGCGTTTTACTCGTCGACGTAATCGGGTTCGATATCGAGTCCGCCATAGCGGTTTTCACAAGAGCGGCGCGTCAGCGTCTGTTGTCCGCTCTTGCCGTCAAGCACCATCGTCAAATCGCGGCAAGTACGGCCGTAGCTGCCAGGTTTGCCGTCCGTGCCCGAGGGCGTCAGGCGCACCGCCAGCGGTACCGCATTGCCCAGTCCCTTGTTGCTCCACTGGCGCGTCTTGCCATCCTCTTCATCTTTCAAGGTGCGCACGGCGGCCGTCAACAGGGCTTGCTTTTCCTTGGCATTCAGCTTGGCGATGGTGACGTCGGACAGGAAAGGCGGATACACGACGGGCGCCGGATCTTTGCCCTGCACATCCCAGCGGCCGCTGCTCTGCGAACAGGTGCGGCGGCTCAGGTCCTGCGTTTTACCAGCTGCCGTGACGATGAATTTCAAGTCGCGGCACACATGCGCCTTCAGGCTGTGCTCCGTCATGCCGGAATTGCTGAAGTTATACGTGACTTTGACCAGCACGCCGCGGTCGCCGCCGTTGTCCCACACGTGCGCTTCCTGGTCGTCGTCATCCTTGTTCAGATCGTTGAACAGGTCGTTCAGCAGCATTTCCTTTTCCTGCGGCGTCAGGGCGGCCACGGTGATCTCGTCGACGATGGTGGGCGTTTGCGCGACGGCATTGCCCAGGCAGGCGAGGCCGATGACGGTGGCGCCCAACAGGCGCAGGGCGGTACGGGAAGTGGTCGATGGCATGGCGTGCTTTCTCGTGCAGGTGGCGATATATGGTGATATTGATATGCAATTACAATCATCTTATCAAAGTCCATAGTAAAACTGTGTTTCCTGTACGTACAGGAACGCCGTTCGCCTGACGGGCATGCTAGAGTCGCGCCTGTTGCTGACGCCCGGGAACGAGGCTTGCGTTTGCGCAAACCCTGCGTAAATGCAGGCTGCGCAGAACGTCTAAGCTTATCTTCCCGGAGAATAAGCCCTTGAATAAGCCCCCTACCGTCCCTATAATTAGCACTCGTTAGTAGAGAGTGCTAACAAACTCTTTCGTAGCAATCCTCAGGACATGATGGTGTCTGCCGGGCAACAGCAGGGAACGCTACGCGGCGGGCGACGCCGCGATGCCACCACTGCCTAGCTGGCACGCACCCGATGACATGGGGTTTGCTTGACCGTTGCGGGCTGCTTTCAACGGCGGTCACTGAAAGCACGCCTGGCGCTGTGCCAGGCATGTATTCATTTAGCAACACCTATCCATTGAACTTTAAGGAGTTTTGTATGAATCTGCGCCCATTGAACGATCGCGTCATCGTCAAACGCCTCGACCAGGAAACCAAAACTGCGTCCGGCCTCATCATTCCTGATGCAGCTGCTGAAAAACCGGATCAAGGCGAAGTCCTTGCCGTAGGCAATGGCAAGATTCTCGACGACGGCAAAGTCCGTCCTCTGGATGTCAAAGTAGGCGACCGCGTCCTGTTCGGCAAATACGCTGGCCAAACCGTCAAAGTTGACGGCGATGAGCTGCTGGTCATGCGCGAAGAAGACATCATGGCGATCGTCGTCAAGTAATTGTTTCCACGTTGTAGACAGATACATCCCGAAACTCAGGAGAATTGAACATGGCAGCTAAAGAAGTAGTATTCGGCGACGCAGCGCGCGCCAAGATGGTCGAAGGCGTCAATATCCTCGCCAACGCAGTCAAAGTCACCTTGGGCCCGAAAGGCCGCAACGTCGTTCTGGAGCGCTCGTTCGGCGCCCCTACCGTCACCAAGGATGGTGTGTCGGTAGCGAAAGAAGTTGAACTCAAAGACAAGCTCATGAACATGGGCGCGCAAATGGTCAAGGAAGTTGCTTCCCGCACCAGCGACAACGCCGGCGACGGCACCACCACCGCAACCGTGCTGGCACAAGCCATCGTGCGCGAAGGCATGAAGTTCGTTGCCGCCGGCATGAACCCGATGGACCTGAAGCGCGGTATCGACAAAGCTGTTGCAGCCACCGTCGAAGAACTGGCGAAAATCGCCCGTCCTTGCACCACGACCAAAGAAATCGCCCAAGTTGGCGCGATCTCGGCGAACTCGGACTACTCGATCGGCGAGCGTATCGCTGAAGCGATGGAAAAAGTCGGTAAAGAAGGCGTCATCACCGTGGAAGACGGCAAGTCGCTGAACGACGAGCTGGACATCGTTGAAGGCATGCAGTTCGACCGCGGCTACCTGTCGCCATACTTCATCAACAACCCAGAGAAACAAGTTGCCGTACTGGACAGCCCATTCGTCCTGCTGTGCGACAAGAAAATCTCGAACATCCGTGACCTGCTGCCGGTACTGGAACAAGTCGCAAAAGCTGGCCGTCCACTGCTGATCATCGCAGAAGACATCGAAGGCGAAGCGCTGGCGACCCTGGTTGTGAACAACATCCGCGGCATCCTGAAAACCTGCGCAGTGAAAGCCCCTGGCTTCGGCGACCGCCGCAAAGCCATGCTGGAAGACATCGCTGTCCTGACCGGCGGCCAAGTGATCGCTGAAGAAGTCGGCCTGACCCTGGAAAAAGTGACCCTGGCCGAACTGGGCCAAGCGAAACGCATCGAAGTGGGCAAAGAAAACACCATCGTCATCGATGGCGCCGGCGAAGCTGCCTCGATCGAAGCACGCGTGAAACAGGTGCGTGTACAGATCGAAGAAGCGACCTCGGACTACGACCGTGAAAAACTGCAAGAGCGCGTCGCCAAACTGGCTGGCGGCGTTGCCGTGATCAAGGTTGGCGCAGCCACCGAAGTCGAAATGAAAGAGAAAAAAGCCCGCGTTGAAGATGCACTGCACGCTACCCGCGCTGCCGTGGAAGAAGGCATCGTGCCAGGCGGCGGCGTAGCCCTGCTGCGCGCACGCGCCAACATCACGGTCAAGGGCGACAATCCTGATCAAGACGCTGGTATCAAGATCGTCCTGCGCGCAATGGAAGAGCCACTGCGCATGATCGTGCAAAACGCTGGCGAAGAAGCTTCGGTCGTCGTGGCAGCCGTACTGGCTGGCACGGGCAACTACGGCTACAACGCTGCCAACGGCACGTATGGCGACATGGTTGAAATGGGCGTTCTGGACCCAGCCAAAGTGACCCGTTCGGCACTGCAAAACGCCGCTTCGATCGCTTCGCTGATGCTGACGACCGACTGCATGGTCTGCGAAATCGCTGACGACAAAGCAGGCGGCGGCATGGGCGGCGGCATGGGTGGTATGGGCGGCATGGGCGGCATGGACGGCATGATGTAATGTCCGGCGGCCAGTCGCGCAGGCGACGGCACGACTGGCCGCATACGCCGGGACAGGGCTGGCAGACCAAAAGCTGTCAGCCCCTCCCCGGCGGCCCCGAAAGCCACCTTCTACGGAAGGTGGCTTTTTTTCGTCTATGAATTTGGCAAACCCGTTTGGCAAACCCGTTGGCAAGCCCGGCGATTGCCCGCCTGCCCGTTTTGCTTTAGCATGGCCGCCATCGTCTTTCTTTCTCATCCCACCATCATGCCGCCACGCGCCTCTTCTTCCAAAACCACCATCATCGCCGGCATCCTGGCCGGCTTGCTGGCCGCCGGGCTCGGCGCTTTCTACCTGCACCAGCAATCCGCGCCGCATGGTGACCATGCCCCTGCCGCGAGCAACCAGACGACGGCGCAAGAGCAGAACGCGCGCGCCGTCGATGCCTTGCTGGCTTTGCCGGAAATCAAGGCCTGGTCGGCGCATATCGAAAAGGCCTCGGGCGGCCGCGCGCACGGCGCCGTAATGGAAACGTCGCCCGAGACGCGCCTCGTCGATGGCGTCGCCTGCTATCAGCTGAGCTTTTTCGAAAGCACGCCCGATGCGGCGCACCGCTGGGAAAGTTTCGTCGTCACGCCCGACGGCAAGCGCATCCTCGTCGACGACATCGCCAGCGGCGACCTGATCACCCTGGAACAATGGCGCAAGGACAACGCGCCCATGCAGCGCATCGCGCCGCAGTAACGCTCCACGCGGGCGTCCCCTGCGGCGAGACGCTGGCGTTGCAGCGCAAGCTTTACTTTCTGGCATCGAAGCCCGATACTCGGCCACATGCCCGCCATCATTGTCCGCTCCCTCACGCCAGACGACGCCTGCGCCTACCGCGCGCTGCGCCTGGCCGGCATCGCCGAACTGCCCGCCGCCTTCTGCACCACGCATGCGGCGGAAAGCGGCTTGCCCTTGGCACGGATAGCCGAGCGCTTGCGCGCCACATCGTACCAAATAATATTTGGCGCTTTCGACAAGGAACAATTGATCGGCATTGCCGGCCTGCGCCGCGAACCGATTGCCGTCGTGCATGACAAGGCCGGCCTGTGGAACGTGTACGTGACACCGCAGGCACGCGGCTGCGGCGCGGGACGGCAACTGGTGCAGGCAGCCATCGCGCACGCCTGCGGCGTGCCCGAACTGGCCCGCGTGCGCCTGGCCGTGGCACAGGACAACAACGCGGCATTGACCCTGTACCTGGGCTGCGGTTTTACCCTGGCGGACGGTCCCGCATCGGATGGCATGCTGCAAATGCAACTATTACTGCCCCGCCCTGCCCGTGCAAGTGCCGAAAGTAATGTCTTTATGAAAATCAATACCTTACAAATCCCTGCGAAATAGCGGACAGGCCGTTTTTTCTGTTGCAAGCAAACGCGGCAGGCCTTAGCATCGCGGCTTACAAAAAAAACTTGGGGAGAGCCAATGTCATCGGCCGAGACACAAACCGCCACGGGCAAAATGCCCCGGCAAATACCGTACATCATCGCCAACGAAGGCTGCGAACGCTTCAGCTTTTATGGCATGCGCAACATCCTGACGCCATTCCTCATCAGCACCTTGCTGCTGATGATCCCGATCGACCAGCGCACGGGCGAAGCCAAGCACGTGTTCCACACCTTCGTCATCGGCGTGTACTTCTTCCCGCTGCTGGGCGGCTGGCTGGCCGACCGCTTCTTCGGCAAATACAACACCATCTTCTGGCTCAGCCTCGTGTATTGCGCCGGCCATGCCTGTCTGGCCCTGTTTGAAAACAGCGTCAACGGCTTCTATTTCGGCCTGTTCCTGATCGCCTTCGGTTCCGGCGGCATCAAGCCGCTGGTGGCCTCGTTTGTCGGCGACCAGTTCGACCAGACCAACAAGCACAAGGCCAAGCTGGTCTTCGACCTGTTCTACTGGATCATCAACTTCGGCTCCTTCTTCGCCTCGCTGCTGATGCCGCTGTTCCTGAAAAAGTATGGCCCGTCGATCGCCTTCGGCATCCCCGGCCTGATGATGCTGGCCGCCACCATCGTCTTCTGGATGGGTGCCAAGAAATACGTGCACGTGCCGCCAGCGCCGCCGAACCCCGATTCGTTTACCCGCGTGGCCCGCACGGCCCTGCTGGCCCGCGTCGATGGCGGTTCGCGTCCCGGCTTGTACGTGGCCTACGTCGGCGTGATCGGCGCCCTGTATGCGTTCTACAGCATTCCCGAATGGGGCTTCGTGATTTCCGCGTGTACCGCGCTGGTATTGCTGCTGGCCTTCGGCAGCATCGGCACGGCCATGCAGCTGGAACGCGCACGCGGCATCCACCCTGACGAAGCCGTCGAAGGCGTGCGCGCCGTGCTGCGCATCCTCGTCATCTTCGCCCTCGTCACGCCGTTCTTCTCGCTGTTCGACCAGAAGGCCTCGACGTGGATCGTGCAGGCGAACACCATGGAAAAACCAAGCTGGTTCCTGCCGGCGCAGATGCAGGCGCTGAACCCGATGCTGGTGATGCTCCTGATCCCGTTCAACAACCTGGTGCTGTACCCGATGCTGAACCGCTTCGGCTGGGAAGCGACGGCCCTGCGCCGCATGACGGCCGGTATCGGCTTTTCCTCGCTGGCGTGGATCGTCATCGGCTTGCTGCAACTGGCCCTCGACAGCGGCAGCGCCGTCTCCATCATGTGGCAAATCCTGCCGTACGCGCTGTTGACGTTCGGCGAAGTGCTGGTCTCGGCGACGGGGCTGGAGTTTGCCTACAGCCAGGCGCCCGTCTCGATGAAGGGCGCCATCATGAGCTTCTGGAATCTGTCGACGACGGTGGGCAACCTGTGGGTGCTGATCGTCAACCGCAGCGTCATGAACGAAGGCGTGATCGGCAAGATCGCCGAAAGCGGCATCAGTGTGACGGCCTTCCAGATGTTCTTCTTCGCCGCCTTCGCCGCCGTGGCCATGCTGGCCTTCGGCCTATATGCGAAGCGCTACAAGATGGTCGACAACTACCGCCAGGCGGTGGTGCCGGGCAAGGCGTGATGTAAGTAACTGAATTGACAAAGCGTCCGCCAGCAATGGTCGGGCGCTTTTTTTATTTCCAGTCGTACTATTCAGGCCGGCATCTCGCGCAGCCGTTTGCTTGACCGCCGCAATCCATCGAAAATGGATGCGGCTACATCAGCGGGGAAATCCTGCGCCAGAAGCGCACTGACTTGAGCGATGACGTCATCCACGCTGGCCAATACCTCTTCGATGATATGTTCGGCAACGGCCGCGCCCAGGCCGACTTGCCGGGCATGGCTGGACCAATGGCGGCGCTGGATCTCGTCGATGTGATAGTGATTTCCCGCTCCGCGCAGCGCCATGGCCAGCCTCGCGCGCCGATACGCAAGCTGATGCGCGCCATTGCCGATGATCGGATGGGCGGACAAGATGTCATACAGCGGGGTTGCCTGGAATTGGCGATGGGGCAGGTGAACGATGCTGAAGTTCTTGGCATGTCCATCGGTGGCTGCCAGCAGCCAGAAAATGAGCTGCGTTTTGAAAAACCGTTGTCGATCACTTTCAGCTTGTGCGGAACCGAGCAAAATCTCCATGATCCTGGTAATCCCTGGCCCCCCATCGGCCTGGTATTTCCGCAACGGCGAGGTGCCGGTAGCCTGGCAAAAATCCTCCTGCGGCAATCGTATTATCCAGCTGCCGTCATGCGAAAGGCGGCGGTCGAAACGTTCGACCACCAGGGTTTTCAGCCCATCGAAGGTCTGGATCGAGCAGGAGGCCGTAGGTAGCCCGAAAGCATGCATGATTTGCGAGCACAGCCATTCATTTTCCACCGAGGTGCGCATGTCGGCCTGCATATTGCCCACCAGCCCCATCGGCAATTTGAAGATATGCGTAGTGGGAGTGTTGCCCGTGGGTCGGTGCCATTGGCCTTGATGCCACAGCAAGGCGCTTTTTTCCTGAGCACCGGCAATCGACAAGCGCAGCTCATCCGCTTCTGTCCCGTGCCCAAAAGGTTTCTCGGCAAGAGTATTGCGCAAGATGCCGGCGACGCCCGCCGCATCGAGCGGCTCGCCTGTAATGGAAAACAGATCCACCGGCGTTTCACCGGGCGGCAGCAACTGGATCGCACCGACACAGTCTCGCCCGACTGCTGCAAGCAGTTGATACGGTTCAATACCGTCGGTATGAAAATGCAAGGCCAGACGGCGCCGGATCGGTTCACTGTCGGGCAACAGATTATCGAAGTAATGCTGGACCACGGCGCCCCGGTAAGCCTCGTTGTGCGGCTTGAAGGGCATGGAGAGCGACAATGGTCGTCCGGCCTCGTCATCGAGCCACGTATCGAAATACGTGAACGAGGATTTGCCTGGCATGGCATCCCAACAGCCGACAGGCGTACCGTTCAGCCAGACGTTCAGGCGTTGCGCATGTGCTTTTCTTCCCATGACTTACCAGACGTCCTTCTCCCCGGATGGGGGAACGATTTTTTCCGGCCGCATTCCCCCCATGCTACCTCTGGACGCGGGGATAGCATCGGCACTTGCCAATTCCATCTCCACACCAAGCAGGCGCAATATCAGATACAGGCGCTCGACGCTGGTCGAAGCAGGATTGGCTTCGATCTGCGCGTAACTTTGCTGTGTCACGCCAAGCCGCTCCGCCAGGGCTTGCTGGGTAAGTCCAGCCTGCTTGCGGTAGCTGATCAGCAAAGGGCGTAGTTGCTGCAGGGTTTTGATGGGGTAGCGCATGAGGTAACTCCGGACGGTTAGCTCATAGTATAGAAGCAATCAAACAAGATACAAGTCATAGGCTGTATTTTAAAAATACAACCCAAACGCTGTAAATTCATAATACAACCCTCAAACTGTAAATCGAAATGACAGTTTGAAGGTTGTATTTGTCAGGTCGTCACCGTGGGCGCATCGCGCCCCGTGCGCTCGCGGATCTGCGCGACCTGCTGCGCCACCGCGATCAGCCCCGCCAACGCTTCCTGGGTGGGAATATCGTGCCGGGCCGGATCGGCTTCGTAGCGCTCCAGGTACAAACGCAGGGTGGCTCCCTCGGTGCCCGTGCCGGACAGGCGCAGCACGATGCGCGCGCCGTCCGTCATGATGATGCGGATGCCCTGCTGCGTGGCCACGGAGCCGTCGACGGGGTCCGTGTAGCTGAAGTCGTCGGCCAGCGCCACCGTGTAGCCATTGACGACCTGGCCCGGCAAGGCGGCCAGCTGGCCGCGCACGGCCTCCATCAGCTGCGCCGCGCAAGCGCTGTCGATGTCTTCGTAGTCGTGGCGCGAATAGTAGTTGCGGCCATACATGGCCCAGTGCGCGCGCACGATGTCTTCCACCGATTGCTTCTTCTCTGCCAGCAGGTTGAGCCAGAACAGCACGGCCCACAGGCCATCCTTTTCCCGCACGTGGTTCGAGCCCGTGCCGTAGCTTTCTTCGCCGCACAAGGTGGCCATGCCGGCGTCGAGCAGGGTGCCGAAGAACTTCCAGCCCGTCGGCGTCTCGTAGCACGGGATGCCCAGCGCGCCAGCGACCCGGTCGGCCGCGCCCGACGTGGGCATGGAGCGGGCGATGCCGGACAAACCGGCGCGGTAGCCGGGCGCCACGCTGGCGTTGGCGGCCAAAATCGCCAGGCTGTCCGAGGGTGTCACGTCGAAGCGTCGGCCGACGATCATGTTGCGGTCGCCGTCGCCATCGGAGGCGGCGCCAAAGTCCGGCGCATCGTCGCTGGCCATGCGCGTAATCAATTCCTGCGCGTTGACGGGATTCGGGTCCGGATGGCCGCCGCCAAAGTCTTCCAGGGGCAGACCGTTGATGACGCTGCCCTTCGGCGCGCCCAGCATGCCTTCCAGGATGGCCGTCGCATACGGGCCGGAGACGGCGTGCATGCCGTCAAAGCAGATGCGCAAGCCGCCCGCGAACAGGACGCGGATGGCGTCGAAATCGAACAGCTGCTGCATCAGTTCCGCGTAGTCCGCGACGGAATCGATCACTTCGACCGTCATCTGCTCGATGCGCACGGTGCCCAGGGTATCGAGGTCGATATCGGCAGCGTCGCTGATCCGGTATTCGGTGATAGCCTGCGTGCGCGCAAACATGGCTTCGGTGACCTTTTCGGGCGCCGGGCCGCCACTGGCGATGTTGTACTTGATGCCGAAATCGCCATCGGGGCCGCCCGGGTTATGGCTGGCCGACAGGATGATGCCGCCGCTCGCGCCCTGCTTGCGGATCACGCAGCTGACGGCCGGCGTCGACAGGATGCCGCCCTGCCCCAGCAGCACGCGCGCATAGCCGTGCGCGGCCGCCATGCGCAGCACCGTCTGGATGGCCGCACGGTTGTAGTAACGCCCGTCGCCGCCCAGCACCAGGGTCTGGCCGCGGCAGTCGCCGAGCGTGTCAAAAACGCTCTGCACGAAATTTTCCAGGTATTGCGGCTGGCTGAACACGCCCACTTTCTTGCGCAGGCCCGACGTGCCTGGCCGCTGGCCGGCTATCGGCGCCGTATTGATGATTTGAATAGCCATCTTGCCTCCATGTTAACTTTGCATGTTAACGCATGCGCGGCTGGCGGCAAAGCGTTGTACGTCTGCCACGGTGCGGTAAACCGCTTACGCTGGCTGCGGCAATGCCGCAGCTCACTCTTGCATGTCTCGCAACCCAGCACTATAATAAGAATAGTTCTCATTCACATTTAGACTCTCACCAGAGTCTGCTCCCAGTCACCGGCTGGTGCGCAGCTGGATGACACGCTGCGCCAGCCAGGCACTACGCCAAGCAAGCCTTTCCCTATCAATACCTGTGTGCCGCACAACGGCAGGCGCACGAGAAGAAGGATGTTTCATGGCGCGAGCACGTTCGCTGGCCGGCATGGTTGCCGGCCCGTTTTCCCCACCCATTTCCAAGGTTGCCATGCGCCCGCTGGCCATCGCCGTGCATTCGGCCTTGCTGACGGCGGCGCTGGGCGCTGGCGCGGCCCTGGCAGCGGAAGCACCCGCCAAGCCCGAAGAAGCCACCTTGAGCGAAATCAAGGTGCAGGCCCAGCAAGACAAGGCGTCGACCGAGCACACGGGTTCCTACACCACCAAGCAGATGGCCACGGCCACGCGCATGGGTCTGTCCATCCGCGAAACGCCGCAATCGATTTCCGTGGTGACGCGCCAGCGCATGGACGACATGGGGCTGAACAGCCTGGCCGAGGTGCTGGTGCAATCGACGGGCGTGACGGTGCAGGAAAACGACAGCGAACGCACGAGCTTTTCGACGCGCGGCTTTTCCATCGGCAATTACCAGATCGACGGCGTGGCCGTCAATTCCGGCAGCAATGCGCTGTTCGACACGGCCATCTATGACCGCATCGAAATCGTGCGCGGCGCCACGGGCCTGGTCAGCGGCAATGGCGACCCGTCGGCCACCATCAACATGCTGCACAAGCGTCCAGGCAAGGAGTTCGCCGCCTCGGCCGGCCTGACCGTGGGTTCGTGGAACAAAGTCCGCCTCGAAGGCGACATCAGCGCGCCGCTGAACGCCGACGGCAGCATCCGCGGAAGAGTCGTCGTGGCAGGCCAGAACCGCCATTCCTATATGGACCTGTACAAGGAACGCAAGCTGGTGGGCGCCGTCATCGTCGAGGCGGACCTGACGCCGGACACTCTGCTGACGGCCGGCATCGACTATCAAAAGAATACGCCGAAAGGCACGAGCTGGGGCACCACGCCCCTGTTCTTCTCGGACGGCACCTCGGCCAACATGCCCCGCTCGTTCAACATGGCGGCCAAGTGGAGCAGCTGGGAGCGTGAATTCGAAAACAAATACGTCTACCTCGAGCACCGCTTCGCCAATGACTGGAAGATCAAGGCTGCCTACGGCCGCCTGGACAGCTCCTCGAACGGCAAGCTGTTCTACGGTGGCAGCGGCTTTCCCAACCGCGACGGCAGCGGCCTGGAAGTCTGGAGCGGCGCCTTCCCCTACGATGAAAAGCAGGACAACTTCGACCTGTCGGCCAATGGCGCCTTCACCCTGTTCGGCCGCCAGCACGACCTGGTGCTGGGCGTGAACGGCTGGAAGCGCACCGGCACGACGAATGAAACCTTGCTGCCCGATCCGCTGCCCTACGCCACCACCATCCCCGACTTCCGCCACTGGACGGGCGACGTGCCCGAGCCGGTACTGACGCGCACGGGCGCGCGCGACATCGCCACCACCAAGCAGTCGGGCGCTTTCATCGCCACGCGCATCAACGTCACGGACAACTTCAAGGTGCTGGCCGGCGCACGCGTCTCGCGCTGGGAAACATATAACGACCGCATCGACACCCAGGGCCGTTTCGTGAAGCGCAGCTCCGCCTACAAGACGGACGACGTCGTCACGCCGTATGCGGGCGTGGTGCTCGACGTGAGCAAGAGCACCTCGCTGTACGCCAGCTACACGGACCTGTTCAAGCCGCAAAACCTGAAGGACAAGAACAACGCCTTCCTCGACCCGATCACGGGCAGCAACGTGGAAGCGGGCGTGAAGAGCGAATTCTTCGACGGCGCCGTGAATGCTTCGTTCGCCGTGTATGAAGCCAAGCAGGACAACCTGGGCGAGGAAGACAAATCGGTGCCGCTGACCTTCGTGCTGCCCGATGGCAGCCGTCCCTATGTCTCTTCGGGCAAGGGCACGAAAAGCAAAGGCTACGAAGCGGAAGTGTCGGGCAGCCCCTTGAGCGGCTGGCAGCTGTTCGCCGGCTACACGCACAACAAATCGAAGACGGGCAAGGGCGTGGTGACCAACACCATCCAGCCGACCAATATGCTGCGCGTCTCGACCACCTACCGCCTGCCGGGCGAGCTGCAAAACGTCACCGTCGGCGGCGGCTTGAACTGGCAGAACGAGATCTACACGACAGCCACCCTGCCGAACAAAAGCAAGATCCGGGTCAGCCAGGGCAGCTACGTGCTGGCCAACCTGATGGCGCGCTACCAGATCAGCCCGAAACTGTCGGCCAGCCTGAATGTCAACAACCTGTTCGACAAGACGTATTTCCGCCGCGTGGGCTTCTATAACGGCGGCTATTACGGCGAGCCGCGCAACGTGGCGCTGAACCTGCGCTACCAGTACTGAAGCACGATACGAGCCGATTTTCCATTCACATAACAAGATAAGGGATACACCATGCACATCACTTCCATCGCGCGCCTCGGCGCCCTCGCCACCGCCCTGCTGGGCGCGGCCATCGCATCCGGCAGCGCCAGCGCGCACCAGATCTGGCTGCAGCAGGACGGCAAAACGGCCAGCGTCTACTTCGGCGAATTCGGCGACAACCTGCGCGAAGCGTCGCCCGGCCTGCTCGACAAGTTCAGCATCAAGAACGTGACGTGGGTATCGGCCAAGGGCGCGCAGCCGCTGCAGGCAAGCAAGACGGCCGGCGCGTTCCTCCTCAATGGCAAGGTGGGCGCCGGCGAAAGCATCATCGTCGAAGAAGACAACTACCCGTCGTGGGAAGAGAAAAAAGATGGCAAGGCCACGCGCACCGTGTGGGTCCCGGCCGCGCGCCTGATCGCCGACGGCAAGGCGCAGACGCCAGCGTTGACCCTGGACCTCGTGCCGACCGGCAAACCAGGCCAGTTCCAGGTCAGCTACCAGGGCAAGCCGCTGGCGCAAGCCAAGGTCAACGCCGTGGTGCAGTCGGGCTGGGGCAAGGAAGCGTGGAGCGATGCGCAAGGCCTGGTCAGCTTCCCGCTGCCCTGGAAAGGCACCTATGTGCTGGAAGTGCAGCACACGGACAAGACGGCCGGCCAGCGCGGCGCGCAAGTGTATGACAAGGTGATGTTTGTGACCACCCTGAGCCTGGTGCAGCCGCAAGGCGTGACGCCGCTGCCGGCCGGCACGGCCGTCCCCCCCAGCAAGGATCACGACTGACCATGCAAGCGCCAGCCATCATTAAGATGCCGCGCCTGCGGCTGTCCGCCGGCGTGGTCTACCGTCTCGGCGTGGCCTCGCGCAGCGTGGCGGCCATCGTCGGCGGCTATGTGCTGGCCGCGCTGGTCACCATGCTGCTGTCGGTAAGCCTGCCCATGGCCCGTTCCGAAGCCGTCATGACAGCCACCCTGCTGTCGTTTGCCATCTACACCTGCGCCGTGATGTGGGTATTCGCCACGCGCAGCGCCCTGCGCGCCTGGCTGGGCCTTCTGATGCCGGCCGCCGTCATCGCCGCCATCCTGCAATGGATGGACGCACTATCCTGGAGTCTCGCATGAAAGAAGGTTTCCGCCAGTCGATGGCATGGCTGCACACCTGGTCCGGCCTGCTCGTCTGCTGGATCCTGCTGCTGGTGTTTTGCGCCGGCACGGCCAGCTACTACCGCAATGAAATCACCTTGTGGATGCAGCCCGAACTGCATGGCGCCGCCGCCAGCCAGGTGAGCACCGAGGAAGCGGCCAAGGTCGCGCAAAAAGCGATGGAAGAGCGGGCCACGGGCGCCACGCGCTGGTTCATCAGCCTGCCCGGCGAGCGCAGCCCCGCCACGCAACTGGGCTGGAGCAAGCCATCGCAACCGGGCGAAAAGAAACGCGGACGGCGCGGCAATTTTCATAGCGAAAAAGCCGATCCGGCCACGGGCGAGGTGCTGTCCAAGCCGCGCGAGACGCGGGGCGGCGAATTCCTCTACCGCCTGCACTTCGACCTGCACTACATGCCGGCTATCTGGGCCCGCTGGATCGTGGGTTTCTGCGCCATGTTCATGTTCGTTTCCATCATCAGCGGCATCGTCACGCACAAGCGCATCTTCAAGGACCTGTTTACCTTCCGGCCGAAAAAAGGCCAGCGCTCATGGCTCGATGCGCACAACGTGACGGCCGTGCTGGCCCTGCCCTACCACATCATGATCACCTACACGGGCCTGGTCACCCTGATGTTCCTGTACATGCCATCGGGCGCCACGGCCGCCTACAAGGGCGACAAGGACGCGTTCTTCGCCGAGGCGTTTCCCGGCCGCTCGGGCGACAGCAAGCCGGCCGGCGTGGCCGCCCCGCTGACGGCGCTCGCGCCCCTCGTGCGCCAGGCGGAACAGCACTGGGGCGGCGGCAAGGTCGAGCGTATCTCCGTCAGCCACCCGGGCGACGCCAACGCCACCATTTCACTGACGCGCGCGGGCGGGCGCGACATGTCATCGAAACAGCCATCGATGGAATTCGATGGCGTTTCCGGCAAGCTGCTGTCGACCGATGGCGACGCACAGCCAGGCGCCGCCGCCACGCAAGGCGTGATGGTGGGACTGCACGTCGCGCATTTCGGCGGCCCGCTGCTGCGCGCCCTGTTCTTCCTGTCCGGCCTGGCCGGCTGCGCCATGGTCGCCACGGGCGCCCTGCTGTGGGCCGTCAAGACGCGCCAGAAGCAGGCCAAGGCGCTGGCCGCCGGCAAGCGCGCCAGCTTCGGCCTGCGCCTGGTCGAGGCGCTCAACATCGGCACCATCGCCGGCATCCCGATCGCCTTCGGCGCCTACTTCTGGGCCAACCGCCTGCTGCCGGTGGCGATGGAAGACCGGCCGCAAGAGGAAATCGCCTGCTTCTTCGGCGCCTGGGCCCTGGCTGCCATCATCGCCCAGCTGCGCCCGTCGCGCGCCATGTGGCGAATGCAGCTGGCCGCCGGCGCCTTCCTGCTGGCGTCGCTGCCCGTGCTGAACGTCTTTACCACCGATTCGCACCTGGGCGTCACGCTGTTCCTGGGCCGTGGCCCCGTGGCGGTGGCCGCCTTCGACCTGGTGGTGCTGGTGCTGGGCCTGGGCCTCGCGTATGCGGCGTTCAAGTTGAAACCGCTGCCCGTGAAAGCGGCCAAGGCGGCGCCAGTACAACCGGCGCAGACGATGGAGGCCGCGTGATGGAGCTGCTGTCGAACTTCCTCGTCTTTGCCTTGTGCTATGCGGGCCTGTCCTCGCTGTGCCTGGCCATGGACCGCCACTACGCCGACCTGCACGGACGCGGCGCCGAACCGCCCGCGCCGCTGCGCCGCCGCCTGCAGTGGGCAGGCTGGCTGGCGCTGGCGGCGGCCCTGGCCTGGGCCATGCACATCGCCGGCGGCGGCTATGGCCTCGTCTACTGGGTCGGCAGCCTGACGGGCTGCGGCTTGCTGCTGATCTGGCTGCTGCCGTATGCACCCCACCAGGCCATGCGCCTGGCGCGCATCATCGGCGTGGCGGCCTTGCTGGCCGCTGTCACGCTGGCAGTGCTGTAATTATCATGGCCATGCCACCCCTGCTGTCCACGCAGCTGGAAAGCCATTACCGCGCGCACCACGGCTGGCTGGCGCACTGGCTGCAGCGGCGCCTGGGCAATGCTGCCGAAGCGGCCGACCTGATGCACGATACCTTCGCGCGCCTGCTGGCCGGCGCGCCCATGCAGCCGCAAACGCCGGCCCTGCGCGCGCCCAAGGCTTATCTGGCGACCGTCGCCAAACATCTGCTGATCAACCACTTGCGCCGCCAGTCGCTGGAACGCGCGTGGCTGGTCGCGCTGGCCGCCCTGCCCGAACAGCACGTGCCATCGACCGAGCAGCGCGCGGAAATCCTGCAGGCGCTGCAAGCGGTCGACGCCATGCTCGACGGCCTGAAACCGAAGGTGCGCGCCGTCTTCATCATGGCGCAGATCGAAGGCCATGCCTATGCGGACATCGCCGCGCAGCTGGGCATCGGCGAGCGCTCCGTGAAACGCTACATGGCCGAGGCGCTGACCGAATGCGTGCTGCTGGCGCAGGACTTGCCGGCATGAGCGCGGCCACTTCGCCATATCCACCGTTGTCGCGCAAGGTGGCGCGCCAGGCCGTCGAATGGTATTTGCTGGAGCAGTCGGGCCAGGCCACGCCGGACGACCTGGCAGCCAGCGCCCAGTGGCGTGCACGCGACCCGGAACACGCGCGCGCCTGGAACCGGGTGCGGCAGGTAAGCCAGACGGCAGGCATGCTGCCGCCGGACCTGGCCGTGTCCGTGCTGCGCCGGCCGCAGCGCCGCGTGGCAGTGCAAGTGCTGCTGGCGCTGATGGCGGCGCCCGCCGCCTGGCTGCTGGTGCGCCACGACATGCTGGCCGATTACCGCAGCGGCGTGGGCGAACGGCGCGAAGTCTCGCTGCCCGATGGCGGCACCGTGGTGCTCAACACGGACAGCGCCGTCGACGTGGCGTATGGCGCCGGCGAACGACGGCTGACGCTGCGCCGCGGCGAAGTGCTGGTGCAGACGCGCCCCGACCATGCGGGCAGCCGCCCTTTCATCGTCGCCACCTGCCATGGCCGCATCCGCGCGCTGGGCACGCGCTTTACCGTGCGCGTCGACGACGACGGCAGCCGCGTGACGGTGCTCGAACACGCGGTGGAAATCACGCCGCACGCGGCATCGGCCACCGTCCGCACGCTCGTGGCGGGCCAGCACAGCCGCTTCGACGCCAATCACGCGGGCCTGCCCACGCCGGCGCCGCTGCAAGCCGATGCGTGGGCGCGCGGCATGCTGGCGGTGCAGGACATGCGCCTCGATACCTTCGCTGCCGAATTGTCACGCTACCGCCCCGGCCTGCTGCGCGTGGAGCCGCAAGTGGCGGGCTTGCGGCTGTCGGGCGCCTTCCAGCTCGACGACACGGGCGCCGTGCTGGACAGCCTGGCGCGCATGCTGCCCGTCGACGTGCTGTACCGCACCCCGTACTGGGCCACCATCGCGGCCCGCAAAAAATAATTGTTAAAAGTTGGCCCTTTTTTTCGCCGTGACCTGTCCTGAGGGTATTACAACGATACCTTACAACGACACTCACCGGAAAGGCCAGACCATGCACCCACCCCGTTTGACTCCCCTCGCGCGCGCCATCGGCAGCGCCTTGATCCTGCTGTCGCTGGCGCAAGCGCCGGCCATGGCGGCCGATGCCACCGCGCCAGCCGCCGCGCAAACGGTCTTCCACGTGCCGGCAGGCGAACTGTCCGCCGCCATCGCCAGCTTTGCCATCGAAGCAAAAGTGAGCGTGGGCGCGGCGGCCGAACTGCTGCAAGGCGTACGCACGCCGGGCCTGAGCGGCAGCTACACGGTGCCGCAGGCACTGGCCCGCCTGCTGGCCGGCACGGGCCTCGAGGCGCTGCCCAGCGGGGAACGCAGCTACGTGCTGCGCAAGGCGGGTGCCGCATCGACCGGCGCGCCGATTGCCGCCACCCTGGACGAAGTGGCCGTCAGCTCCAGCGCCCTGCGCGACGGCACCACGGAAGGCAAGCGCGGCTACGCGGGCCTGACCAGCGCCACGCGCCTGAACCTGTCGCTGCGCGAAACGCCGCAGGCCGTCAGCGTCATCACGCGCCAGCAGATCGACGACCAGGGCTTGCGCACCTTGCAGGACGTGCTGGTGCAGGCACCCGGCATCACGGTCGACCATTCGTCGAGCACGCGCGAATACGACCAGGTATTTTCACGCGGCTTCGAAGTGACGTCGTACATGTTCGACGGCATCCCGACCAGCAAGAACCTGGAAGCGCGCACCTACGACATGGCCATCTATGACCGCGTGGAAATCATCCGCGGCGCCACGGGCCTGATCAGCGGCACGGGCAGCCCGTCGGCCGCCGTCAACCTGGTGCGCAAGCGCCCGGGCCGCGCTTTTGCCGCCACGGCCGGCGCGCAGCTGGGATCATGGGACCGCTACCGCATCGAAGGCGACGTCTCGACGCCGTTGACGGCGGACGGCAAGGTACGCGCGCGCCTCGTCGCCGCGCATGAAGACCAGCGCTCGTTCATCGACCGCTACCGGCAGAAAAAGGACGTGCTGTACGCCATCGTCGAAGCGGACCTGACGCCGTCGACGGTGCTCAGCGCCGGCATCAACTACCAGCAGGAAAAGCTCAAGGGCGCGGGCCGCGAATTCCCCATGTTCTATGCCGACGGCTCGCAGACCCGCTTCCCCCGCTCGATGAACGGCACGGCCGCGTGGAGCACGTATGACCGCGAGCAGAACATGCTGTTTGCCACGCTCGACCATTATTTCGACAACGACTGGATCGCCAAGCTGGCCGTGAGCCGCAGCAGCAACCGGTACGACGCCTTGCAGGGTTTTTCCGGCAATGGCTACCCGGACCGCATGACGGGCGGCGGCATGCGGCTGTGGCTGGCCAACTGGCACAGCAAGCCGCAACAGACCTCGCTCGACGCGTACGTCAGCGGACCGTTCCAGGCCTTCGGCCGCCAGCACGAACTGGTGCTGGGCGTAAGCGCCTCGGAACTCGAGACGAATAGCCCCATCTATCCGGGCTGGCGCCTGGCCGGCTATGACCATGCGGTGCCGAATATCCACGCCTGGAATGGCGACATGCCGGTGCCCGACTACAGCGGCACGCGCCTGGGCAGCTCGTACGACAAGGAGCGCGAAAGCGGCCTGTATTCGACGCTGCGCCTGCGCCCGACGGACGCGCTGTCGGTGATTTTGGGCGCGCGCCTGTCGTACTGGAAGCGCGACATCCGCAGCGACTACGATGCCGACACGGACCTGTACGACGCGATGCGCGAAAACGGCAAGATCACGCCGTATGCGGGCCTCGTCTACGACCTGGGCCGAAACTGGTCGGCCTATGCCAGCTACACCAGCATCTTCACGCCGCAAAGCCAGCGCGATGTCAACAGCCGCTTCCTGGCGCCGCTCGAGGGCAAGAACTACGAAGTGGGCGCCAAGGGCGAATTCTTCGGCGGCAAGCTCACCACCAGCGCCGCCCTCTTCCAGCTGAAGCAGGAAAACCTGGCCGAAGCCGATCCGGGCAATGTCTGGATCATCGGCACGGGCGGCGGCTCCTACGCCTATCACACGGTCAAGGGCGCCACCACGCGCGGCTTCGAGGCGGAAGTATCGGGCCAGTTGCGCCCCGACTGGCAGCTGACGGCCAGCTATGCGCATAGCCGCATCCGCAATGCCGCCGGCGCACGCATCCAGACCAACCAGCCGCAGAACATGGCCAAGCTGTGGACCACCTGGCGCCTGGCGCAAGACGTGCCTGGCCTGGTGCTGGGCGGCGGCGTGAACTGGCAGAGCGATATCTACATGGATGACCGCGGACCCAATGGCGAACGCTTCACGCAGAAGGCGTATGCGGTGGCGGGACTGATGGCGCAGTACCAGGTCAGCAGGCAGCTGGTGGCGACACTGAGCGTCAATAACGTCTTCGACAAGCGCTACTATTCGACGGGCATGGGCGGCTACTACGGCGATCCGCGCAACGCGATGCTGTCGCTGCGCTATCAGTTCTGAATGGCTTCGCTACTTTTGAGCAGCGCCTCGATGTCCTCGGGCGCCACGGCGCGGCCGAGAAAATAGCCGAACGCTTCGTCGCAACCCATCTCGGCCAGCAGTTCCAGCTGCTCGCCGCTTTCCACGCCGCCAGCGATGGTGCGCAGTCCAAGCGTGCGTGCCATCGCCACGATGGCGCGCACCACGGCGCTATCGCCGCCCGGTTTGCCCAGGTCGTCGACGAAGCACTTTTCGATCTTCACGGCATCCGTGGGAAAGCGTTTCAGGTAAGTGAGCGAAGCGTCGCCCGTGCCGAAATCGCTGATGGCGATCGCCATGCCCAGCTGGCGGAACTGGCGCAGTATCAGCTCGCAGTTCTGGTTGCTGTCGATCAGGATGCCGGCGGCGATTTCCAGTTCGATGCAATGGCCCGGCACGCCGGCCGCCTCCAGCGCGGCGGCGAAATTGCGCGCGATATCGCGCTGGTAGAACTGGCGCGCCGACAGGCTGACGGACACCGTCAGCATCTGCCCCTGCGCGATCCAGCTGCGCGCCTGCTCCACGGCCGTGGCCAGCACCCAGGCACCGACCGGCAGAATCAAGGCGCTTTCCTCGAGCACCGGCAAAAAGTCGAGCGGCATCATCAGGCCCAGTTCCGGATGCTTCCAGCGCAGCAGCGCCTTCACGCCCGTGATCCTGCGCGTCTTCAAGTCCATGCGCGGCTGGTAGTACAGCACGAATTCATTGCGTTCGAGCGCGTGGCGCAGGGCCGTCTCGAGGATGGTGCGCGAATACGACTGCGTCTGCATGCGCGGCGCATAGCGCTGGCAGGTACCGGGCGCGTGGCGCTTGGCCGCATACATGGCCAGGTCGGCCTTTTCAATCAGCGCATTGACGTCGTCATCATCGTCCGGGTACAGGGCCACGCCCACGCTGGCTGCCACCGACAGGCTGTATTCGCCGATGACGAAGGGGGCGGCGATGGCGCGGACGATTTTCTCGGCCACCCGCTCGGCATCGTGCGCCGTGCGCAATTCCGTCAGCAGGATGATGAATTCGTCGCCGCCCTGGCGCGCCACCGTATCGACCTTGCGCACGCACTGCTGCACCCGTCGCGCGAACTCCGTCAGCACCTGGTCGCCCACGTCGTGCCCCAGGCTGTCGTTGATGGATTTGAAGCGGTCGATGTCGACGAACAGCACGGCCAGCAGCCCCTGGTGGCGGCGCGCGTAGGCAATGCCGTGCTCGAAGCGGATCTGGAAATGCAAACGGTTCGGCAAGCCCGTCAAGCCGTCGTGGTGGGCGATGAATTCCAGCTGCTGCTCGGCGCGCCGGCGGGCCGACACGTCGTGCAGCAGCAGCACCGCGCCGCCCTGCGCCAGCGGCGCGCAGCTGTATTGCACGTCGATGCGCTTGCCGTCGAGATGGCGCAACAGCACGGCGCCGCGCGCCACTTCCAGCACTTCCTGCCGCGCCACGCAGTCGCGCACCTGGCGCGCCGCATCGATGGGCGTGCCATCATGAAACAGCGGCAGCAGCTGCGTCACGGCCTGGCCCGGGCCATCGTCGCCCTGCAAGCCGCCCATGGCGCTGGCGCGGGGATTCAGGTACCGCACCACGCCATCGTGGTCGGTGCCGATGACGGCCGCCGGCAGCGCATGCAGCAGCGCCAGCGCATCTGCCATGCGTTGCGCCTGCGCCGCCTGCAGCACCACGCCCGTCGCATGGCGCATGCGCCACATGCGCGCCGCCCGCCACTGGCAGGCCAGCAGCACGGCGAGCACCATGGCCAGGGCCAGGCACAGCGCCAGCAGCAGCGCCGTCATGCGTCACCCGGCAGGCGGAAAGTACGGAACATGGTTTTCCTTTGCAACGTGCGCCATGCGGCCGGGCGCAGATACATGCTGAAAGGAAATAATATAAGAATTTTGGCGCGATATTTGCCTGATCGGGCGCCGCTTGACTGGCATCAAGCGGCGCGTGGCACGCCCGCTTCAGGCCAGCGACAGCGTCCGGGCCGGGGCGGCGCCCGCCGCTGCGGCCACGCCGGGCGTGCCGTGCAGCTTGAAGATGCTGACGGCGTCGGCCAGGCTGGCCGCCTGCTGCTGCAGCGCGTCCGCGGCGGCGGCGGCCTGCTCCACCAGGGCCGCGTTCTGCTGCGTCACGCCATCCATCTGGCTGATGGCGATGCTGATCTGCTCGATGCCGTCGCGCTGCTCCACGCTGGCCACGGCGATCTCGCCGATGATGGCATTCACGCGCTGCACGCTGCTCACCACGTCATCCATCGTGCGCCCCGCCTGGCCGGCCAGCACGCTGCCCTCTTCCACCGTGCGCACGGATTCGCCGATCAGCTGCTTGATTTCCATGGCCGCCGCGGCCGAGCGGTGCGCCAGGCTGCGCACTTCCGTCGCCACGACGGCGAAACCACGCCCCTGTTCGCCCGCGCGCGCCGCTTCCACGGCCGCATTCAGGGCCAGGATATTCGTCTGGAAAGCGATGCCGTCGATGACGGCGATGATGTCGACGATGCGCTTGGACGAAGCATTGATATGGCTCATGGTCTGCACCACCTGCGCCACGGCTGCGCCGCCGCGCTGCGCCACGTCGGACGCGCCGCCAGCCAGCTGGCGCGCCTGGTCCGCGTTGTCGTTATTCTGCCGCACGGTGGACGTCAGCTCGATCATCGAGGCGGCCGTTTCTTCCAGCGAGCTGGCTTGTTCTTCCGTGCGCGAGGACAGGTCCATATTGCCGCTGGCGATTTCCGCCGAGGCCGTGGCGATGGCGTCCGTACCGGTACGCACCCGTCCCACGATGGCGGCCAGGTTGCCGCTCATCGCTTTCAGGGCCCGCAGCAGGTCGCCGATTTCATCGCGGCTGCCATCGGCCACCACGGCGCGCAGGTCGCCGGCCGCAACCTGCTGGGCGATGCCGACAGCCGCACCCAGCGGCACCGTGATGCTGCGGATCAGCCACCACACGGTGACGCTGCCGACGACCAGGGTCACCAGCACGGTGGCCAGCATGGCGATGCTGGCGCTGCGGTGCGCGGCCGCGTCCTGCTCCTTCATCTGCGCCATCAGGCTGTGCGACTGTTTGCCGATGGTCGTCACGATGGCGTCGATCTGGCGCGTCGGTTCGCGGTCCATGCCCTTGACCAGTGCATCGACCACGTGGGCGCTGTCGGCGCGCGCGCCATCGAATTTTTGCAGGGCCGCCAGGTAGCTCACGCCCAGCGCATCGTGCGCCTGCAGCGCCTGCGCCACGGGCGCCGTGTCGAGCCCCAGCGCCGCCATCATCGATTGCAGGCTTTTCAATTCCTTGCGCGTCTGCGCGCCGCTGGCGACAAACGCTTCACGGTAACGCTGGAAGGCGGCCGCATCGCCGCCGCGCAGCAAAATGTTTTTCCACTCCTGCACCTGGATCTTGAATTCCACCTGCGCGCTGCGCGCCGCATCGATGGCTTCCGTCAGGGCCACGGAGCGCTGCATGGCGTCCGCGCTGCGCGCGCTGGCCGCGTCGAGCGCGCTCCAGCCACGCGCGCCGACGAACACCAGAGCAAGAAAGAAGAAGGCGCCCAACAGACCGAGGCGGACGGAGATTTTAAGATTCGCGAGTTGCATGGGTTTCTCCCGGCGGCAAGAACAGGATGGCAACAAAGGCGCCGCCAAAACTATCCAATTCTCACCAAATGGGGAAATCATGCGGCGCGCCCCATGAAAAACCAAGCAACGCTTTCGCTAGAGAAACACTTTCAACATAGAAACAACAAATTACAAGGAAAGGTTGACTGCCTGGCCATAGTGACGCGCTCGCAGCATGGTCAGGCCGGCAATCTTGCCGGTCGCTTCAGCGCTACACCGCAGCCGCTCCCGCAAACTCCGCGCGCAGCAGCGGATACAGACGCCGATAGCGCGCCAGCCGTTCGTCCAGTACGGCGGACGCTTGCGGCGCGATTGTCTCCTGCGCGGCTGGCCGCGTACACACCTGCGCGGGCGGCAAGCCCGTCACGGCCATCTGCGCCAGGCGCGCAGCACCCATGGTGCCGCCAGCCGCGCCGTGGTCGTGACGCAGCACGTTCAAGCCCGAGGCATTCGCGCACAGCTGTGCCCAGAAGCGGCTGCGCGAACCGCCGCCCACGAACGACGCTTCTTCCAGCTGTGTGCCGGCGCTGCGCAGGGCCGCATTACCGTCGGCCATGGCAAAGGCCACGCCTTCCATCACGCTGTACGCCAGCTCGGCGCGCCCGTGTTCCGTCGACAGGCCGAAAAACACGCCGCGCGCGGCAGCGTCGTTGTGCGGCGTGCGCTCGCCGCTCAAATACGGCAGGAAGATGGGGGCCGTGCGCGCCTCGACGTTTTCCGCCAGGCTGGCCAATTCGCCGATGTCGCTCGACTGCGTCAGCCGCGCCACCCAGCTGAGGCTGGACGCGGCGCTGAGGATCACGCTCATCTGGTGCCAGCGCTCGGGCAGGCAATGGCAGAATGCGTGCACGCCTTGGCCGGGATTCGGTGCAAAACCATCGCTGCCGGCAAACAGCACGCCGGACGTCCCCAGCGACAGCAGGCCGGCGCCAGGCTCCACCACGCCCAGGCCGACAGCCGCCGCCGCATTGTCGCCCGCGCCGCCGGCCAGCAGCACCGTGTGCGCGATGCCCCATTCCTGGCACAGCGAAGGCCGCACCTGCGCGGCGGCGGCGCTGCCTTCGACCAGGCGCGGCATGTGCTCGCGCGTCAAACCGGTGGCGGCCAGCATGCGCTCGGACCAGTCGCGTTTGGCCACGTCCAGCCACAGGGTGCCGGAAGCGTCGGACATGTCGGACACATACTCGCCCGTCAGGCGCAGGGCCACGTAATCCTTGGGCAGCAAGACCTTGGCCGTGGCGCGGAACAGCGATGGCTCGTATTTTTGCAGCCACAGCAGCTTGGGCGCCGTGAAGCCGGGCATGGCCTGGTTGCCCGTGATGGCGCGCGACTCGGGCACCAGCGCCTCGAGTTCCACGCATTCGGCAAACGCACGCGTGTCGTTCCACAGGATGGCTGCGCGCAGCACGTGCTGCTGCTTGTCGAGCAGGGTGGCGCCATGCATCTGGCCCGACAGGGCGATGCCGCGCAATCCGGAAAACGCCACCGGCTGGGCGGCGCGGATGGCGGCGATGACGTCCAGGGTGGCGTGCCACCAGTCTTCGGGATTCTGTTCCGACCAGCCGGGATGGGGGCTGGACACGCGCAGGGTCACGCCGGCGCTGGCAACGATGGTTTGCGCGTCATCGGTGAGGATGGCCTTGACTTCGGAAGTGCCGATATCGATACCGAGATAAGTCATTTGATTCCAGAATAAAGTTAAGAATGGCCGTCGCCGGACGGATCGGGCATGTTCATCAGCAGGCAGGAGCGGAACTTCGACGGCGACATCTGCTTGTGGGCCAAAAACTGGCGGTTGAAATTGGAAAGGTTGTTGAATCCCGTGCGGTAGCAGATATCGGTGACCTTCATGTCCGTGTTCATCAGCAGCTCGCAGGCCAGCGCGATGCGCTCCTGGTTCACGTACTGGATGAACGAGGTGCCCGTATGCTTGCGGAAGAAACGCGTGAACTTGAGCGTATTCATCTCCGCCACGTCAGCCACGTCCTGCTCGCAAAAATCGAGCGTGATGTTCTGCTTGATATACGCCAGCACCAGGTTGATGGTCGACGACATGTAGCGGCCCGCCTGTGCCAGGTAAGTAACGCTGGCCAGCGGGCGCCGCTCGCGGCACTCGCACAGCTCGCCGAACAGGCGCGTAAACAGTTCAACCCGGCGCAAGCCCTGTGCCGTCGTCAATTCCTTCATCAGCGGCACCAGGCGCAGGCCCAGCGCATCGGGAAATTGCAAGCCCCTGGCAGCCTCGCCCAGCAGCGCTTTCAGGGGCGCCATTTCAGGGAAGAGCAGAGCGCAGCGTTCGATGAAGTCGCCGGAAAACTGCAGCACCAGGTCGCGCTCGGGCAAGACCACGCCTTCCGGCAGTTCGCTGACCCAGTTGTGCGGCAGGTTCGGCCCCGTCAGGATCAGATTGCCCGCCCCGTAGCTGCCGATATGGTCGCCGATGAAAAATTTTCCGTTTGACGTGATGATAAAGTGCAGTTCGTACTCGGGATGAAAATGCCATTTCGCCACCGTGTGCGGAAAGCCGTGCGCCCACGCGCGAAACGATTCATGGATCGGTTTGTGGATCAGTTCCAGGTCAGGCGTCACGGCAGTTCCTTACGCGGTCTCGTTGCCAGCTATTCTAACCACTTACCTGGGCATTGAGCGCCAAAGCCAGACCGCTGTCGGCGTCGAACAGGTGCATGTGCTCTTCATCGAAGGCCAGCGCCAGGGTCTGGCCCACCTGCGCCGCGCTGTTGGCCGCGTTCGCCGGCAGCAGCGCCGACAGGCTCAAGGCGCCGCACTGGAAGCTGATCAGCGCTTCGGCGCCCAGCAGCTCGACCAGATCGATCACGCACGCCAGGCCATGCGTGCCTGCCTGCTCCTGCGGCAGCGCCGCGCGCAAGTGATTCGGGCGCAGGCCGAAGACCACGCGCGTGCCCTCGGCCAGCGCGGTGAAGCGGGGCGATATCAATGGCCAGCGGTAGCCGGCGCAGACGAGCACCGTTTGCCCGCCCTCTTTTTCGACGACGCCATCGATGAAGTTCATTGCCGGCGTGCCGATGAAGCCGGCCGCGAACAGGGTGCGCGGATGGTTGTACAGTTCCGCCGGCGTGCCGATCTGCTCGATATGCCCGCCCTTCATCAGCACCACCCTGTCGGCCAGGGTCATGGCTTCCAGCTGGTCGTGCGTGACGTACAGGGTGGTGGTGCGCAGGCGGCGGTGCAGGCGCTTGATGTCGGCACGCAGCTGCGCGCGCAGCTTGGCGTCCAGGTTCGACAGCGGTTCGTCGAACAGGAACACTTGCGGCGTCTTGATCATGGCGCGCGCAATGGCCGTGCGCTGCTGCTGGCCGCCCGACATGGCGCGCGGCTTGCGTTCCAACAGGCTGTCCAGGCTGAGGATGGCCGCCACCTCGCGCACGCGGCGCTCGATCTCGTCGTTCGGCACCTTCAGGCGGCGCAGGCCGAAGGCGATGTTGTCGTACACCGTCATGTGCGGATACAGCGCGTAGTTCTGGAACACCATCGCCACGTTGCGCGCGCGGGGCGGCAAATCGTTGACGATGGCGCCGCCGATGTGCAGCTCGCCGCCGCTGATGTCTTCCAGGCCCGCGATCATGCGCAGCAGGGTCGACTTGCCGCAGCCCGATGGCCCCAGCAGGACGATGAATTCGCCGTCATCGATTTCCAGGTCGAACGGCTGCAGCACGGCCGTCTTCTCGTCATAAGTCTTGTGCAGCTGCCTGCAAGTGATGTTTGCCATGGTTAGTCTCCTGCCAGTTCGATCTGGATCTTGACGTCGCGCGGATGGCCCTGGGCCGCTTCCTCGAACGCCCGCACGCCGTCGGCAAAGCCGAAGGTGCGCGAAATGAAGGGCTTGACGTCGATCTTGCCCGAGGCGAGCAAGGCGATCGCGCGCGGGAAGATGTTCGCGTAGCGGAACACGGACTCGATGCGCACTTCCCTGGCCTGGATGGCGACGATATCGAAAGGGACATTTTCGGGCGGCATGCCGACCAGCACCAGACAACCGTTCGGGCACAGCAAGTCGACGATGTTGTCGTAGGCGCGCATGCTGCCGCTAGCTTCGAAGACGATATCGGCGCCCCAGCCTTCGGTCAGCTCGCGCACCCTATCAAACAGGCTGGCGTGGCGCACGTCGACCGTGGTCACAGCGGGATTTTCCGCGAACAGGGCCAGCTTTTCCGGCACCAGGTCGGCCAGGATCACGCGCGAGCAGCCGCCCGCCAGCGCGGCCAGCGCATTCATGGCGCCGATGGTGCCGGCGCCGATCACCACGGCCACGTCGCCTGGCTTGATGGCCGCCTTCTTGGCCGCCTGCAGGCCGATGGCCAGCGGTTCGACGATGGCGCCTTCGCCGAAGCTGACGTTGTCGGGCAGCTTGAAGGTAAAGGCGGCCGGATGCACGACATACGGCGTGAGGCAGCCGTGGATGGGCGGCGTGGCCCAGAAGCGCACGGCAGGGTCCAGGTTGTACAGGCCGCGCATGGTGGCCGGCGAATCGAACTGCGGCACGCCCGGCTCCATGCAGACCCTGTCGCCCACCTTCAGGTGCGTCACGTCATCGCCCACTTCGGCCACCACGCCGGACGCCTCGTGGCCGAGCACCATTGGCGCTTCGACGGCGAAGGGGCCGATCTTGCCATGTTTGAAATAATGCACGTCGCTGCCGCAGATGCCCACGGTGTGAATCCTGATTTTCACGTCGCGCGGGCCGACGGCCAGCGGCAGGTCGATGTCGCGCAAGGTGATGGAATGCGCTTGTTCCAGTACGAGTGCTTGCATGATGGATTTCCTTATTTATGTTTGAGCATGGAGTTGAGCAGCCGTCCCAGGATGCCGACGAACAGCAGCGGCGGCAGCGCCAGCAGCACGGTGGAAGCGTTCACCACGCCCCATGGCACTTCCTGTCCCATCGAGGTAAAGGCCGATGCCACCACGGGCAGGGTCATGCTTTTCGACGAGGTGAGCGCCAGCGCGATCATCAGTTCATTCCAGACCAGCACGAAGCTGAAGACAATGCCGCCCATCAGGGTTTTCGAGGCCACCGGCAGGGCCACGTACCAGAACACCTGGTAAGGGCCGTAGCCATCGAGCGCGGCCGCTTCCTCGATCTCTTTCGGGATGCGGGCAAACGCGGGAATCGACAGCCAGATGATGGTCGACAGGGTCACCAGCAGATACGTCACCACCATCGACAGACGCGAGTCGTACAGGCCCAGGTCGATCCAGATCGAGATCAAGGGAATGGCGACGGCCACCGGCGGCAAAAAGCGCAGCGACAGCAGGAAGAACTGGATATCCTTCTTGGCGGGAATCGGATAGCGGGCGATCGCATACGCGGCCGGCACGCCCAGCACGGCCCCCAGCAGCACGGCCACGCCGACGATGGCCACGCTGTTGCCCAGTCCCGTCAGCACTTCCGGGCTGGCCAGTACCTGCTTGTAGTTGGCCAGTGTCGGGCTGAAGAAAAAGCGCGGCACGGGCGTGACGATGTCCATCAGCTCCTTAAAGGAATTGAGCACGGCCCACAGGATGGGGAACAGCGCCACCAGGATAATCATGGTGGTAATGGCGGTGGTGGTGATGGCGCCAATGCCGCCCGGGGTGCGCAGCACCCTAAGACACCTGACAAAACCGTTGCGAGCAGATGTGAGTTGTGGCTGAGAAGCGGAGCTGTGCGCATGCACAGTGAGCATCGGAGGCCGCAAATCGCGCTGCGCAGTAGGTTTGGTTAGGGTGTTCTTAGTCAGTTTTCCCATTTGGCGACCCGCTTCCAGAGTAAGGTGAAGATGACAGTCGTGGCCAGCATCATCAGCACGGCCATGCTCGATGCGTACGACACCTTGCCCATCAGGCCGATGCCTTGCGCATACGCGTACATGTCCAGGGTTTCGGTGGAGATGCCGGGGCCGCCCTTGGTCATCACGTAGATCAGGTCGAACGAACGCAGCGACTCGACCATCTTGATGAACACGAGGCTCATGATGGGTACCTTCAGCATGGGCAGCGCGATGTAGGCATACACCTGGAGCGTGCTGGCATAGTCGAGGCGCGCCGCTTCCAGCGGTTCGCCGGGCAGGGTTTCCAGCAGCTTCAGGATGACGGCGCCGAAGAACAGGCCCCACTGCCAGATGTCGACCAGCGCCACCGCATACAGGGCCGTGGCGGGGTCGGACAGCAAGGCCGTGCCGCCCAGGCCCACGCATTCGAGCATCCAGTTGAGGATGCCCATCAACGGCGAATACATGAACTTCCAGATGAAGGCGGCCGACACGCGCGGCAGCAGCACGGGCACGATCAAGAGCAGCGCGATGATGTCACGCGTGCGGCCCTTGACTTTCTCGAACAGGAACACGGCCAGCAGCACGCCGACGATCAGCGAACCGGCCACGGTCACCACTTCCCAGATGGCCGACACCTGCACGGCATTGAGGAAACGGCGGTCGCCGAACAGGCGGAGAAAATTGGCAAAGCCGACGTAATCGCTGTCGCTGTAGCGCAGCACGCGGTTTTGAAGGGCCAGGTTGATGGCGGCGATACTGGGCACCAGGCCCAGTACCAGCAGGACCAGCAGCGGCAAGGTCAGGAAGACGGCCGGCAGCCAGGTGTGGCGTTTTTTATGGATGGAGTGTGGCATAGGATGGCTTTCGAGCTTCATTTTTTCACCCAAAAGGCGAGTACCGGGGTCGGACCCTGAGGGTCCGACCCCAGCGTTTCGCCGTTGGGGCTTGGAACCGAAGAGCTGGGGTCAGACCCGCCGGGTCTGACCCCTGATTTAAGCTAGCGGAGTCGTCGGCGATACGGGCTTACTGACGTTTCTTAGCCCGTTGCATCACTTCCGTCGCATACTCATTCGCCTCATCCAACGCGCTTTGCACGTCGCCGCGCGTGCCCGTAAACACTTCTTCCAAAACTACGCCCAGGTTGTCGCCGATGTCCGGCCACTCGGGGCTGGGCCAGATGGTGACGCGCGAGACGGGCGTGGTGTCCGTCAGGCCCGCCTGGATCTGCGGCTTGACGTGCTTGCGGAAGTAGTCGCTGTTGATGGTGCTCGTGCGGTTATAGTCGCTGAAGACGTTGTCCTTCAGGCGCGCCTGCTCCTGCTCCTTGCCCGTGGCGAAGGCGATGAACTTGCCGGCCGCCTGGCGCGTGCATTCATCTTTCGCGCCCGTGGCGGAGATGGCCAGGCCGTGGCCATACGCGGCCGATGGCAGCGGCGCTGGCGGGCGCACATAGCCGACCTTGTCGACCACCGAGGATTTTTTCGGGTCTTCCATCCAGTCGGCAAACGGCGTCGACTCGATCATGAAGGCCACCTTGCCCGACCTGAACGCTTCGAGCGCGTTGCTCCAGTCGTAGGTGGCGCCGCCCGGCGGCGAATACTTGAACAGCTCGCGGTACAGGGTGGTGGCCTTGACGGCCTGCGGCGAATTGAAGGCGGGCACGCCGTTGTTTTCCCACTTGCCGCCGGCGGCCAGCATGAACGGCGCCCAGCGCCACACATTCATGCCCGAGCCGCGCTGGCCCCGCGCCGCCCAGCCATACACATTCGGCGGATTATTCATTTTCTTGACGGCGGCGACCAGTTCATCGAGCGTCTTCGGCACGGCGATGCCGGCTTTTTCCAGCAGGTCGCGGCGGTAGAACAGGAAATCGCTGCCGCCGATCAGGGGCGCGAAATACGCCACGCCCTTGTACGAGGCGACGGCGCGGCGGCCCGGCAGAAAGTCGTCGTAGTCGGCGTCCTTGGGCAGGTATTTGAGCAGGGGGACGACCCAGCCGGCCGTGGCGAATTCGGCCACGTTGGCTTCGTCGATGTAATAGATCTGGTAGGAGCCGGCCTTGGTGGAAGCATCGAGGCGGGCTTTCGAGCGGCGGTCGTTTTCGCCGAAATAGCTGATTTGTACCTTGGTGCCGCTTTTCTTTTCATACTCGGCGAGGGTCTTTTCCATCACCGTCAGGCCCAGGCTTTTTTGCGCCAGCACCTTGATCACGGGCACCGAGCAGCTTTGCGCCGAGGCGTCTGCAAACCCGGCGGACATGAGGGTGCCCCATGCAACAGCAGTCATGATTTTCATAACACGTCTCCATTTTTATAGTCCGGCGGTTTTCCACCGGTATGCCAACTATAAAAACAAAGTCCATCTGCCACCACTGCAAAAGCGGCCAGTTTTCAAATACTATTTTTCAGCAAAACGGCCTCCATGCCGGCCGCGATGGGCTGATCTTTTTTACCACACACAATATATAAAGCCGCTTGATTTATTAATCAGCCGGGCGTATATTTGGCTCGGGCACCGCATTGACGGCCGCCCCCAGGCCGAGGCAATCGCCTCCCGGTAAAAAATAAATAGATTCTGGAGACAACACAATGAACGTCAAACAATGCATCGCACTGGCTGTCCTGACGGCAGCCGGCGGCGCCGCCATGGCCGAGGAACCGATCGTCGGCCTGATCACCAAGACCGATACCAACCCCTTCTTCGTGAAGATGAAAGAAGGCGCGCAGCAACGCGCGAAACTGAAAGGCGCCAAGCTGTTGACGGCGGCCGGACGCGCCGACGGCGACAACGCCGGCCAGGTGACGGCGATTGAAAACATGGTGGCCGCCGGTGCCAAGGCGATCATGATCACGCCGAGCGATTCAAAAGCCATCGTGCCGGCCATCAAGAAGGCGCGCGCGGCCGGCGTGCTGGTGATCGCCCTCGACAGCCCGACCGAGCCGCAGGACGCCACCGACGCGCTGTTCGCCACCGACAACTACAAGGCCGGCTTGCTGATCGGCCAATACGCGAAGGCCGCCTTCGCCGGCAAGCCCGTCAAGATCGCCATGCTGGACCTGTTCCCCGGCCATCCGGTGGGGATAGCCCGCCACAACGGTTTCCTGGCCGGCTATGGCGCGCCGGGCATCAGCGCCAAGACGGTCGGGCCGGCGAAAACCGCCGACGTGGTGTGCATGGCCGACAGCTTCGGCGACCAGGGCAAGGGTCAGACGGCGATGGAAAACTGCCTGCAGAAAAATCCCGACATCAATCTCGTGTACACCATCAACGAACCGGCCGCCGCCGGCGCCTACAAGGCGCTCAAGGCCCTGGGCAAGGAAAAGAACGTGATGATAGTTTCGGTCGACGGCGGCTGCGCCGGCGTGCGCGACGTCAAGGCCGGTGTCATCGCGGCGACCTCGCAGCAGTATCCGCTGAACATGGCGGGCCTGGGCGTCGAAGCCGGCGTCGAGTACGCCAAGAACGGGAAGAAGGCCAGCGGCTACGTCGATACCGGCGTCACCCTGATCAGCGACAAGCAGCAAGCGGGCGTCGAGAGCCGCGACACGGCGTTCGGCCTGAACTCCTGCTGGGGTAAATAAATCCACGCAGTCAGCCGCGTTCGGCAAGGCGATCTGCCTTGCCGGCGCGCGGCCGCCTGCGCGCCTCCTTTTTCCCCTCTTGAATATGGATAACAGATGCGTTCCACCGTTCCGACATTTATGCCGCCGCTCTCTAAACTGGGCCCGGTCATTGCCCTGCTCGCCGCCTGCGTGTTCTTTGCGTCGCAAAGCGACCGCTTCCTCAGCAGCCAGAATTTTTCCCTGATCTTGCAGCAAGTCATGGTCGTCGGCATCATCGCCATCGGCCAGACCCTGATCATCCTGACCGCCGGCATCGACCTGTCCTGCGGCATGGCCATGGCCCTGGGCTCGGTCATCATGACCAAATTCGCCGTCGACCTCGGCATGAACCCCTATCTCGCGATCGGGTGCGGCATCGCCGTCACCGTGCTGATCGGCTTCATCAACGGCGCGCTGGTGACCTCGATCAAGCTGCCGGCGTTTATCGTCACGCTGGGCACGATGAACATTGCCTTCGCCGTCACGCAGCTGTATTCGCAAGCCCAGACCGTCACCGGCCTGCCGGAAGCGATGGGATTTTTCGGCAACACCTTCCAGCTCGGCCAGGCCACCTTCACCTACGGCACCGTGCTGATGCTGGGCATGTACGTGCTGACCTGGCTGTACCTGCGCGAGACCGCGCCTGGCCGCCACCTGTACGCCGTCGGCAACAATCCGGAGGCGGCCCGCCTGACCGGCATCGCCACGAATAAAGTGCTGCTGGGCGTCTACATGATCGCCGGGATGTGCTACGGCATCGCCGCGCTGATGTCGGTGGCGCGCATGGGCGTGGGCGACCCGCAGGGCGGCCAGACCGACAACCTCGACAGCATCACCGCCGTCGTGCTCGGCGGCACCAGCCTGTTCGGCGGGCGTGGCTCGATCATGGGCACCCTGGTCGGCGTGCTGATCGTCGGCGTGTTCCGCAACGGCCTGACCCTGATGGGAGTGTCCTCGGTGTACCAGATCCTGGTGACGGGCATCCTGGTCATCCTGGCCGTGGCCACCGATCAACTGACACACAAGAAAGGTTGATGAACATGACGACGCATGTGCAACCGGTATTCCAGGCCCGCGGCCTGGTCAAGCGCTACGGCAGCGTGACCGCGCTCGACGGCACCGATTTTGATTTGTTGCCGGGCGAAATACTCGCCGTGATCGGCGACAACGGCGCCGGCAAGTCCTCGCTGATCAAGGCCCTGTCGGGCGCCCTCGTACCCGACGAGGGCGAGATGCTGCTCGACGGCAAGCCGATCCATCTGAAGTCGCCGATCGACGCCCGCCGCTACGGTATCGAGACGGTGTACCAGGACCTGGCCGTGGCGCCAGCCATGACGATCGCCGAGAACCTGTTCCTCGGCCGCGAACTGCTGCGCAAGGGCATGTTGTCGCGCTTCCTGCGCTGCATTGACAAGAAGCGGATGCTGGCCGAGGCGGAAGCCCATATGCGCGATCTGAAAATCGGCATCCGCTCGATGAAGCAAGCCGTCGGCACCCTGTCGGGCGGCCAGCGCCAGGGCGTGGCCGTGGCGCGCAGCACGGCGTTTGCCAGACATGTCGTGATTCTCGATGAACCAACCGCCGCACTCGGCGTAAAGGAGGGCAATATGGTACTGGAACTGATACGCAATGTGCGCGACCGCGGCCTGCCGGTAATTTTGATCAGCCACAACATGCCGCACGTGTTCGAGATCGCCGACCGCATCCACGTGCAGCGCCTGGGCAAGCGCGTCGCCGTGCTGAACCCGAAGCACATCAGCATGTCCGACACCGTGGCAGTGATGACGGGCGCGAAGAGCGCCGAAGAATTTCCGGAGGAAGCCCATGCTTAAGGGAATCGATCCGCTGCTCAGCCCGGAATTGCTGAAGATCCTGTGCGAAATGGGGCATGGCGAGGAAATCGTGCTGGTCGACGCCAACTTCACCAGCCAGACCCTGGGCCAGGGCAAGCCGCTCGTGCGCCTGCCCGGCATCGACCTGCAGCGCGCCAGCGCGGCGCTGCTGTCGGTGTTTCCGCTCGACGCCATGGTGGACCAGCCGGTCGCCTTCATGAAGGTATGCAACACCGCCGACGGCTACCTGTCGGCGCTGCAGCGCACCATGCTCGAGCAGATCGCCGCCAGCGGCGCCGCCACGCCCGAGCAATGCGAGGCGGTCGAGCGCTTCGCCTTCTACGAACGCGTCAAGGGCGCCTACGCCATCGTGCAGACGGGCGAAATGCAACCGTACGCCAATTTCCTGTTCAAGAAGGGTGTGATCAGCGATCCGCTGGCGGGCTGAGGAACGTGCAGCTGGCATAAAACATACAATATAAGGAGACAACCATGTCAAAGCACTTCCCTGTTCTCGCCTCTTGCCTTGCCACCCTGCTGGTGGGCTGCGGCAGCGATAGCGACAGCACCAGCGGGCCGCCCCAGTCCATCTACCTGGAAACCTACCGCCCCCAGCTCTCGTACACCGCCGCCAAAAACTGGCTGAACGATCCTAACGGACTGGTCTACCACGACGGCGAATACCACCTGTTCTACCAGTACAACCCGAACGGCAATACCTGGGGCGACATGTCCTGGGGCCACGCCGTCAGCACCGACCTGCTGCACTGGAACGAGCTGCCCGTCGCCCTGACGGCGGAAAAAGACGCTGGCGGCAAGCTCACGCAAATGTTCTTCTCCGGCAGCGTGGTGGTCGACACCAACAATACCAGCGGCCTTGGCAGCGCCGGCAAGCCTGCCATGGTGGCCATCTATACCAGTGTGTACCCGCAAGGAAAAACGCTGGCCAACGGACAGGTGCTCGCCCCCAACACCCAGTCCCAGTCCATCGCCTACAGCCTGGACCGGGGACGCACGTGGACGCAGTACGCCGCCAACCCGGTGATTGCCGCGCCACCGGCGCCGTTTGAAACCGAAGGGCAAAATTTCCGCGATCCAAAAGTCTTCTGGTATGCACCGGAGCAAAAATGGGTCATGGTTGCCGTGGCCTCGGAGAAGCACCAGGCGCTGCTGTTCTCGTCCAAAAACCTGCGCGACTGGACCTACATGAGCGCCTTTGGCCCGGCCAACGCGGTCGGTGGCATCTGGGAATGTCCCGACCTGTTCGAGCTGCCCGTCGATGGCGACGCCAGCAAACGCAAATGGGTGATGAACATCAACATCAACCCTGGCTCGGTGGCCGGTGGTTCCGGAGCGCATTATTTTGTGGGGAAATTCGACGGCACGCGCTTTGTGGCCGACGCCAACAGCATGATCGACAAGAAGCCCCCCACGGGCACCGTCTACCAGGACTTTGAAGCGGCCAGCTTCGATGCCACCGGCTGGGCATCGACGGGCGACTTTGCAGGCAAGACGCCCGTGGTCCCCTCGCATGGCGTGGCCGACAACCAAGGCAGCCAGTTGCTCGACACCTACCGGCTGGGCAAGGATGACGGCGCCACGGGCACGCTCACCTCGCCCGCCTTTACCGTCACCAGCAAGTACATCAATCTGATGGTCGGCGGCGGGCGCCATCCGCGTCTGGCCGGTGCGGGCGATGGCACGGTGCCTGCGGGAACCTTGCTGTTCCCGGGCGCCGGTTTTGAAGGCCCGGCCAATGCCACCTACGCCGACCTGGGCTGGACGCCCGCCGGCGACCTGGTGGGGCAAAAGGTTGCCGCCGGAAGCGACGCCGACCGGCAAGCGGCAGCTGGCAAGCTGGGCGCGGGTGTGTTCAATTCCTTCTTCGGTGCCGGCGACACGCCCAAGGGCAGCCTGACGTCGCCCACCTTCACCATTTCCAGGGCCTATATCAACTTCCTCGTCGGGGGCGGCAACCATCCCTATGACAGCCCGAATCCTGTGGCGGTAGTGCTCAAGGTCAACGGCAAGGTGGTGCGCAGCGCCACCGGGGCGGACTCTGAACTGAACTGGACAAACTGGGACGTGCGCGAGTTCGCCGGACAGCAGGCCCAGATCGTCATCATCGACGACAACGACGGCGCCTGGGGACACATCCTTGCCGACGTGTTCGAGGCATCGGACCAGCCGGCCAAGCCCGTCAGCGATGAAACGACGGTCAACCTGCTGGTGAACGGCCAGGTGGTCAAAAGCGCAACCGGCGCCAATGCCGAAACCCTGAACTGGCGCAGCTGGAACGTGGACGCCTACCGCGGCAAGAGCGCGCAGATCCAGGTGGTGGACAACAACACGGGCGGCTGGGGCCATATCCTGGTCGACCATATCGTCTTTTCAGACAGCGCCAAGGAAGAGGCCAACTGGCTCGACTACGGCGCCGACTTCTATGCCGCCGTGACCTGGAACGGCATACCCGATGGCAAGCGCATCGGCCTGGGCTGGATGAGCAACTGGGACTACGCCGGCAACACGCCCACCACCCCATGGCGCAGCGCGCAGACCTTCGCCCGGGAATTCACGCTGCGCACCATAGCCGGCCAGGTGCGGCTGGTGCAGCAGCCGGTGGACAACTTCAGCACACTGCGCAGCAAAGCGCTGTACAGCGCCCAGGACCGTTCGGTGGCCGCCGGCGTGCAAGCACTCGCTATCGCCCCCGCCCCGGGCCAGGCCCTGGACATCGTGGCCAAATTCCAACCGGGCAGCGCCACCGGTTTTGGCCTGAAGGTGCGCACCGGCACGAATGGCGAAGAAACCGTCATCGGCTATGACGCGGTGGCGGGCGAGGTCTACATCGACCGCAGCAAATCGGGCGACGCCAGCTTCAACGCCAGCTTTGCCGCCCGCCATACCGCCCCGCTGCCCCTGCGCACCGGCACGGTGGACCTGCGCATCGTGGTCGATACCTCGTCGGTGATGGTATTTGCGGGCAACGAAGTGGTGTTGACCGACCAGATCTTCCCGCAACCGTCCAGCAACGGTGTCGCGCTGTTCGCCGTGGGCGGCGCGGCAACACTGAAAGAGCTGACCATCTGGCCTTTGAAGTCGATCTGGGCCAAGCGCTAAAGCTGCTTCACTGGCGGGGCGTCGGATATGTAATAAAATGTCCTTCTTTACGCCTGTAGAAACCGGACCCGCCCCGCCATGTCAGACAGCTTTACCGAAGAGGCGTGCGCGCCGCAAGCAGCCATCGACGATGTTCCATGGCTGCAGCCGCGCGGCTCGAACCAGATGGGCATGAGCCAGTTCAACGAGCGGGTGGTGCTGCAGGCCGTACGCTTGCACGGCAGCATGCCCAAGGCCGACCTGGCCCGGCTGACCAATCTGAGCACGCAAACGATATCCCTGATCATCAACCGCCTGCTGGACGACGGCCTGGTCAGCAAGCGCGCGCCTGTGCGCGGCAAGGTCGGCCAGCCGTCGGTGCCCATCATGCTCAATCCGGACGGCGCCTTCTCGATCGGCATCAAGATCGGCCGGCGCAGCCTCGACGTGTTGCTGGTCGATTTCGTCGGCAAGACGCGCGAGCGCCTGTCGTTTCCCTACTCCTTTCCCGTCCCCGACACCGTGTTCGGCCAGATCGAGTCGGCGCTCAAAAGCATGGCCGTGCTGCTGGGACCGAAGTTGCTGCCGCGCCTGTGCGGCGTCGGCATCGCCGCGCCGCTGGGCTTGGGCGGCTGGCAGAATCTGCTCGAGATGGCGCCGGAGCAGGCCAACGCGTGGGACAGCATCGACATCGGCCAGCGCGTGCAGGCGATGACTGCGTTGCCGGTCGAGTTCGCCAAGGATACGGCCGCCGCCTGCGTCGCCGAGCTGGTGCTGGGGCGCGGGCGCAGCATCAAGAACTTCCTGTACATCTTCGTCGACATCTTCATCGGTGGCGGCCTGGTCATCAACAGCCATTTGCACAGCGGCCTGCACGGCAACGCCGGCGCGGTCGGCTCCTTGCCGCTCGGCATGGCCACGGCAGGCGCCAGGAACCCGCCGGGCCAGTTGCTGGGCGACGCTTCCCTGTTCAACCTCGAGCAGTTGTACACCCTGGCCGGGCTGGATCCGGCCGCCGCCCACGACGCGCGCGCGCTGCAGGAACCGTTCGTCACGCACACCGCGGCCTGGCTCGACGACGCGGCGCGGGCCATCGCGCTGAGCATCACCAGCGCCACCTGCCTGCTCGACCTGGAGGGGGTGATTATCGACGGCTCCTTCGACCGCGGCCTGCTCGAACAATTGCTGGCCCAGGTCGAGCGCGCGCTGGAATGCTATAGCTGGGAGGGCATCGCCCGGCCGCAGGTGCTCGGCGGCACCGTCGGCTCCGACGCGCGCGCCGTTGGCGGCGCCTTCCTGCCCCTGTACGCGCATTTCGCACCGGACCGGGACCTGTTCCTCAAGTAAATGTTCTAATGGACCGGACGCCCTCCTTCAAACGGTATTGAGGTGCCCAAACAGGGGGCGTATCCGGCTCCAAACGAAAGAAGCGGCTACCATGAAGATGGAAGCTGATGGCGCCGCAATTCGTCAAGCCGCACGTCAAGACGAACAATGCTGCCGATGCGCAAGCGATCTGCGAAGCGGTGACCCGGCCCGGCATGCGGTTTATACCGATCAAGACGGACGCGGTGCTGTCACGCCACCGAGTCCGTCAAGGTTTCGTGAAAGCAAGAACTTAATTACTCATATCAGGAGACCAACATGGACTCTCGAGACCCGCGATTCAGCGGACTCAGCATTGGTACCGGAGTCGTTCGCTACTCAGACCTCGGCTATTTGATTACCACGGACGACCTCTCTATCAGCGAGGGTTACACTGGTTCGTTACTGATTTCTCTGGATTGTGGAACCTGGGGCGCCGGCACAGTGCCATGGCTCGCCTGTTCCGGAACAGTCTGCCATGTGCCGGCCGAACGTTACCTGGCGCTGGGGACCGATGGGTCAGTAGAAGCCAGTGGTGGCGGCACTGTACTGGAAGAATCCATTGCCAGCTGTGGCGCAGACCCCAAAAAACGCGGCCCGCTGCGTGAAATCCGCGGCATCGCCAACGGTCGGGCCTATGCCGTGGGCACCTGCCGGCAGGCCTATGTGCGCGAAGGCGAAGACCAGTGGCGATGCATCGACCAGAGCGCCCAGGTCGGCGACACCCCGATCACCGACACCAGCTTCGAGTCCATCGATGGCTACAGCGAACAGGAAATCTACACCGTCGGCTGGGAAGGCGAAATCTGGCAATACGACGGCGCCCTCTTCACCCGGCAGAACAGCCCGACCCAGCTCGCTCTCCACAAGGTTCGCTGCGCACCCGATGGCTTTGTCTACGCCTGCGGACAGCTGGGCACCTTGCTACGCGGACGCCATGACCAATGGGAAATGATCGAACATGAAAGCACGCAGGAAGACCTCTGGGGCATGGAGGTGTTCAATGGACAGCTTTATGTGTCTTCCACCCATTGCGTCTACCGGCTCGAGGACGGCAAGCTCAGGCCCGTCGACTTCGGCGACGACGTGCCGCTGACCTGTTATCACCTGAGCGCGGCCGACGGCATCATGTGGTCCATCGGAGCCAAGGATGTCATGCAGTTCGATGGTTCGACTTGGACGCGGTGCCTGAGAATTGATTAAGAAAAACTCTTGCGATAGATATTGATGTCCTTGCCGACGATGGGCTGGCGCGAAAAGCGTTCGAAGCGCAAACCGAGCTTGTTGATCAAGTTGATCGAAGGCTGGTTCTGCGGCGACACGAGACCATATACGGCCGGCAGGCACAGCACGTCGCGCGCATGGCGCAGCACGCTAGCTGCAGCCTCCCAGGCCAGGCCTTGGCCGCAATACGCGGGCAGCAGCGCGTAGCCGATATCGGGGCCCGGCATGGTGGCGCGCTTGATCAGGCCGCACATGCCGATTGCCACGTTGTCAGCGCGGTGCTCGACGATATAGAAAGAGTAGCCGAGTTCCTGCTGCTGCGCGATCGGCCCCGTTTCCAGCGCCGCGCGCGCCGCGTCCACGGTATGGATCTGACGGTCGCCGATGGTCGCCAGCCAGGTCGGCTCGTTTACCAGCCCGAGGAAAAACGCCGCGTCATCGACGCTGGCGGTGCGCAGACGCAGACGGGGCGTCTCGATCACGGTGACGGCGCCGCTCATGCCGGCCACTGCATCGGGTCGGTCAGCAGCTGGTACATCACGTAGGCGTCGACATAGCCGAGCTGCGCGTGGCGGTAGGCCAGCGGCAAGGTGGCGACCACCGTGAAGCCCAGTTTTTTCCACAAGGTGACGGCGGCCAGGTTGGTACTGACGACGAAGTTGAACTGCATCGCCAGGTAGCCCGCGCGGCGCGCTTCTTCCATGCAGTGCACGCCCAGCAGGCGGCCCACGCCCACGCCCTGCGCGGCCGGGTCGACCATGAACGAGGCATTGGCCACGTGCGATCCATGGCCAGGCTGGTTCGCCACCAGCTTGTACATGCCCAGCAGGCGCTCCGTGCCCATGGTGGCGACAAAGCTTTGTACGCCGGGGCCGAACCAGTAGGCGTGGCACGCTTCGCGCGTGGTATCGGCGGGGAAGGAATACGTGTCGCCGCCGGCCACCAGGGTCTGGAAGATCGGCCACATGGCGTCGAAATCGGCTTCGCTGGCCGGGCGGATATCAATTTCTTTCAAGTCGGTGCTCCCGATAACAAGTGATGGCTGATTGTATCAGCGGCCCAGGCGGAAGTTCACGCTGTCCGGACGCCCCGGCAGGTGCAGGCGCGATTGCGCGCGCGGCGCTTCGCTGACGATTTTCCCGCGCCGCAGCACCAGGCGCCGCGCCGCGCGCAATCGCAGCGCTTCCACGGTGCTGCCGCAATCGAGGATCAGCAAGTCCGCATGGCAGCCGGGCGCAATGCCGTAGCCATCGAGGCCCAGGATGCGCGCCGGCGTTTCCGTCACGGCAAGGAAGCAGTCGTGCATCGCTTGCTGTCCCGTCATCTGCGCCACGTGCAGCCCCATGTGCGCCACTTCCAGCATGTCGCCCGAGCCGAGGCTGTACCATGGGTCCATCACGCAGTCGTGGCCAAAGGCGACGGGAATGCCGGCGGCCAGCATCTCGGGCACGCGCGTCATGCCACGCCGCTTCGGATACGTATCGTGGCGCGCCTGCAGGGTGATGTTGATGAGGGGATTGGCGATCGCCGCCACGCCCGCCTCGCGGATCAGGGGCAGCAGTTTGCTCACATAATAATTGTCCATCGAATGCATGGACGTCAGGTGCGAGCCCGTCACCCTGCCCTGCATGCCAAGGCGCTGGCTGTGGAAGGCCAGGGTTTCGATGTGGCGCGACAGCGGGTCGTCCGATTCGTCGCAATGCATATCGACCATCAGCCCCCGTTCGCAGGCGAATTCGCACAGCAGGCGCACGGATTCCGCGCCATCGGCCATGGTGCGCTCGAAATGCGGGATGCCGCCCACCACGTCGACGCCCATGGCGATCGCGCGCTTCAGATTATCGAAGGCGCCGGGACTGCGCAGGATGCCGTCCTGCGGGAACGCCACCAGCTGCAAATCGAGATATGGCGCCACTTGCCGCTTGACGTCGAGCAGCGCTTCGACGGCCAGCAGGCGCGGGTCGCAGATATCGACGTGCGAGCGGATGGCCAGCAAGCCGCGCGCCACGGCCCAGTCGCAATACTGCAAGGCGCGATCCACAAGCGCCTGCTGCGTCAATTGCGGTTTCAGCTCGCCCCACAGGGCGATGCCTTCGAGCAGGGTGCCGGAGGCGTTCACACGCGGCAAGCCATAGCTGAGCGTGGCGTCCATGTGGAAGTGGGCGTCGACGAACGGCGGCGTGACGAGGTCGCCGGCGGCATCGATCTCTTGCGCGCCCGTCACAGGCAAGGCGGGGCCGACGGCGGCGATGCGGCCGCCCTCGATGGCAATATCGATGGCGCGGCGCCCGTCGGGCAGGCTGGCATTGCGGATGACAAGGTCCATGCGGACACTCCTTCGGTTGACTACGGTACCTGGTGTTTCGAGTGCATTGTCATCGTATCTTTTCAAGCATGCTGCAGTGCAAGAATACAGTCACTGGCAAAAGCGTAGCCATAGATTCCCTGACAACGCTTTGCGCACGCGCAAACTTACCGCAAATGCTGCCAGGCGCATGAATGAAGCCGGCACGCGGTACACGCCCTTGAGAAAATAGCTTTCAACTAACTCGAATCACCGCTAGAATATTCATATTGCGTTGCATCATAAAAAGTCTATGATCAGCTGTTTAGCACGCTACCTACTTTACAAAACGCGGCCAACTCTGGTTTTCGGGATTTTGCAGAGCGTTTTGCCAGCATTTTAATCCGTACAAAGGAGTAAATATGTTTCCGCTTCCTGAACAATTTTCCAGCGCCGCCAAGTCGCAACTGGAAAGCCAGCTGCAAATCTTCAGCACCCTCACCAGCAAAGTCTTTGAAAGCGCCGAGAAAATCATCGCGCTGAACCTGAACGCCGGCAAGGCCGCCATCTCGCAGACGGCGGAAACGGCGCAGCAGCTACTGGTAACGCAGGACCCGCGCGACTTTTTCAGCTACAGCACCAGCCAGGCGCAACCGAACATCGAGAGCGTGCTGGCCTACAGCCGCCAGCTGTTCGGCATCGCCTCGAGCACCCAGGCGGAATTACTGGCTTCGGCCAAGGCCCGCCTCGACGAAGCCGCGCCTGTCGCCGCACCCGCACCCGCACCCGCTCCTGCCGCAGCCAAGCCTGCGCTGGCAGCTGTACCTGCGCCTGCCGCTGTGCCTGCACCATCGCCAGCGCCAGCAGCGGCACCAGCGCCCGTTGTCGCCAAGCCTGCCGCCGCGCCGGCGGCCAAACCAGAAGCAGCGCCTGCCAAGGCTGCCGAGAAAGCCGCCGACAAGCCAGCCGTGAAAGCGGTGGAAGCCAAGCCGGCAGCCAAGCCGGAAGCGGCCAAGCCCGCACAGGCGCACACCGCCGCAGCACCGGCGAAAGCCACCGCGCCGGCACCGGCCAAGCCAGCTGCAAAGCCAGTTCCTTCGAGCAAACCGGCCGCCAAGCCAGCCAGTGCCGCCGGCAAGACCGTAGCCAAGGCCGCCGTCAAGCACGCCCCTGCGCCAGCCGCCAAGCCGGCAGCCAAGGCAGCGCCCAAAGGCACGCCATCGAAACAGCTCGACATGCTGGGTGGCGCTAAAGGCAGCGGCCGCAAGTAAGCCTCGCGCACAGCACTGACGCAGCAAAACAACGGGCTACGGCCCGTTTTTTGCGTGCCCGTCCACAGCGCGCTTTTCCACCTTGTTGTATCCTACGCGTACTTTCCGTCCGCGTGCCCGTCCTTCCGCCCCGCGACACCCCATTACTAAAAACAAAAGGTAACCATGAGTTTATCGAGGCTCATCGCCGGCTTCGTGCGTCAGCATTGGCCGGCGTATGCCGCCGCTGCCGTCATGCTGACAGGCGTGGCAACACTGACCGTCTGGATCCCGCGCCGCGTGGGCGCCATCATCGACGCGCTGGCCGCGCACCGCATGACGGCGGCCGAACTGTGGCTTGAGCTGCTGACCCTGCTCGCCGTCGGCGTCGTCATCTACTTCCTGCGCGTGGGCTGGCGCATCACCCTGTTCAAGGCCGCCTACCAGCTGGGCGTGATGCTGCGCACGCGCTTCTACACGCGCATGTCGCAGCAGGGCGCGTCGTTCTACCAGAACCAGCGCACGGGCGACCTGATGGCACTGGCGACGAACGACATCGACGCCATCGAAATGGCCGCCGGCGAAGCCATGCTGGCCGGCTTCGATGGCACTTTGACCCTGCTGATGGTGCTCGGCATCATGCTGCTGGGCGTGGACTGGCGCCTGGCCTGCATCGCCCTCCTGCCCTTCCCGCTGATGGGACTGGCCTTCTGGCGCATCTCGAGCCATATCCACACGGCGTCGACGGATTCACTCAAACGTTTTTCCGCGCTGAACGACCATGTGCAGGAATCGCTGTCGGGCGTGCGCACCTTGCGCGCGCTGGGCCTGGAAGAGCGCAGCAGCAAGCAGTTCTCCACCCTGGCCGGCCATGCAGCCAACGCCAGCCTGACGGCGCAGCGCTGGGAAGCGGCGTACGAACCGGCCGTCGGCCTGACCCTGACGGCCGCCACGGCGCTGACCCTGGGGCTGGGCGGCTACCTCGTGTGGCAAGACCAGCTGACCATCGGCGCGCTGACGAGCTTTTCCATGTACCTGGGCCAGCTGATCTGGCCCATGTTCGCCGCCGGCTGGGTGCTGTCCCTGATCGAACGGGGCCGCGCCGCCTGGCAGCGCTTGCAGCCGATGCTCGATGCGCCGCTGGCCATCGACGACCACGGCACCATCGCCACGCTCACGCCCGGCCCCCTGCAATTGCAGGACGTCGGCTTTGCCTACGCGGGCCAGACGGTGCCGGCACTGTCCGGCATCTCGCTGCGTTTGCAGCCGGGCCAGACCCTGGGCTTGGTGGGCCCGACGGGCAGCGGCAAGTCGACCCTGCTGCGCGTGCTGCTGCGCCAGGTGACGCCGCAATCAGGCCAAGCCACGTGGAATGGCCAGCCGCTCGACGCCTACACCCTGCACGCGCTGCGCGCGGCCATCAGCTGGGTGCCGCAGGAGTCGTTCCTGTTCTCCGCCACCATCGCCGACAATATCGCCCTGGCCCGTCCCGGCGCCACGCGCGAGGAAGTGGAACGGGCAGCGCAGCTGGCCGACATCCACGACGATATCCTTCAATTTCCCGAAGGCTATGCCACCCACGTGGGCGAGAAAGGCATCACCCTGTCCGGCGGCCAGCGCCAGCGCGTGGCGATTGCCCGCGCGCTCTTGGCCGACAACGGCTTGCTGCTGCTCGATGATGCGCTGTCCGCCGTCGACACGGGCACGGAAACGCGCATCCTGCAGCACCTGGAAGAACTGCGCGCCCGCCGCCCCGAGCGCAGCGCCATCATCGCCAGCCACCGCCTGAGCGCCGTCGTCAACGCGGACCTGATCCTGGTGCTGCGCGACGGCCACGTCACGGAAACGGGCAACCACGACGCGCTGATGCAGCGCGACGGCTGGTATGCCAGCCAGTGGCGCTATCAACAACTGGAGGCCAGCCTCGATGCCATCTAAGACAGTACAAACAGATACAGCCACCCAATCCGTGCGCCGCCAGGCCGCGCAAGCGATCGGCCTGCTGCGCCGCGCCGCCGCGCCCGACCTGCGCCATTTGTATTGGGCCACGTTCTGGCTGATCATCGCCGCCGCCCTCGAAGTGACGGGACCGATCCTGGGCAAGGCCCTGATCGACCAGCATCTGCTGCCGCGCCACCTCGACTGGACGCGCATGTCATTGCTGCTGGGCGGCTGCCTGCTGACGGGCTGGGTCGCGTCCGGCCTGCGCTATCTGCAGCTGGTGCGCCTATCCGGCCTGGCCATGCGCTCGGTGCAGCGCCTGCGCGAAACCGTGTACCAGCACGTGCTGCGCCTGCCGATGAGTTTTTTCGACCGCGCCATCACGGGGCAACTGGTCAGCCGCGTCACCAACGACACGGAAGCCGTGAAATCGCTGTACGTGCAGGTGCTGTTCGTCATCCTCGACAGCTCCATCGTTTTGGTCGGCACCATGGCCGCCATGGCTTTCCTCGACTGGCGCTTGATGCTGATCGTGCTGGCCCTGCTGCCGGCCGTGCTGGTCATCGTCTTCCTGTACCAGCGCTGGAGCGCGCCGGCCGTCACGCGCGCGCGCGCCCTGCGCAGCGAGATCAACGGCCAGATCGCCGAATCGATCGGCGGCATGAGCGTGCTGCAGGCGAATAACGCGGAAAAGCGCTTCGGCGCGCGTTTCACGGGCATCAACCAGGACCACTACACGGCGCGCATGCAGGAATTGCGCGCCAACGCCTGGCTGCTGCGCCCCGCGCTCGACATGCTCAACATCGTGCTGCTGGCCGTCGTCATCTTCAGCTTCGGCCGGCGCGAGATGGGCGCCGTGGAAGTGGGCGTGCTGTATGCGTTCATCAGCTACATCGCGCGCGTGATCGAACCGCTGATCCAGATCACCATGCAGTTCAGCCAGCTGCAGCAGTCGGTGGTGGCCACGGCGCGCGTCTCGGCCCTGCTCGACGAAGCACAGGCGCTCGAACATGCGCAGGGGCGGGAAACTCCGGCCCTGCGGCAGGCGCAAACGGGCAGCGAACTGCCCGCCGTCGACATCAGGAAGCTGACGTTCGCCTACGTGGAAAACCAGCCCGTGCTGCACGAGCTGTCGCTGACGATACCGCAAGGTGCGTTCTTTGGCATCGTCGGCCACACAGGCAGCGGCAAGTCGACCCTGCTGTCCTTGCTGCTGCGCTTTTACCCCGTCACGCAGGGCAGCATCGCCATCAATGGCGTCGCCCTCGACAGCATCGACAACGAGCACTTCCGCGCCGACGTGGGCCTGGTGCCGCAAGACCCGTTCCTGCTGGCCGCCTCGGCGCGCGAAAACATCGACATGGGCCGCGGCTACACGCAGGCACAGATCGAGACGGCCGCGCGCGCCGCGCATGCGCACGACTTCATCGCGGCGCTGGAACACGGCTACGATACGCCGCTGGGCGAAGGCGGCTCGCGCCTGTCGTCGGGGCAGAAGCAGCTGATCGCCATTGCCCGCGCGCTGGCCGGCCAGCCGCGCATTTTGCTGCTCGACGAAGCGACGTCGCGCATCGATAGCCAGACGGAGCAGATCGTGCAGCTGGCCCTCAACGAGTTGCGCGGCAAGGTCACCATCATCGCCATCGCCCACCGCCTGTCGACCATCCGCGAAGCCGACCGTATCATCGTGCTCAATCACGGCCGCATCACGGAAGCGGGGCCGCACGACGCCCTGATGCAGATTGAAGGCGGCCTGTACCAGCGCCTGTACCTGCTGCAGCAGCTGGCGCAGTAATGGCGCCTTGTCAACGCCCGCCGTGTGCACTTTCGCAAATTTCTGCGGTGCGCATGATATTTCTTGATTGCAACAGAATATAATCTGTTACAGACAGGTGGTCATTGCGGGAGCGGGACGTTGGCAGGCAGACAGAGACGGGCATCATGGCGAAAGGCGCATTGGCTGCTGGTATTGGCCTGCATGCTGCCGCCTGCCGCGCACGCCCAGGCCGGCAGCAACCTCGAGGAGTATCTGACCGCCGTGCGCGACGATGGCCGCTTCGTGCCCGCGCGCGCCCTGCAGCGCCTGCAAGAAGTCGAAACGCAGGCGCGCAGCGCTCCCTTGCCCGTACGCGCGGAATTCCTGACCCAACTGAGCCACGCCCGCATGCGCCTGGGGCAGAACGATATCGCCATGCAGCTGGCCGAGGAGCTGATCGCCTACGCCCGCCAGAACAAGAGCGATGTGGCGCTGGCGAAGGGCATGCTCAACAAGGCCTACATCACGTTTGCCCGGAACGAGCGCCGCGCCTCGCACCTGCTGGCCTTTGAAGCGGAAAAGATCGCCAACCGCACGGACGACCTGCCCGTGCGCGTGCAGGCGGCCATCAGCGCAGGGCAGTCGTGGGCCGAGGAAGGCAATTTCCCGTTTGCGCTGACCAAGCTGCAGGCGGCCGTCGACCTGGCGCGCCAGAGCAAATCCCCGTCCAGCCTGGCCGCCGCCCTGAATGCCCTCACCCTGCTGTACACGCAGATGCGCGAATACGACAAGGGTTTCGAGGTGCTCGATGAATTGCTGGCCGTGTCCAGCACCCTGGCGTCGCCGGGCCGCATGGCGCAGGCGAAGAATACGGAATACGGGCTGGCGCTCGACGCGCAGCAGCCTCGGCGGGGCCAGCGCGCCCTGCTGGCGGCCCTGGCGCTGGAACGCCAGCTGGGCGCGCGCGGCATGGTCGCCGTCACCCTCGTCAATCTGTCGGACAGCTACCTGAAGGAAGACGACTACGCGCAAACCTTGCGCTACGCGAATGAAGCCATCACGGCGGCGCGCCTCGTCAACGATGAACAGGTGGAAGCGACGGCAAGGCTCAATATCGGCCAGGCGCTGATCGGCCAGGGACGGTTGCAGGAAGGCAAGCAAAGCGTGGCCACGGGTCTGGCCTACTACGAACGCACGGCCAACCAGCCGGAAATGCAGGCCGTGTTACTGGAATACGGCATGGCGCTGGAAAAGGCGGGCGACCTGCGCGGCGCCGTCACGGCGTACCACCGCGAGCGCGGCATTTCCAACCAGCTGTTCGAAAAGCAGCGGCAAAAGGCCGTGTACGAATTGCAAGAAAAGTATGAGGCGGAAAAGAAACAGCGCCAGATCGAACTGCTGAGCCGCGAAAATCAGCTGAAGAGCACGGAAATCGACAACCGCCGCCTGCAGCAGCGCGTGTGGTGGCTGCTGGCGCTGGTACTGGCCATGGCGTCCGCCATCGTCGGCTTGCTATACCGCAAGGTGCGCCACGCGAACGTGCAGCTGAAGGTGAAAAACCAGGAACTCAAGCGCCAGAGTTCGCGCGACCCGCTGACGGCCCTGTACAACCGCCGCCATTTCCAGGAATTCATGCGCAGCCATGCGGGCAAGCCGCAGCCATCCTATGCCGGCGGCGATGTCGTGGGCGCGCTGTTCCTGCTCGACGTCGACCATTTCAAGCACATCAACGACGGCTACGGCCATGCGGCGGGCGACCTCGTGCTGACGACGATCGCCGAAACCTTGCACGACGTGTTGCGCGAAACGGACATGATCGTGCGCTGGGGCGGCGAGGAATTCCTCGCCTTCCTGCCGGCCGTCGCGCGCGACGGGCTCGACGACATCGCACGGCGCATCCTCAACGGCATGGCGGCGCAAAGCATCGACTACCAGGGACAGGCCATCCAGGTGCACGTGTCCGTCGGCTTTGCGCCCTATCCGCTGGCGCCGCTGGGACGGCCCCTCACGTGGGAGCGCAGCGTCAACCTGATCGACATGGCGCTGTACCTGGCCAAGGCGCACGGGCGCAACCGGGCGTATGGCTTGCGCGGTTTTCGGCAGGTGGAAAAAACGACACTGGAAGCGGTGGAGCAAGACCTGGAACGCGCATGGCGCGACGGCTTTGTCGATTTGAGCGTGGTGCTGGGGGGAACGGACGGGATGGACAAGACAGGGACGGCCGTATCAGGCGGCCAGGCCAGCGAAGGCGTCGCCGCAGCCGCCATCACCTGACGGCAGCTGCGGGGAGCGCTGATGGCGTGCTTACTTGTGCGCGGCGTCCTGCATCTTTTCGCCGGCTTTTTCCACTTTCTTGCCCACGGCATCGGCCGCTTCGCTCATTTTCTTGTCGGCGTCAGCGGCGACCTGGTCCATCTTGGCGCCCGTATCGGCAGCGGCCTGGCTCACGGCAGCGTCGGCCTTGGTAGCGGCATCCTTGATGTCGGCTTCAGCCTTGGCGGCGGCCGCATCGATCTTCTGGCCAGCCTGTTCCGCAGGACCGGCGGCGGCGACATCATCCTTCTTCTGGCAGGCAGCCAGTGCCACAACCATCATCCCGGCGGCGCACACGGTCATCCAATTTTTGCTTGCTTTCATGGTATTCCCTTTCGTTGTTATCAAAAGACACAGATCAGTTCGCAATATACACCTGCCTAAAATTTTCTAGCGTGCGCTAACGCACATAAAAACAGGCTTTTGTGGCGTAGTTGTAAGCAATGGTATCTTGATATCTTTTAGCCATGTTTTCCCTGTGCCGGGCGAGGTTCCCGATAGCCATCCGTCAGGGTGTGCAGGAAGGCGATCACGTCGGCGATCTCCCTGTCGTTCAGGGCTGGCGCCTGGCCCGGCTGGCGGTCGAACGGCGCTTCCACGTTCACGTTCGCCGCCAGGCCGGGCGGCAGGTCGTCGTATTTGCGCACCTTGCCGTTTTTATCCATCGGATACCATTTTTGCGGCGCCGTATCGCGCTGCACGTAAAAGCGCAGCACCTGCTCCAGGCTGGTAAAGCTGCCGTTGTGGAAGAACACCTTGCGCAGAGCGACGTTGCGCAGGGACGGCGTCTTGAAGCTGCCGCAGTACTCTTTATGTTCCATCAAGTCGGTGCGGTCCGGACCGCACAAGCCCATGTCGAAGTACGCGGGGTCCGCGTTGACAGGCAGCTTGCCATTGCGCGGCACACCGATATTGATCAAGCCGTAATCGGTAAACTGGGGAAAGGCGCCGCCGGAAGTAATCTGGCTGATATGGCAGGACGCGCAATTGCCCTTGAGCTCATCGTTGAACAGGGCCAGGCCGCGCGCTTCCTGCGGGCTCAAAACGGCCTGCTTGCGCAGCACGGCGTCGTACTTGCTCGTATATGGATAGAAGTCCAACGGGCTTTCCTGGAACACTTCCAGCGACATCAACGCCCAGCGCAGCGCCTGGCCCGGCTGCGCGAAGATATCGGCGCCATACGTCTGGCGGAACTGCGCCGCCAGGGGGCCGGCCTGCAATTTGGCGACGACGGCAGCCGCATCGCGGTTGCCCATTTCGCGTTTGGAGAGCAAGGGCGCCAGCGCCTGCTCGTGGCCGGACTGGGCGCGGCCATCCCAGTTGCGCCCGCCCGTGGGACCCGCGTCGACGCTGTCATCGCCATCGTCGTCGTGATAGTGCTCGGTGAAGGCGGGCGCCGTCTGCAGGTAGCGCAGCGAGGGCGCGGCGCGCGTGCCCGCATCTTTTAACTCTGGTCCCCCCAGCTGCACCGCCAAGCCATTCGGCGGGCCATACGCGTGCTCGGGACTGTGGCAGCTGGCGCACGACATTTTTCCTGAGACAGACAGGCTGGGCTCGAAAAACATGGCCCGTCCCATGGCCGTCATCTGGGCCACGGAAGGCTGGCGTTGCAGGGTGGGCGCGTAGGCGCCCGACAGATAGGCGGGCTTGGCGACGGCTTCTTTTTGCGCTGCAGGATGGCAGGCGGCCAGCAGACAGGCGGCCACGGCGGCAAGCAGCAAGGTGGAGTTCGTTTTCATCATGGGCTGGCAGCGTAGCAATGGCATGTGACAGCTGCGTGACAAAACCCTGCAAAACCTAATGTATCAGGTCCGTACATTACGTCATGTAACAGGCGCTGACATGTCACGCAGCTGACATATTGCCTGCCTAGCATGCGACGTTTTCCACCCAAAAGGCATGCACATGAAACCGCACTCCCACCCTGTCTTACGTCCCCTGCCTATCCTGCTGTCGCTGGGCCTGGCCGCCTGCGGCAGCAACTATGCGATCACGCCCAGCACCACAGGCCAGGTGATCGGCAGCTATTATGAAAACGCCCAGGTGTGCCTGGAAAGCGCCAGCGCCAAACTCACGTGCGACAGCGCATCCAGCCCCGTGCGCACGGCCGCCGACGGCAGCTACACACTCGACGGCCAGGGCGCCGTGCTGGTGACCATCGGCACGGACGCCATCCGCCATGAAGTCGTCGGCGACGCAGGCACCAAGGTCACGCAAAAACTGCTGCTGCGCGCCCCCGCCGGGCACAGCGCCTTCGTCAGCGCCCTGTCGACGGAATTGGCGCAAGTCATGGATGGCAATGGCGGCGACTTTGCGTCCGCCAGCGGCAAGCTGGCCGCGCGCATCGGCGTGTCCGAAGCGGGCCTGGCGTCGGACTTCAACAAGGCCAGCGGCGACGAACTGGCGAAACTGAAGGCGGAAAACGCCAGCGTGACGGCCTTGATCGCCAGCGCCAGCGCGCAGGCAGCGCCCGCCGATGCGCTGACCGCACTGAATAGCAGCTTGGCGCTGAACAATATTCAGACCATCGTCGTCATCTATGCGGAAAACCGCGGCTTCGACAATCTGTACGGCCTGTTCCCCGGCGCGAACGGCGTACCGGGCGTCAACCCCACGTCAAGCGCCGCCTATGTGCCGCAGAAAGACATCGACGGCAGCACCCTGCCCGTGCTGCCGCCCACCTGGGGCGGCATGACGGCGGCCGGCCAGAGCACCGTCATCACGCAGGCGCAATCGGCCAACCTGCCCAACAAGCCATTCCAGATCGATGATGCCAGCAGCCCGCTGTACCTGCCGCAATCGGTGATCACGCGCGACCTCGTGCACCGCTTCTACAACAACCAGATGCAGATCAACGGCGGCGCCAACGATAAGTTCGCCGCGTATTCCGATGCGGGCGGCCTGTCGATGGGCTATTACGACGGCAGCAAGATGCAGCTGTGGGACATCGCGAAACAATATGCGCTGGCCGACAACCTGTTCATCGGCGCGTTTGGCGGCTCCTTCCTCACGCACCAGTACCTGATCTGCGCCTGCGCGCCCACCTACCCGAACGCCGCCACCTCGGTGGCGAAAGGCTCGATCGCCAAGATCGACGTCGACGCCAACGGCAACTTCGTGCGCCTGACGCCATCCGCCTCGGCGCCAAGCACGGTCTTGAACGGCGCGCCCGCCTATGCCAACGACGGCGCGCTGACGCCGGCCGACAGCTCGGGCATGTTCTACGCCGTCAATACCATGCAGCCGCCGTTCCAGCCCAGCAGCAACGCGCCCGCCTCGGGCGACAGCAGCAAGCTGTATGCGGACACGGGCAAGGCCAACACGCTGCCGCCGCAAACGCAGACGAATATCGGCGACCTGCTCTCCGGCAAGAACATCGACTGGGCCTGGTATGCGGGCGCCTGGAAGGATACGACGGCCCTGGCCACGGCCGGCGCGCGCGCCGGCAGCTTCCCGAATCCGCCGAACTTCCAGTTCCACCACCAGCCGTTCAATTACTTTGCCAACATGGACCCCGTAAAGGCGCCCGCCTACCGCGCCGCCCACCTGCGCGACTTCGACAGCCAGTTCCTCAGCGACGCGGGCGCCGGCAAGCTGCCGCCCGTGACCTTCTACAAGCCGCAGGGCAATTTGAACCAGCACCCGGGCTACGCCAGCGTGGCCGATGGCGACGCGCACATCGCCAGCGTCATCGCCCAGCTGAAGAAAAGTCCGCAATGGAAAAACATGCTGGTCATCGTCACCTACGATGAGAACGGCGGCTTTTATGACCACGCCGCGCCGCCGAAGGGCGACCGCTGGGGTCCGGGCACGCGCGTGCCGGCCATCCTCGTCTCGCCATACGTGAAAAAGGGCTTGGTCGACCATACGCAATACGATTCAGCCTCGATCCTGCGCGCCATCACGCACCGCTTCGCCCTGCCCGTGCTCGATGGCTTGAGCACGCGCGACAAGGCGCTGGTGGCCAATGGCGGCAAGCCGATGGGCGACTTCAGCGCCGCGCTGGCGCTGGTGCCGCAAGAGTAAGGCTGAGTAAGGCTGAAAAATTCGCCCGCCCGGTTTGACCGCGGCGGGCGTTTTACCTGTTGGCGCTACTGGCCCGGTGACGCATCGAGCAGCGAGCGTTCGAGCAATTGCGACAGCGCCGTGCGCAGCGCCTGCGTGCGCGCCGCCAGTTCCGGCCGCTTGTAGCGCTCGGCGGCGATCAGGCTGTTTTCCAGGCAGACGCGGTCGCCCCTGGCCAGGCAAGCGTCGGCCAGGTCGAGCTGGGCGCTCGCTTGCGCCACTTTCACCTTGGCGTCGAGTTCCAGGGTGTCGGGATCGTCGCCCCAGCGTTTCACGTAGATGGCCAGGCGCGTGGCGGCCAGATCCGGCTTGCCCGCATCGAGCGCCTGCTTGACGCTGTCCTGCAGCGCCGTCCACGCCTGCGCCCGCTGCTGTTGCTTCTCGCAAGTAGCGGCGGACTTGGTAATGCTCGCCTGCAAGCGCTTGATGTGGGCGGCGGGCGCCTTGGCGCTTTTCAGCACGGCCAGCGCGCTGCGCGCCCCATCGAGGTCGCACTGCGCCGCCAGCGCAGTGGCGGCCTCGACCTGTTCCGCCACGCTGGCCGGCTTGTCGGCGGGCTTGTTATAAAACCAGATACCGGTCAGCACCACCGCCGCCGCAATCCATGTGCGCAAGCGCACGGGCGGGCGCGGCGGCGGCACCGAACCCTTGCCGGCAGGCTTGGCGGGCGGCGCCTTGACCGGCGCGGCAGGCGCTGGCGGCAAGGGTACTGGAGGGACAGGCTTGGGAGCAGGCGCGGCAGCGGGCTGCGGCGCGGGCTGCGGCATGGGAATGGGCGGAGCTACGGGCACCGGGGGCGGCGCCACTGCCTTCTCCAGAACAGGCGCTTGCGCCACCTGGCGCGCGCCGCAAAACGGGCAATGCGCCACGCGCAGCGGCAAGGGTTGGCCGCACGCGGCGTTGATGCAAACGTCATTCACTGTTTCAAGCACATTCCAACCTTTTCCTGGAGTCATTCCACTGCGTTCTGCCGCAATATTACCTTACGCAAGCATCACAACGGCGCACCCGCACCGTGTTCCACAGCCTTGATACCGATCAAAAAGCATCGGCCGCCGCGGCCTAAGCTGGAAGCACCGGCCAAGGACAAGGAGAACGCCATGCCAGCCCACCTGATCATCGAAGACGGCCAGCCCTGGTGGGACAGCGCCGATATCTGGGTCGTGCCGGGCACTGATCCGAATGGCCCGCCGGGTGCGCCCATCGCCGGCACCAGCAATTACCTGTGGGGCCGCGTGCACAACACGGGCAACAGCGCCTCGAACGGCGTGCGCGTGGATTTTTACTGGGCCGATCCTTCCGGCCAGATCGCCGTCGGCGCCGCCACGCAGGTCGGTTCCGCGTTTGCGGACTTGCCGCCCGGCGCCACGCAGGAAGTGCTGTGTCTGGTGCCGTGGATCCCCGTCATCGTCAATGGCGGCCACGAATGCCTGCTGGCCGTGGCCCATGGCCCGGGCGACGTCAACCCGCTGCCCGATCCCCTGCCCAACGGCTTTCCCTTTCAGCCCAAGCAGCACGAGCAGATCGCCCAGCGCAATGTCACCGTGGTGCTGGCGGCAAGACGCGCGCAATTGCTGAGCATCGCGGTGGCGGCCCTGCCCCGTGCGACGAAAAAAGTGGAGCTGCAGATTGAATATGGCGGCGAGCTGCCCGAGCGCCTGCTGGCCACCCTGGGGCTGGAGCGGTGGCAGCCGGCCAGGGACGCACGCCTGGTAGCGGGCCTGGTGCGCACGCCCCATTGCAATGGCGATGCGCCCGGCGAGCAAAAGCTGGTGCTGGAAGTGCCGCGCGGCCAGGCGCAGGCCGTGTACCTGAGCGTGCGCGCCGAAGCCTTGCCGCCACGCCAGTATGCGCTGCTGCGCGTGCTGGAAACGCGCGACGGCAAGGTCATGGGTGGCGTTACGTATGTCGTCACCGATCTCGAGAACGAGCAAGCTCAAGAGCCCGCGCAAGAACAGCACAGCCCCGAGGAGCAAGCATCATGAGCGATACCCCCCTGCAGGTGCTGACGCGGCCGTTCGCGATCGAGCCCGTCACCAATATCATGCTGCCCGATGGCATCTTCGACAATGCCATCTATGGCTTGCGCATCGCCGCCCACGTCACCAATATGTCCGGCAGCGCCCTGACGAATGTCACCGTGTACCTGGAAAGCGTGGGCGACCCCGGCATCGTGCCCGTGGCGCACACCTTTTTCTTTGCCAGCATTCCCGCCGGCGCGGCCATGCTGGTCATGTGGGATGCCGACTTCCAGCATGCGGCGCCCGGCAAGCGCCTGGTCAGCTTTGTCGCCAAGGCGGACGGCCACACGCCGCACCGCTCGATCCAGCAAATCTTCGTGTCGCAGACGCGCTTCGACAGCGCCACCAACACCTACACGTGCACGGTCGAGGAAGGCACGCTGGAACTGTCCAAACCGCAAGGCCACCTGCCGGGCAAGCGCTGGGGCAGCACGGGCACGGATGGGAAGGAGTGCCGCTGCCCGCCCGGCCTGGGTCCCATCGTGCCGACCGGCATGACCCTCGTCTGGACGCCGAACCCCGCTTATGCGGGCACGCACGGAGACTTGCCGTTTTCCGACCCGTGGTGGAAAGTGCTCGCCATCATCATTGCCATCATCGCCGCATTGGTGGCCATCATTGCCGCCGCGCTCGGTTCGGGCAAGGCCAGCTTCAGCGTGGGCGGCACCTTCGAGGAAACCGATCCCAGCGTCGATTGCTGCTCACTCGAGGGGGCCGGCTCGGGCCAGCCCGAATTCACGGTGGCGGGCGTGGCTTCGGCCATCGCCTCGGGCGCCATCGCCGTCGCCTGCTCCGATATCGCGGACCCGTTCTGGCGTGGCCAGGAAGCAACACCACCGGCCGCCGGCGAACTGACCCTGGCCGAGCGCGTGGTAGCGAAATGGGTGTTGCCGGAAGCGCCGAACGCGGGCTTGCCCTACACGGCCGACATCAGCTGGGAATATCAGCGTTTCACGACGGGCGCCACCTACCAGCATGCCGTCACCGAAACGCAAGTCAACATCCACGTGGCGGGGCCCGTGGAAACGGATACGCCCGCCGTCGTGCAGGCCTACGAACCGCTGTGGATACGCGCCAGCTTCAAGCGCGACAATGGCAATGTCTTCCGCGGCACGGAACTGTATGCCTTCGTGCTGTTCCAGGCGCCGCAAGGCCTGTATTTCGTCGAATCGCTGACCGACGACGGCCTGGGCTTCGACCCGGGCGCCAACGATGGCGTCTACGCAGGCAGCCTGGACTTGAAGCGCGCTTACCGCACCCTGCTGCAATATGATCAAAAGGTCTATGGCACGTGGCGAGTCTTCGTCTTCGCCCAGGACGTCAACCTGACCAAGCCCGGCACGCCGCCCGAAATCGCCGCCCAGCACATCGGCGGCATGTTCGTCGCCAGCGCCATCGAAATCACCTTCGACGACACCCTGCCCTGCCCGCTCAAGGCGCAGGCGAATATCGTCGTGGTGTAGTAAGAAGCGAGGTCAGGCGTAGGTCGAGTAGGTCGGATTAGCGGGGCAAAGCCCCGCGTAATCCGACAACATTGTTGGCTCCCGTATGCACACCTACACCTTGACGCTTTCAGCCTTGGCAATGAGGGTGCGCGGAATAATATCCGTCGCCGGGCAAGTATCCATCGCATCCGAATACGCAAGCCAGCGTTGCAGACTTTCCATGCGGCGAATCGTGATGCCCTTGCCATTGATATAGCCGATCTGCTCGAAATTGGCGGGGCTGGTGGTCAGTTTCGACACGGTGGGCGCATTGTCAACCAGGCGGTCGTAGGCCTTGCGCGCCTTGTGCTCCCACTTGGCCAGCACGGGGTCGTCAAAGCGGTTGCTTTCAAAATACACGGTGATGGTGCGGTCGTGGTTGGCAAAGCCGACGATGGCCGCACCCTTGCGTATGGTCAACAGGACATCTTCCTTGACGCCCGTGACGGGAACGAAGACGGCGGCGCGCCCATCCGTATCCGGCCGCTCCATGGGAATATCTTGTCCGATTATGCTCATCGCATCACACTCTTAATTCTGGCTTGTCAGCCTGTTGTATTGATATGATTCTGTGGAACCGCGCCGGGCGCAAACGGGCTCTACCGCTGCTTCCCGCTCTGTCCAAGCTCGCCGTCAAGCGGTTTATCAATAATACATTGCCGTGTGGCACTACACAAGATCACCCGCGCCACAGGCAAGCGGCCCTACGCCCGATGGCGAATGGCGGCACCCGCAGCAATCGCCTTATAATGCCGTGTTTACTTCACGTCCCCACCTTCGCACCATGACGCTTCCCGAGAATGACACCAGCCGGCTCGACGCCATCAGCGCCGCCGCCACCGAAGTGGCCGCGCAAAACGTGGCCGACCTGCTGGCCATGGCCATCTGCCACCGCCCGGACGAACCGTCCCTGATCGTCTGCGACAAACGCAGCTGGCTCAACGTCGTGCTGACGGAAGCGTATCGCCAGGCCTTGCCGGACGCCACCTTCATCGATTTCGACGAGGTCACGCCCGACGCCGTGCTGGCCGCGTTTGCCGAACTGCCGGCTGGCAGCCTCGTCGTGCTGATACAGTCGACCAGCTTCCGCCTGGAAGCGTTCCGCATCCGCATCGAGCTGTTCAAACGGGGCCTGAAAGTGATCGAGCACGTGCACCTGTCGCGCATGCCCGGCGTGCAGGGACTGCACTACATCGCCTCGCTGGCCTACGACCCCGCCTACTATCGCGGCGTCGGCCACGCCTTGAAAGCGCGCATCGACACGGCCCGCCACGGCATGGTCGACAGCGGCGGCGAACAGCTCGTGTTCGCCTCGCCATTCGAGGGCGCCAAGCTCAATATCGGCGACTACAGCGGCATGAACAATATCGGCGGCCAGTTCCCGCTGGGCGAAGTATTCACGGAAGCGCAGGACCTGGAAGCCGTGAACGGGCGCGTGCGCATCTTTGTTTTTGGCGACACGCACTTCATGGTCAACCGCCCCGACACGCCGATCACGCTGATTATCGACAAGGGCAGAGTGACGGGGACGGAAAACGCCACGCCGGAATTTACCGCCATGCTGGAGATCATCCGCGCGCACGAAGGCGAAGTGTGGGTGCGCGAACTGGGCTTCGGCATGAACCGCGCCTTTTCGCGCGAACAGCTGGTCAACGACATCGGCACGTATGAACGCATGTGCGGCATCCATCTGTCGCTGGGCGCCAAGCACGGCGTCTACACGAAACCGCAATTCAAGCGCAAGGATGCGCGCTACCACGTCGATATCTTCGCCGTCACCGAAGCAGTTTATCTGGACGACGAGCGCGTGTACGCCGATGGCGCGTGGACGGTGGAGCCGGTCGCCTTCAGTTAAAAAAACCCGCCGCTTCCAGCTCGCGGTCCCATGGCGGCACGGGCTGGTATTCGGCCACGAGGAAATCGATCAGCGCGCGCACCTTGGGCGACGGCTGGCGGCTGGCCGGATACAGGGCGCTCAGGTGATTGAGCGGCAGCTCCCAGTCCGTCAGCACTGGCACCAGACTGCCATCGAGCAGATTACGCCAGGCGAGGAAGGTGGTGCTGTAGACGATGCCGAGACCCCGCTGCGCCGCCTGGTGCAGCACCAGCCCGTTATTCGCTGTAAAACCCGCCTGCACGCGCACGCTCACGTCTTCGCGCGACGCTCCCTCTCCACGCTGGAAATGCCAGTTCGTGCCATCGGTCAGGTGGCTGAAATGCAGGCACTGGTGCCGCAACAGCTCTTGCGGCGTATGCGGCACGCCCCATTGCGCCAGGTAGGCGGGGCTGGCGCACAGCACGGCGCGGCACGGCGCCAGCGGCCGCATGGCCAGCGCGCTGCTGTCCGGGATACCTCCCACGCGTATCGTCAAGTCAAATCCGTGGCGTATCGGGTCGAGCAGCGCATCGTCGACAAACAACTCGGCCTGCACCTGCGGGTGCAGCAGGCTGAAACGGGCGACGGCATCGGCCAGCCACGCGCTGCCGAAACTCGACGGCGCCTGGATGCGCAGCGGCCCGGCCAGCTCCGCTCCCGCTCCCGCCTGCGCCACGTGCGCCACCATGCGCGCCGCTTCCTGCGCCTGGCTGACGGTGGCCATGCACGGCGCCAGGTAGGCGCGGCCCGCGTCCGTCAGACTCACTTCGCGCGTGGAGCGGTGCAGCAGGCGCGCATGCAGGCGTTCTTCCAGCTGCATGATGGTCTTGCTGACCATGGCCCGCGTCAGGCCCAGGCGCTGCCCGGCCAGCGTGAAGCTGCGCTGGCGCGCCACCTCGACAAAGATTTCCATCGCTTTTAATTGATCCATGTCAAAGATTGTCTGCGTTTTGGCGACAATCTGTCAACCGCTGGGCGATTGTTTGCCGCCCTCGCCCATCCTACAATGGCGCTTTCCACTGACTTCAGGAGCCGCCGCCATGCTAACGATCGAACAACAAGAACAGTATCAACGCGACGGCTACATCATCCTGCCCGGTTTCAAGGGTGCGGACGACATCGCCGCCCTGCGCGCGCGCGCCGAGCAGATTGTCAACGAATTCGATCCCAGCCAGAGTCAATCCATCTTCACCACGCGCGACCAGGCAAAGAACACCAACGATTATTTCCTCGCGTCCGACAACACCATCCGCTGCTTCTTCGAGGAAGAAGCGTTCGGTCCGGACGGCCAGTTGAAACAGGCGAAATCGCTGTCGATCAACAAGATCGGCCATGCCATGCACGATCTGGACCCCGTCTTCCGCGCTTTTTCGGCCGATCCGAAACTGGCCCAAGTGGCGCGCGACCTGGGCCTGGCGGATGCGCAGGTGTGGCAATCGATGTACATCTTCAAGCAGCCCGGCATCGGCGGCGAAGTGCGCTGGCACCAGGACGCCACGTATTTCGAGACCACGCCCATCAGCGTGACCACGTTCTGGTTCGCGCTGGAAGACGCCACCCTGGACAACGGCTGCCTGTGGGCGGAACCGGGCGGCCACTGCGGCCCCTTGCGCGAACGCTTCATCCGCAACGGCGACCAGGTAAGAGTGGAAAAACTCGACGCCACGCCGTGGCCCGACGACAGCACGGCCGTGCCGCTGGAAGTGAAGGCGGGCGCCCTCGTCTGCTTCCACGGCTTGCTGCCCCACTACAGCGCGCCGAACCGCTCGCCCGTGTCGCGCCACGCCTACACCTTGCACGCCACCGACGGCCGGACACAGTACGCGGCCCACAACTGGATACAGCGCGACGACTCCTTCCCCGTGCGGGGCTTCGTCTGATGCGCATCGACGTCTTCGCCGCCCACTGGGGCAATAACGCGCTGCCGCCCGACGTCTTCATCGACAAGGTGCTCGATGCCGGCTTCGATGGCATCGAGATGTCGCTGCCGCTGGACGCCGCCCTGCGCGAGGAATGGACGGACCGCATCGCCAAGGCGGGACTGCAACTGATCGCCGCGCAGTGGGAAACCGTGTTCCACAGCGACTTCGAGCTGCACCGCGCCGCTCTCGCCGAACTGCTGGAAAACGCCTGCCTGGCGCGCCCCGTGCTGGTCAACACGCACACGGGCAAGGATTTTTATACGCAGGCACAAAACGCAGAACTGCTCGACCTGGCCGCCGCCATCTCGGCCAGGCACGGCGTGCCCATCGTGCATGAAATCCACCGCAGCCGTTTCAGCGGCCACCCGATGCTGCTGCTGCCGTATCTGCAGCAGTATCCCGATCTGCCCTTGACGGCCGACCTGTCGCACTGGTGCTGCGCCTGCGAATCGCTGCTGGAAGACCAGCCGCACACGCTGGCGCAAGTGCTGCCGCTGGTGCGCCACGTGCACGCGCGCGTGGGCCATGCGCAGGGTCCGCAAGTAGCCGACTTCCGCGCACCGGAAGCGAAACCTGCGCTCGACGCCCACCTGGCCTGGTGGGACGCCATCGTCGCCCTGCGCCGCGCGGCCGGCGCCGAGCGCATGACGTTCACGCCGGAATTCGGCCCCGCGCCGTACACGCAAACCTTGCCCTGGACGCAGCAGCCCGTGAGCGACGCGTGGGAGCAGAATGTCGCGATGCTGCAGCTTTTACGCCAGCGCTATCCGACGGATTAAGGAAACTGCGCAAAATTGGCCTGCACGAAATCGATGAAGGTACGCAGCGGCGCTGGCAAATGGCGCCGGCCCGCATAGTATAAAAACGGGCCGGGAAAGGGCATCGCCCAGTCTTCCAGCACGGGCTGCAGCTGACCCGCATCGATATATGGCTGCAGCCACTCTTCAAACAGATAGACGAGGCCATGGCCGGCGATGGCCATGCTGACCGCAAAATCAGCCGCCGTCGGCGTGACGATCACGGGGCCGTCCGGCTCCACACTGACCTTTTGCCCGTCCCGCTCGAACTCCCACGGTGGAACCGCGCCACTGAGGAATTTCCCCAGCAGGCAGGCATGCCGCAGCAGGTCGCGCGGATGCACGGGCACGCCGCGCTGCGCCAGGTAGGACGGTGAGCCCGCCACCGCGAAGCGCTGCGTGCGCGGGCCGATGGGGATGGCGATCATGTCCTGCTCCAGCCGCTCGCCATAGCGGATGCCCGCGTCGCAGCCGCTGGCGACGACATCGACAAAATTATTATCGACCACCAGCTCGACCCTGATCTGCGGATAGGCGCGCAAGAACTGGTCGACCATGGGCTGCAAAAAGAAGCGCGCCGCGTTGACCGGCACGTTCAGGCGCAAGGTGCCGCGCGGGCTGTCGCGCAAGTCGTTCAGCACATCGAGCGCGCTGCTCACTTCATCGAGCGCCGGGCGCAAACGCGTCAGCAGCAGCGCACCGGCCGCCGTCGGCGTCACGCTGCGCGTCGTGCGTTCCAGCAGGCGGATGCCCAGCTGCTGTTCCAGCCGCCGCAGCGCTTCGCTCATGGCGGACGCGGACTGCCCGCTGGCCCGCGCGGCCTGGCGAAAACCGTGGTGCCGGGCCACCAGGGCAAAGGCGGCCAGATCGGCCATGGAAGGGTTGTCTGCATGCATGAGTAGCGCTTTCATTGTGCGTAAATGAGTACAGCCTGTGCCGGATTGACCCGATTATCATACAGCGCAATCGGCCTTACGATGGCTGCTCCCTTACTCGACCACCACACAGGAGCTGCCATGCACACGCCTTCCCCCGCCCGCGACCAATTCACGCCCGCCCATTGCGACATCGTATTCAACCGCCTCGGCTACGGCGCCATGCAACTGGCCGGCCCGCACGTCTGGGGACCGCCGAAAGACCGCACCGCCGCCGTCGCCGTGCTGCGCGAGGCCATCGAACTGGGCGTCAACCATATCGACACGTCGGATTTTTACGGCCCGCACGTCACCAACCAGATCATCCGCGAAGCGCTGCATCCCTACCACGACGGCTTGACCATCGTCACCAAGATCGGCTTCATGCGCGGCGCCGACCAGTCCTGGCTGCCTGCCGCATCGCCACAGCAGCTGCGCGACGCCGTGCACGACAACCTGCGCAATCTGGGCCTGGACGTGCTCGACGTGGTCAACCTGCGCGCACCGGGCATGGCCGGCCCGGACGGCTCGTCGCTTGCCGGGCCGCTGGACACCTTGGTGCAGCTGCAGCGCGAAGGCCTGGTGCGCCATATCGGCCTGTCCAATGTCGATGCGGCCCAGGTGGCCGAGGCACAGCGCATCAGCCCCATCGTCTGCGTGCAGAACCACTACAATCTGGCGCACCGCGCGGACGATGCGCTGATCGACTCCCTGGCCGCGCAAGGCATCGCCTATGTGCCCTTCTTCCCCCTCGGCGGCTTTTCGCCGCTGCAGTCCGATACCTTGAACCAGGTGGCGGCCGCCATGCAAGCCACGCCGATGCAGGTGGCGCTGGCCTGGCTGCTGCAGCGCGCGCCGAACATGCTGGTCATTCCCGGCACTTCATCGGTGGCGCATCTGCGCGAAAACGTCGCGGCCGGCGCGCTCAGGCTCGATGCGCAGGCGCTGGCGGCATTGAGGTCGCTTGCAACTAAGTAGCGCACTATATATACTGTACCCATGGATACCACTACCGCTCCCAACCCCTTGCACCAGGTGCCGCGCCTGGACGGCCAGCTATGCTTTGCGCTGTACTCGACCTCGCTTGCCATGAACAAGCTGTACCGCAAGCTGCTGCGCAAGCTCGGCCTCACCTATTCGCAATACCTGGTGATGATGGTGTTGTGGGAGCGCGACGGCTTGACGGTGTCGGAAGTGGGCGAGCGCCTGTTCCTCGACTCGGCCACCCTGACGCCCTTGCTCAAGCGCATGGAGCAATCGGGCTTGCTCACGCGCACGCGCGCCGCCAGCGACGAGCGCCAGGTCATCATCTCCCTCACGCCGCAGGGCGACCAGCTGCGCCACGAGGCGGCCCTGCTGCCAGAGGCCATCCTGGCGGCCAGCCACTGCAGCGTGGAGCAGGTTGTGGACATGAAACAACAACTGAACCAGTTGCGCGACAGCCTGATGAAAAGTGAGTGAAAGCACCGCTTTTCCGAGCAAAATCAGGCAAAGCATCGCCCTGACAGCGCCACGCAAAAGCTGGCGCGAAATCCGCCTTTCTTTATTACAAATCGATACATGGATGGCCCCACCCTGCGTATAGAATAGTTGCCACTATTTCCTTACAACAACATCAGGGTGATCATGCGCATACCTTTCGGCTCCGTCGCTTCGCTGGCTCTGTGCTTTACCGTATCGGCCTTTGCCGCCGAGCCATTCGACGACAAGTTCCGCCAGCTCGAAGAAGTGCTGCCGACCCCGAATACCTACCGCACCGCCTCCGGCGCGCCAGGCCACGCCTACTGGCAGCAGCGCGCCGACTACACGATCCGCGCCACCCTCGATGAAGCCAAACGCGAAATCGCCGGCAGCGGCACCATCACTTATCACAACCAGTCGCCCGACACGCTCGGCTACCTGTGGGTGCAGCTGGACCAGAATATCTACAAGCCCGATTCCGACGCGCGCCGCATGGCCACGGCGCCCTCGCGCCAGGCGTGGGCCAAGACGGCGGGCGAAGACACGATGAAATTCGAAGGCTTGCGCGGCATCCTCGCGCGCGGCGACTTCCAGGGCGGCTTCAATATCCGCGCATTGAAAAGCGCCGATGGCCAGCCCCTCAAGTACGTTGTCAACCGCACCATGATGCGCATCGACCTGCCGCAGCCCTTGAAACCGGGCCAGGATTTCGTCTTCCAGGTCGACTGGGATTACCGCATCAACGAACAGAAGGTGCTGGGCGGGCGCGCCGGCTATGAAGTCTTCGACGACAAGAACGCCCTGTTCGAAGTGGCGCAGTGGTTCCCCCGCATGGCGGCCTATTACGACGCGGCCGGCTGGCAGCACAAGCAGTTCCTCGGCTCGGGCGAATTCACGCTGGAGTTCGGCGACTACGACGTGCAGCTGACGGTGCCTGCCGACCATATCGTCGCCTCCACGGGCCAGCTGCAAAACCCGCAGGACGTGCTGTCGTCCGCGCAGCGCGAGCGCCTGGAAAAAGCGCGCGGCAGCGACAAGCCTGTCGTCATCGTCACGCAAAAGGAAGCGGAAGCGGCCGAGAAATCCGTCAGCCGCGCGCAAAAGACGTGGCACTTCAAGGCGGCCAACGTGCGAGACTTCGCCTGGGCCTCGAGCCGCAAGTTCATCTGGGATGCGCAGAGCTACAAGAAGGGCGGCAGCGATGTGATGGCCATGTCCTACTATCCGAAGGAGGGCAATCCGCTGTGGGAAAAATACAGCACGCAAGCCATCGTGCACACGATCGAGCAGTACAACAAGTACAGCATCGACTATCCGTACCCGACGGCCATTTCCGTCAACGGCCCCGTGGGCGGCATGGAGTATCCGATGATCTCGTTCAACGGCCCCCGTCCGGTGAAAGACAAGAAGACGGGCGAGCTGACCTACTCGAAGCGCACCAAGTATGGCCTGATCGGCGTGATCATCCACGAGGTGGGCCACAACTACTACCCGATGATCATCAACTCGGACGAGCGCCAGTGGACATGGATGGACGAAGGCCTCAACACCTTCGTGCAATACCTGGCGCAGCAGGCGTGGGAAGAAAACTATCCGGCCTCACGGGGTGAACCGCGCGAGATCGTCGACTACATGCGTAGCCGCGACCAGGTGCCCATCATGACCAATTCAGAGTCCCTGCTGCAGTTCGGTAACAACGCCTACGCCAAGCCGGCGGCGGGCCTGAACATCCTGCGCGAGACCATCCTCGGGCGCGAACTGTTCGACTACGCGTTCAAGGAATATGCGCAACGCTGGAAGTTCAAGCGTCCCACGCCGGCCGACTTTTTCCGCACCATGGAAGACGCGTCCGGCACGGACCTGGACTGGTTCTGGCGCGGCTGGTTCTATACGACCGAGCCGGTCGACATCAGCATCGACGGCATCAGCGAATACGGCGTGAGCTCGAAAGATCCGGCAACGGAAAAAGCGTGGAAAAAGGCGCAGAAAGAGGCCCAGCCGGAATCCGTCACGAGCCGCGCCAACAAGGGCATGCCGCGCCGCGTCGATGCGCATCCTGAGCTCAAGGATTTCTATAATCAGCACGACGATTTCACAGTGACCAACAAAGACCGCAACGCCTACGCCGAAGCGCTGGCCGCACTGGAACCGTGGGAAAAAGACTTGCTGAAACAGGGCAAGCACCTGTACCTGGTCGACCTGTCGAACGTGGGCGGCATGGTCATGCCCCTGATCCTCGAGATCGAACTGAAAAGCGGCAAGAAATACGTCGAGCGCGTGCCGGCCGAAGTGTGGCGCTACTCGCCGAAGAAAATCACCAAGGTCGTCATCACGGACGAGCCGATGGTGGGCCTGGTGCAGGACCCGTACTGGGAAACGGCCGACATCGACACGAGCAACAACAGCTGGCCGCGCAAGATCACGCCATCGCGCCTGGAGCTGTTCAAGAGCGAGAAGTCGCCCAAGGATAACCTGATGCGCGATTTCCATACGCCGCTGAAAGGCCAGAACGGCGGCTCGTCCAAGGGCGACGAGGCATGAAGCGCTGGCGCGCGCTGGGCGCCGCCTTGCTGGCCTGCGCCAGCATGGCGGCCGGCGCCCATAATTTCCACATGGGTATCGCCGACATCAGCTACAACGCGGCCAGCGGCAGCACGGAAGTGGTGCACACCTACACGGGCCACGACGTCGAGGCGCTGCTGACGAACCTGTACCAGCGCCAGTTCGACCTGGGCCAGGAAGACAGCGAAGCGGCGCTGCGCCGCTATGTCGAAAAACAGTTTTACCTGGTGGGGCCGGACGGCAAACGCTTGCGCCTGAACTGGGTCGGCATGAAGGTCAACGCCGACAACGTGGTCATCTTCCAGGAGATCGAACGCACGCGCCTGGCCCCCGCCACGCGCATCCATAACCAGTTGCTGATCGACTTCCTGCCCAGCCAGCGCAATACCCTCAACGTGCAGGACAGCGGCACCATCCAGACGCTGATTTTCGACCGCCAGAACACGGAACTGCCGATCCGCTAAGCCCTGCCACACCCAGACATCCATGACGCCACGCTCTCTTCCCCTGCTCCTCGCCGCCCTGTTTTCAGCCACCGCCGCCCACGCCGACGACATCTTCCAGCGCGTGCTGATCGACGGTTCGCGCCTGAACCAGCTGGGCGTGGCCGATTCGGCCAACGCGGGCAGCGTCACGCAACAGCAGCTCGATGCGCGCACCAGCTACCGGCCCGGCGAATTGCTCGAAGCCGTGCCGGGACTGATCGTCAGCCAGCATAGCGGCGAAGGCAAGGCCAACCAGTTCTACCTGCGCGGCTTCAACCTCGATCATGGCACGGACTTGCGCACCACGGTCGACGAAATGCCCGTCAACCAGCGCAGCCATGGCCACGGACAGGGCTGGACGGACCTGAACTTTCTGATCCCCGAACTGGCCATGCGCCTCGAATACAAAAAGGGGCCGTATTCGGCGGCGCAAGGCGATTTTTCCTCGGCGGGCGCGGCGTCCGTCGTCTACGCGAACCGCCTGACGCAGGGCATCGCCAGCATGGGCGTCGGACAAAACGGTTTTCGCCGCGCCCTGCTGGCCGATACGCTCGATGCGGGCGACGGCAGCCTGCTGTACGCGCTCGAAGCGCAGCGCAACGACGGCCCGTTCACGCAGCCGGACCGCTACCGCAAGCTCAATGGCGTGCTGCGCTACAGCGAAGGCTATGCCAACAACGGCTTCAACGTCACGGCCATGGCGTATGACGCCAGCTGGAACGCCACCAACCAGATTCCGCTGCGCGCCGTGCAGGACGGCACCCTGGGCCGCTTCGACGCCGTCGATGCCAGCGACGGCGGCAAGGCCCAGCGCTACAGCCTGTCGGGCGCCTGGCGCCAGACGACGGACGACATGTCGTCCAGGGTCAGCGCGTATGTGATCGCCAACCGCCTGGCCCTGTTCTCGAATTTTACGTATGCGATGGACGACCCCGATAACGGCGACCAGTTCGCCCAGCCCGACCGGCGCGTGACGGCCGGCCTCCACGCCAGCCACACCTGGCACCGCCACACGGACAGGGGCAGCAGCGACACCACCATCGGCCTGCAGCTACAGAACGACAATATCCACAATGGCCTGTACAACACGCGGCAGCGCCAGACCATGTCGACCACGCGGCAAGACCATATCGTCGAATCGAGCATCGGCGTGTATGGCGAAAACAGCACGCGCTGGTCGCGCTGGCTGCGCACCGTGGCCGGCCTGCGCGCGGATGCCTACCGCTTCGACGTGCGCAGCGACCGCGCCGCCAATTCGGGCAAGGCCAGCGACCATTTGTTCAGCCCCAGCCTGAGCGTGATCGCCGGACCGTGGCGCGATACGGAAGCGTATATCAACATTGGCAATGGTTTTCACAGCAACGACGCGCGCGGCACGACGATCACGGTCGACCCGAAGACGGGCGAAGCGGCCGACAAGGTCACGCCACTGGTGCGCTCGCGCGGACTGGAACTGGGCTTGCGCAGCGCCGCCATCGCCGGCCTGCAAACGTCGCTGTCGCTGTACCGGCTGGACTTCGATTCCGAACTGCTGTTCATCGGCGACGCGGGCGCCACCGAGGCGGGCCGCCCCAGCCGCCGCTACGGCATCGAGTTTTCCAGCTACTACAAGGCGGCCAGATGGCTGTCGCTGGACCTGGACCTCGCGTATGCGCGCGCGCGCTCGCGCGGCAGCGACCCGGCGGGCGACTTCATCCCCGGCGCCATCGAAGGCGTGGCCCAGCTGGCCCTGACAGTGACGCCGCCAGGGCCGTGGTCGGGCTCCTTGCGCCTGCGCTACTTCGGCCCGCGCCCTCTGATGGAAGACAACAGCGTGCGCTCGTCGGCCAGCGTGGGCTTGAACGGGCGTATCGCCTACCAGATCGACAAGACCTTGCGCGTGGAAGTCGAAGGCTACAACCTGGCCAACCGGCGCGACTCGGCCATCGACTACTACTATGCCTCGCGCCTGCCCGGCGAAGCGCAGCCCGTCGACGACATCCACTTCCATCCGGTGGAATCGCGCTCGCTGCGCCTGACCCTGGTAAAGAATTTTTAAGTAAACAAGAATAATTCTTATCGGACTGCACAGGAAACGCCGCGAAGTCGTAGAATGCCAGGCTGGATAAACTGAGACAGGCCGCGTTGCGGCCGCACCGCCATGAGCACTTCCGCACCGATCTTTACCGACCCGTCCCACGTCAAGGAAGCCTTGCGCGATGACGGCTATGCCGTCCTGCGCCCGCAGGACGTGGCCGCGCTGGCCGGCTGCCCGCTGGACGCGTTGCGCGCGCTGGAAGGGAGCTGGAATACCCTGGCGCTGGACAATTACCTGAAGGATGGCGGCCGCTATCGCCGCCGGCGCCACTCGTGCTTCGTGCAGGATGGCGGGCGCCTGACGCAGACGGCGCACCGTCCGCACTGGCAGCCGGTGGAATACAACGCCCTGCACGGCGGCATGCACCGCCTGTTCGAACCGGTCGAAGCGGCTATCGTCGCGCAAGCGGCCTGGCAGCAGCTGATTCGCGCGCTCGGTGACGTCTGCTCGCAAGTCAAGGGCAGCCAGCCGTGGTTCATCGAAGCGCACCAGTTCCGCATCGATACGACCGACGGCATCGGCCGCCCCACGCCGGAAGGCGCACACCGCGACGGCGTCGATTTCGTCGCCGTCCTGCTGATCGGGCGGGAACAGGTCAAGGGCGGCGAGACGCGCATCTTCGAAGCGGATGGCCCCAACGGCAAGCGTTTTACCCTGACCGAGCCGTGGTCGCTGCTGCTGCTCGACGACGCTGCCGTCATCCACGAATCGACGCCGATCCAGCCCGTCGGCGAGCATGGCCACCGCGACACTCTCGTGCTGACCTATCGCGCAGGCCAGTTCCAGGGCGAAAACTGACAGGCGGCCACAGCATTGCCTGTGGCCAAAATAGTTACTTGGAAGTTACTTTTGCAGACCTAAATCCGATATAGTCATACGATGTCGATATTGCGCGCTCACGGCGCCCAGCATCACCACACTGAAATCCTAGGAGAGGTCTGTGGACTCCAACAACCAAATCAAGCCTGACGAAATCGAGATCCTGATCGTCGAGGACAGCCCGACCCAGGCGGAGCGCTTGCGCCGCCTGATCCAGTCGCTGCACTACAACGCGCGCGTGGCTGCGAATGGCCAGCTGGCCCTGGCCGCCATCCGCGAGCGCAAGCCGCACCTGGTGCTGTCCGATATCGTCATGCCTGAAATGAATGGCTACGACCTGTGCCGCGCCATCAAGTCCGATCCGACCCTGCGCGACATCCCCGTGATCCTCGTCACCTCGCTCAACGATCCGAAGGACATCATCCGCGGCATCGAGTGCGGTGCCGACAATTTCATCCGCAAGCCCTACGCGGAAGACTACCTGCTCAACCGCATCAGCCACATGCTGATGAACCAGAAGCTGCGCAAGAACCAGAACGTGGAAATCGGCATCGCCCTGTACCTGGGCGACCAGAAGCATTTCATCAATGCGGAACGCCAGCAAATCCTCGACCTGCTGATCTCCACGTATGAACAGGCGGTGCAGGTCAACGGCGAACTGCAGGCGCGCGAACGCCAGGTGATCGAGCTGAACATGCGCCTGGCGCACCATGCGGCCGAACTGGAAACCATCAACCGCGAAATCGCCCTGAAAAACCTGGAACTGGCCGAAGCGAGCCGCATGAAGTCCGCCTTCATCGCCAACATGTCGCATGAACTGCGCACGCCGCTCAACGCCATCATCGGCTTCACCGGCGCACTGCTGATGAAACTGCCCGGCCCCCTGACGTCGGACCAGGACAAGCAGCTGAACACCATCCGCGCCAGCGCGCGCCATCTGCTCTCGCTGATCAACGACATCCTCGACGTGGCCAAGATCGAGGCGGGCAAGCTGACCCTGTCGATCGAACCCGTGCACTGCCAGGAACTGATGGCCGACGTGGCCGACACCCTGCGTCCCCTGGCCCAGCAAAAAGGCCTGGCGCTGGAACTCGAACTGGGCGAGCCGGGCCAATCTCCCGCCATCATCGACACGGACCGCCGCGCACTGACACAGATCCTCATCAACCTGCTCAACAACGCCATCAAGTTCACGGAACAGGGCACGGTGCGCATCAGCCTGGCCCAGCGCGACGAAGACGGCGTGCTGGTGACGGAAATGAGCATCGCCGACAGCGGCGCCGGCATCAAGGAAGAAGACCAGGCCAAGCTGTTCCAGGCCTTCTCGCAGCTCGATTCCACCTCCACGCGCCACGTGGAAGGCGCGGGACTGGGCCTGTACCTGTGCCAGAACCTGGCCAACGCCATCGGCGGCGCCCTGTTCTTCAACAGCGACTACGGCTCGGGCAGCACGTTTACCTTGGCCCTGCGCAGCAAGGACTGAGCTTCTGTGCGCCGCAACATGGAATACGGGCTTTTGGCCCTCGAAAAGAGACCGATACAGTAGTTCTACGGTATTGCACCGCACCATTTTCAGCGCTATAGTAGAACTGTCTCCTCCAATTCGTTCTCCGAACATTGGATTCAGCCCGCGAATACAACCGCGGGCTTTTTTTTGCCTGCGTTTTTCATTATCTTCATCCTTTCTTAACTAAATCAACCGGCTTAGTTATATCAATCGTTTGAGATATATGATTAAATCCCCGGCATGATTGAAAAAAACGCCATCCCCACTTCCCATGCCGACGACGGGCGCAAGCCCCGTTCCGACGGCGAGCAGTCGCGCGAGCGGCTGCTGCATAGCGCCATCCGCCTGTTTGCCGAGCAAGGCTACGCCAAGACGTCCACGCGCGAGCTGGCGCAGGCGGCCGGCACCAACGCGGCCGCCATCAGCTACTATTTTGGCGACAAGGCGGGACTGTACCGCGCCGCCTTTGCGCAGCAGTCAGCGGACCCGCAAGACAATATCGCCCTGTACGAGCAACCGCATTTCACCTTGCGCCAAAGCCTGCAAGGCTTCTATGCGCAATTGCTCGCTCCCATGCAGCAGGGCGACATCGCGCGCGACTGCATGCGCCTGTGGTGCCGCGAAATGCTCGAACCGACGGGCCTGTGGACGCGCGAGATCGACCAGAACATCCGCCCCGAACACGAAGCGCTCACGCGCGTGCTGGCGCGCCACCTGGGCGCGCCCGACAACAGCGACGACATGCACCGGCTGGCGTTTTCCATCGCCTCGCTGGCCCTGCAGCACATGGTGGGCACCGAGGTGCTGCACACCTTGCGCCCGCAACTGCTGGAATCGCCGCACGCCATCGACACCTGGCTGGCGCGCCTGACCGACTACGCACTGGCCATGGCCGACGTCGAGCGCCGGCGCCTGGCCATCCCCCCCTCACCCTCTACACCTCAACGACAAGCAGAAGGACCAGCATGACGACTATTCGATGCACCGTTCAACGCGTCCTGACTGCCAGCATCGTGCTGGCGCTGGGCGGTTGCGCCCTGCAGGGGCCGCCCGCGGCGGTTGCCGCCAGCGCGCCCGCGCAGTGGCAGGCGCCGCTGCCGCACAACGGCAAGCTGACGGACCTGGCCAGCTGGTGGCAGGGCCAGGGCGACAGCCTGCTGGTGGAATTGATCAATGACGCGCAGCAGGTCAGCCCGACCATCGCCGCCGCCGGCACGCGCATCGTGCAGGCGCGCGCGGACCGCATCGCCAGCGGCGCCGCGCTGGCGCCCACCTTGGACGCGACAGGCAGCGTGGTACGCACCAGCCAGCAATCGGCCCAGCCCAGCGGCACCACCTCGCAGGCGGCCTTGCAGGCGTCGTGGGAAATCGATGTGTTTGGGGCCAACCGCGCCACGCGCGATGCGGCCCAGGAGCGCTACGACAGCGCCCGCGCGCTCTGGCATGAAGCGCGCGTCTCGGTGGCCGCCGAAGTGGCGAACCAGTACTACGCCTTGCGCACCTGTCAGCAATTGCAAGTCGTGTCCGAACAGGATGCCGTCTCGCGCCGCGACTCGGCGCGCCTGACGGAACTGAGCGCCGGCGCCGGCCTCCAGCCGCCCGCCAATGCAGCGCTGGCCCGCGCCAGCGCCGCCGAAGGCGCCAGCCGCGCCATCGAACAGCGGGCCGCCTGCGACGTGAATATCAAGGCGCTGGTGGCCCTGTCGGCCATGCCGGAAGCGTCGCTGCGCGAGAAGCTGGCCGCCAGCCCCGCCATCCTGCCTTCGCCCGTGGCGATCGCGGAACTGCCGGCGCAAACCCTGGGCCAGCGCCCCGATGTCTACAGCGCCGAACGCGAAGTGGCGGCCGCCAGCTTCGAAGTGCGCGGCGCGCAGGCGCAGCGCTATCCGCGCCTGAGCCTGGCCGGCTCCATCGGCAAGGGCAATATCCGCGCCGGCGGCACCAGCATCACGGCCAGCACCTGGAGCATCGGCCCGCTGGCCGTCAGCCTGCCCATCTTCGACGGCGGCACGCGCCGCGCGCAGATCGATGCGGCCACGGCGCGCTACGACGAAGCCGTGGTGAAATACCGCGCCGGCGTGCGCCAGGCCGTGCGCGAAGTGGAAGAAGCATTGGTCAACCTGGCCAGCACGGACGAGCGCAGCAGCCATGCGAAAACGGCACTGGAAGGCTACCGCGTGTCGTTTGTCGCCACGGAAGACCGCTACAAGAATGGCCTGGCCAGCCTGATCGAACTGGAGGACGCGCGCCGCACGCGCCTGGCCGCCGAAAACACGGTGGTCAACCTCGAGCGCGAACGCAGCGCCGCCTGGGTAGCGCTGTACCGCGCCGCCGGCGGCGGCTGGACCAGCAGCGCCATCGCCAACAACGCCCCCTGACGGATACGACAACATGAAAAAAATGACCTTGAAACCGATGGCGCTCGCCTTTGCGGCCCTCGTTGTGGCGCTGGGCGCCGGCGTGGCCCTGTACTCCCCTTCCTCCACGGCGGCCGACGACGCCAAGGATAAAAACGCGGCGCAAAAACCGGCGCTCACCGTCACCACGGCCAAGCCGCAGACGGCCAGCCTGCCCATCAAGCTGAAGGCCAACGGCAACGTGGCCGCATGGCAGGAAGCCGTCATCGGCAGCGAATCGAACGGCTTACGCCTGACCGACGTGCGCGTCAATGTCGGCGACGTCGTGCGCGCCGGCCAGGTGCTGGCCGTGTTCTCGAACGACACGGTGAACGCCGACGTGGCGCAAACGAAGGCCGCCGTGCTGGAAGCGCAAGCCAATGCGGCGGAAGCGGCCGCCAACGCGCAGCGCGCCCGCTCGCTGCAAAGCACGGGCGCCATCAGCGCGCAGCAGATCAGCCAGTACCTGACGGCAGAACAGACGGCCAACGCGCGCATCGCGTCGGCCAAGGCGCAGCTGGCGTCGCAGCAGCTGCGCCTGAAATACACGCAGGTGGTGGCACCCGACAGCGGCATCATCTCTTCGCGCTCGGCCACCGTGGGGTCGGTGGTGGGCGCCGGCACGGAACTGTTCCGCATGATCCGCCAGGGCCGCCTCGAATGGCGCGCCGAAGTGACGGCCACCGAGCTGCTGAATCTGAAGCCGGGCACCCTGGCGCAAGTGAAGGCGGCCAACGGCAGCGTCTTGACAGGCAAGGTGCGCATGATCGCCCCTACCGTCGATCCGCAGACGCGCTCCGCCCTCGTGTATGTCGATCTGCCTGCAGGCACGGGCAGCAACGCGCCGTTCAAGGCCGGCATGTACGCCAGCGGCGAATTCGAACTCGGCACCTCGGGCGCGCTGACCGTGCCACAGCAGGCGATCGCCGTGCGCGATGGTTTCAGCTATGTCTTCCGCCTCAATCCCGACCAGCGGGTCAGCCAGATCAAGGTGCAGGCCGGACGGCGCCTGAGCGACCGCATCGAAATCCTTGGCGGCATCACGGCCGACACCACCATCGTCGTCAGCGGCGCCGGCTTCCTCAATGACGGAGACCTGGTACGCAATGTACAGGCTCCGGCAGCGCCCAAGGCTGCTGTAGCACCGGCAGCGAAAAAGTAAGGAGAGGCCATGAATTTTTCCTCCCTCTCGATCAAGAACCCGATCCCGGCCATCATGCTGTTCGCGCTGCTGACCTTGGCCGGTCTGCTGGCCTACAAGGCCAATCCGGTGCAGGATTTCCCTGACATCGAACTGCCCATCGTCACCGTCAGCGCGGTGCTGCCCGGCGCCGCGCCGGCCCAGCTGGAAACGGAAGTGGCGCGCAAGATCGAAGATTCCGTCGCCACCCTGCAAGGCGTGAAAAACATCTACACCAAGGTGCTCGATGGCGTCGTCACGGTGACCGTCGAATTCATCCTGGAAAAGCAGATCGCCGAAGCCGTCAACGATGTGCGCGACGCCGTCGCCCGCGTCAAGGCGGACATGCCGGCCGAGCTGCGCGACCCCACCGTCACCAAGGCTTCCACGGCCGGCAGGGTCGTGCTGACCTTTATCGCCACCGCGAAACCGGGCGTGGACAACCCGCTCGACTCTCCCGACCTGTCCTGGTTCGTCGACAATACGGTGGCCAAGCGCCTCTTGACGGTGCCCGGCGTGGGCGCCGTCACCAGAGTCGGCGGCGTCTACCGCGAGATCCAGGTCGAACTCGACGAGGCGCGCATGGCCGCATTGAAAGTGTCGGCCCTCGACGTGTCACGCCAGCTGCGCCTGGTGCAGCGCGAAGCGCCTGGCGGCAGGGGCGACATCAGCGGCGCCGAGCAGTCGGTGCGCACCATCGCCACAGTGAAAACGGCCGATGAACTGTCGCGCGTGGAAGTGCCGCTGCCGGACGGGCGCCATGTGCGCCTGGACCAGGTCGCCACCGTGCGCGACACCATCGCCGAACCGCGCGCACTGGCCGAGCAGGATGGCAAGACGGTCGTCGCCTTTGAAGTGTTCCGCACCAAGGGCGCCAGCGAAGTGGCTGTCGCCAAGGGCGCGCGCGACGCCATCGCCGACCTGCAGAAGGAAAACCCGAACGTGGTGCTGCAGCAGTCGATCGACAATGCCTTCCCCGTCGAGGAAAACTTCGACGGCTCGATGGAGCTGCTGTACGAAGGCGCGCTGCTGGCCGTGCTGGTGGTGTGGTGGTTCCTGCGCGACTGGCGCGCCACCCTGGTGGCCGCCGCCGCCCTGCCCCTGTCCGTGATGCCCGCCTTCCTCGGCATCTACTGGTTCGGCTACACGCTCAATACCGTCACCCTGCTGTCGCTGGCCCTGGTCGTCGGCGTGCTGGTCGACGACGCCATCGTGGAAATCGAAAACATCGAGCGCCATCTGCGCATGGGCAAGTCGCCGATGGAAGCGGCCATGGAGGCGGCCGACGAAATCGGCATGGCGGTCATCGCCACCACCTTCGCGCTGGTGGCCGTGTTCCTGCCGACGGCCTTCATGAGCGGCATTCCCGGCCTGTTCTTCAAGCAGTTCGGCTGGACGGCCGTGCTGGCCGTGCTGGCCTCCCTGGTGGTGGCGCGGTTGCTCACGCCGATGATGGCGGCCTACATCCTGAAACCGCTGCCGCACAAGGAAGAGCAGGATGGCTGGCTGATGACGCGCTACCTGACGGTCATGCGCTGGTGCCTGAACCACCGCGGCATCACGGCCATCGCCGCGGCCCTGTTCTTTGTCGGCGCCATCGCGCTCGTGCCGCTGCTGCCGACCGGTTTCGTGCCGGCCGCCGACCGTGCGCAGACGCAGATCAACCTGGAACTGCCACCCGGCTCCACCCTGGGCGAAACGCAGGCCGTGGCGGCCCTGGCGCGCGATGCGGCCATGCGCACGCCGGGCATCGAGGGTGTCTTCAGTTCGATCGGCGGCGGCTCCAGCGGCGACGCCTTCGCCCCCGGCGCCGCGGCCGAGGCGCGCCGCGCCGTGCTGACCCTGACCACCGTGCACCGCACGGAGCGCAAGGAATCGATGGCGGACCTGGAAACGCAGCTGCGCCAGAAGCTCGATACCATCCCCGGCGCCCGCTTCACGGTGGGACCGCCCGACACGGGCGTCAAGATGCAGCTGGTGCTGCGCTCGGAAGACCCGGTGGCGCTGATGGCGGCGGCGCAAAAGGTCGAGCGCGAACTGCGTAGCCTGAAGGGCATCGGCAACGTCAATTCCAGCGCCTCGCTGGTGCGCCCGGAAATCATCGTGCGTCCCGATTTCGCCAAGGCGGCCGACCTGGGCGTGACGGCGGCGGCCATCGGCGAAACCGTGCGCGTGGCCACGGCCGGCGACTACGACACGGACCTGACGAAAATGAACCTGCCCGAGCGGCAAGTACCGATCCGCGTCAAGCTGCCCAATAGCGTGCGCGCCGACCTGGCCGCCATCGAGCGCCTGACCGTGCCCGGCAAGAATGGCCCCGTGCGCCTGGCGAACGTGGCCACGGTGACGATGGAAAGCGGCCCGGCGCAGATCGACCGCCTGAACCGCAGCCGCAACGTGACCCTCGACGTGGAACTCGGTTCGCGCACCCTGGGCGAACTGAATGAAGAGGCGCGTGCGCTGCCGTCGATGAAGAATTTGCCGCCGTCCGTGAAGATCGCCGAACTGGGCGACGCGCAGGAGATGGCCTCGCTGTTCGCCAGCTTCGGCCTGGCCATGCTGATCGGCGTGCTGTGCATCTACTGCGTGCTGGTGCTGCTGTTCAAGGACTTCATGCAGCCGGTGACCATCCTGGCGGCGCTGCCGCTGTCGATCGGCGGCGCCTTCGTGGCGCTCCTGATTACGGGCAGCGCCCTGTCGATGCCCTCGATGATCGGCCTGATCATGCTGATGGGGATCGTCACCAAGAACTCGATCCTGCTGGTCGACTATGCGATCCTGGCGCGCCAGGCCGGCATGAACCGCTTCGATGCGCTGGTCGACGCCTGCCACAAGCGCAGCCGCCCGATTTTGATGACGACCATCGCCATGGGCGCCGGCATGATGCCGCTGGCGCTGGGCTGGGGCGCCGACCCCAGCTTCCGTTCCCCGATGGCCATTACCGTCATCGGCGGCCTGATCACGTCGACCCTGTTGAGCCTGCTGGTGGTGCCGGCCGTGTTCACCTACATCGACGACCTCGAGCACCTGCTCAAGCGCGGCATGGCGAAACTGCGCCGCCAGAAGGCGCCGCTGCGGCGCGATGACAAGGTGGCGCTGGAAAAATAAGCGCCACGGTCAATTGCAAAATCGCCCCCTGCGGGCAAGGAAACGAGGGACCGGCCGCCAGGCCGCGCTCCCTCGCTTTCATCTATCTGGCATACTGCGCCCATTCTCCATGAACGCAATCTGCCCTGCCTATGAATTACCGCACTCCGCTCGTCCTGCTGATGGCATCCGCGCTGCTCGGCGCCTGCTCGGACAAGACCGCCCCCGCCAGCGCCGACCTGGCAGCTGACGTGGTCACCGAAGTCCCCGCTGCCGCTGCCGCAGCAGACACCGCATCGGCCGAACACGTGCCGCCGCCGGCCGCCACCGCCCCTCGGACGGAAGCGATGAACACGCCCCAGGCGCGCGAGCGCGAAGTGGGCATGATGCGCGCCGTCTTCGGCAAGGACTACCGCAGCGACAGCGAAGATGCGCTGGCCGACCTGCCCGATCCCGATAACCACGTCGACAAGCTCAGTTACGTGGTCAGCGCCGTCAGCCACAAGCTGCTGCCCGATGGCAGCGCCATCCTGGTGGCGAATGCGGAAACGGCCAACACGGAAGGCACGGCCGAATCGGCGCATGCTTCACCGGGGCTGCTGAATGTCTTTTTTCTGGCGCCCAAGGGCCAGCCGGAAGACGGCCAGTGGCAAGTCGTGAAACGCCTGGAAAACATCGCCGCCCTGGGTTCGTCGGGGCAGCTCGGCGAAGTCCACTGGGTCATGCTGAGCGCGAACAAGCCGGGACTGGCGATCCGCCATGGCTATACGGGCCAGGGCTACACCATCACGCAACTGGCCCTGTTTGAAATCGGCGACGGCAAGGTCACCTCACTCGATGGTGCCATCGACCTGTATTCGGACAATATGGGCGCCTGCGGGCCCGAGACGGACGAGTGCTGGATGGTCAAGGGGAACTGGCGCTTCGCGCCGGCGCGCAATGGCGGCGCCTATGATGACTTGCTGATCGATTTCAAGGGCGCCTCCGAGAAGATCAAGCCCGGCGTCACGGTCAAGCCCGACGAAGACCCGCCGCGCATCGCCACGCCCCTGAACAACCACGCGCGCTACGGCTTCGATGGCAAGGGATATAAACTGATTGAAGGGAAGAACACGGTGCCTGGCGTGTAATGGGGTCAGACCCGCCGGGTCTGACCCCACGTAAGCCAGCTACTTGCGCGCCGCTTCCAGGCGCGCCAGCAGCGGCGCATACATGGCACGCGTATGGCTGCTCCAGCGGGCCATGGCGCTGTCGATATCGAGCAGCAGGCGTTCCGACAATACCTTGTCGCCCTGCTGCAGCGCCCAGATCGCGCACTCCGCGCGGCACTCGAAACTGTTGTAGCGCGTCAGCGCATCGTCGAATTCCGCCTTTGCTTCCACCTGGCGCCCGCTTTGCGCCAGCGCGCGCGCCGTCAGCAGGGACACCATCTCGGGACGGAAATGCATATCCGTGCGGCGGATGAATTCGAGGTGCGTCAAGGCCTCGGCGCCACGTTCGCACTCCAGGTAGGCGCGCGCCGCACCGAGGCGAATTTCCAGGTCCGATGCGAACGCCCCCTGCAGGCAGGCTTCGTACGTCGATGCCGCTTCCTTTGCATCGCCCGCCTCGAGCTGCGCGCTGGCCAGGCGCATCTGGTTTTGCGCCGTCGGCGTGTACTCGAAGGCCGCTTTCGCCTCGCGCAATTCGCGGTTCGGATCGAGCACCTGCACGGCCACCGAAGCGACCTTGCGCGCGCCTTGCGGCAGGCGCGAATTGGGCAGGTAGATGGCGAAGAAATACACCACGCTGCCCAGCAGCGGAAACATGAATAAAATGAGCAGCCAGTACAGCTGCTGCCCGTTGCGCACCACATGGATCGCAAAAAATACCGCGATCAGGATGTGGATGCCTATGCCAAAAATCGTCATGCTGCGACCTCGTTCGTGATGGGAGCAGCTGGCACCATGCCGCCGCTTTCCCTGCTCAGAATATTACACTGGCCGCGCCGTGCACACGCGCCTATTGCGCCTTGGCCGACCAGCCGCCGCCCATGGCGCGGTACAGGTCGACCGAGGCGACGAGGATGCGCGTCTTCAGCTGCAGCAGCCCCACGTCGGCGCTGTACAGGGTGCGCTGGGCGTCGAGTTCTTCCAGGTAGGAGGCGTAGCCGTTGCGGTAGCGGTTGTGCGCGATGCGCAAAGTGTCGGCCGCCGTGGCGCGGCGCGCATCGTTTTCCACGGCTTGCTGCTGCAGCCGGTAGATGGCGCCCAGGCTGTTCTCCGTTTCGGCGAAGGCATTGCGCACCACGTTTTCATATGTGTACACGAGCTGGTCGCGCTGGGCGCCCGCCGCATCCGTCTGCGCCTGCACCCGGCCGCCATCGAACAGGGGGCCGGCCGCCAGCGCCGTCAGGCGCCACAGGGCGGTCGGTGCATGCAGAAAATCGGTCAGGGTCGTGGCTTGCCCGCCGCCGACGGCCGTCAGCTTGAACGAGGGCAGCAGCTGGTCGCGCGTGGCGGCCAGGCTGGCGTTGGCGGCCGCCAGGTTGTGTTCCGCACGCGCGATGTCGGGCCGCCGGCGCAGCAATTCGGATGGCAGTCCGGCCGGCACGTCGGGCGCCGCCAGCTCGGCCAGCGGCAAGCCGCGCGCGATGGGGCCCGGATTGCCGCCGACGAGGATGGCCAGCGCGTTTTCCTGTTCGAAGATCTGCCGCTGCAGCTGCGGCACCTGTTCGGCCGCCGCATGGTATTCCGATTGCGCCTGCAGCCATTCCAGGCGCGAGCTGTAGCCCACTTCGAACTGCTTGCGCGCCAGCTCGCGCGACTGTTCCCGCAGCTGCAGGGTCGATTGCGTGAGCGCCAGCTGCGCGTCGAGTCCCCGCAGATTCAGGTAAGCGGTCGCCACGCTGGCGGCGATCGACAGGGCCGCCGCATCGAGGCTCGCCTGCTCGGCGCGGTAGCTCTCGCCCGCCGCATCGCTCAGGCTCGCCAGCCGGCCCCACACATCGATCTCATAACTGGCCTGCAGTTCCGCCTGGAAGACATTCGTCACATACGGCTTGCCGCTGGACGCCAGGGTGCGCGTACGCGTGGGCGAACCGTCGAAGGCGAGGCTGGGTGCGCGGTTGGCGTCGGCCTGCGCCAGGCGCGCGCGGTATTCCTGCAAGCGGGCGCGCGCCACGCGCAAGTCGCCATTGCGCGCCAGCGCCTCGCCCACCAGGTCACTCAAGACCGGGTCGCCAAAGGCTTGCCACCACAACTGCTCGACATGGGCCTCGGTCGCCGCAGGCGCACCGGCCGCTTGCGCGCGCCAGCCGGATGGCAGCTGCAGTGCCGACGCAGGCTGCGGTGGCGCGTTGGCGGCGCAACCGGCCAGCGCCAGCGCGCCGGCCATCAGCAGGAAACGGCGCTTCATGGCTTGGCCTTCTTCGGCGGCGGTGGCGGCGCCGGATTGTCCGCCGAGTCGTTCAGCACGGCAGACGTATCGACGCTGACCACCACCGACATGCCGGGCACGAGCCGGCGCGCATTCGCCTGCCCCGGATCGATGCGGATGCGCACGGGAATGCGCTGGGCGATTTTAAGGTAGTTGCCCGTCGCGTTATCGGCCGGCAGCACGGAAAACTCGGAACCGGTGGCCGGCGAAATGCGCTCCACCTGGCCCGTCAGCACGGCGCCGTCGAGCGCGTCGACGTGGAAAGTGGCGCTTTGCCCTTCCTGCACGCCGTTCATCTGCGTTTCCTTGAAATTGGCGATCACCCACATCTGTCGCGGCACCAGCGCCATCAGCTGCGCGCCCGAATTCACGTATGCGCCCTGGCGCACCGTCACCTGGCCCAGTTGGCCATCGGATGGCGCCACGATGCGCGTGTTATCGAGGTCGATCTTGGCCGCCTTGACGGCCGCCTGCGCATTGGCCACGGCCGCTTCCAGCGCCTGTTTGTTGACCACCACGCTATGCACGCTTTGCTGGGCGATGTCGAGATTGGCGCGCGCCTGCGCCAGCGCCGCCGCCATCTGCGCCTGCGTGGCGCGCGACTGGTCATGTTCGCGCTGCGACAGCGAGCCATCGGCCACCAGCTGTTCCACGCGATTGAGGTCGGCGCTGGCCTTGCGCGCCTGCGCTTCCGCATTCGCCATCACGGCCTCGCTGACGGAAATGCCCGCCTGTGCGCTGGCCTTTTGCTGCGCCCAGTTCGACAGCGCCGCCTGCTGCGCGGCCAGCTGGGCCTGCGCCTGCTCGTAGCGCTGCTGGTAGATGCGGTCGTCGATACGCACCAGCAGCTGGCCTTCCTTGACGTCCATGAAATCCTGCACCGTCACTTCCACCACATAGCCCGACAGCTGTGTGCCGATGATGGTCACCTGTCCGCGCACGGTGGCGTTTTCCGTCGTCACGATGGGACTCGTGAACGGCGGCAGACGCCACGCGTACAGCACGATCAGCACGCCCACCAGGGCCACGGCGGCAAAGGCCAGCGCGGACAGCCACTGGTGGCGCCGGTCCGGCTGCGCCGTGGAAGTGGTTGGCGCCGGCGTGGTCGCGGCTGCGGGCGTTGTCGGTGCTGGTGGCGGAGTATTATTTTCTGTCATTGCTCGGTTCCGAATTGGTAATGGGGACGATGGCCATGGCCGTCTGCGCATCGCGCACGGGCCCGACCAGGCGGCGCGCGCCGGTGGTGATGCGGGTCCAGGACTGGCTGACCAGCATCCAGATCAGGGTGGCGATGGCAACGCCGGCGATCATCAAAAAAACGTCGTTATAGGCCAGCACATTGGCTTCGCGCGTGGCGACGGCGCCCAGGCGCGCCACGCCCTGGGCGCTGCGCAACGCAGGGTCCATCAGTACGCCGCCATAGCTTGCGGCGCCCGACTGCACGCGCGCAGCCACCTGCGGATCCAGCATGCTCAGGTGCTCGACCAGGTAGCTGGAATGGTATTTTTCGCGCGCCGTCTGGATGGTGCCGACGATGGCCGCACCGAGCAGGCCGCCCAGGTTCTGCGTCATGGTAAACATCACGGAAAAGCTCACCAGGTTGCGCGGTTCGGCAATCACGGCGCCCATGCCGGCCACCATGGTGGGACCGAGGAAATACGTGCCGCCAAAGGCCAGCAGGAACTGGCTCACATACATGTTGACGGGGCGCGTCTGGCTGGTGGCGTGCGCGTCGATCAGGGCGCCGGCGGCGATCAGCAGCAGCGCGAACATCAGCGAGCGGTTCAAGGTCGCCGGATTGATCGTCAGCGCGCTGACCACCAGGCCCGCCACGCTGCCCAGCAGCACCACGACGAACAGGTTCTGCATCTGGTCCGTGTTCAGGCCCAGCGCCTGCAGAAAGCCGACGGCGCCCGTCGATTCGGACAGCACGATGCGAAACAGCAGCACCGATAAAAACAGCTTGGCGATCTTGCCCGTCGTGAGCCAGCGCGTGTTGAGCAGCGGGCGCGCGCGGTTATGCTCGATGGCCAGCGAGGCGGCGATCAGCACGATGGAGCACGCCAGGCACACGCCCACCCACTCCGACTCCATCCACCACGCCGTGCGCCCCTGAGCCAGCACGGCGCACAGCAGGGCCACGCCGGGTGCGAACAGGATGAAGGTGAGGAAATCGAGCGGCTCGAACGTCTGCACGCGGTCGCCGGGCGGCAGTTTCAGGGCCAGCACGCAGCCCAGCGCCAGCAGGGCCAGTCCCAGTTCGAACAGGTACAAGCCGTGCCATTCGCCGATCTGCAGCAGTTCGGAGGTGAAGATGCGCGCCAGGGGCAGCGCCAGCTGGGCAAAACCCAGGCCCAGTACCACGCCCTTCAGGCGGTGCCGTGCGGGAAACGCCTGCAAGGTGTAGTACAGCCCCAGCACCCCAAGCGCGCCGCCCACCATGCCATGCGCGGCGCGCACGGCAATCGCCGACGGCAAGGTATTGGCATACAAGTGGGCGAACGTCACCAGCGCATACAGCACCAGGAACGCTTCCGTAAACAGGCGCAGGCCGAACTGCTGGCGGAACTTCACCAGCAGCAGATTCATGGAAACGATGGTCATCACATAGGCGGCCGGCAGCCACTGCATCTGGTAGGCATAGGCGGCCAGCGAACCTTGCAGGTTCAGCAAATTGGCCGTCACCAGGCCGTTGCCCAGTCCCCCCGTCAGCGCGACGATCAGGCCGACGATGAAATACGCGACACGCTTGGGCGTCGAATGTTCGGGCATCGATGGCGACCCGGGCAAGGTCGGGCGTTCGCCCGGCCCCCAGGTGCGAGGTGTGTACTTGTCCATGCGGTAATCGCGATCCGGTTTGCTGAAGCCGTTCCTTGCTGCTGTTATAGAAATAGTTGCAAATGAACAGTTCTAGTCAGCAGCATATCACCGCGGGACGTTTTTATTGTTTACATTGTTGCAGGGCGTTGCGCACGAAACGCAAACAGGGTATGCAGCGGGGCCGGCGGATCCGGCCCCTGTGCAGACGCAGTCACTCACACCCGCGGCGGATCCGTCTCGCGCGCAAACGCCCTGTGCGCGGCCAGCGCCTTCTTGAACGCAGCCACGGCTTTCGCTAGGTCGCCGGAAGGCGCGACGATGATGGCGGGATCGGGCTTGCCATCGGGCAGGGTCACCGGCACGCCAGCCTTGTCCAGCAGGTCCTTGCCCGCGCCTATGGCCAGCATCGGCTTGCAGTGGCGGTATTGCAGGCGCAGGAAGTCGAGCGCGTTGGCGTCGCTGCCCAGCTGCTGCACGGCGCCCTGGCCGTCGGGCACCACGACGGCGTCGAACAATACCCCCGGCCCTGCTTCGAGCGAGATTTCCACATCGAGCGGCACGCCGCCGCTCGTATCGACTTTGCCCAGGTGGCTGCCCACTAGGCGCGGCGCGGCGCCATCGGCCAGCAGCGCGGCATAGATGCTGCGCACCTGCGCGCCATCGCTGCCCGGCCCCACGAGGATGGCCACGCGCAGGGTATGGATGCCTATCTTGCCGGGACGGAAAAAGAGCGACAGGGCTGGCGATGGCGGATACGCGGGCAGCGGATCCAGGGAAGCGCGCGGCATGACGGGCGGCAACGCCAGGCCCAGGCCATCGGCCAGGCGCTGCGCCAGGGTCTCGTCGACATTGCGCAGCATGGCGACGATGCGCTGGCGGATCGCCACCGTCTGCACCTTGCTCAGTTCAAAGCGGAACGCATGCACAATGTGCTCTTGTTCGACAGGCGTCTGGCTGATCCAGAACAGGCGCGCCTGGCCATAATGCTCGGCGAACTTCTCGGGCTTGCCGCGTACCTTGTCGCCTTCGGCGGACGCGGGAAAACTGTTGAAACCTTTCGCCCCCGCCTGGAACGGACAGCCGCCCGCCAGCGAGTTCGGTTCATACGCGACACGGCCCCGGTTGATGGCCTGGCGGTGCATGCCGTCGCGCTGGTTGTTATGCACGGGCGCCAGCGGCGCATTGATGGGAATCTCATGGAAATTCGGGCCGCCCAGGCGCGTCAGCTGGGTATCGACATAGGAATGGATACGCCCCTGCAGCAGCGGGTCGTTACTGAAATCGATGCCGGGCACGATGTGCGCCGTACAGAAGGCCACCTGCTCCGTCTCGGCAAAAAAATTGTCGGGATTGCGGTTCAGGACCATTTTCCCGACGGGGATCAGAGGGACGACTTCTTCGGGAATCAGCTTGGTCGGGTCGAGCACGTCGAAGGGAAACGCTTCCGCCTGCGCTTCCGTGAAAACCTGGAAGGACAGCTCGTATTCGGGATACTCGCCACACTCGATGGCTTCCCACAGGTCGCGCCGGTGGAAGTCGGAATCGGCGCCGCTGATCTTGACGGCCTCGTCCCACACGAGCGAATGCGTGCCGGCCATCGGCGACCAGTGGAATTTGCAGAATACGGACTGGCCCTTGGCATTGACGAGGCGGAAGGTATGCACGCCGAAGCCCTGCATCATCCGGTAACTGCGCGGGATGGCGCGGTCCGACATGACCCACATCAGCATGTGCGTGATTTCCGGCGACAGCGACGCAAAATCCCAGAAGGTGTCGTGCGCGCTGGCCGCCTGCGGCATGCCGTGGTGCGGCTCGGGCTTGACGGCGTGGACCACGTCGGGGAATTTCATCGCATCCTGGATGAAGAAGACGGGGATGTTATTGCCGACCAAATCCCAGTTGCCCTCGTCCGTATAGAACTTCACGGCGAAGCCGCGCACGTCGCGCGCCGTATCGGTCGAACCGCGTTCGCCGGCCACCGTGGAAAAGCGCACGAAGACGGGCGTGCGCTTGCCCGCCTTGGCGAACGGCGCGGCGCGCGTCAGCTTGCTCTGTTCCTTGTAGCATTCGAAATAGCCGTGGGCGGCCGAACCGCGCGCATGCACGACGCGCTCGGGGATGCGCTCATGGTCGAAATGCGTGAGCTTTTCACGCAGGATGAAATCTTCCATCAGGGTGGGGCCGCGCAAGCCCGCCTTCAAGGAATTCTGGTTGTCGCCCACGGGCACTCCCTGGTTCGTCGTCAGCACGCAGCCGCTGTCGTCGGCACGGGCGCCGTCGAGCGAGGCGTTACGCGCATTTTCGCCAAGTGCCGGGTGACCGTCGCCCGTCTTAGGAGACACTGTCGTTTCGCCCGTGGTGCTGGCCGTGGCCAGCGGTTCGCCCGTTGCCACATGCACGCCTTCGACCGGCGTGCGCGCTGCGTCGCCATACTGGCCATCTTCCTTGGGATTGACGGCCATGGCGGCGGACAACTGCTGGCCGGCGGCCGTCTTTTGCAGCAGCGCGCGGGTCACGTCATTGTCCGCGCCCAAGCTGTGCGGCGCATTGCTGTCGGATGGGCCGGACATGCTGCTCAATACGGAACCCGCACCGTCCGTGAACGGCGTTTTCTTGTTGGTAGCCATTACATCTCCTGTGAGTAGTTTGCCCCGGGAAGTAACGCTACAACTCCCTCATTCAGCGCACGAACAGGGCAATCAAAATAATGATGGGAATAGGTATGCCGATCAACCACAACAAAATGGAGCGCATCATCACTCTCCTTTACTGCTTGCTACTACCTTGTGCGCGTGGGCGCCGGCCCACCCGCCATGACGGCGGAGGGAACAGCGCCCACGACAGTACCTTCCAGGAAGGCGCAGAACTTATTTACGCGAACCCAGCAGTTTCGACAGGCCATAACCAGCCGCTGCCGCGATCAGCAGGGACACGGCCGGGCGTTCGCGCACATAACCGCGGCCCGTTTCGCCGGCGCGCTGGCAGGCGGCGCCCAATTGCTTACCGCGCGCCATCAGGCGTTCGGAAGCCTTGTTGACGCTGTCGCTGACCTGGCCGAGGCGTTCACCCACCTGGTCGACGCTGTCATGGGCGCGCGTGGCCACCTTGTCGGCCAAGGGCTGGGCCTGGCTTGCCACCTTGTCGATGGTGCGGTGCAAATCCTGACGGGTATCCTGGGCGGTGCCATTCATATCGGAGCTGGTTTTTTCAATCGCGTTCATGATGGTTTCCTTTAACAGTGAATAATTTCAACCATGCTCGATGCCGTGACCGAATCATGATTCTCCTCGCTTCGGGGAAAAAGAAGCGGCTAAACGCTGCCGGGCTGAGCCATATCAAACAGTGGATCAGCAGCAAGCTGTTGGCACTACCTTAACTGCGTCCACCCCGCGCCACCGTGCGCTGCCACACCTTGAGACACAGACTTAAATTCCTGTTGGAAATAACAATCCCCGCCGGCCTAGTGGGGCGGGCGGGGATCGGGGTGAAATGGTGTTATTTAGGCGTAGGTCGGGTTAGCGGAGCGTAACCCGACACATCGTTGACATCACCGCTTACGCCCGCAACCGCGCATCGAGCGAATAGCGTCCAGCGCCGCTGATGGCGATGGTGCCGAAGACGATGATCAGTAGCCAGCCGAACTGGCCGTCGGCGATGCTCCAGTCCGGGTGCACGAGCAGCATGGACACGCCCAGCAGGAACAGCAATGGCAGACAGGCCAGGCGCGTCAGCAAGCCGGCGGCGACCAGCAGCGGGCAGAGGATTTCCGCGAACAGGGCGCAGTACAGGGTGATGGCGCGGCCCAGGTGCAGCGGGTCGTCGATATGCGCCAGTTCATCGGAAAAATGCAGCAGCTTGGGCAGACCGTGCACGTGCAGCACCAGCAGCGCGCCCGTCAGGCGCGCAAACAGCATACCCGCATCGGGTAAAAAGGGGCCGGCCAGCGCCGCCATCCAGTTTTTCTTCATGATCGCTCCAGTGGGAAAGCCAGTCGGCGCGGCGCGCCGCTGCCAGCCATCATAGGCAGGCGGACACGTGGGCGCGACTGGTCTTTTGGCAGAGGCGCCGGCGCGCGCGAAGGCCTAGACTGGCCGATGCCATCACTGGTCCAGGCCGTAACCGGCCTCCCTCCCCCATCCCCGAAGGAAATGCATCATGTCGAAGAAAATCGAAGCCGAAGAAGTCACTTCCCGCCGCAAGCTGCTCGTCAGCGTCGCCGGTGTCGCCGCCGGTGCGGGCCTGCTGGCCGCCGGTGGCGCCAGCGCCGCCGCCAAGCCTGCCGCTGCCGCTGCCGCACCGGGCAAGCTCACCGTCAACAGCGTCACCGTCAAGGACGGCACCGTCATCCACTTCAAGGACTGGGGCACGGGCACGCCCGTCGTCTTCAGCCACGGCTGGCCATTGCAGGGCGACGCCTGGGAAGACCAGATGATGTTCCTGGCCAGCCACGGCTACCGCGTGATCGCGCATGACCGCCGCGGCCACGGCCTGTCGAGCCAGCCATGGCAGGGCAATGACATGGATACCTACGCCGACGACCTGGCTACCCTGCTCGACGCGCTCGACATCAAGGGCGCGACCCTGGTCGGCCATTCGACGGGTGGTGGCGAAGTGGCCCGCTATATCGGCCGCCATGGCGAAAAACGCGTGGCCAAGGCCGTGCTGGTGGGCGCCGTGCCGCCGCAGATGGTCAAGTCGGACACCAATCCGGGCGGCTTGCCGATGTCGGTGTTTGACGGCATCCGCGCCGGCGTGCTGGCCGACCGTTCGCAATTCTTCAAGGACCTGACCGTGCCCTTCTTCGGCGCCAACCGTCCCGGCAACAAAGTGTCGCAAGGCATGCGCGACACCTTCTGGCTGCAGGGCATGCAGTGCGGCATCAAGAACGCCTACGATTGCATCAAGCAATTTTCCGAGACGGACTTCACGGCCGACCTGAAGAAAATCTCCGTGCCGACCCTGGTGGTACACGGCGGCGACGACCAGATCGTGCCGATCGACGCGTCCGGCAAGGCTGCGGCCAAGCTCATCAAGAACGCCAAGCTGGTCATCTATGAAGGTGCGCCGCACGGCTTGCCGGCTACCCACAAGGACCGCCTGAACGAAGACTTGCTGGCCTTTATCAAGTCCTGATCGTTCTTCGCTTCCCCGCACCGCCGGCCCGCCCGGCGGTGTTTATCGCCTCCGCCGCATAAAAAAACCGCCCGCCTCCCCCATTCGTATAACTGCCTTGCCTGACGGCGCGTGCATACTTGTTGCAATGCGGCATACGCCGCGACAGCGACAGGAGCACGGCGATGGCCAGCATGCATTATTTCCCTCAGAAGCAAGACGCCGGCCTGGCGCACGCGCAGCACATAGGCGGCATGGACGGCATGGGTGAATTTGCCGCATCGGTCGCGCACGAGGTGCGCCAGCCGCTGGCGGCCATCGCGCTCAATGCCGATGCCGCCTTGCGCTGGCTCGACCACGATCCGCCCCGCCTCGACGAGGCGCGCGCGGCGCTGGCCCTGGTCGCCAGCGCCGGCAGCCATGCCAGCGCCGTGCTGCGCAGCGTGCATGGCCTGGCCTGCAAGGCGCCGGGCAACCACGATCATTTTGTGGCCGACGACGCCGTGCAAGACCTGCTGCCGCTGCTGCGCGCACCGCTGCAACGCCACGCCATCCACCTGGAAACGCAGCTGGCAGCTGGCCGCCCGCTGCTGCACGCCGACCCGGTGCAATTCCGTCAAGTCCTCCTGAACCTGCTGATGAACGCCATCGAGGCCCTGCAGGGCACCAGCGGCAGGCCGCGCACGGTGCTGCTGTCCTCGCGCCTCGATGGGGGCGTGCAGCATTTCAGCATCGCCGACAATGGCGCCGGCATCGCGCCGCAGGCAGCCGACCGCCTGTACGACGCCCTGTATTCCAGCAAGCCGGACGGCATGGGCATGGGCCTGGCCATCTGCCGTCGCATCGTCGACGCACATGGCGGCCGCCTGTGGCATGCGCCCGGCGCGCCCCACGGCAGCGTCTTCCACTTCACCCTGCCAGCGTTATGAGGACAACCATGGACATGACCACGCCTCCGGCCGATCCGCCGATTACCCTCTTGATCGCCGACGACCACCCGCTGATCCTGGCCGGCCTGGCCTCGCTGATCGCCTCGCTGCCTGGTTTATGTCTGCTGGGCCAGGCCGGCACGGGCCTCGCCGCCGTGGAGCTGTACCGGGAGCTGCGGCCCGACGTGGTGCTGATGGATTTGAACATGCCGGAGATGCATGGCATCGAGGCGATCGAGCGCATCTGCGCAGACGACGCGCAAGCGAAGATCGTCATCCTCACCAGCTACCAGGGCGAGGACAGCGTGCACCGGGCCTTGCGCGCCGGCGCGCGCGGCTACCTGCTGAAGGATTCCGGCTTCCTGCAACTGACGCAGTGCATCCGCCAGGTGGCCGCCGGCAGGCACTACCTGCCGCCGGAACTGGCGGCGCAGCAGGCCAGCCGCATCGACGCGAACCGCCTGTCGAAACGCGAGCACGACATCCTGCTGCACCTGTCCGCAGGCAAGAGCAACAAGATGATCGCGCGCAGCGCCGGCATCGAGGTGGGCACCGTCAAATTCCACGTGAATAATATTTTGACCAAGCTCAACGTATCAAGCCGCACCGAGGCGGCCACGGTGGCCGCCCGGCGCGGCTTGCTGGGCGCGTTCTAAGGCCACGGATATCAGGCAGCGCTGTCGTCCTGCTGCGGCTCGGCCTTGGCCAGCGTTGGCTTGGCTTCCACGCCGCTGATCTTCGGCACGCATTCACTGCGCAGCCACGATACCGTCACGGCTTCGCCCGCCATCAGGCGCTTGACGCTGGGGACGATCTGTTCGCCGATCAGCATGCCCAGCAGGCCGATCAGGGCAATGGCTGGCGGCGCCGGCGAGCGCACTTGCAAGACGGCGTAGATGATGCCAACGAGCAAGCCCACGGCCAGCGAAATCACATATAACTTCATGGCGCATTCCTTTCGATGAAAAAAAACGCCGCGCGCGGTCAGGCGCGCGGCGCATGGCATAGCCGCGCGGCGATTACTTGGCCGGCACCGGCGCCAGGGTCGTGTGTTCGCCATGGATGCGCTGCGGCGCCTTGTGCACCATCGTGTAGGCGTAGTCGACGCCCATGCCGTAGGCGCCCGAGTGTTCGCGCACGATGGCCATGACGGCGTCATAGGTTGCCTTGTGCGCCCAGTCGCGCTGCCATTCCAGCAGCACCTGCTGCCACGTCACCGGCACCACGCCTGCCTGGATCATGCGCTGCATGGCGTAGTCGTGCGCTTCCTTCGAGGTGCCGCCCGAGGCATCGGCCACCATGTAGATTTCGTAGTCGCCTTCGAGCATCGCGCACAGGGCGAAGCTGTTGTTGCACACTTCCGTCCACAGGCCCGACACGACGACTTTCTTCTTGCCGTTGGCGGCCAGTGCATCGCGCACCTTCTGGTCATCCCACGAATTCATCGAGCTGCGCTCGAGGATATCCTTGCCGGGGAAGACGTCGAGCAGTTCCGGGTAGGTGTGGCCCGAGAAGCTTTCCGTTTCCACCGTGGTGATGATGGTGGGGATGTTGAACACCTTGGCGGCCTTGGCCAGGCCCACGGTATTGTTTTTCAGCGCCTGGCGGTCCATCGACTGCACGCCGAACGCCATTTGCGGCTGCTGGTCGATGAAGATGATCTGGCAATTGTCGGGGGTAAGGACTTCCAGTTTCGGATTGGTCATGATGTCATCCATGAAGGTTGGGGTTGAGTGGGTACTGCCGTGCATCGTATGCCTGGCGGCGCGCCCGCACCACTATCTAAATATAGGCTGGCATGTTGATTGCCTCTGGGAAATAGCTCCTACAGGAGGGCGGGCGCTGCGGTAAAATACCTTTTGCTTACCATGTTCCGACGACTCTTGATCGATAACTCTTCTTTGCCAGACAACATCATGCGCAGCGATACGGCACCGATACGCGTCCTCATCGCCGACGACCACCAGTTGCTGCTCGACGGCATCGCGGCCCTGCTGCGCGCCTTTCCCGGCGTGGTACTGGTGGGCCAGGCGACCGATGGCCAGCAGGCGGCACAACAATTTGACGCGCTGCTGCCCGATGTCACGCTGATGGATTTGCAGATGCCGGTCATGAGCGGCCTCGACGCGATCGGCGCCATCCGCACGCGCCATCCGCAGGCGCGCATCATCGTGCTGACCACCTACAAGGGCGACACGCAAGTGCTGCGCGCCATCCGCGCGGGCGCCTGCGGCTATGTGCTGAAAAGCGCGCTGCGCCACGAATTGCTGGCGGCGATACAGAACGTGCACGCGGGGCGGCGCCACATCACGCCCGAGATCGAGGCGGAGCTGGCGCTGTATGCGTGCAGCGACGTGCTGTCGAACCGCGAACTGGACGTACTCAAGCAGGTCGCGCAAGGCAATTCCAACCGCGAAACGGGTGCCCTGCTGCAGATCAAGGAAGAAACCGTCAAGGCGCACATGAGCACCATCCTGGCCAAGCTGGGCGCCAGGGACCGCACCCACGCCGTCACCATCGCGCTACGGCGCGGCATCCTCGACGCCTGAGCGGCGCCAGCGCTGCCACCAGCGGCGCAGCGGGCCCTGCGCCACCGGCCAGGCGCGGCGCGCCGGCACCCGCAGGTGCCACTGCGTGCCGCCCCCGTCGCGCCCGCCCACCGACAGACGCGCGCCGAGCCTGGCGGCGCGCTCGCGCATGCCGGGCATGCCCCAGTGTCCGGGAATCTGTCCATTGGCCGCCACCACGGGCGGCAAGCCCTGGCCATCATCGCGCACGAGCAGTTCAATGCCGCCGCACGCATAGCGCACCGCCACCTCGACCACCTGCGCGCGCGCATGCTGGAAGGCATTGCGCAGCGCTTCGCTGGCGATGCGGTAGATTTCGTGCGCGGCGCGCGCATGCAGCATGCGCGGCTCGCCTTCCTCCGCATAGCGGAACACGATGCCGTGCTGCGCCGCCAGCCGTTCGCCTTCGCGCTGCAGGATAGCGCTCCAGCGCGCGCCGGCATCGTCGCCGGCGCGCAAGTCGTGCACGTGGTCGCGTCCTTCGCCCAGCATGCGGTCGGCGTCGTCGAGCGCGCGCAGCATGGCGGCGCGCGCGGGATCATCCTCGGCGATGGCCATGCTGGCATTGTGAAAGTGCAGAATCATCGCCTGCGTGCCCTGCAGCAGAGTATCGTGCAGTTCGCGCGCGATGCGTTCGCGCTCGGCCTGCTGCGCCTCCATACGCGTCTGCAGGCGCGCGGCATGCTGGCCCAGCCGCCAGCGGCAAACGCCATACGCGGCCGCCAGCAGCGCCGCCGCGCACAGGCTGCGGAACCACCAGGTCTGGTAGAAGGCGGGCAGCACGCGGAACGGCAATTGCGCCACCGCGCTGGCCACGCCGTCGCCATTGATAGCCATCACCTGGAAGCGGTAGGCACCCGGCCCCAGGCCCGTGTATTGCGCCTGGCGCCGCTCGTCCGCATGCTGCCAGTCCCTGTCATAGCCTTCCAGCCGGTAGCGGAAGCGCAGGCGCGACGGCGCGCCCAGGCTGCTGGCGTTGTAGGCGAACTGCACGTCGCGCGTGCCGGCCGGCAGGCGCTCATAATCGGCGGCAGCGATGTTCTCGCCATCGACCATCAATGCGCCGATCTCGGCCTGCGGCGCCGGCAGCGGCGGCGCCGGCTGGCGCGGGTCGATCCAGAAGGTTGCGCTCTGGCGCGAAAACCAGATCCTGCCATCATCCGCTTCGGCAATCGAGTCGTTATGCAGCAAACTCATTTTGCCGTTCAAGCCATCGGCGCCATCGTACAACTGCGCCTGCATGGGATGCGATGGATCGCGCAGGGCCTGGGCTACTTCGGCGGCGGCCACGCGCACGGCGCCATTGCCCGTATTGAGCCACAGGCTGCCGTCGCGCGCGCGCAGCATGCCGACCACGCCGTCGAAAACGCCGGGCACCGCGGCACGCAGCGGCACGAAGCGCCCATCGTGCCACAGCGCCAGGCCATGCTGGCCGCCCGCCAGCAGCTGGCCGCCCGTCTCGATCAGCGCGGGCACCTTGCCCAGGTCCAGGCCCTGTGCGGGACCATAGCTGGCCAGGCGCCCGCCGTCCAGCACCACCACGCTGCCGTCCGGATAGGACAGCCACAGGCGGCCGGCCGCATCGGCCAGCAGCGCCAGCGGCACCTTGCGCCCGCCCTCGGGCAAGGCTGGTTCGCGCCGCCATGCGCCGTCCGCGTACTGGAACACGCCGGCGCCGCTGAAAATCGCCCACAGGCTGCCGTCGGGCGCGTTCACGGCCATGCGCACCCGTTTCAACGCGGCCGCTTTCGGCGGATAGGCAATCGTCTCGAGCACGCGGCCATCGTCGCCATCGAGCCGCAGCAGGCCGGCGCGAGTGCCCACGCGGATACCACCCGGCGCCGCCATGATGGACGTGACGGGCCCCAGCGCAGGGGCGCGCAAGACCTTGCCGTCGGGCGCCGCCAGCATCAGCGGCGCATCGCCTTCGCGCGACAGCCACATGCGCCCGCCGGTGCCGGGCGACAGCTGCTGCGCGCGGAAGGTTTCGGGCGCCTCGGGTCCCGCGCGCGCGCTGAGGATCACGGGCGCGGCCTGGCGAAAGCGGTCCAGGCCCGCATACGTGGCAACCCAGACATTGCCTTCATTGTCGTCGCACAGGGAACCGATCAGCACATTGCTCAAGCCGTCGCGGGGCAGGAACGATTCCGTGTCGCCGCTGATGCCCAGCTGTTGCGGCTCCAGCGCGCCGGCGCTGCGCGTGCGGTGCAGGCCGAACTGGCTGTCGAACCACAAGGTGCCCTGGCGGTCGACCAGCATGCTGCCGCTGGTGCCGCTCGTATCGCGGTAGATCCAGCGGTGGTCGAGCTGGTCGTAGCGCTCGAGCGAGTCGATGATGCGGATGCCGCGCAGCTCCAGCAGATACAGGCGGCCGTCCGGCCCCTGCTGCGGCGGCGCGCGCAGGTCCAGGCGGCCCACGGGCGGCGCAAAGCGCGCCTGGCCCGGCTGCCAGAGAAACAGGCCCTGTTCGCTGAACACGCCCAGCCTGCCGCCGCGGTCCGCGAACACGGCCGAGGCCTTTTGCGCCGTGTAGCCCTGCGCCGGCCCCATCGCCTGCCAGCGCCGGCCGTCGAAGCGCGACACCCCGGCCACGCCGGCGGCCCACACGGCGCCCGTGGCGTCGATGGCAAAACCCCAGACGGAACCGGGCCGCAGGCCCTGCGCCTCGCCGTAATTGCGCACCACGCCATCCTTGACATGGCTGATGCCGCCCACTTGCCAGCCCACCCACATGCCGCCGTCAGCCGCGCGCTTGAGGGCCAGGGTCACCGTATCGGGAAACGCGCCCTGGCGCGCACGCACGGGTTCGAAACGCAGGCCGTCAAAGCGCACCAGGCCCGCATGGGTGCCCAGCCACAGGAAGCCGTCACCGCCCTGGGCGATGACGCTGATGTCGTCCGGCGCGCCATCTCTGGACGTCCAGCTGGTGTGCTGCAGCTGGTGGATGCCGCGCGCCGCGTCGATGGCCAGCCCGGGAGGGCTGAACAGCAGCAGCAAGGGCAGCCAGCACAGCGCGGCCAGGACGGGCAGGCGCACGGCCGGTCAGGCGGCAGGCACGGCCGCGTGGCCGCTGCGGTGCTGCACGATGATCAGGCCGGCGAGCAGCAGCAAGGGCACGGCCAGCGCCACAAAGCCGAAAGCCAGGTAGGCAAAGGCGGCCGCGATGGCGCCCAGGGCGAAGGCTGCCAGCGGCCAGAAGAACTTGCCGCAGCGCGCATGGGTGGCGGCATCGGCCGCGCCGCGCAGCACGTCGACGGTGTCGATGACGATCTGCGTCACGTTCCCCGTCATCATGGAGGTGGGCGCCAGGTGCGCCAGCAACAGCCGGCTGGTGGCGCTGTGCACGCCCATGGCGGCCGTGCCCAGCAAACCCGCCGCCATGGCCATGGAACTGACGTCCTTGCCGATCGGTTCGGCCAGGATGCCAAACACCATGAAGCCGGCCAGCAAGGCCCACTGCAGCAGCATGGCCAGCGTCAGCGACGGGCCGGCGCGGCGCTCGACGGCCAGCACCATCAGGCGCGTGACGGCGACGCCGGCGATAAAGGCGGGAAAAGCGAGAAACTTCAGCAGGATGGAGGCGCGCGATGCGTCCGCCAGGGCGGCGCCGATCAGCACGAAGTTGCCCGTGACGTGGGCCGTAAACAGGCCAAACAGGGCAATAAAACCCAGGGTATCGACATACCCGGCTAAAAATCCCAGGCTGGTGCCGAACAAGCGGCTGTGTGGTGGCTGATCCATCGAATGACTCCTGATACCGTGCAATGCACTAAAAAAACAAAAAACGCGCCAGGGAAGCGCCCCGGCGCCACTGCCTGCATGGTAAGGCATGCGGCCGGCCTGCGCCCCCGTCCTTCGGCCAGTGCGGCCCGCTTCACCTGATCTTTTGGCCCGTGTTCAGGCGCGGGACGTCCGCTACACTGGCCGACGTGACTTTCGCGCCGCGCACGCCGGCCCTCCCCGCACCGCAACCATGGAGCTGCACCATGCCAGAACACACCCTCCCCGCCGCCGCACCCTTGATACTGCTCAATGGCTGCTTCCATACCGTCGACAAAAGCTGCCCGCAAGCGAGCGCGGTGGCCATCGCCGACGGCAAATTCCTCGCCGTGGGCGATGCCGATGACGTCATGCGCCACCGCACGCCCGACAGCCGTGTGATCGATCTGGGTGGCCGCACCGTGATTCCCGGCCTGAACGACTCGCACCTGCACCTGATCCGCGGCGGCTTGAACTACAACCTGGAATTGCGCTGGGAAGGCGTGCCCTCGCTGGCCGACGCCCTGCGCATGCTGAAAGAGCAAGCCTTGCGCACGCCGAACCCGCAGTGGGTGCGCGTGGTCGGCGGCTGGAACGAATTCCAGTTCGCAGAAAAGCGCATGCCGACTCTGGACGAGATCAACGCGGCCGCGCCGGACACCCCTGTCTTCATCCTGCACCTGTACGACCGCGCCCTGCTGAACCGCGCCGCCCTGCGCGTGGTCGGCTACGATAAAAATACGCCGAACCCGCCCGGCGGCGAAATCGTGCGCGACGCTGCCGGCAATCCCACGGGCATGCTGATCGCGCGTCCGAACGCCATGATTTTATATGCGACCCTGGCCAAGGGTCCAACCCTGCCGCGCGAATTGCAAGTCAATTCCACGCGCCAGTTCATGCGCGAACTCAATCGCCTGGGCCTGACCAGCGCCATCGACGCGGGCGGCGGCTTCCAGAATTATCCGGAAGACTACGCGGTGGTCGAGGAACTGGCGCAAAAAGAGCAGCTGACGATACGCATCGCCTACAACCTGTTCACGCAAAACAAGGGCGCGGAACTGCAGGACTTCCAGAAGTGGACGGAGATGGTCACGCCGGGCCAGGGCGACGATTACTACCGTCATAACGGCGCCGGCGAAATGCTCGTGTTTTCCGCCGCCGACTTCGAGGATTTCCTCGAGCCGCGCCCGGACCTGGCGCCCGGCATGGACGACGAACTGGAAAAGGTCGTGCGCCACCTGGTGTCGAAACGCTGGCCCTTCCGCCTGCACGCCACCTACGACGAATCAATCGAGCGCATGCTGACGGTGTTTGAAAAGGTCAACCGCGATATCCCGTTCGATGGCCTGCACTGGATGTTCGACCACTGCGAAACCATCACGCCGAAAAACATCGACCGGGTCAAGGCGCTGGGCGGCGGCATCGCCATCCAGCACCGCATGGCCTTCCAGGGCGAATACTTTGTCGACCGCTACGGCGCGGAAGCGGCCAAGGCCACGCCGCCCATCGCCCGCATGCTTGCCTCTGGCGTGCCCGTGGGCGGCGGCACGGACGCCACCCGGGTCGCCAGCTACAACCCGTGGACGGCGCTGTACTGGCTGGTGTCGGGCCGCACCGTGGGCGGCTTGCGCCTGTACGACGCGGGCAGCCGTTTGTCGCGCGACACGGCGCTGGAACTGTGGACGGCGGGCAGCGCCTGGTTCTCCAGCGAGCAAGGCAAGAAGGGCCGCATCCAGGAAGGCATGCTGGCCGACCTGGCCGTGCTGAGCGCGGATTTCTTCAGCATCGATGAAGAGGCGATCAAGTCGATTGAGTCCGTGCTTACCATCGTCGGCGGCAAGGTCGTCTACGGCCAGGCGGAATTTACCAAGCTGGCGCCGCCTGCCATTCCCGTGCTGCCCGATTGGTCGCCCGTGAAAAACGTGGCCGGCCACTACCGCGCCGCGCCGCCGCAAAAAACCAGCGTCATGCAGCAGCACCAGTGCCAAGGCGCCTGCGGCGTGCATGCCCACGCCCACGACGTGGCGCGCAAGAGTTCCGTACCCGTGTCCAGCCATTCCGGCTTCTGGGGTGCGCTGGGGTGCAGCTGCTTTGCGTTCTGAGGTGCGTATGGCGCGCGTGTTTTCATGCGCCGCCGGTGCCCTGGCACTGGCGGCAGCCCTGCCCGCCACGGCACAGGAAAATGTGCAGCTGTACGGCCGCCTGAACGTGGCGCTCGAAGCGCTGCGCTCGTCCGGCAGCGGCGACAGCGTGCAGCGCCTGTCCAACAACCGCTCGGTACTCGGTTTTCGCGGCAGCGAAGACCTGGGCGGCGGCTGGCAGGCGCTGTTCCAGGTCGAGGGTACCTTGTCGCCCGACACGGGCGCAGGTTCCATCGCCGCGCGCGACACGCGTGCCGGCATCGCCGGGCCGTGGGGCACGCTGTTTGCCGGCAACTGGACCCTGCCCTACAACAGCGCCACCTCCGCGCTCGACCCGTTCTATCCCACCACGGCCGGCTACATGAGCCTGATGGGCAACGGCGCGGGCGCGACCGAAAACAATACCAGCAACACGTATTCGTTCGACCGGCGCCAGCAGAACAGCGTGCATTACTGGACGCCGCAGTGGCAGGGCTGGTCGCTGCGCGTGGCGCGCGGCATGGCGGAAGAACGGCCGGCCAACGGTGCGCATCCGGCACTGACGTCGGCCGCCCTGCTCTACGACGGCGGCTCCCTGTACGCCACCGTGGCGCTGGAAGAGCACCGCGACTACCAGGGACGAGGCTTGAGCGACCGTGGCAGCAAGCTGGCCATCGCGTGGCGGATCGACAGCGCCACGCAGCTGGCGTTAGCCTTGGAAAGCCTGCGCTATGCCACGGCGACGGGAGAGCTGCGCCGGCGCACGGTGTATGCCTCCGCCACGCGCCAGTTCGGCCGCCACGGCCTGCGTGTCGGTCTGGCCCACGCGCAAAGCGCCACCGGCAGCGCGCTGGAAACCATCGGCACCGTGCGCGCGGGAGCCGGCACGGGCGCCACCCACGCCACCATCGGCTACGACTACCAGCTGTCGAAACGCAGCAGCCTGTTTGCCTACTACACGCGGCTGGCCAACGGCCGCAACGGCATCGCCGGCTTTGCCATCAACAGCGTCGGACGCGAAACAGGTGCTGCAGGCGCCACCTTGTCGGGCGTGGCGCTGGGCATCAAGCACAACTTCTGAGGCACGGTTTTCATGGACAGCCCTGCGCGCGGCGCGTACAGTCTTCGTTCCGCAACCAGGGCAGGCATCTGCGAACAGACACCATGAAGCGAGCATCAGCGCCGGCGCTTGGCGACTGGGTCAAGTGCGCCGAACCGGTACAGGGAATCGAACGCATCGAGGCGTGGTTCCAGGGCAAGGCCTATGCCATGCACCGCCACGACACCTACGCCATCGGCCGCACGCTGGCGGGCGTGCAGCGTTTCAGCTACCGCCGCGGCCAGCGCGACAGCCTGCCCGGCAATACCATGATCCTGCATCCCGACGAGGCGCACGATGGCCAGGCGGGTACGGACGCCGGCTTCCGTTACCGCATGCTGTATATCGAACCGGCGCTGTTTCAGGACGTGCTGGGCGGACGCGCGTTGCCCTTCATCGAGGGCGGCGTGTCGACCGATCCCCGCCTGGCGGCGGCCACTTCAACCTTGCTGCCGCACGACGGCCACCCGCTCGAAGCGCTGGAACAGAGCGAGGCGCTGGCCGAACTGGCGCATGCGCTGGCGGCGGCGGCCGGCACGCCGGCGCAGCGTCCAAAAGGCGATTTCCTGGCGGCGCGGCGCGCGCGCGACTACTTGCAAGCGCACTGCACGCGCGCCGTCACCCTGGAGGAACTCGAAGCGGCGACGGGACGCGACCGCTGGAGCCTGTCGCACGACTTTCGCGTTTTCTATGGCACCAGTCCATACCGCTATCTGACGATGCGGCGCCTGGAGATGGTGCGGCGCCTGCTGCTGGCAGGCAGGACGCTCGCCTCGGCCGCCATGGCGGCAGGCTTTGCCGACCAGAGCCACATGACGCGGCATTTCCTGAAAACCCATGGAATCACGCCCGGCCGCTGGCTGCGTTACGCTGGCGGCGCCAGCACACGCTGAAAACACCCACGATCGTTCAATACGGCCGGCAAGCACCTGCGTATTCTGGCTGCATCGCCACTTGAACGGAGCACAGCATGCCAGACACTACCATTACCACCACCACGCGCGGCCAGGGCCAATCCATCGACCTGGCAGGCAAGATCGACCTGATCGACGGGCACTGGCAACCGCGCGTCATCGCCGAAATGAACGACTACCAATTCAAGGTCGTCAAGGTACTGGGCGAATTCCAGTGGCACCGGCACGCCGACACGGATGAAACCTTCATCGTGCTGGACGGCGAATTGCGCATCGCCGTGCGCGGCCCTGGCTATGCGGAAGGACACGCCATCGTGCTGACTGCCGGCCAGCTGGCCGTGGTGCCCAAGGGTGTCGAACACAAGCCGTGCGCCAGCGCCGAAACGAGGCTGCTGCTGATCGAACCGCGCGGCGTGGTCAATACGGGCGACGGCGGCGCGGGGGAACGCACGGTGCAGAACGACCAGTGGATCTGAAACAGGAAAGCGACAAATAACAAAAAACCCGCTGACTTTTGCAAGTAAGCGGGTTTTCTGATGAAACTTGGTGCCGTTGGCCGGAATCGAACTGGCGACCTTCACATTACGAATGTGCTGCTCTACCAACTGAGCTACAACGGCGAAGACCCACATTCTACAAACAATGCACAAAATTTGCTAGTGTCAACGCGAACTTTTTTGCATTTTTTTAGCGGCCTTGCTGCGGGCCGCTAAAAATCGTGGAAAAGTGCGGTTTTTTTACTCAGCGTGGTAGGCCGTCACGCGGGCCACTTCGTCTTTCGAACCGAGGAAGACGGGCACGCGCTGGTGCAGCTTGTGCGGGGCGATGTCCATGATGCGCTGCTGGCCGTCGGTGGCCGCGCCGCCCGCTTGCTCGACGATGAAGGCCATCGGGTTCGCTTCGTACATCAGGCGCAGCTTGCCCGGCATCGAGGTGTCGCGCAGGTCGGCCGGGTACATGAAGATGCCGCCGCGGTTCAGGATGCGGTGCACGTCGGCCACCATCGAGGCGATCCAGCGCATGTTGAAATTGGTGCCGCGCGGGCCCGTGTCGCCGGCCAGCAGCTCATCGACATAGCGCTTCACGGGCGGATGCCAGTGGCGCGCGTTCGACATATTGATGGCGAATTCCTTCGTCGTCGGCGGAATCTGCATATTGCTTTGCGTGAGGACCCACGAACCCATTTCGCGGTCCAGGGTGAAGCAGTTCACGCCATTGCCGAAGGTCAGCACCAGCATGGTTTGCGGGCCGTACACGGCGTAGCCGGCCGCCACTTGCTTGCTGCCTGCCTGCATGAAGTCCTGTTCCGTCGGCTGCCCCATGCCGTCCGGCGCCTTCAGCACGGAGAAGATGGTGCCGATCGAGACGTTGACGTCGATGTTCGACGAGCCATCGAGTGGGTCGAACAGCAGCATGTATTCGCCCTTCGGATAGCGGTTCGGGATCGGATGGATCGATTCCATTTCTTCCGACGCCATGGCCGCCAGGTGGCCGCCCCATTCGTTCGCTTCGAGCAGGATCTCGTTGGAGATGATGTCGAGTTTTTTCTGTACTTCGCCCTGCACGTTTTCCGTGTCGGCAGTGCCCAGCACTTCGCCGAGCGCACCCTTGCCGACGGCGTGGCTGATGGTCTTGCAGGCGCGCGCAACGACTTCGATCAGCAGGCGCAGTTCGGCCGGAATGCTGTTGTTCGAGCGCTGCTCTTCAACCAGGTATTGCGTAAGACTGATGCGTTTCATGAAACCCCTTCGTTAGTTTTAAATACGTCTCGTTCGGTGCCTGTCGGCTTACGCGCCCCTGGCGCTAAGCCGACCTACAAATGATGAATGCCCATGCATGCGCGTAGGTCGGATTAGCCCGCAGGGCGTAATCCGACGTGCAATCAATTTGCCAATGCCTTGGAAACGACTTCCATCACGTCGTTCGACAAACTGGCCTGGCCGGCGACTTTTTCCAGCGCGTCGCGCATGGGGCTTTGCAGCGCGGGCACGTAACGGCGCCAGCGGTCCATGGAGCGCGCCAGGCGCGCGGCCACTTGCGGGTTCAGGGCGTCGAGCGCGATGACCTGCTCGGCCCAGAAGGCGTAGCCGCTGCCGTCCTGTGCATGGAACTGCGATGGATTGCCGTTGGTGAAATTGAAGATCAGGCTGCGCGCGCGGTTCGGATTTTTCAAGGTGAAGGCCGGATGCGTCATCAGCCGGCGCACGGCTTGCACATCGGTCGTTGGCGCGGCCGCCTGCATGGCAAACCACTTGTCGACCACCAGCGCTTCGTTCTCGAAATCGCTATAGAAGCTGGTCAAAGCCGCCTGCGCATGCGGCTGCGAGCCGGAATGAATCAGCGCCGCCAGCGCTGCTGCCCGGTCCGTCATGTTGCCGGCATTGTCGAACTGCAGCCGCGCCAGGTCCAGCTCCGCCGCTTCGGGCGCGATCAGCAGATACGACAGGGCCAGGTTTTTCAGCGCGCGCTTGCCCGCCGACAGGGCGTCCGGGCTGTACTCGCCCGGCGTCTGGTTGGCGTGGTACTGCGCCAGCAATTCAGGCTTCAGGGCTGCCGCGATGGTGCGGCGCATGAACTGGCGCGCCGCATGGATCGCCTGCGGGTCGACTTGCGCCATACGCTCGGCGATGATGGTTTCCGACGGCAGGATCAGGGCCAGCTCGCGGAAGGCGGGATCGAGCGTGTCGTCGGCCAGCAAAGCGCGCTGCGCTGCAATGAAGGTGTCGTCCAGCGCCAGGGTCTCGCCGGCGGCGACGGCGCCCGTCAGTTTCAACAGCCGCTCCATGGCCAGGCGCTGGCCCGCTTCCCATCGGTTGACGGGATCGCTGTCGTGGCGGAACAGGTGCAGCAGTTCCGCGTCGGTATAGCCGTATTCGAGCACCACGGGCGCGGAAAAATCGCGCAGCAGCGATGGCACGGGCGCTTCCGCCACGTTCGTGAAGCGGAAAGTCTGCGACGCTTGCGTCAATTCCAGCACGACGCTGGTGGCGCCATCAGCTGCCACGCCATCGACGTGCAGCGGCAGGTCGCGGCCATCGGCAGCCAGCAAGCCGACGGTGACGGGAATGTGGAACGGCAGTTTCTTCGCCTGGCCCGGCGTGGCGGGACAGCTTTGCGCCAGGGTCAGCTCGAACGTCCGGCTGGCCGCATCGTAGCGCGTGGAAGCGGTGACGATGGGCGTGCCGGCCTGGCTGTACCAGCGCTCGAATTGCGTGAAATCGCGGCCATTCGCCTCGGCCATGGCGGCGCGGAAGTCGTCGCACTGGACGGCCTGGCCATCGTGGCGCTCGAAGTACAAGTCCATGCCCTTGCGGAAACCGTCGCGGCCCACGAGGGTCTGGTACATGCGCACCACTTCGGCGCCCTTCTCGTAGATGGTGACCGTATAAAAGTTATTGATCTCGACAAAGGAGTCGGGACGCACGGGATGGGCCATCGGACCCGCGTCTTCGGGGAACTGCGCCTGGCGCAAGGTGCGCACCTGGTCGATGCGCGTGACGGCGCGGCCCGTGTCCGTGCCGATCATGTCGGCCGAGAATTCCTGGTCGCGGAATACCGTCAAGCCTTCCTTCAGCGACAGCTGGAACCAGTCGCGGCACGTCACGCGGTTGCCGGTCCAGTTGTGGAAGTATTCGTGGCCCACCACCGCTTCGATGCCCGCGTAATCGACGTCGGTGGCAACGCGCGAATTGGCCAGCACGTACTTGGTATTGAAAATATTCAGGCCCTTGTTTTCCATGGCGCCCATGTTGAAGTCGCCCACGGCGACGATCATGAAGCGGTCCAGGTCCAGCTCCAGGCCGAAGCGTTCCTCGTCCCAGCGGATCGAGTTTTTCAGCGACTGCATGGCGTAGTCGGTCTTATCGAGGTTGCCCTCTTCCACCCACACTTGCAGCAGCACTTCGCGGCCCGACTTCAAGGTGTAGCGCTCTTCCTGGCACACCAGGCGCGCGGCGACGAGGGCGAACAGGTAGGAAGGCTTCTTGAACGGATCTTCCCACTTGGCGTAATGGCGGCCGTCGCCCAGGTCGCCCTCTTCGATCAGGTTGCCATTCGATAGCAGCACCGGATATTGTTCCTTGTCGGCGCGCAGCATGACCGTGTACTTGGCCATCACGTCCGGACGGTCCGGGAAGAAGGTGATGCGGCGGAAGCCTTCCGCTTCGCACTGCGTGAAGAAATTATGGTTCGATACGTACAGGCCCGACAGCGACGTGTTGTCCTGCGGCGCCAGCACGGTCTCGATATCGAGCAGCACCTCGTCCGGCGCCTTGGGGATGGTCAGCATGCCTGCCGTCAGCTTGTACTGCGACGGCTTCAGCACCTTGCCATTCAGGCGTACCATCACCAGTTCGATATGTTCGCCGTGCAATTCAATGCTGCGGCTGGCGCTGGCCGGGTTGTGGCGCAGATGGATCCGGCTCGCCACCACTGTGCGGGCGGGATCAAGATCGAAACCAAGTTCGACGCTGTCGACCAGGAAGCTGGGCGGCGTGTAATCTTTGCGGTAAATCGTCTGAGGGCTGTCTGTGCGCATAGGGATTTGGGTGGGAGCGGAGGCAAAAGCCTATTTTACCAACACCAGGCCCCGATAGTCGCGATTCGGCTCAGGAATGTTGGATTCCCTTACACGCCGACATGCTCGGTAACATTCTGTAATAATGAATAGAAACAAATAGAACTATTCTTATAATACTAAGCGATGAATTGTGTCTACTATCTGGAGGTCATGCAATGAAACGTTATCTCACCATCATGATGGCCGCATTGACCGTGTTGCTGACCGGATGCGCCACCACCATACGCAGCGATGTCACCGTCTTTCATGAGTGGCCTGCGCAATTGCAGGACAAATCGTATGCGTTTGAAGCGCCAGCGGCAGAAAACGACACGCTGGAATACCGCAGCTACCAGAACCTGGTGCGCGCGGAACTGGCCAAGCACGGCTTTGGCGAAGCTTCCGGCCCTGCGGCAGCCAATTTGCGCGTAGCGATGAATTTCTCCACCGTCGACTATCCTGAGCGCGTGCTGCAAGCCACCGATCCATTCTGGTATGGTCCAGGCTACTGGCCTGGCCGCTACGGCTACCGTTACGGCGCCTGGCCAGGCTATGGCCGCTTCGGCTACAACCCCTACTGGTATGGTCCGCTGGACGTGGAAGAAAGCGTGCGCCATAAATACGAGCGCGAATTGCGCATCACGATCAATGACCGCAACGGCAAGAAACTATACGACGTGACCGTGCAATCGAGCAGCAACAAGCGCGCCACGTCGCAAGTGATGCCGGCCATGGTAGCGAGCGCCTTTGCCGACTTCCCGGGCCAGAGCGGCGTACCCCGTAAAGTCGAAGTCAAGGTGGACTGAGAGCGCCAGCCAAAACCTACTGCGCGCCGCGATCTACGGCCTGCGATGCTCACTGTACCTTCGTACAGTTGCGCTTCTCGACCGCAGCTCCCTTCCGCTCGCTACGGTTTTGTCAGGCGCGGAAAGTCTGAAGTATGCTTAAAAAAACCCGGCTTGTGCATTGCTGCATCAGCCGGGTTTTTCATGTCTGCATTTCATTCCTAAGAATAATACGCCTCGGCCGCAAAGGTCAGCGCGCCGATCAGGGCCACGGCCAATAACAGCGCGATCAGCAGCCGGCCGAATTTCGGCGTGCCGTCATTGCCGCCGCTCATGGCACGATGATGGTCGAGCCCGTCGTCTTGCGCCCTTCCAGGTCCGTATGCGCCTGGGCGATATTGGCCAGGCTGTAGCGCTGATTGATCTCGATCTGCACTTCGCCGCTGCTGACGACGCCGAACAGCGAGGTCGCCATCTCTTCCAGGTTCGTGCGGTTCGACGCATAGCTGAACAGGGCTGGACGCGTGAGGAACAGCGAACCGCGCGAGGCCAGTTCGCTCAGCGTAAACGCCGGCACGGGACCGGAAGCGTTACCGAAGCTGACCATCATGCCCAGCGGCGCCAGGCAGTCGAGCGAGCCCGTAAACGTATCCTTGCCGATGGAATCGTAAACGACGGAGACGCCCTTGCCGCCCGTGATTTCGCGCACGCGCTCGACGAAGTTTTCCGTGTTGTAGTTGATGACGTGGGCCGCGCCGTGCGCCTTGGCCAGCGCCACCTTTTCATCGGAGCCGGCCGTGCCGATCAGGTTCACGCCCAGTACCTTCGCCCACTGGCAGGCGATCAGGCCCACGCCGCCCGCGGCCGCGTGGAACAGGATGGTGTCGCCCGCCTTCAGCGCCACCGTGCGGTGAAACAGGTATTGCACCGTCAAGCCTTGCAGCATCATGGCGGCGGCCGTGTCGAAAGCGATACGCTCGGGCAGCACCAGCAGCAGGGCCGCCGGCAGGTTGCGCTGCTGCGCATACGCGCCATTGATGCGCGCCGCATACGCCACCCGGTCGCCGACCTTCACTTCCGTGACGCCCTCACCCACCGCCTCGACGATGCCCGCGCCCTCGACGCCGAGGCCATTGGGCAGCGGCTGCGGGTACAGGCCCGTACGGAAATACACGTCGATGAAATTGAGGCCGATGGCCTCGTGCCTGACGCGCGCCTCGCCGGGACCGGGCGGCGGCAGTTCCACGTCCACATATTCCATCACTTCCGGGCCGCCCGTGCGCTGCACGCGGATAGCTTTGGTGGTAATCGTTGCACTCATGCTCATCTCCTTGTCTGGGTGAATCAGGCGGCCGCGCTGGCCCGCGCCTGCAGTTGCGACAGCACCAGGTGCGCCGACGACAGATTTGTCGCGCACGCCACGTTATGCACGTCGCAGGCGCGCACCAGCGCGTTGATGTCTGGCTCGTGCGGCTGCGGCGTCATCGGGTCGCGCAGGAAGATCACGCAATCGATCAAGCCTTCCACCAGCAGGGAACCGATCTGCAAGTCGCCGCCGAACGGGCCCGAATGCTTGCGCTCGACTGCCAGCCCCAGCTCGTTGATCAGGCGCCCGCCCGTGGTGCCCGTGGCCGACAGTTCGCAGCCCTTCAAAAAATCCAGGTATTCGCCCGCCAGGGTAATCATGTCATCTTTTTTCTTGTCGTGGGCAATCAGGGCGATGCGTGTTTTCATGGTGAGGACTTTTCAGTGGGTGGAGGAATTATTTCTTTTTCGACAGCAAGTAAATACCGGCCAATACCAGGCTGGTGCCCGCCAATTGCCAGTTGGTGATCGGTTCATCGAGGATCATGGCGCCCAAGAACAGGGTCGACACGGGGCCGATCATGCCCGCCTGCGAAGCGACGGGCGCGCCGATGCGCTCGACGGCGATCATCGTCATGAAGACGGGCATCACCGTGCAAAAGATACCATTGAGCAAGGATAAACCATACACGGGCATGGGCTGGATCAGCAGCTCGACGGGGCGCAGGATGAAAAATTGGGCGATGCAGGCAAAGCTGGCCACGCACATCGCGTAGGAAACGAGCCGCATCGAGCCGATGCGTTTCACCAGTTCACCCGAGCCCAGCAGATACACGGCATACGAGCAGGCCGAGCCCAGCACCAAAGTGGAACCCAGCGCCACATTGCTGGCGCCGCCCTGCAAGTCATGCACGAACACCAGCACGATGCCGCAGTAGGACGTGAACAAGGCCAGCCACTGCAAGCGGCTGATGCTCTGCTTGAAGTACACGGTGGTAATCAGGAGCACGAAGGTGGGCGTGAGGAACAGGATCAATCGTTCGAGTCCCACGGAAATGTATTGCAGGCCCAGGAAATCCAGATAGCTGGACAGGTAATAGCCGACGAGGCCCAGCCCGACGAGGCGCAGCCGGTCGCTGTTTGATAACGGCGGCTCCGTGCGCATCTTCCACCAGGCAATGACGGCAAACACGGGCAGCGAAAAGATCATCCTGAAGGCGATCAGGGTGACGGCGTCGATCTGGTAGCGGTACAGCAGCTTGGCGACGATGGCCTTGGTGGAAAACAGCACCGCTCCGCCCACGGCGATGGTCAGGCCACCGAGGTAGACGGAACGGGAAAGCGAAGATGGGGTTGCTTGCGGGGAACTGGAGCTCATGTCCAGATTGTAATGGCAAAAGCGAAAGGAAGCTGAGTGCTGGGGTCAGACCCGGCGGGTCTGACCCCAAAATAGCGCGCAGGTCAGGCGTAGGTCGGGTTAGCCCAAAGGGCGTAACCCGACAACATCCCAGTGCAGCATTTAGGAGACGACTACCGCCGCCGCGCCCGCCGTCACCGTCGCCGTCGTCACCCGTGCAATCACATTCGCCGGCGCCGCCGTGCCGATCAGTTTATTCACCTGCTTGAACTGCGCCACCAGCTTGCCTGGTGTCAAAGTCACCACCGTGTAGCCCTGCGCATCCGTGTTCAGGTGCTTGATCCACGGGTTGTTGCCCAGGCCGGACAATTGCTGCGCCAGGCCCAGCAGGGTCGTGCTGAAGTCAGTGCTCGCCTTCAAGCCGGCCTGCACGGCGGCGACCGTCGCCTCCAGTTGCGCTTCCGGCACGCCCTTGGCAGCCAAAGCGCCGCGCAACTGCACGCGCAATTGATCGAGCAGGCTGTCGACGGTGGGCGCCGTCTTGCCCATGGTGTAGTCGAGCAGATTGACGTCGAGATTGACCGTGCCCAGGCCCGTGACGGGAATGGCCAGCGGGTAGCTGACGAGAGTGCCGATATCGCCCATGCTGCCGGCCGCCGACTTCAGGTAGCTGAAGAAGGAATCGGAGCTGACGCCTGCCGACACCAGGTCCACCATGACGGGCGTGCCGCCTCCTGCCGCGTCGAAATCGTCGCTGACGGTGCCCGCAAAAAACGAGTGGATATCGCCGGTCAGCGCCACCACGTTGCCGATGGCATTGGTTTTCAGGTGCGACATCAGGTTCTTGCGCTCGCTGTTGTAGCCATCCCACTGGTCGCAATTGAGCAGGAAGCGCGTGAAGAACGGCGCCAGCGCCGCTTGCTGGCCCGATGCGGCGACAAAGCTCGACGCGGCGCCCTTGGCTTGCACGTCGGGCTTGATCCAGCCAAAGGCGATCACTTGCGCGGCGGCGACCGGCGAAGCGCTGTTGTAGGCGGCCACCGTGATGCCGGCCTGGGCCGTGCTCAATCCGGCGCCCACGGCAGCGGCGCCCTGCGCGCCGGTGTTGGCTGCCGCACCGGCAATGGCCATGGCCGCCGCTTGCGCCACGCTTTGCGCGGCGCCCGCCGTGGAAGCTGCCACGATGGCGGACGCCAGCGGCACGCTGCCCCCCACCAGCGGCAAGGTGCTGGCGATGGCCTGGCCCAACTTGCTCATGGCGCTCAGCGCCAGCAGGGTGGCGATCGCGTCCGTGCCATTCAAGCCCATGCGCAGCAAGGACACTTCATTGCCCCACAGTTTCCAGGTCGAAGTCGCAGCCTTCATCTTGCTTTTCCACCAGTCGCGTTGCGTGCTGCCCAGCATGCCAACGGCGGTCAGCGGGTCCGCGCCGGCCTTGGTGGCGGCCGCCATTTTCTGCCCTTCCACGCTGTCGAACAGCGCTTGCGGTACCAGGTAGCGGCTGCCGATGCTGCCCAGCGGCTTGCCCGTGGCCGGGTTGATGGTCGACTCGGCGATCGCATGGTCGGCGCGGTACAGGCGCTCGTCCGTCATCACCAGCTGCATCAGTTTGCCGAACTGGAAATCGCGGTAGATCTGGATGTTCTGGAACGTGGTCGCGGCGCTATCGAACGTGACGTCGGCCGGCATGTATTCGAACCACGCCTGGTTGGCGCTGCGGCGGCGGGCCGGCTGGTGCAGATCGGAGCCGTCGGCGGCCACGATGCCCTCGTAGGTGGAGGCATCCTGCCAGGCGTCGTCCGTGAATTCATGGTCATCCCAGACGGCGATGAAGGCAAAGCGCTCGTGCACGGCCTGCAGGCGCGCATCGGTGCGGTATTTCTTGTACAGGTAGCGGTAATCGGCCACCGTGGTCGCGTATTTGGCGCCGGACGCGCCGCTTTTGAACGTGCCGTCGGGCAGCTTCAGCTGGTCGTGGCGGCTTTCCACGGCGCCGCTCTGGAACGCTTCGCCCACCGTTTCATAGATGTAGTCGCCCAGATGGACGATGAAATCGAGGTTTTCATTGGCGGCGATGTGCGACAGCGCGCCCCAGTGGTTGATGCTCCAGTCCTGGCACGTCAGGTAGGCAAACTGCAGCTGCGGCACGTCGGCCGTGGCGGCAGGCGCCGTCTTGAAGCGGCCCACGTTCGAGCGCACGTCGCCGGCGATGAACTGGTAAAAATACACCTGGCCAGGCTGCAAGCCCGTCACCTTGTGGCGCAAGGTATTGTCGAAATCGGCTTTCAGGGGCAATTTCGCGTCGACGATGGGCGTGCCCGCCAGGGCCGTGTTGCCGCCCAGGGCGGCCGTATTGTCGCTGGCGCTGACGATCAGGCGCACGGCAACGTCGGACTTGCCGGCAACGGCGGGCGCGACGGCGTCGAAACTGGCGGGCACGACGCGCGTCCACAGCATGGCGCTGTCGGCGCGCGGGTCGCCCGACGCGACGCTTTGCGGGAATTTCCAGTCGCCGCCCGAAGCGAGCGGCACGCCAGGATCGCTGTAATCGGTGCTGCCGCAGGCGGCCAGGCCGGCGGTGGCCACGGAGACGGTAATGAAGCCGCCCAATTTCAGAAATTGCCGCCTGTCCATTTGACTTGCCATGATGTCGCGCCCTCGATATGGTGAAAGCGCGTCACTTTAGCAACAGATTATGTCATCCTGATGACGGGGCCATGCCGCTTGCCAAGGGGCCGATATGCTAAAATGTCGGCCACAATTGAACACCCGTCTAAGGAAGATTCGACATGGCAGGACATAGCAAATGGGCCAATATCAAGCATAAAAAGGCTGCCACCGATGCCAAGCGCGGCAAAATCTGGACGCGCCTGATCAAGGAAATCACGGTTGCGGCCCGCATGGGCGGCGCCGACGCCATCACCAATCCGCGCCTGCGCCTGGCCGTCGACAAGGCGGCTGACGCCAATATGCCAAAAGACAACGTCCAGCGCGCGATCAACCGCGGCAGCGGCGGCGTCGATGGCGCCAACTACGAAGAAGTGCGCTACGAAGGCTATGGCGTGGGCGGCGCGGCCGTCATCGTCGAATGCATGACCGACAACAAGGTGCGCACGGTGGCCGAAGTCCGCAACGCCTTCAACAAGAACGGCGGCAACATGGGCAACGAAGGCTCCGTCGCCTTCATGTTCCAGCACTGCGGCCAGCTGCTGTTCGCGCCGGGCACCGACGAAGACAAGCTGATGGAAGCGGCCCTGGAAGCGGGTGCCGACGACGTCATCGCCGATGAAGAAGGCGGCTTCGAAGTGGTGACCCCCGTGCACGATTTCGCCACCGTCAAGGAAGCGCTGGAAGCGGCCGGCTTCAAGGCCGAAGTGGCCGAAGTCATCATGAAACCGGCGACGGAAACCGTGTACTCGGGCGACGACGCCATCAAGATGCAAAAGCTGATCGACGCGCTGGAACTGCTGGACGACGTCCAGGAAGTGTTTACCAACGCGCTGATAGAGAATTAATCACTCTGTACTCAAGGGCGGCACCGCCGCCCTGCAACCCACATTGAACGAACGGTCCCTATGAAAATTCTGGTAGTCGGCTCTGGCGGCCGCGAACACGCCCTGGCCTGGAAACTGGCCCAGTCCGAACGCATACAGATGGTGTATGTCGCGCCGGGCAACGGCGGCACCGCGCGCGATGCGCGCCTGGTCAACCTCGACATCAGCGACCCGCAATTGCTGGCCGACTTCGTTCAGCAGGAACACATCGGCCTGACGGTCGTCGGCCCGGAAGTGCCGCTGGCAGCGGGCATCGTCAACCTGTTCCGCTCGCGCGGCCTGAAAATCTTCGGCCCGACCAAGGAAGCGGCGCAGCTGGAATCGTCGAAAGACTTCGCCAAGGCCTTCATGCAGCGCCACGGCATCCCGACGGCCGCCTACCAGACGTTCTCCGACGTCGCTCCCGCGCATGCCTACATCGACGCCATGGGCGCGCCCATCGTCATCAAGGCCGACGGCCTGGCCGCCGGCAAGGGCGTCGTCGTTGCCATGACTCTGGAAGAAGCGCACCAGGCGGTCGACATGATGCTGTCCGATAACCAGTTCGGCGACGCCGGCGCGCGCATCGTCATCGAGGAATTCCTGGCAGGCGAAGAAGCGAGCTTCATCGTCATGTGCGACGGCAAGAACATCCTGCCGCTGGCCACCAGCCAGGATCACAAGCGCCTGAAGGACCACGACCAGGGTCCGAACACGGGCGGCATGGGCGCGTATTCGCCGGCGCCGATCGTTACGCCGGCCATGCATGCGCGCGTCATGCGCGAAATCATCGTGCCGACCATCCAGGGCATGGCCAAGGATGGCATCACGTTCACGGGCTTCCTGTACGCGGGCCTGATGATCGACGACAAGGGCACGCCGAAGACGCTGGAATTCAACTGCCGTATGGGCGACCCGGAAACGCAGCCGATCATGGCGCGCCTGAAAACCGATCTGGTCACCGTCATGGAACACGCCGTCAACGGCACCTTGGACGCCGTGGAACTGGAATGGGACCGCCGCACGGCCGTCGGCGTCGTCATGGCCGCCGCCGGCTACCCGGACGATCCTGTCAAGGGTACGGCGATCGGCGACATCCCGGCCGAAACGCCGGACTCCGTCACCTTCCATGCGGGCACCCGCATCGACGGCGAACGCCTGGTCACCAATGGCGGGCGCGTGCTGTGCGTGGTCGGCCTGGGCGACAGCATCAAGATGGCGCAGAAGCAGGCGTATGAAACCGTGGAAAAAATCCATTTCGACGGCGCGCAATACCGCCGCGACATCGGCTGGCGCGGTTTGAAACACTGATCAGCCCTTTAGCGGCAAACGGCGGGGCCGGCGCGGAAGTCATCCGCCCCGGCCCCGTTTTAATTGGCGCGCCGGGAAAACGGGCTTTGCGCTAAGATTTTATCTTTCAGACAAAACTGCCGCCCATGCCCAGCCCCAGCCACATTCATCCTTCCCTCGCCCAGATACGCCAGCTCGGTCTGCTCACGGACGATGAACTCGACGACGCCATCGCCGAACTGGAGATCATCGAACTGCAGCGCAAGCATAACGAGGAAGAAGGCATCGACGTGCCGGAACTGGCCGCTGGCGCGGGGCTTGTCGACACCCTGGCATGGCTGCTGCTCACGGACCTGCTGCCACAGGACGACTTTTTGCAGCGGGTGCGCGACCTGCCGCGCCAGCATGGTGGCGCGGCCCTGCTCGAACGCCAGCAACTGGCCGCCGACGCGCTGCGGCAAGTCAACCGCCAGGCCATCGACACCCTGTACGACGAAGACCTGATCGACCAGTGGCAGCGCGACGCTGCGCACGCCCGCTTGCCGGCGGACCGCCTGCTCGCCTCGCCGGTCGCCGCCCTGCGCGACATGCTACGGCAAGGTACCTTGTCCGCGCCCCAATTCGAGGCACTGCGCCTGCGCACCCGCCAGCGCGGCTCGGAGCTGGGCCGCATCATCGTCGATGGCGCCGCGCAGCGGGCCCATCGCCCCGCGTATGCGCGCCCGGTGACATGGGTGATGCCAGTACTGCTGCTGGTGGTGGTATTGGCCGTTGCCGGCCGCTCCATCATGTCCCGGCATGCTCCCTCTCCCGCCACCATCGCCGAGCAGGGCGTCGAGCGGCCTGAGCTGCAGCAGAACGCCGCGCACGCCGTCGAAAGCGCGCGCCTGCCGGGCGCCGGGCCGGACCTGTCCATCACCGTCGTGCAGGACGGCGCCACGCCGCCGGCGCCTTGAACCACAACGCACTTCCCGCGCAGGCGGCCATGATGGCATACTGCCGTTTTGCCACCAATGCGGGGAAGCCATGGCCTGGAATGAAGGATACGTGTCGGATATCGAGTACACCAACGGTTTTTACAGCGACCTGAGTCCGCATCACCTCAATTTCAGCTGCATCCTCAACGGCGTCGAACCGGTGCCCCTGGACCAGCCCTACACCTACTTTGAACTGGGCTTCGGCCGTGGCCAGACGCTCAATGTCCTGGCAGCCGCCAATGCCAACGGCCGGTTCTACGGCAACGATTTCAACCCGGCCCATGTCGCTGGCGCACGCGCCCTGGCGGCCAAGGCCCAGTCGAGCAATCTGACCCTGCTGGAAAACAGCTTTGAAGAATTGGCCCAGGGCCACGTGCCCGATCTGCCGCAGTTCGACTTCATTACCCTGCACGGCATCTACACCTGGGTCAACCGCGAGAACCGCCAGCATATCGTCGACTTCATCGCCCGCTACCTGAAACCGGGCGGCATCGTTTCGCTCAGCTATAACGCCATGCCTGGCTGGAGTTCCGCCCTGCCCCTGCAGCGCCTGCTGCTGGAATTTGCCGCCAGCTTCCCCGGCCGCAGCGACTTGCAGATGCAGGCTGGCATCGCCTACGTGCAGCAGTTGCAGAACCTGCAGGCTGGCTACATCGCGGACAATCCCGCACTCGCGCCGCGCCTCAATGCGCTCATCAACAGCGATCCCCATTACAGCGTGCATGAATACCTGAACCAGAACTGGGAGCCGTTGTACCACACGGACGTGATGCGCGATGTGGCGCGCGCCAAGCTCGATTTTGCCGGCTCCGCCGACCTGCCTTTTGCCTTTCCCGCGCTGTATCTGAACGCCGACCAGCAAGCCACCATCGACTTGCTGCCCGACGCCGCCATGCGCGAAATGATGAAGGATTATTTTCTCAATACCAGCTTCCGCAAGGATGTGCTGGTACGGGGCGCGCGCCGCATGGGGGCCGTGCGCCAGGCCGAGTGCCTCGCCAGCGTGCACCTGGCCATGCTGGTGCCGCGTGAAAAAATGGCCTTTACCTTCCAGACCAAGGCGGGCATCGTGACAGGAAACGAGCAGGTCTACGGCGCCGTCTGCGATGCGCTGGCGACCGGCCCGCATAGTCTGGCCGACCTGGCCGCACTGCCCTCCTTGCCCGGACAGAGCGTGCAAAGCCTGGCGGAGGTGGCGGCCGTGCTGGTCACCGGCAGCCAGGTCGTGATGTATTTCCCGGCTGGGGCGCAGGATGGCAGCGGCGACGCGGCCGCGCGCCGCCTGAACCAGGCCATCGGCGCGCAGCTGCGCTACGGCGACGGCAATCGTGTCCTGTGTTCGCCATTGGCAGGCAGCGGCATCGACACGGAATTCATCGACCGGCTGCTGTTTTCGCTGCTCATCCAGGAAGGGGAACAGCCGGATTTGGCCACCTTGCAGGCACAGGCGGCCAGCGCCATGGCGCACTGCGGGCGCCGCCTGCTCAATGAGGGCGCGGCATGCGACGACGAGGCGGCGCACCAGCAGCTGCTCAATGCAGCCATCGAGGAATTCCTGCGTGAGAAACTGCCCGTGCTGCAGCAGTTGCACATGCTGTAAGGGGCGCTGGCCGCAAAACCACAGCGCCAGCGCCGCCCTATCACAAAAACGCGTAACAGGGTACAATCCGTCCTTACTTTTTTATTTCGGCCTCGTCGGCCCACGCGATGTCGTCAACTCCCTCCCCTTCGGCCGTCAAGGCTTATTTGCTCGATTTGCAAAGCCGTATCGTGCAGGCGCTCGAAGCGCAGGACGGCAAGCCCTTCCTGACCGATGCCTGGCAGCGCCCCGAGGGCGGCGGCGGCATTTCGCGGCTGATCGAGGAAGGCAATGTGTTCGAGCGTGGCGGCGTGAATTTTTCGCACGTCACCGGCGCCGCGCTGCCGCCATCGGCAGCGGCCGCGCGCCCTGAACTGGGTGGCAAGGCATGGGAAGCGATGGGCGTGTCGCTGGTGCTGCATCCGCGCAATCCCTACGCGCCCACGGTGCACATGAACGTGCGCTTTTTCAGCACCGTGAATGCCGATGGCGCACCCGTATGGTGGTTCGGCGGCGGCATGGATTTGACGCCGTATTACGGCGACGTGGACGACGTGAAGCATTTCCACCAGGTGTGTCACGATGCGCTGGCGCCGTTTGGCGACGAGCTGCATCCGAAATTCAAACAGTGGTGCGACGATTATTTCTACCTGAAGCACCGGCGCGAAGCGCGCGGCGCCGGCGGGATCTTCTTCGACGACTTCAACGCCCTGGGCTTTGACGGCAGTTTCGCCATGATGCGCAGCGCCGGCGACGCCTTCATCGAGGCCTATGTTCCGATCGTGGCGCGCCGCAAGGACACGCCGTATGGCGAACGCGAACGCGATTTCCAGTGCTACCGGCGCGGACGCTATGTCGAGTTCAACCTGGTGTTCGACCGAGGCACCCTGTTCGGCCTGCAGTCGGGCGGACGCACCGAGGCGATCCTGATGTCGATGCCGCCCGTGGTCAAGTGGCGCTACGACTGGCACCCGGAAGCGGGCAGTCCGGAAGCGGCGTTGTATACTGACTTCCTCGTGCATCGCGACTGGCTGCAGGCGTGACCGACGGTAGTACGGCGTGCGTGGCGCTGCTCGGCGGCAGCTACGATCCGGTGCATATGGGCCATGTCGCGCTGGGCACGCATTTTTCCAGCCTGCTGCACGCCGATGAACTGCGCGTGATTCCGGCGGGCGCGCCCTGGCAAAAGGGTAGCCTGGGTGCCACCGGCCAGCAGCGCGCCGAGATGGCCGGCCTGGCCTTTGCCGGCCTGCCCCTGCCCGTGGTGATCGACCGCCAGGAAATCGAGCGCAGCGAACATGGCCAGGCCAGCTACACCATCGATACCTTGCGCCAGGTACGCGCCGAGCTGGGACCGCGCGCTTCCATCGTTTTCCTGATGGGCGCCGACCAGCTGCAGCGGCTCGCGACATGGCGCGAATGGCAGCAATTATTTGAATACGCGCATATCTGCGTCGCGGCCCGCCCCGGCTTCGCGCTGAATGACACAGCAGTACCGCAAGTGGTCGCCGACGAATTTTCGCGCCGCCTGGGGTCTCTGGAAAGCATCCGCAACACGCCGCACGGTCTGACTTATCTGGCACAGGACTTCGCGGTGGATATCTCCGCCACCGAAATACGTGCGGCATTACAACGGGGGAATCGGGCGAACTCGCTTGTTTCCCCGCTAGTGCTAGACTATATTGAACAACATAATTTATACAAAAGCTAAATGGACATCAAAAAACTGCAAACCCTCGTCGTTGACGCCCTTGAAGACGTCAAAGGCCAAGACATCGCCGTCTTCGAAACGAGTCACCTGACCAGCCTGTTCGACCGCATCGCGATCGTCTCCGGCACCTCGAACCGTCAAACCAAGGCGCTGGCCGCCTCGGTACGCGACAAGGTCAAGGATGCCGGCGGCCAGATCATCGGCATGGAAGGCGAGGAAACCGGTGAATGGGTGCTGGTCGATCTGGGCGACATGATCGTCCACATCATGCAAGCGCCTATCCGCGCCTACTACCGCCTGGAAGAAATCTGGGGCGACACGCCGGTCAAGCTGGGCGCCGCCAAGCGCGCGCCGAAAAAAGCGGCCGGCGACGAGCCGAAAAAGGTCAGCGGCCATCTGGCGGCAAGCAAGGCCAATGTGGAAGCGACGCCCGTGATCGAGAAAAAGACACCGGCCAAGAAAGCCACGGCTGCCACCGCCGCCAAGAAAGCCCCGGCGAAAAAAGCTACCGCTTCCAAAGCCGTCGGCAAGACCGTGAAAGTCGCGCCAACCAAGACCGAAGCGGCTGCCGTGAAAGCACTGAAAGCACTGCCAGAGAAAAAAGTACGCGCCCCACGCGCGGCCAAGCCGGCAGCCGATGCTGCACCGGCAAAAACCGTGATCAAGCGTATCAAAAAAGTCGAAGAGTAAGCCTCGATGCAGCTCATCATCGCTGCGGTCGGCCATAAAATGCCGGCCTGGATAGAGACGGGCTTCGCAGAATACGCGAAGCGCATGCCGCCGGAATTGCGCATCGTGCTGAAAGAAATCAAGCCGGTGGAGCGTTCCGGCAGCAAGACCGCCGCCACGGCGATGGCGCTCGAACGCGAACGCATCGAAGCCGTCCTGCCCAAGGGCGTGCGCATCATCGCCCTCGACGAACGCGGCAAGGACCTGACCAGCGTCGGCCTGTCACAGCAATTGATGGCGTGGCAGCAGGATGGCCGCGACACCGCATTCCTGATCGGCGGCGCCGACGGCCTCGATCCGCAACTCAAGGCACGTGCCGAAGGCATGCTGCGCATTTCCAGCATGACCCTGCCGCACGGCGTGGTGCGCGTGATCCTCGCCGAGCAGCTCTACCGCGCGTGGTCGATCACGCAAAACCACCCCTATCACCGCGTCTGAACTCCTCCATGAAAACGGCTGATCACAAGATCTACCTCGCTTCCAAAAGCCCGCGCCGGCGCGAACTGCTGCGCCAGATCGGCGTCGATTTTGAATTGCTGCTGCTGCGCAGCGACGGCCCGCGCGGCGCCGACGTCACCGAGGAAGTCCTCCCCGGTGAATCGGCGCTCGACTATGTCGCCCGCGTGTCGAATGAAAAAGCCGCCTTCGCGTGGGACCTCGTGCGCCGCCGCCACCTGACCCCGCGTCCCGTACTGGCGGCCGACACCACCGTCACCATCGACGGCGTCATCCTCGGCAAACCGGCCGACCGCGCCGAGGCCGTGGCCATACTGGAGCAGCTGTCGGGCCGCACGCACGAGGTACTCACCTCGATCGCCGTGCACTACAAAAACTTCGCCGAGCAGCGCACGCAGGTATCGCAAGTGCGCTTCGGCGTGCTCTCGCCCGCCTCGATCGCCGCCTACTGCGCCACGCCGGAACCGTACGACAAGGCCGGCGCCTACGGCATCCAGGGCAGCGCCGCCCTGTTCGTCGAGCATATCGAAGGCAGCCATTCCGGCATCATGGGCCTGCCCCTGTACGAGACGGCGCAATTGCTGCGTGAAGCAGGTTTGCCCCTGCCCTGATCCCGGGTATGATGTCATTCGTTGCCTCCACTCCCGCGCCTCCATGAACGAAGACATCCTGATCAATATCACGCCGCAAGAAACGCGCGTCGCCCTCATCCTGCAGGGCGCCGTGCAGGAATTGCACATCGAGCGCACGCTCACGCGCGGCCTGGCCGGCAATGTGTACTCCGGCAAAGTGGTGCGGGTGTTGCCGGGCATGCAATCGGCCTTCATCGACATCGGCCTGGAGCGCGCCGCCTTCCTGCACGTGGCCGACATCTGGGAAGCACGCGGCCACGACGGCCAGAACGCCACGCCCGCTCCCATCGAAAAAATCCTTTTCGACGGCCAGGTGCTGACGGTGCAGGTGATCAAGGACCCGATCGGTACCAAGGGCGCGCGCCTGTCGACGCAGATTTCCATCGCCGGGCGCATGCTCGTGTACCTGCCGCAAGACAAGCACATCGGCATCTCGCAAAAAATCGAAAAGGAAGCGGAGCGCGAGCAGTTGCGCGTACGCCTGCAAAGCCTGTTGCCACCCGACGAAAAGGGCGGCTACATCGTGCGCACCATGGCCGAGGACGCGTCCGACGCGGACCTGAAGGCGGACGTCGACTACCTGAGAAAAACCTGGAGCACCATCACGCACGGCGCGCGCACGCGTCCCGCCACCAGCCTGCTGCACCAGGATTTGAGCCTGGCGCAGCGCGTGCTGCGCGACTTCGTCGGCGATGAAACGGCCACCATCCAGGTCGACTCGCGCGAAAACTATGTGAAATTGCGCGAATTCGCGGAGATCTACACGCCCAGCGAACTGACACGCTTACAGCACTACACGGGCGAGCGCCCGCTGTTCGACCTGTATGGCGTGGAAGAGGAAATCCTGCGCGCGCTGGGCCGCCGGGTCGACCTGAAATCGGGCGGCTACCTGATCGTCGACCAGACGGAAGCGATGACCACCATCGACGTCAACACAGGTGGTTTCGTCGGCGGGCGCAATTTCGCCGACACGATTTTCAAGACCAACCTGGAAGCGGCGCACGCCATCGCGCGCCAGCTGCGCCTGCGCAACCTGGGCGGCATCATCATCCTCGACTTCATCGACATGGACAATGCCGAGCACCGCAACGCCGTGCTTGCCGAACTCAAGCGCACGCTGTCGCGCGACCGCACTAAGGTTTCAGTGAGCAACTTCTCGCCGCTGGGCCTGGTGGAAATGACGCGCAAGCGCACGCGCGAATCGCTGGCCCACATCCTGTGCGAACCGTGCCCCGCCTGCGCCGGCAAGGGACAAGTCAAGACCTCGCGCACGATCTGCTATGAAATCCTGCGCGAACTGCTGCGCGAGGCAAAACAGTTCAACCCGCGCGAATTCCGCATCCTCGCCTCGCAGGAAGTCGTGGATTTATTCCTCGAAGAAGAATCGCAGCACCTGGCCATGCTCGGTGATTTCATTGGCAAGAAAATCTCGCTGCAGGTGGAGAATGCCTACCACCAGGAGCAGTACGACGTGATTTTGATGTAGGAAATTTATACAATTAAATCAATAGCTTATCTACAAATTTTGTAAAATAATGTTTTAGCTACGCAGCTGACTACACAAACAGCAGCACTGCAGTTTACTCATTACTCCTCATCAGATTTACTGTCATCTTCCTCCTTGGTGCCGCTTTTATCTTGAAGATAATCTAGCGGCACCAATTCAAGGTACCCGCCATTCATTAAAGCCCGTGCTCGCTTTTTATCCTCGCTAAGCATTCTGCGCGCCCGCGAAAGCGCATCTCCTGTTGGCAAAGTCCTTGTCCGATTGTATGGTGGATATATACACGTAATTATTTCATCATCGGAAGCGTTTGCATAAATGGCATCCAGAATTCGCAAACGAATGAGGAGCTTGTGCCGTCGAGGTTTCTTGATCTTAGGAAGTGGCGCATCTTTAAGTCGAAGCAATGACTCATAACGATCCATCTCCGCCATTAAATCTGCTCGGACATGCGAGAGCATTGACTCTACTGCCGCCCTCCCTGCACTAATTGTACGACTTAGATCGAGCACCACTGCTACTTCACCTTGCTTCAAGGTCAGATTAAGTTCACGTTCGCTGGAAAACTTGGGTACATAAAAACCGCTGTGCCGCTCAGGCAGCCACGCCCGGCTTTCATCCCCAGGCGTAGGGGTATCGTAGTGCTGATTGAAGTCTTTTAGAGTTGTCCGCCCAAACCTAGCATAGAGGTCCCTGTATCCAGGTCCTCGGGCATTCGGTTTGATCGCCTGATACTCAGGATTTCGCCTTAAAAACTCCCAAGCCCACCTCCTAAATGACCAGTTCACACTGATGTCATAAGCATGTTCATCATCCCAGCTAGGACGTTGTCTCTTCACTTCTTGAACCTGTGGTTTGGATGTGTTCATGCAGCTCCCTTAAATAACTAAATCTTTTCACGCAGAACAGTCAGGATACATCAAAAGACTATAACTTTTTCACGGAATAACGCGTAATTGGCTCTTTTCGTGCCCAATGACTACAATCAATAATGTTGTTTTAATTGCATCTATTTGATGAGAAAATTCTTCTTGTCGCGACATACTAAACATGCCCACGGAGAAGAAATGAAAACTGTAAAACATCGAGAAATATATAAGGCTCCCCATAAGAATGCTGACAAGGTTGACGATCGGCTATTAGTCACCCCAGCTCTGGACTCGCTTCCCGAAGCATTTCAAGAACTCATCAACACCGCCCGAAACAGCCCAAATCGAGCCGTTCGTAAAGAAAAGGAAACAGCAGAGAGTTCCGGCATCGCGAGGTCTACTTTATGGCGCGATGTTAAAGCTGGAGTCTTTCCACCACCTATCAAGGTCTCAGCAAGGTCTGTAGCGTGGATTTCTGAAGAGGTGAACGCGATACTTGCGGCAAAAGCACTGAACACGCGTTCGAGGCAAAAAGTGGACATAAAGAAATTCGTCTCGTTGCTTACAGCCATCTAGGCAAGTCACACGGCATGAACGTGCATGTGTTTGATTGTCTCGCAGGATCGTTAGTGCGTGCACGTCAACTGCGTCATGTCAGCACAACATCGTAATACCGTAATACCGTACAACATGGCAACAAACACACCATACATAGACGGTCATTATCAGTTTGCAGACATGGCAACTGCATCCGTACATAGCTAACAAAGAGAGCTATCTACTTGCCAATGATGCTCCCCTTAAAGAATAACTGTTTATACCGTTTTCAACAGCGATTAAGGTCGCTACTTAGCCTGCCATAGCATGGTCTAGCGGCTAGGCAACGCAAAAAAACAGCATGACCATTGAAAGGAACTGAAATGAACAAGGACAAAAAGCGGTTACAGCACATGATGGATTGCATCATGATCGATACCATGGGTCTTCGAGTTCACGGTGTTTTCGGCGTTAAGCTTCAACGGGAATTCGCACAAATTAGCGATGATCCTGAGATCGTACATAACTCCAGTTGGGCCAAGGGCCAACTAAAATCGAACTCAGGCAAACAAATGCCGTTGCGAGTCCGGTCGAAAAAATCTGGGACAAAGCTGGAAGTAGAGGGCAGCAACTCTATGCACTACGTCGGCCACAATATTGTCACCTCGGGCGACGCGGTCATGACTGCGTATTCGATGCTGGATGCTGTCAGGTGTCAGTATCCACTGGAATTCCAGCACCCGCGTCAGGCTATGGTTTTCAGAATGGGGGAAGGTGTTGAGGTAACGAGGATCGATACCCCCGCTATGCTAAAAGTACCTGACGGCTTCAATGCAGGAGCCATTATTAACGCATTAGCATATGCTGCCCTAAGCGCTGGCGTCACAACCAGCATCTACCCCAACGAGACAGTCTACTTTGATCAGCATTCCCAACTCGCGTCGTTAAAGGCATATGTAAAAGCACTGGAAATGAAGCAAAAGCGACGCGAACATAATCTGCCTGATAGCCCAAACGCTGCTGCCCTGATGAGTCTTGCGGAAACCACCGTCCGCTTCGAGGCCGTTTATCGCTTAAAACACTTGAGCCGGGAATTTGACGGGAAGCCTGTTACGCCATCCATGCTTTCCCCCAAGACACTCGCCAGCATGTTTTTGAATTTGCTGGACAACTACGATCTCAAAGGTAGCTTGCGGCGGTTCTTGAAAGATGAAGAGCTATGGCTTATCCGCCCGCCCTATCGCTCTACCGTAGCTCTGTGGCAACGCGGTGCGGATCTTCAGAGGTTGTTCAAGGGCGATGAAAAACTGCTGATTGGTCATCGCAGAGTGCTAAAGAAACAGTACAGCATAGATATATTCCTGCCCCCGCCGGGTACGATAGAAATGCCAATTGAATTGGGTGAAATCTTGCGCATCGAGAACTTCGTGCCGATTCCTGCTGCAATCAAATCAGACCCCGCGCTGTTCTATGACCGCGATATGCAAGCTGAATGGATCGCGCGCACTAGAGAGATCGGGCAACGTGGCATCAGTTCAATCTACGTTGATCCTTACCACTACGACGTTGAAGAAAAAGAGGTTGGCAATCATGACTAAATTCGTGCGTATTCACATTGATCTTGAACACTTGGGTACTGAAATACTTGTCCTTGTACCAGACCTTGGGAACGGTGCCAACAACCTCCCAGGGGCCATATTTTTTACGCTATGGAAGACGATCAACGGCAAAGCTCTTGCAACTTCCGTGGTAGCCGACATCACGCTGCCACACGCGGTCTTACCACCAAATATTGCACTTGGCACTAGCGTGTTTGCTGCCGGGCGTGCAGGATTAGAACTGGTGCGAATCGCGCTGGCCCGTACCGGTTTGCCAAAATCCGCGCTTGATCAGATCGGGATCGGGCATGTGTCAGTGCAATCCGCATCTATCACCTATATTCTGCCGTTTGCGCATGCAGAACAGGCCTCTAATTTCAAAAAATTGATTCGCCAACACGTATTGCTGCTAGGTCTACAGATTATGCCGTCCCACGCTGATAGTCAGAGTCAATATCGTGCTGCGCCCGGCAGCACGTTTGCCGGCGAAGATCAGTCGAATACCGATTTTCTAGGAGTGACGGTGTCAGTCGACTTTAGGCCCAATACCAATTTCGTTTGTATTGATGTCACCCTTGATGAAAACTACCTCCAGCGATACGATTGGGCCGAACTAAGCAATTGGGATGCCGGGTATGCTGGGAATCGATATAAGCACATTTTTGATCGAGCGGTGCGTGGAATCCTGCGCCTGGATGGCCCGTTGGCCCAACACCCGGAACCGAGCAACGCTGCACTTGCTCAACTGGGGCCGAGGAACGAACAGCTGTTGCGCGAGTACTTCACAGGCAAAGACCCCAAGATGTTTTCCGGCTTCCCTTTCAGGCCACCCAATCTTGACTCTGGAAAACGGAAAGGTTGGCGCACTGCACAAAAGGTAATTCTGGAGCAAACAGGTATCGATATCAAAAAACCTTGGCATGAGTACCAGTGGCAACGCCCAGATTTGCTCGTGAAACAGCTTATTTATCCAGGCGACCATTCACCAAAGTCGCGCGATATTTCATTCCGCTTTTGCGCAGAGAACTGGCCGGCACTGCTCGATAGCCTACGTAGTGAATACGACAACGTTTAGAACCAATATTAATAGGAAGGGCATCGATGTTGCATAGGGGTGCAGTATGAATAGAAAAGACAGTTCCCCTTAGCTAAAACTCTACTTCCTATTTTTCTTATCATTTGGTAAACTCCCCCGAAAGTTTCCATAAAGAATTAACGATTCAGACTAAAGGTTTCTCCTCAAATATTCGGGGTGCTGCCTGCCCCGCGACACTACCTGTCGCGCGAGGCAACTATATTGCCCCATGACATCTACCAACACGACCAATAGCGGAAAAGGGGAAAAACTGGCCCAGCGCTTGTCCCGCATCCTCGCCCGCCTGCATCAGGGCGACCGAATCGACAAGCACCAGTTGGCCGAAGAGCACGGGGTCGACGTGCGCACCATCGAACGCGACTTGGGGGAGCGCTTGCTCGGCATCGCCGAACGCGACTCGGAAGGCCGCTGGCAGCTGACGCACGCTGCCCGCAGCAGCATTCCCGTCAAACACCTGCACGGCTACGCCCGCTTATCCGGCACCGAACACCTGTTCCCCGACGGCAGCCTGCGCTATCTGCTGGAACAACTGAACACGCCCGAAGTACACCGTGCTACCCAGGTACAGGCGACTCCCCAAGAGGATTTGCGCGGCACCCGTACCTTTACCGCGCTCCATGCTGCCATCGCCAAACGGCATCCTTGCAGATTCATCTATAAAGCCCGGCCGCGACTTGCCCAGCCATACCGACTGATTCACAAAAACGGCATCTGGTATGTGGCTGCGGAGGAAGGCGCACGGCTCAAGAACTTCAGCGTTGCGCTGATCGATCAACTGGAAGTAGACGAAGCGGCGCAGTTTCCATTCAATCCCGCGCACGCCGACTACATCGATGTCCAGGACGATGTGTGGTTCACCACGGAAACCACGGACGTGCTGCTGCGCGTCGCCCCCGATGTCGCCCACTACTTCAGTCGCCAACCGCTGCTGCCGCATCAACGGCAACACGCAGAAGATGACGGCTCGCTGCTGGTCAACACCCGGATCAATCACATCAATCAATTATTGCCGGTTGTACGGCACTGGTTGCCCCATGTGCGGATACTCCAGCCGCGGGCGTGGGAGGAGGAACTGGTTCGGGGCCTGAAGCAGGCGATCCAGATGTGGGAAGGTTGAGATGGATTCAGCCTACATTTTTCCGCCGCCAATTTTGCCAATATAAGAGTTCGGAGCCACCATGAATAATGAACGCAAAAAAGCCATCACACAGGCGGTCAGCGCCTGCCCCATCTTGCCCGCGCAGGCGGCGGAGCAAATCGGGCGGATGCTGGAGGAAATCAACCAGGCCAACACCCTGATGAGCAATATCTCCATGACCGCGCAAAACAACGCCATCAAAGGCGGAATCGCCGCCGAAACCTTTCATGCGGAGTCGTTCAATCTGGACGCCATTTTGAAGAACAAGGACGTGCGCGCATTCACCGATGGATTCGCCAACTCGCCGCTGGAGCGCAACCATCAGCTGCACGACATCGTCGTCATGAAGGACGGCGAACAGGTGCTAGGCGCGCAACTGAAGTACTTCCAGAACGCCGATGAAACGCAAAAAGCCTTTCGCGCCTCCAAGAACGGCGTGCACAAGTACGAAAACACCGATGTGTTCGTCGGTCCATCCGATCAGATCGACGGCGTGCGGACTTCCGCCCAAAGAACAGCGATGAAGAACCAGGAAACACGCCCGGAAGTGGCGCGCGCGGCGGAAAAGGTTCGTGACAACACCGTCGGGCATTTGGATGCCGACGGTGCGCAATCCACACCACTGAGCAAGTCCGAAGCAGAGCAGCTCGGCAGCGGCTCCAGGACCGGCAAGAAGCGGCATGAACAGATGCAGGACGGCTACCTGAACAAATCCACGCTTCAGCAAAGCCTGAAAGCGGCAACGACGGCGGCCGTAATCACCGGCGTCGTCGCCGGCTGCATTAACGCATTCCAGCACATCCAGCAGGTCAGGAATGGCGAAATCAGCGCAGAGCAGGCGGCGCGCATGATCCTGAAAGACACCGTGATCGCCGCCGCCGACAGCTTCTTGAAGGCGGGCGTGGCGACGGCGAGCGTCAGCATGGCTGCACGCTCGCTGCCTGAGCTGTTCGCCGGCTCCACCTTCACGCGTAGCCTGTCTACTGGCACGGTCGCCGGCGCGGCCATCTGCGTGGTGGATTTGGTGCAATGCCTAGTGCTGTTCTCCGCCGGAAAAATGAGCCGTGAAGAATTGGAGACGCGTACTGGCAAGAATGTCTTCCAGACCGGCGCCGCCGTCGTCGGTTCCTCGGTGGGCGCGTCGATCGGCGCGCTGGCCGGGCCGCCGGGGGCACTGATCGGCGGCTTGATCGGCGGCATGATCACCTCGCTGGCGATGAGTATCGCGCTGGACAATCACGTCGAAAAAACGTTTCAGCTGACGCTCGCTGCGACGGAGCGGGTCGTCAGCAATGGAGTTACCGCTCACGATACGCTGCAGTACCTGCATCGCTCGCAAGAATACTATGCCGATTTCCACAAAGGGTTGTATTTTTCCGAACAGCATTTCGCGCAGCAAGTCAAAACCATGCAGGTGCAAAGCGTGCGCCTGAAAGATAAGATCAACAAGCTCTGAGGTATGAAAAATGAATGAAGCACCCACAGTGGAACAAAAACAAATCTTTGAAGCGTCCCTGGAAGGGGCGGAGTTCGATGCCGTCAATGCGCTAGTCGCCAAGCACAAGTACAACTCCGCGGTGACGCAGCAACTGGCGCTGGACGCCTCGAAACTGGTGACGACGAGCCAGCAGCGGCTTGCCCAGCAATCCGGAGCTGGGTTCGTCAAGCGCCTCGCCTGCGCCATCAGTGGCAAGACCAGTGAAGACCAGTTGCTGAACCAGATGGATATGCTGCAAATGCAAAAGTTTGCCTGGCATTACCTGCAGCAATTGCAGTACCAGAATTTGATAAACTCGCAGGCCATCGCGGTCATCCGCAACAATCTGGGCACGATGAATGAAACCATCATCGAAACCCGGGACTTCCTCGAACAAGCGGTCGACAGGATCGACCAGCGACTGCGCCACGTTGAAAACAACACCAGCTTCAACAACTGGGCATTGCACATAGAGGCGAACAAGCGCCAATGGAAATCGACACCTAAAATCCTGCTGATCCTGCGCCTAACCTACGACTTCATGCGCAGCCATCCGAGCGTGGCGCTGTGTACGCGCGATATCGGCAACTACCTGGTCAACACGCTGGAAAAGCTCGATGTTAACTGCGACGAAGAGGTCAAGCTAATCGACTTCATCAGTGAACTGATTGACCAGATAGCCTTCCCCGGCATCGACCAGTACCGCAACATGATCGATCTGTCGTTCGATGTCCATATCGTGGATTCGCATTTCATCCAGAAAAATATTTCCGGCACCGGCTTCAATGCGCTGTATTTCCTTTCCGATCAATATGAGAGGATCGTCGATCTAACTAGCGACAGCGAGCTTTGCAATAGCGATGCGGCCCGCGAAAAAATCATCTCCAAATTTTTCGGCAAGGAGTTCTCTGGCCTGAGCACAAGCTACAGCATCCGTCATCTGATGTATGAAATCATCGGTGGCAGCCAGGTCGCTATCGATGTCTACAAGGACCAGCATGGCTTGAACCCGATTCTGGAAGTGGCCGCCGGGAAACCTCCGCCAGAAGAAACCGTAACGCTGCTCCCCTCATTGCCGGATATCCATGCACACACCTTCTTCGACGGCAAACACAGCGACGAATCGAAGCGCAGCTATCTGCTATTGCTGGCACTGTGCGTTGACACTGCGGCGTCTTTCAATGCGCAGGCGCTGGAGTTCATCGCGCTGTTGGCTGCGAAAGGCAGCCAGCCCGGAGTTCGCGAAGACATCCTCAGACTGGCCGACAATCCGCGCAAACTGAACGAATACCAGGCCACTATGCTGACGCTGCTGGATGACGACCAAAAGAAATTCACCTGGCTGCTCGATGCATTCTTCCTGCTAACGCTGGCGCAGAAGCCAATTGAAAGCCCGCAAATCAAGGCGCTACTAGGCGCTCTTAAGCCGACCCAGTTGAAGGAGTCCCTGCCGCAACTTCTGGCCATCATTGGCGACGACGACGAGTCCAGAGTCCTGGAGGCGGCGCTCAAGCTGGCCCCGTGCACGCAAGGCTGGGAGAACGCTATCCGATACCGTAAGCTCCGTTTTAGTGGCTACTTCGCGGATGCGGTGAAGCGCCTCAATGCCGCCAGCTGGGCGGGAATGAGTCTTATCTCTGATATGAGCAAGGTGTACGTGAAAGGCATGGAGCATTCGTATTTCTTCAGCTACTCCGACGGCAGTTTCCTCGACAGACTGACTGAAAAGGCCGCAGCCACCTTATGCACCCAAGGCCGCAAGTCCGCGATGTCCAGCCTGAACGAGTCCCGCAAGAAAGCGCTGGACTTTCTGTCCGAGCACCGTTACGCGCTGCATCATGCAAACGGCGTGGTTGGACGTTGGAACATTCCTAATTTCGAGTTCAAGGATGACATCGGCCATAGCGATTTTAATTTGGACAACGCGGCTGAGAATGAGGATTGGGGCGACCAGTTCCAGCGTTACTACAACCAGATCGAGGGCACGCTGAATGCGTTCGAGGAAGCTTGCGGCAATGTCATGAAACAGATCGAGTTCTTCATTGAAGGGAACTTCGATAAGTCCGTCCATGCGATCAAGGAACAGAAGCGCGCGGAATACCTGAGTCAACAACAGCGCGAGAAGCTGGCAAAGCAATCCGTGACCATCAGCAGGAATGGCAAGGAACACATGTTCGCTACCGATTGGCAGCGGGTCGAGCATCCTCCGTGCGATCCGGAGCAGATTAACCATATTAAGACGGACGGAAAAATCTGGCTGATTGCCGCCAAAATCGATTCGGATGACGCGTTCTATCGCAGCGAGGACGGCGTCAATTGGCGGCAGATCCAGATCGATGTTCCGCAATTTAAAGTCTGGCTGGATAGCATCAGCGTCGTCAACGGCATGTGGATCATCAAGAACCGCTCGCTACGAGAAGGGACGCGCGATGAAGGCATCTATTATTCGAGCGACGCCTTAGTCTGGCAGCATAGCGCCGGACCGGGCGGCGCAAAAAACAGTCAGCTGTCGCTGAACGACGGCCACCTTTCTTATGAAAATATCATGTACTTCAAAGGCATGTGGCTTTGGGTGACGACGCAATACCAAAAATATACCTATATTGAAAAAGGCATCTGGAGCGATTCCACGAAAACCGACAGCTATCCCAAGTCCATACTCTTTTCTGCGCAGACCCTTGATGGGCCGTGGCAACGCTGGGACCAGACGCCGCAGCTTAACGATGGCGTTGAGGTGAAAACGATGCGTTCGCTACCCGGAGAAAACGCGCTGCTGGCGTTTTGCGAATACAGTTGGTCCTATCAGCGCAACAAGAAAAAGCCCGACACGCCCCCCTTCGTGATGTACTACGGAGCGGGCAAATCCTGGCAAACCTGCGACTGGGATAGCGACACGCGCTTTTCCCATTCCGGCAACAAGCCTCTCTTTTCGCAACTGGACGGCAAGCTAATGTATTTCTCTTCCGGCGACATTCTTGTGTCGACCAAAGGCTATGACTGGCGCCGGCACGAGGCGACGCTGCATGTGGACGACCACTTCCAGCTGCAAGACCTGAGCCTGTTCACCTCCAACGGTGGTTCGGCGCTTCGTCTGAGCCAGGATGGCAAGCTCTTTAAGGAGATCGCGCTCGAAGACGGTGTCTGGCGTCATCTGACAGCCAACGACGGTGGCATGTTAGGCGTTCATTATGCCAACAAGCATGAAGAAACCGTCTTGCTTGTTGGGCGCTATATCCTCCAAGAGTTAATAGAATAATATTCTTTTCCGGGTCAGCAATGAGCGGTCACACTAGCAAAGCAAGGTGCTGCTGGCCCCGCTGAAGCTGACCGAGAAGACAGGGGTTCCCGCCATTAGTCTGTCGCAAGTCAAACATATCAGCTCGCAAGCCTTCCTGCGCGACGGCACATGAAGCTGCTCCCACAGTCCGGCGTAGTGGCCGCTGTTGCTGAGTTCGTAGAAGACAAGCCGTGGCGGAAGACCGCGAGTTGATCCCCGGCCAGAATCCACAGCCGGCGATGATCGTGGCTTTTTTACTTTAATCTCGGTTATAGCAAGTATGAAGGCATATCTGAAGGCAGAGGGATGATGATGATGATGTCATGCGAAAAACTCGCATTTAAATTCGTCCGCTAACTATCGATAATGGTGGCTTTTCGCTAACTGGTCGACTTACGGCACACCCCTGACTTGCGCATGAACACAACGCGTGCATACAAGTGGCTTCGGATTGATGAGCACATTCCGTTCGTCTGGAATGATGACGGAAGGGACGCCGATCCGAACGGCGCTGTTGCTGGCAGCCCAGTCATCGCCCACCCGCGACGCTGTGCAGGCCGTGAGGTTCGGCATCGCAAACCCACAGGCGGCGGGGCGATGACACGGCGCGCATCGTACGCATCGTCCGGCACCTCGATCCTGACCAGATAGCGATTCAGGGGAAGATAAACGGAGCGAGCATAGCTTCAGCACGATTCTGGGGCTAGGACCTACGCGATAGCCTAACTGCATTGTGGCTGCCAGCAAGTGAGAGGCTGGCCATTGGGTCATAAATACTCCTGCCTGGTTGAAAAATCTTTTATTATGTATGCCTTAATACAACATCGAAACGAATAGGGGGCTGGCACGGCTTTCGCACGGTTATGGGCATGAACTCTACGAAAGCCGAACAGGTGTCGATGCAAGAAATTAAGTCGATGAACTTCGAGCCCTTGCGGGCGGTGTATCCCGAGCTTGCTAATATGGGTGGCTATGCGGAGCACTATGCACATACGGACCCGGAGAGTGCGCTGGTCAAGCTCCGAAATTTTGCTGAGCGCCTGGTTGATCGTCTCTATATCAAGTTGAAGCTTGAACGAGTGCCGCAGTCCAACTTCGTGGACCTGCTGCACGATGCCAGTTTTAAGACTATTGCCCAGCCTCTGGTGCTAGACAAGTTGCACTTGTTACGGCGTCTAGGCAATCGCGGCGCCCACGGAGAAGACGTTGAGGTTTCCGATGCAGTTCGCTGCATCCAAGAAGCCTGGCAGCTCGCTCGCTGGCTTCATGTCACATTCCTCGGCGGCAAGGTCGAGGACTTCGAGGCATTCAAGCAGCCTCCTGCTGAAGGCATCGATAGCAAGGCAGAGTTCAAACGCAAGGCCAAGGCTCTAGCCGAGGAAAACAGCCTCAAGGAGGAACGCCTTAGAATTGCGCTGCAGGAACTCGCCGAACTAAGGGCTGCCGACCGGGCAACAGCGCCTGCCGTCGCCGCTTTTACCCCATCATTGGCCCAAGCTTTAGCACAAGCTAGCCAACTCTCGGTGGCAACAGCCAACCAGCTTCGCTTCACAGAAGACAATACCCGCAAGTGGTTAATCGACCGTGACCTGCGCATGGCTGGGTGGGATGTACCGATGGGAACCGCCAGCAATCATTCAGTTGGCCAAGAAGTCGAGGTTCTACATCAATCCACCACGACGGGTAAAGGTTACTGCGATTATGTGCTGTGGGATGACAATGGCAAACCACTGGCTGTTGTCGAGGCCAAGAAAACATTGGTCGATGCTCGCGCTGGTCAGGAGCAGGCCAAACAGTACGCCGACGCTTTGGAGAAGCATCACGGCCAGCGTCCAATGATTTTCTTCACCAATGGGCACGATATCTGGGTCTGGGACGACGCTGGCGGCTATCCTCCGCGCAATGTGTATGGCTTCTATTCCAAAGACACGCTGCAGTATCGTATCGGCTTCCAGCGGCGCGAGAAGCTCGATCTGCTGAAGGACGTTAGACCCGACGCCAACATCGCTGGCTACCTGCACCAGACCGAAAGCATCACCCGTGTCGCCGAGCGCTTCACGCAACGCCACCGCCGCGCCTTGGTCGTGCAAGCTACGGGCACCGGTAAGACGCGCGTCGCCATCTCGCTGGCCAAGCTGCTGATCGATGCGCGCTGGGTAAAGCGCGTGCTTTTTCTTTGTGATCGCAAGGAACTGCGCAAGCAGGCCAAAAACGCCTTCAATGACTTCGTTCGTGAGCCGATCTACGTCATCGGCCAGGCCAACAATTTGGGCAAGATGGATGCACGCATCTATATCGGCATCTACCAAGGGCTGATCAACGATTACGAGTCCTTCGACGTCGGATTTTTCGACCTTATCATTGCCGATGAATCGCATCGTTCGATCTACAACCTCTACGGTGACCTTTTCAAATACTTTGACGCCCTCCAGGTTGGCCTGACCGCCACGCCGGTGGAGATGGTCAGCCGCAGTACCTGCCAGCTCTTTGGGTGCGACTACAAACTGCCTACAGCCAACTATCCGCTGGAACAGGCCATTGCCGATCGTAAGCTCGTGCCCTTCCGGGTGGTCGCCCACACGACCAAATTCCTGCGCGATGGCATAAAAGCAACGCACCTGACGAATGAGCAGATTGCACAATTGGAAGATCAAGGTATCGATCCCAACACCTTGGACTTCGACGCCAAGGAGATTGATGACGCCGTCTTCAACAAAGACACCAATCGCATCATCCTTCGCAACCTAATGGACAACGGAATCCGCGATGCCGACGGCCAACTCCCCGGAAAGACCATAGTCTTCGCCCGCAACATCGACCATGCCCGCCTGCTGGCAGAACTCTTCAACGAGATGTACCCGCAGTTCGCCGGCAAGTTCTGCCGCGTGATTCACTCCAAAGAGCCCCGCGCCGAAGAGCTGATCGACCAGTTCAAGGAGCCCAACGGCGAGCTGCGCGTTGCCGTCTCCGTGGATATGCTGGACACCGGCATCGACGTACCCGAAGTGGTCAACCTTGTCTTCGCCAAACCAGTCAAGAGCAAGGTGAAGTTCTGGCAGATGATCGGCCGCGGTACGCGCCTCTGCAAAGACTTGTTCGGTCTTGACCTCGACAAAAGCGAGTTCAGGATCTTTGACCACTGGGATAATTTCGCCTTTCACGATCTGAATGCCGAAGAGGTTGAGCCCAGTATTCCCAAACCACTAACGCAGCGCCGCTACGAGGCCCGCATCGAGCTCGCGGCCCTAGCGCTAGCGCGCTCCGATATCCCAGCCTTTGATGTTCTAGCGCTGCAGATCCAGCAAGACGCTGTCGCGCTGCCCGATGGCGGCATATCAGTGCGCGAGAACTGGCAAGCAGTGAACCTGGCGCGCGACGCCAAGTTGGTCCACCAGTTCGCCCCCATCACCCGCCAAGTGCTGACCGACACCGTCGCGCCACTTATGAGTGCTCTGGATGTGCGCGGCCAGGGCGATGCACTGCGCTGGGACCTGTTGCTCGCCAAGGCCGAAACCGCCGCCATCGCAGAACCCGGCCAGCCCAATGCTCACCGAGAAGCCATTCTGGAATGGGTCGGCCGCCTGCCCCCTCATCTCAACCCCGTTCGCGCCAAGGCCAAAGAACTGCAAGCCCTGCGCACCGACGTCTTCTGGCAAGCCCCCAGCTTCGCCCAGCTTGATGCCATGCGAACCGCCTTGCGCGACGTGATGGGGCTAGCCGATCGTCCCGCGTTCCCACCGCCAATGCCCAAACCTCATTTGGACATTCGCGAGGACGAAGCCGAATACCAAGTTCACGTACGCCCGAGCAAGATCAAGTCGGTCGACTTCAGCATCTACCGTAAAGCCGTACAGTCCGCTCTAGAGCCGCTGTTCGAAACCGACCCGGTCCTGCTCAAGCTGCGCCGTGGCGAGCGCATCACGCCCGAAGAGCTGGACAAGCTCAACAGCTTGCTACTCACCCGCAACCCCGATGTCGATCTTGCCACCCTGCGTGAGTTTTACCCCGACACCGCCGTGCAGCTAACGCAAATCCTGCGCGGCATCGTCGGCCTGGACCACGCAGCCGTGGATGTGCAGTTCTCGGCCTTCGCGCAAGCCCATGCACTCAACAGTCAACAGCTGCGCTTCCTCGCCCTGCTGAAGGACCACATCCGCCAGTTCGGCGCCATTGCAGTTGGGCAGTTATTCGACGCACCGTTCAACACGGTCCACGCCGAAGGCCTGGGTGGCGTCTTCCCCAACCCCATGCAACTTGATGAAGTGGTGCGCCTGGTACGTACCTTCGGAGAGCCGCTGCAGCCCCTTGCTGTACACTAACACCTCAACAAACAAGAAGAAGCACGCATATGATCACAGGCGCACTACGAAGCCGCATCGACAGCCTCTGGACCGATTTCTGGACCGGCGGCATAACCAACCCGCTCACCGTCATCGAGCAGATCACCTTCCTGATGTACAGTCGCCTGCTGGACATGCAGGAGCGCGCCCAAGAGAAGCGCGCGGCCGTTACCGGCAACCGCGAACCCAGTCTGTTCGGCGATGCAGATCAAGACTGCCGCTGGGAAAGCTGGCGACATTACGGCGGCCCTGAAATGCTGCCCCATGTGCGTGACCGTGTGTTCCCCCACTTCCGTCGCTTGGCCGAGCGCAGCAGTGGCGACGGTAGTCACTTCGCCGCCTTCATGAAAGATGCCCAGCTGATGATTCAAAAGGAATCGCTGCTGGTGAAGGCCGTCAACGCAGTGCACGAACTACCGCTAGAAAGAGGCGACACCAAAGGTGACCTCTATGAGTACTTGCTCAGCAAGCTCACCACCGCCGGCATCAATGGCCAGTTCCGCACACCCCGCCATATCATCCGAATGATCGTGGAGCTGATGCAGCCCCAGCCTACCGATCGCATCTGCGACCCGTCCTGCGGCACCGCCGGCTTCTTGATCGAGTCCTACGACTACCTCATGCGCCAATACAGCAGCGCAGCCGGCACGCATAAGGACCTGAGAGACGGCGAGGAACATATCAGCTATAGCGGCGACCTGCTCGGAGAACACCGCGCGCATGTGGACACCGACATGTTCCACGCCTACGACTTCGACGCAACCATGTTGCGCATCGCGACCATGAACCTGGTGATGCATGGCGTGAAGCAGCCAGACGTGCATTACCAAGATACTCTGAGCCAGAGCTTCGAAGAGCGCCACCCCAAAGGCTCCAAAAACGCCTTTGACCTCATTCTCGCCAACCCACCGTTCAAGGGTAGCCTGGACGAGCAGGACGTTGCCCCAGACATCCTGCGCACTGTCAAGACCAAGAAGACCGAGCTGCTCTTCATTGGCCTGATCCTGCGCATGCTTAAAGTGGGCGGCCGCAGCGCCACCATTGTGCCAGATGGCGTACTCTTTGGTTCTAGCAAGGCTCACGTACAGCTACGCCAACACCTGATTGAGAACAACCAGCTGGAGGCCGTGATCTCGCTGCCTTCGGGCGTGTTCAAGCCTTACGCCGGTGTATCCACCGCCATCATCATTTTTGCCAAGGGCGGCAAGACCGAAAACGTGTTCTTTTACGACGTGCAGTCAGATGGCTTCACACTGGATGATAAGCGAGCCAAGATTGGCGATGGGAAGGGGGATTTGCCGGCCGTTCTGATGAAGTACCAGCAATGGTGCGATGGCGCGGGGGATTTCACCGATCGAACGGTTTCAGCTTTCGAAGTGGCCGCTGAGGAGATTCGCGGCAATGGCTATGATTTGTCACTCAGCAGGTACAAGGAAACCCGCAACCAAGAGATTCAGCACGATAGACCTCTGGATATTCTCAATCGCCTGATTGAGCTTGAGCATGACATCCTCAAAGAGGCGACAGCACTAAAGGAGTTACTTTGAGCCTCCAACCCAAAAAGCTTGGTGATGTCGCCGAGTTCATTCGAGGGATCACATTCAAGCCAGAGGAACTCGTAAGTTCGGACGAGCCCGATGCTGTTATCTGCATGAGAACGAAGAACATCCAGCAGCAGTTAGAGGTGGATGATGTCATCGCAGTACCAGACACTCTTGTTAGACGTGACGAGCTATACCTTCGAAAAGGGGACATCCTCATCTCCAGCGCCAACAGCTGGAACCTAGTTGGCAAGGTGGTTCAGGTGCCGAACCTTCCGTACCGGGCAACAGCAGGCGGATTTATCGCCATCGTCCGTGCCAAACCGGGGAAGATTGACTCAGAATATTTGTACCGTTGGCTGGCTTCAGACTCAGTTCAGGCCTCCGTACGCGCATGCGGCCGACAGACAACCAACATTTCAAACCTTTCCGTTCCTAGATTTCTGGATCTACCGATCATGGTGCCAGACCCAAAAGATCAGGACCGAATCGCCAACATACTCGGCAAAGCCGAAAGCCTGCGCCGGAAACGCAGGGAAGCAGTCCCCCTCGCCGACGAGTTCCTTCGCTCCATCTACCTTGATCTAGCTAAGAAGCACTCCAACCGAGCTTCGATTGAAAGTATCTTGGCAAGTATTCCCAACGCAGCGAGAACCGGCCCATTCGGCAGTCAATTGCTCGTTTCGGAATTTACCGAAACTGGCATTCCGGTCCTCGGAATTGACAACGTAGTCTCCAACTCTTTCACCTGGGGCGCGCGTCGATTCGTCTCGCCAGAGAAGTACGCTGAGTTGAAACGGTACACCGTTCTCCCTGGCGATGTAATGGTCACCATCATGGGTACCACAGGAAGGGTGGCCATAGCACCAAGCGACTTGCCTCTTTGCATCAGTACCAAGCATCTGTGTACCTTATCCTTGGATCAGCGGAAGATGCGACCATCTTATTTATGGGCTTGCTTACGCTGGGACCCGGAAGTACGATCGCAGACTCAGCGCGAATCAAAGGGCGCCATCATGGAGGGGTGGAACATGGGCATTGTTAAGAGCTTGATGGTCAGTCAGCCACCTATGGACGTGCAATTGAAGTTTGAGACGCTTCTGACGCAGATCGAAAAAATTTCCAAGAGCGCCAGCAAAGGTGCAGATGAGACAGATGCAATGATTGCCTCACTTTCTTCGAAGTACCTCTGCTCCCCAGCTACGGTTTGATAAGGCATCCACGTTCATGACCTCACTGATCAAGTCGCTTTCGCTCAAGAACTTCAAAGGCTTCTCCGAGGAAGTTCGGATTGAGCTGCGCCCCATTACCCTACTCTTCGGTGCCAACAGTGCTGGCAAGAGCAGTGTGCTGCATGCGCTGCAGTACGTCCGCGAGATTCTGGAACGCAACAACGCAAATGCCGATCGTACGTTGAATGGCGGCGATTCCATAGACCTAGGGGGCTTCCTAAACGTACTGCACGGGCGTGCTGGGGCTGCAGAAGGAATGTCTGATCGCAAGATCGAGATTGAGGTGGAGATGGTCCTAGGCGACGCCTACATCCCAGAACTGGTGCCAGACGCCTTTGAAGACTGGCAGACCAACGACGGCGAAGTTTGGTCTTTCTACGAAGCGCTGCAAACCATTCGGCGGCAAGTCAGCACTGTCAGCGTGCGGCTGATCATCGGATGGAACAGCTTGCGTGAAGAGCCGGTCGTGGTGGGCTACGAAATCGGTACGAACGGCGATTGGTGCGTAAAGCTGGAAGCCTCATCAGACGGGCGCGACACCCGCATGCGCATCAATCGTGAGAACTCAATCTTCATGGTTGAGTCTACTGACAGCGATACGCTGCTGGCGGAACTAGATGACTGGATTAGCCCGCGTGACTTGGGAGACACGGGCGCACCGGGACGGCATATGAGTGAACCGAGTGCGAGCTCCGACACCAAGGCACCGCAACGGAAGATATCTGTGCTCTCGGAGGTTTTCCTTGCCGTTCAAGCGGCTGGCATGGAGCGCCCCGGCGACGGCTTACGCTCCTGGCTAAATGGCTTCAACGGCGCCTTGCCGCGTTTGGACCAAATGCTGTTCATTCCCGCGCCGGGAGCAAAGGGGGCTGCGAACGTCTACATCGCTCGCGAGTTCACTGCATTCCTGTCATGGTTGACGATTGGCCCCGCCCTCTTGCTGCGCGAGCAACTGCGCATGCTGCGGTACATCGGCCCCTTACGCCGCATCCCACCGCGCGGCTTCGACGTCTCGCTAACCAAGAGTGACGCGGCTTGGTCAGATGGCATGGCTGGCTGGGAGACGCTCCTCAGTGGGCCGCAAAGTCTGGTGAATAGCTGCAGTGAATGGATGAGCGGCGAAGACAAGCTGAACACCGGCTATGGCATTACCCGCAAGCGCGTGCAAGAGTTCGAACTGAACGGGCCTCACATCACCGCCAATGGCCGAGTACGCAGCCGCCTCTCGCTTATCGATGCGACTGACCTCGCCCATCAACCGCAAGACGTGGGTGTGGGCATCTCGCAGGTCCTGCCTGTTGTCGTGGCAGCCCAGGACGGAAACGCGAGCATTGTGTGCATAGAGCAGCCTGAGCTGCACATTCATCCGTCTGTACAAGTAGGGCTTGGTGACTTGTTCATCGATGGCGCACAAGACAAACGCTTGTCGTTCTTGATAGAGACCCATAGTGAGCATTTGGTGATGCGCTTGCAGCGCCGCATTCGAGAAACGAGCGAAGGTGACTTGCCACCTGAGCAGACACCTCTGTCAGAGGCCGAAGTCAACATCATTTACCTTGACCGTGATGAGTCCGGTACAGTACGTGCCGTCGAGGTTGGACTAGATGCCAATGGCAAATTCACCAATCGGTGGCCACGGGGATTCTTCCCTGAACGCATGCGTGAAGCTCTTCCAAAGGACGTTCGGGAGCGTCTTGCGGCGGCCGAGGGTAAAGCGACATGATTTACGAGTACGCCTTAGATCCAATTCTTGTTGTGAACTGGGCGATTGGCGGCCACGGGCGCATTGTCGGGCAGTTCGGCATGGATCAACGCCGCATCGTCTCCGACTATCCAAAAGATTGGGTGGGCGAAGTATATGGGGCGTTCTATAAGCATTTTGGCTATGACGACAGCTCGTTGGAATTCCAGAATGCACAGCCAGAACTGCAGTCCTATGTTCAGTGGCTTTCTGAATTTACGGTTCAGAGAGGTGTGAAGCGGGCCGCAGAACATACATGGCTTCAGGGTGCGGTTGCCGAGCATAGTAGGCGGCCATTTCACGCTATCATGACAACTACTGGAGATGGCGTTGAGTGCCATGAAGTCATAACCCCCGAAGCGTTGGACAACCTTCGAGATTCGCGCTGGTATCTGCCGACCATTACAGCGACTAAGAAGTCCGCTGACGATTTGGCTGCAGCTATGGAGCCGATGTTGCGGAAAGCAAAATATATCGTGTTGGTAGATCCATATTTCGATGCCTCCGATGTCCGGTATCAGGCCAGTTTCTCCGCATTGGTTCGGGCTGCTTGTGGGGCAAGAGGTGGCGGAAGCGGCTTGCCTGAGCTCGTCGTAATGACTGGCATTGAGCAAAAGCACAAATCTCATGAGGGCGAGTTTACACGGGAGGCAATGACCCGCGTCGCTGATGATCTACGCGTAAAGGCTCAGCGAGAACTTCCGAAGTTCCTACCTACCGGGATGAGCGTTAGCTTCTATTGTCTGAAGCACCCGGACGCTGGAGACCCGCTTCACAACCGGTATGTCTTGACGGACATAGGCGGCGTGATTGCGCCCTATGGTTTGGCTGAGTACAAGCGTGGCGAAGCACATGATGCCAAGGATGATCTAACCCCGATGCCAAAGGGCATGTACAACGAGCGGCATAAACAGTATGTTGATAAGGCTGGCATCGATATCGTGCTTGGTGAGATAAGGATCGAAGGGCACGCGAAGTAATTGCGAAACTAAAGGGAGCAAAGTATGGGAGCAAAGACTGTACGCTTTCAAGTCGATCGGAGATTGGCCCGCCTGCTGAGCTAGGAGTACCCGTCGACTAAGAACGTGCTCAAGGAACTGGTCGGCAACGCGTGGGATGCGGATGCCGAGAACGTTCACATCTCGCTTCCGGCGCCGATGACCTATGCGCCCATCGTCATCTCAGACGATGGCTCCGGCATGACGGGCAGAGCTTGAATCGCACTGGATATTGCGAGGTTTTGGTGCGGCCATCACCGACCGTAGCTACCAGCGCCGTCGCGGTGAAAGGGCCGATACCACGCACCTTCTGCAAACGCACGGGTACAGGAATTTTCCGTGCAAGCCTCCGCATCTCACGGTTGAGCTTTTCCACACACTCATCAAGGCCCTATCGAAAGGTTTATGATGCATTCTTGTTGATTACAACAAACTGGGAATCTTACGCTTGGAAACTGGACGAATGTAACGAGCAAGCGTCACGTCCGATTTGTGGCCGGTCTGCTCACGGATTTGGTAAGGCTGCAGCCCGACAGTTGCCGCTTCAGTACAATAGCCAGCGCGCAGGCTGTGCCCCGCGACCATCTTCGCCGCTTCGTCACCCGACATCATCCGCACAGATGACTTTACAATGAGCGCCACGGCCTGCGGTGTCAGCGCTTTGGTTCCCACTACTTGGTCGTGCCGATTGACGGGCATAAACAGTGGACCTACTACAATCCCAGCCAATTCGAGCCAGGTCAGCAACGCCTTCACGGGGCAGCGACTGCCTCGCGCATAGGGGATAAACACGGTACGCCCTACACCCTCCTGATCGGTTTTCGACCGCCGAATCAGAAACTCCAGGCCGTTGTCGTAATGGGTTATATCCTCATATCTTAAACCCACGAGTTCGGAGCGCCGAAACGCCCCTGCGAATCCAACAAGTATAAGCGCCCTATCGCGTGCTGCCTTCATGGGCAATTGCTGATCGATGTGAACCATCATTTCAAGCAGATCGTCCTTTATCAGGGCTGTCACGCGCCGCTGCTTAATACCAAACGTGCGGCGGATGCCTTGCATGGTTCGCTTAACAACTTGATCTATGGCCGGCGATCGAAGGCCCTTGTCCGCATGCGCTCGATGAATTGCGATCAGGCGATGTTGAAGCGTGGCGACCGCAAGGGTCCCGGCAAACTTGGCTAAGTATTCGGCGACTACGGCAGCTGTCGCGGGGATCGTGCCGCCGTGCTGTTTGAAATGACGAATGTCCGCGTCGTATGACCGTGTGGTGGCACTCGACTGTGCCGCCGCTGAGTAGCTAGCCACAAGCGCCGATGGCATCACCTGCGACGGTTTATGCTGAGTCTTGGCATTCACAGCTTGCTGCAAGTGCGCGGTAGGTTTTGTAGAGGGCTTCATGATTGCTTTCGGTTAGTGACAAATAGCGTTAGCGATAGTTGCAGGAACAAAAAACGGCACCACAAAGGGTGCCGTTAGGTACTGTGGCGTGGGACAGTCCCCTACCCACAGAATTTACCTGTTGAACAATGTACAAGGGATCAAGCCCCTGGCATTGTTTTAATACTCAGAGGGTAGAAGTAACGTTGTCGCAGAACAGTCGGCCTCCGTGATAACCCAGAGCTTTTCGTCAGAGATTTTGTACGCTGACAATATCCGGAATCCATGAAGAATTGCAATACGATTTGCTTGCTCATCATCCAAACATACCGATCCGAAATCCCCCGACTGATGCCGGGCCAAATAGGTAGAAGCATTCGTCCCCGCTCGGTCAAGTAGATCCAGTGCCCCAGGTGTAGCTACCGTCACACCCAGGGCAAAGATAGGGCAGCGGTATGTGACTGCTTGTCCTGCATTGTCTGGTGGCAAGCTTCCATTGCAAAAAATTTTCATATCATCCTTTGAGAGTAAGAAGTTACGCGCGTGTGCACACCAACCTCGATAGAAGATGAGGTTCACGTGTTCACTGAATTTGGAGGTGGGAAATACAGCAGGTCAGAGTGTTTTCTAACCTGCTTGCAACTTGGTTGCAGGCATCGATTTAAGCAAAGATGCCGTTAGGCGAAAGGGATTGTAGGGATTGGTAAGCGAAGTGGGATTACTTGCACTCAGAGGTGGCTGTGGCCAAGGCCTCTTGCCGCATCAGCTCCTCCATTCCAGAGCTGGAACGAAATTCTTCACCAGCGGCTCGGGCACTTGCTGCAGCCTGTTCAACTTCATTGGAATGCTGCTTCTCCCAAGCCATCAGTTTCGTTTCGACGCAAGGTGACAAGTTAGGTGAGGCGTTTTGACCTTTGACCTCCTCTTCACTTGCTGCTGACGGTCTTACTGCAACAGTAGAAGATGCAGATTCCGGGCGATTGACTTCCTCGCGAATTGAGGCCCACTCATTGGCATCACGCATAAATGCCATCTGCCCCAACTCCCCCCTTAACCGCCAGCCGCTTTCTGATTTGACTAGCTCACCAGCACCCGAGATTTCATACTTTCTCGTTGGTAAGCCCCGAATACGCGTATCTGATAATTGCGCAATGACGAAATGGCAGCCGAGATAGGCTGCTTCTTTTCCATGATCCACATACCTGCGCAGTGTTTGCTCTGGCGTAGCCCTTAGAGTTAATTTAGCTGAAAAATCTACTTGGTACGAATCCTCAGTTGCAATTCCGTCCACCTTGCGGACATCACTTACTGACCATAATGGGCAGTTCGAAAGCTCAGCCATTACATACGGTTCTATATCCGATGCACCTGGCTTCGACTGGCCGCATGCAGAAAGTATGCAGATCGAGCCGAGCATAATCGCTATCCCCATGACTTTATTCATGGCTGGTAAAAATGGAAGTGTCCGACAGTTTAGCCGACCCTTCGTCGTGTTCAGTTGCATGATGCCCCTCATAGATAACGTTGAGAAAACGGCTGGCGAATTGGCCTTCGATCCTATTCAAACCCACCCGCCCTGATGGATCTGCGGGAGGCCGATTCGATAGCCGCGATGCATTCGTCCCGTTTTTGCTTGTTGGTGAAGGTCATTGCCCGCGAACCAAATGCGCCATGTACGTACAGGCTCTTGCCAGCTTCACGTGTGATTTTTGTAATCCCGGACAATGGAATGCTGTCTACGACGCCCATATCCTGTAGGAAGCGAAAACTCAGGTAGTCAGCGACGTCGTAGCTGGCCATGTCGCATGGGAGCAGCACCCGGTCTTGCAATGGGTCTACAAGAACGCCGAAATAGGTTGCTGCGAGCCAGCGAGCAACTTGACGGCCTAGGTAGAGGCAAAGTAGCCCAATGCATGGCACTAAGACAATGCTGAAGTACCACTGCCAATGTGCAAACCAAAAGATCAGGTATGCCGACACAATGCTGATACCGCCCCCAACACCCAGCGGATACCAAAGGTTTGCAGTATCGAAAATCCTCTGTGATGAAGCGTTTGCGGCGAAATCCCTTTTAAGCCGACTGTAGTGTCTCCATGCAAAGACAAGGAACGGGATGAAGAGGATCACTCCCAATGCGATATACGCATCACTATCGTCTTTCTTTTTTGCTGCCAATTGAATCTCCCTAATGAAGAGCACAAGAATAACCAAGCTACGGAATAACACTTTGAGTTTGGCAATTGTCTCACGGAAATTATTTTAAGCAAACTCAAAGTGGGTGGAATTACGTATCAAAAAAATGGATGCTTCGCCGTGTGACAAGCATCCAACCCAAAAAATGTGACGCGCAGCTCCTCTTCGCTGCCAATATGAGACGCATACGCCTCGCCAAGTCTCTGACTCAAGAGAAGGTCGCCGAGTATGCCGAACTCCACAAAAATTACATCTCTTCCGTTGAACGCGGTGAGAGAAACATTTCAATCTGCAATATCGAGCGCATCGCACGCGCCCTGGGTGTACCCATGGCAGAGTTGCTGTCTCCCCCACCGCTGCAGGGGTAGCTAAAGCCGAACGCTTTACCCAGCTAAATAGACGAACGTTATGTCACTTCTTCGTCGATGAAGCAATCTTCCCCATCGGATGCACCCCGATATACCAAGCGGGCTGTAGCACATCGAGATCAGTACGGACGTGAAACTTCACATCTGATGCCGCAGGGTCAATAGCATAGGTGACAAACTTCGCGTCGTGACTCCCCTTGGCCTTATGAACGACAACGAAGCGGCCCATCTCCCAATCAGTGTCGTAGTCCACCAGTGCCATGCAGAGATCCGGCAAGGTTGCTGGGCCGGTGCATTCTTTCCACACTGTTGCGACCCAGCCATACTTTGCGAAGATACTCGCGAGAAAATCGGCATCGATCCAGTGGCTATAGGGCCCAGTTGCCGGCATGCCTAGCTCCTCCGCCTTTTTAAAAACATCCTCAATCGTGGTGGAGGCAATGATCGCAATCGATGCGAATGCATATGCATGACGATCCTTTGTGCCGACATGCTTGAATGCCGGTTGGAAGCCTGCGGCGCTGGAGGTCACTACGCTTGGGAGGGTTGGTAGGGGGTTCATATTGTTCCTTGAAATGATAAAAGAAGCGCGCAGCAACGCCTGACGAACAAGCGGCAACCAAGATCAGGCTGTAATGACGTAGGGGGATTGCTGAAGCATCGATCCACCGTCCTTGTTTCGGAGGCGACTTGCTCAGACTTGCGGCACTGCGCGATGAATCGAGTTCTGCGCCATGAGCGGTGCACAGTTTGAACTCAATATCAACATTTTACCATAAAGATAATATTTACAATAAAGCAAATAACTTTGCCGCCTTCGCTGCTGCTCTAACCATCAGAAGGAATTTGCCATGCATATCGGCGAACAGCGGCTGAGTATTCGTGCGCAAGATGCCAGAGAAGCGCTTAAACGGCCAGACAAGCGCATAACGCGCATGATGTGATACTTGATAGCATCGGCGCTGCCAAACGCCACACACGCGGGATTTCCCGAACCTAGCTCTGGTGCGATTCGAGGCGTTGCAGATATGCTCCCCAGATGGCAAGCGCTTCTCTACGCTCGGAGAAATAAGTATGGACATCATAAATTCCTTCGATGCCAGGAAGCTTGTGATTGAGGCACATCTCGGTGATATCGCGCCCGATACCCAACGCGCGCATGTGACTTTTCGCCGTCGAGCGCAGATCATGGGGAGTAAACCGCCTGATTGCGGGCTTATGTTCAGTAATCCAGAACTCGATCGCTGCTCCAATCGTGTTGGGATTGATCGGGGCATCACCACCAAACTTGGCTTTGCGCCGTTCGGCTCTGCTGGGCAGAATGTATGCCGAATCACCACTCAATGTCTTGAGTTCTTTCAGCCAGGTCACAACAGGTTCCGACAATGGAATTTGCATCCCTGGCCCTGTCTTTGTTGACGGTACACTCCACACCGAGGCAGCAAAATCAAACTGCTCCCATCGAGCATTACGGAGTTCGTCTGAACGTACAGCTGTCCCTAGCAACAATCTGACTGCCAGGCAATTTTCACGATTCATTTCTGCACTAAAAAGTATCGTCAGCTCAGCTTCGGAGAGCATCAACCTGAGTCGAACCGGCGGGCGTCGCCCGAGTAAGGCTGCTAGTTCGATACCGGCACATGGATTTGCCGGCACCAGCTTTCTACCCGCGGCGTGCCTAAACAGCATCCTGGCTGTCGACAAAAGCATGCGAGACTCATTCCAAGGGGCGTCAACGTATTCGATCAGCTCAACTATGTCCATTGATGAAACCTGAGATACTGCCAAAGCTCCCAAGCGGTTTTCTATCCTGAGCAAATTCCGTCCATAGCCGCTTTGCGTACTCTTGCCGAGATCTGCCAAGATTTTGTCGCGATAGTCTTCTATAAGGCGGCGAACTGTCCAGTCCTTCAAGGTCATGGAAACGGCGCGACGCTTATCCGCCGCAGGGTCGCCACCTCGATCTATTTCCACGCGCTTTTCCCTGGCAATCTTCCTTGCGGCGGCCAAGCCGAGATCAGGATAGTTGCCGAGAGTAAGTTCTCGAACCCTCCCACCATATCGATAACGCAAGATCCATGAGGCCGTGCCACTTTTGGAGAGGGTAAAAGTCAAACCATCTCCGTCAGACCTTGCCAAAGGCACAGGAAGCACTGTAACTTCCTGGGTTTCAGGATCGCGTACAGTCGGTGCCTCATCATTTTCCACGGCTCTGAGCCAGTGTTGCAACTGCATGGCATCGAGACCATCTCGCTTCCTGATTTTTAGTGTCATATTCCATCCATTATGTGTAGCTACGCAATTAGCTACACATAATATTAGCAACGTTGATAGACGTCAATAGATGAATAAAGACAAAAATCCAATTAAATCAAATACTTATACTTAAAACACAGACTCCAATGGATGATGCTAGACATTAAAAAAACAATACGACGTGATTTTGATGTAGCCATGACGGGCACCACCGCCTTCTGGCGCGACCCGGCTCTGCCCCACGTGGAAAGCCGGCGCGCCTGCCACAGCCGGGCGTGCTACAAGCCGCACAGTCATCCCACGTTTTCCATCGGCGCCGTCGACGCTGGTGGCAGCGTCTTTACGGGCAGCCAGGACGGCCAGGCCGTGCTCGCCAATGGCAGCCTGGTGCTGGTGCCGGCCGGCTGCGTACATGCCTGCAATCCCCTGCCTGACGCCCTGTGGAGCTACCAGATGCTGCATCTCGATGCACAGTGGCTGCAGGCACACGCGCCGGCGCTCGATGGCGACACGGCGACGGTGCTGCACTGCCCGCTGCTGTATGCGCAGTTTTGCGCCATGAATGCGCTGCTGTTTTCCACGGCCAGCACAGGCGAAAAAAATGCGGCGCTGCTGGCGTTCCTGGACGCTTGCGCCAGCGCCCGTGCAGACTTGCTGCCTTCGGAACGCAAGCCCGTGCCGCAACGGCTGGCGCCCGTGCTCGCAACGCTGCAGGCGCGACCCTCGGCCAGCCTGCGGCAACTGGCGCAAGTGGCGGGCCTGAGCCCGTATCAATTGATCCGCGCCTTTCGCGCCGCCACGGGCATGACGCCGCATGCCTACCAGTTGAACGCGCACGTGAACCGCGCGCGCAGCGGCTTGCAGGCGGGGACGGCGTTGGCGCAACTGGCGCATGAGCTGGGCTTTGCCGACCAGAGCCATTTTCAGCGCGTGTTCAAAGCCCATACGGGCATCACGCCGGGACGCTACCGCTAAGCAGCAATTTTCTTCAATACAGGCTGCCGCCTGCCCCTGCATACTCGCGCATCGCCATTGCCGAAGCCGACTTATATGCAGGATTTCCTCTTCATCGCCGCCGCCCACTTTCTGTCCTTGCTGTCGCCCGGCCCCGATTTTTTCCTGATCGCGCGCACCTCGCTGGCCCACGGCTGGCGCGCCGCCGCCGGCACGTGCGTGGGCATTACCGTGGCCAATGCCGTGTTTATCGTGGCGGCGTTTGGCGGACTGTCGGTCCTGAAGGCGGGCAGTACGGCATTCATGGTGGTGCGGCTGGCGGGATGCGCCTATCTGCTGTATCTGGGCTGGCTGTTCCTGCGCCATGCGGGCAAGAGCAGCCTGGAAGCCGCGCCCGCCACCGGCAAGGCGCGCTGGCGCGGCGGTATGGTGGTGGGGTTTGTCTCGGCCATCCTGAATCCGAAGAATGCGCTGTTCTACGTCAGCCTGGCCACCGTGCTGGCCGCCAGGCAAACGAGCCCCGCTGCGATGGCGGCGTATGGCGCGTGGATGGTCTTTGCCGTGCTGGCGTGGGATATGGCGGTGGCGCTGGCCATCGGCAGCAGCGTCCTGCGGCAGCGCTTTGCCCGCGCGCTACCGTTGCTGGAACGGCTGTCGGGCGTGATGCTGATTGCGTTGGCGATAGGGCTACTGGTTCAGGCCGGCAGCGGATCCAGGTAAAACACGGCATACACCTTCAAGGGCGTCGTTTCCGTGGCTTTTTCCGAGCGCACGACGGAGCAGTCGTCGGCGGCCAGGCTGCGCCAGTTCTGAATGCCGGCCTTGGCGAACATGGCGTGCGCGGGGGCGTTCGCGGCCAGGTCCAGCACCAGGCAGGCATTGCGCGGGCCGGCGCCGTAGTTGACGGCGCGGATCTCGATGCCGAAGGTCGTCATCCACGGTTCCCACAAGCCTTTTTCCTTGCCGGCCGCCATGCGGTCGAGCATCTCGCCAAAGGTCAAACCTTTCTTGACGGTATCGCGCAGTGCTTGCAACGACGGCGCCAGGCGGGGATCGGGCTGCTTGTTGCCGGCGCGGATCTCGGCGATCGCCTTCAATTCCTTGATGATGGCCGCATCGCGCTCCGTGTAGTCGCGCATGCGTGCGTAAAACTCGGCGTCGAGGAAGGGATTGACGGTCAGCTTGGCGACGCCCTCTTCGCGGCGTTTTGGGGAAGGCGTGTTGGTTTTGGTCATGGCGGTAGAGGGCAAGAGAAACGATGAGGGGCGCCAGTTTAACATCATGGCGCATCGGCGGCGGCGTTAGCGCCGCTTTAATGTTGCGCCCGGCGGGTGCGGGGCGGCCACCGCGGTGCGCGCGACAGGCCGCATGAAGCCACGCCGTGGCCCGAACAGGAAGACGGCGCCCGCATACAGTCCCGCCAGGGGGAAGCGCACCTCCCTGAGCAACTGCTGGAAAATGGCGATCGACTGCGCGCGGGTGACGGGAATGTCGGCGCGCCACTGGCACAGCACGTCATGCACGAGGCTGGCGTGATAGGTCGCCGGTAAGCCCAGGTGCTGCGCGCCATCGGGCGTGCCCACATAAAACAGGCCGAGCACGCTGATACAGGGCGAACAGCCATCCCAGGCATAGCCGGCGCGGATGCGGATCGCCGATTCGCGGATGGTGACCCACTCGTTTTCAAACTCTATGCCGTCAAGCAAGGGCGAGCAATAGCCATAGTCGCTGTCCAGCGCATAGCGCCAGGCGTTGCCGGGCATGCCGAAATTCTTCGGCATCAGCGGCCTCCCTGCTGTGCTTGCTTGGCTCTCGTCTGCATGGCGTTGCCTTGATCATTATCAATATCAAGATTTAAACATACTCGGCAGAAAGAAGGGCAAGAAGGTGTCAGGCGCGTGGCGCCGCCGTCGATTCGCGCACCACCAGTTCGGGTTTCAGGCGCACGTCAAGCACCGGGGAATCGGGCGAGGCGATGGTTTGCAGGATCAGCCGGGCCGCTTCCGTGCCGATGCCGTGGTGGCGGATGCGGATGGTGGTGAGAGGCGGGCGGATCATGTCCATGTACGGCATATCGTTGTGGCCCACGACGGAAATATCTTCGGGGCAGCTCAAGCCCAGTTCGCGGATGGCGTCGTAGCAGCCGAGGGCCACCAGGTCGCTGCCCGTCACCACGGCCGTCGTTTGCGGCGACTGGCTCAGCAGTTCCAGCAGGGCCGCCTTGCCGCATTCGCGCGAATAGCCGCTGCTTTCAAACACGAACGCTTGCGAAGGAGCGAGTTCGCTGGCCTGGATGGCGGCCAGGAAACCGAGGCGGCGCACGTGGCCCGTGGACAAATTTTCCGGACCCGCGATGTGCGCGATGTGCCGGTGGCCCAGCGCCAGCAAGTGCTCGACGGCCAGGCGCATGCCGACCACGTCGTCGCTGACGACGCAGGACGCCACGCCGTTTTCATCGCTGCGGTTGACGGTCACGACAGGCACGTTCTGGTCGATGCACATCTTGATGACGGGATCGTCGCGGCGCGCCGTGGCCAGGATCAGGCCATCGACCTGCTGCCCCAGCAGGCGATTGATGACGAACAGCTGTTCTTCCTCGTCGGCGCCCACATTGGCGACGATGGCCAGGTAGCCATGTTTGCGCAAGCCTTCCTCGATGCCCAGCAGAATCGGCGGAAAAACCGCGTTGGTAATGTCGGGCAAGACCACGCCGATGATGCGCGACTTGCGCGTAACCAAGGTGGAGGCGGCGCGGTTGGGCCGGTAGCCGAGCCGGCCTGCCTCGGCCAGCACGCGCGCAGCCACCTCGGCGCTGACCATTTGCCGCGTTGCCGGGTTCATCACGCGCGATACGGTGGAAAAGTGTACGCCGCTGGCCCGCGCAACGTCACTTAAGGTGGGGTTCTTGTTTGTCATGGGCTTCCCGGATCGCAATACCGTGATTTTATCGCAAAAAATGCCCATTCCGTCAAAAACCGAGCAAACGCTTGCATTGAAATAATGCCGCTGGCCAAAGCGGTTTTGTTACGCTTAAGTACAATTCAGCCTTGACAGCGTGCAAACGCTTGCATACCATGGCTCGGACTTACCACTCGGGCCATGCATGCCCTTCCCAGAATTCCTATGTCTACTTCGCACAGCAAGCACGCCGAACAGAACGGCGAAACCTTCAACCTGAAAGAAGCCGCCCTCGCCTATCACGCGGAACCCCGCGCAGGCAAGATTTCCGTGACGCCCACCAAACCGCTGGGCGACGCCCGCGCCCTGACCCTGGCGTACTCGCCGGGCGTGGCGTTTGCCTGCGAAGCCATCGTGGAAGATCCGCGCACGGCCGGCATCTACACGTCGCGCAGCAACCTGGTGGCCGTGATCACCAACGGCACGGCCGTGCTGGGCCTGGGCGATATCGGTCCGCTGGCCAGCAAACCGGTCATGGAAGGCAAGGCTTGCCTGTTCAAGCAGTTCGCCGACGTTGATGTGTTCGACATCGAATTGGCCGAGAATGATCCCGACCTGTTCATCGACACCGTGGTGCGCATGGAGCCGACCTTCGGCGGCATCAACCTGGAAGACATCAAGGCGCCCGACTGCTTCTACATCGAACAGCAATTGCGCAAGCGCATGAACATTCCCGTCTTCCACGACGACCAGCACGGCACGGCCATCATCGTCGCGGCCGGCATCCTGAACGGCCTGGAACTGGTGGGCAAGGATATCGGCAACGTCAAGGTGGCCGTGTCGGGCGCCGGCGCGGCCTCGATCGCCTGCCTGGACTTGCTCGTCTCGCTGGGCCTGAACAAGTCGCTGCTGAAAGTGTGCGACAGCCAGGGCGTGATCTACCCGGGCCGCGATGCCAACATGGAAGAGAACAAGGCGCGCTACGCGAACGACACGAGCGACCGCGACCTGGCCGATGCCATGGCCGGCGCCGACATCTTCATCGGCGTCTCGAAGGGCGGCGTGGTCAGCGCACAGATGGTCGAATCGATGGCCGCCAAGCCGTTGATCTTTGCCCTGGCCAATCCGCATCCGGAAATCGCCCCGGAAAAAGTGCATGCCGTGCGTGACGACGCCATCGTCGCCACGGGCCGCTCGGACTACCCGAACCAGATCAACAACGTGCTGTGCTTCCCGTACATCTTCCGCGGCGCGCTCGACGTGGGCGCCACCACCATCAACGAAGAAATGAAGCTGGCCTGCGTGCGCGCCATCGCCGCGCTGGCCAAGGAGCCGCTGCCGGGCCACGAGAGCAGCGCCTTGAGCCCGCTGCAACTGATACCGTCGCCGTTCGACGAACGTCTGCGCAGCTGGGTCGCGCCTGCCGTATCGCAAGCGGCCATCGCCACCGGCGTCGCCACGCGCGTGCCAGCCACCGCCTGAGACGCATGACAGGCCTTGCGGCCTTGGCAAAATAACAGCAAGTTACCATTGCTTACAAAAAAACCATGGCTAAAAACCATGGTTTTTTTCATTCTTCCCCTTGAGACCGTCTACATAGTTATCGAAGAGTTAATTCCAGAGAGCCGTTTTTGCAGCCACCTTCGATTACAATGACGCCTACTTTATGTTGCTACAGTTGCCATAATGGCGACACGTGCGTTACCAAGGATATTATGCTCGGCCTGACCTCTGTTTGTGTTTTTCTCTTTTCGGCATTGGCGCTGGCTGTCAACAGCGGATATTCCCTTGGCGCGCTGGTGCTGCTGCTGGCCAGCAGTTGGCTGTTATGGAAACGCCCCCGTCTGAATCTGCAGCGGCGCGATTATCTGCTGCTGGGCACCCTGCTGCTGTACTTCGCCATCTTCACCGCCAATATGCTGTATCACGGCGATCCGGCACGCGAACTCGACATGCCATTGCGGGCATTGCTGGCGGTGCCCGTGCTGCTGCTGCTGCTCGCCTATCCGCCGCGGCCGGCGGCCTGGTGGAGTGGTGTCGCCATTGGCGCAATCGGCGGTGCCGCACTGGCGTTTTGGCAACTCACCGTATTGAATCTGGAACGCCCCCAAGCGGCAACAAGCAACGCCATCCATTACGGCAATGTGAGCATGTTGCTGGGCATGCTATCGCTGTGCGGCCTGGTCTGGGCCCGCGAACAACGCTACCGCGCGGCATGGTCAACACTCTTGCTAGCCGGCGGCCTGGCCGGCATCCTCGGCTCTGTCATCAGCGGCAGCCGCAGCGGCTGGCTGGCCTTGCCTGTTTGCGCTGGCATCATCGCCCTGCATTACGCGAAAAGAGATGGCAAACGCTATATTGCCAGCGCCGCCATCGCGATCATCGCCCTGGGTGCAGTCAGTTATTCCTTGCCTGATTCTCAGATACGCAAGCGCATGCATGCCGCTGTCGAGGAGACCCAGAATTTTGAACATGGCGCCGATCTCAAATGGTCATCCGTCGGACAGCGCCTGGAAATGTGGCGCACTGCCTTGCTTATATCCCGCGACCATTTGATGGTAGGCATCGGCCGTACCGGTTATCTGGAAGCGAAGCGCGTACTGGTGGCGGAAGGCAAGATGAGCAATATCATCAGCGACTACACGAATGCGCATAACGACTATCTCGACACGCTGGTCAAACGCGGCATCACTGGCGTACTGGCACTGCTGGCCCTGTTCCTGGTACCGCTGGTACTCTTCACCCGCATCTTACGGCGCGGTAGCGCTGCGGCGCAGCCCTATGCGCTGGCCGGCGTGGTGCTGTGCACTTGCTATATGATTTTCGGTCTGACGACGAGCTCGCTTACCCTGAATATCGGCATCATCATGCTGGTCTTTCCGATGGTGATACTGTGGGCCATGTTGCGCCAGCAAGAGCGCACTGCTTGAGCTTGTTTTCCGCCTGACCGTTTTTGCTATCCCTGCAAGGAACCATATCGATGCTGACGCCCGACCTGAAGCGCCTCACCGCGCTGCACGCGCCCTATAAGAAACATCTGGCCCTGGCCCTGCTGGCGATGGTCGTCACGGCGGCCACGGAGCCGCTGCTGCCGTATGCGCTCAAGTTGCTACTCGACAATGGTTTTGGCGGCAAGGTGAGTTTTTCCTTCTGGCTCGTGCCGCTGATCGTCATCGGCATCTTTGCCATGCGCGGCGCCTCGACGTTTGCCAGCAGCTACCTGATGAGCTATGTCTCCACGCGCATCCTCAACGAATTGCGGCGCAGGATGTTTGCCAGCATGCTGAACTTGCCCATCGACTTCTACAACACGCACACGGTGGGCAAAGTCATCAACTCCATCATGTTTGAAGTGCAGCAGATTATCGAAATGGTGACCAAGGTATTTACCTCGATCGTGCGCTCCTCGCTCACGGTGCTGGGCCTGCTGGCATGGCTGCTGTACCTGAACTGGGTGCTGACCCTGGTGACCCTGGTGCTGCTGCCCCTGCTGACCATCGTCGTGCGCACCACGGGCAAGCGCCTGAAAAAACTCAACCGCGACTCGCTGGCCGTCAATGCCGAGCTGACCCAGGTCATCGAGGAAACCACGCGCGCCCAGCAAGTGATCAAGATCTTCGGCGGCCAGACCTACGAGAAAGCCCGTTTCGAAGAACGCGCCGAACAATTGCGCCGCTACAGCATGCGCATGACGACCACCTTTTCCGCCACCGTGCCCATCACGCAGGTGATCACGGCCGCCGCCGTGGCCCTGGTCATCGTGATGGCACTGTTCCAGTCGGAACAGGGGCAAATCACGGTCGGTGGCTTTGTTTCCTTCATCACGGCCATGCTGATGCTGCTGACGCCCTTGAAGCAGCTGGCCGAAGTCAACGGCCCCCTGCAGCGCGGCATGGCCGCCGCCGAGGAAGTCTTCCAGCTGATCGACAAGACACCGGAACGCACGGGCGGCAAGCCGCTCGCTGGCCGCAGCAACGGCCGCATCGAGTTCAAGGACGTGAGTTTCGCCTACCCCGGACATCCGGAGCCGGCCCTGCAACACATCGACCTGAACATCGCGCCCGGACAAACGGTCGCCTTTGTGGGCATGTCCGGCGGCGGCAAATCGACGCTGGTCAGCCTGCTGCCCGGCTTTTACTCGGCCAGCAGCGGTGAAATCTTGCTCGATGGACAGAATATCGATGCCATCGCCCTGACCAGCCTGCGCAGCCAGATCGCCATGGTCAGCCAGCAGGTGGTGTTGTTCGACGATACCCTGGCCGCCAACATCGCGTATGGCGATGCGGCCCCGGACCGGCAGCGCGTCGAAGCGGCCGCAGCAGCCGCCTTCCTGTCGGACGTCATCGACGGTTTGCCCGACGGCCTGGAAACGCGCCTGGGCGATAACGGTTCGCGCTTGTCCGGCGGCCAGCGCCAGCGCGTGGCCATCGCCCGCGCGATCTACAAGGATGCGCCCATCCTGATTCTCGATGAAGCCACTTCGGCACTGGATACGGAGGCGGAACGGGCCGTGCAAGCGGCACTCGAGCACCTGATGCAAGGGAAAACCACCTTAGTTATTGCTCATCGGCTGTCAACAATTGAACGTGCGGACCGTATCGTGGTATTGTCACATGGGAAAATAATGGAAACCGGCAGTCACCAGCAATTGTTGGATGCCAACGGCGCGTATGCCAACCTCCATCGCCTGCAATTTTCCCAGCAAGTGCTATGACACCACCGAATGAATACCTGAAATCGTACTGATACATGACGCCTTTGATTCCCGCCGAACTTCTACAAAAGTCGGAGAAAATTCTGTTCATCGCCCATCTGGCGCTGGGAGACTTTACCTACCTGCAAAACGGTTTCCGCGCCTTTGCCGCGGCTTACCCGCATATCCAGATCCATCTGTGGGTCGACGAAGTACGGCGCACGTCCGACGCCAAACAATGGGAAAGCTTGCGCACCTATTCGCTGTACGACTGGGTCGAACAGTCGGGCCTGTTTTCCAAGGTGTACCGCAAGACCTACAGCCCCGCGCTGTACGAAGAGTCACTGCGCGAAGCCAAGGCCGAGCACTATCCTGTGGTCGTGTCGCTGGCCCACGTACGGCCGCAGCAATATGCGGACCTTGCCCGCGCAATCAGCCCGCACGGGCTCGTGATCGGTACGCGCAAGCCGTTCAGTCCGCTTCGCCCCTGGCATTATCTAGCGTACCGCAAGATCGATGCCGTGCTGGCCTCGTATGCGGGACAGGATGCCGGCGAACACCATATCAGCAGCGTGTATGCGGACTGGTTCCATCAATTGACGGGACTCGACATTCCCGTGGCCGAACGCTATCCCTTCGTGCACATTCCCGAGCAAGCGCTGCAGCAGGCACAGGAGCAACTGGCCAGCTGGGGGTTTGCCCCGCGCCAGGGTCCGCTCGTGCTCTTGAATCCGTTTGCCAAGTCGCACAAGCGTGGCTGGCCCCTGGAACGCATTGCCGAGCTGATCGCGCGCATGCAAGCAATGCCGAAGTGGAAAAATGCCTGCTTCCTGATCAATGCCATGCCGCAGGAACTAGCCAAGGTGAATGCCGTCGTGCAGGCGCACAATTTGCCGCGCACGCAGGCCTTCAGTGCCGTCGACAACTTTTTCCAGTTGCCGGCCATGCTGGCGCAATGCGACCTGATTATTTCGGTGGAAACATCAATCATGCATCTGGCGAACGCCGTGCATGTGCCCGTGGTGGCATTGATGCGCAAGAAGAATCCCGAATGGGCTCCCTTTGACAGCGCCAACAGCACCGTCATCACGGTGGCGCGGCGCAGCGACTGGGTCAAGGCGATTTCAAGCGATCAGGTATTGCAGACCATCGCCTAGAGAACGCTTCAGTGGCTAACCAGTGCCCAGCATGCTGATGCGCACCAGGTCGGCCACATTATCGACGCCCAGCTTGTCCATCAGGCGCGCCTTGTGCACTTCCACTGTGCGCACGGAAATCCCCAGCGCCGGGGCGATATCGCGGTTGTGCTGGCCCGTTACCACCAGTTGCATCACTTCGCGCTCGCGCGGCGTCAAGGCGCGCAGCAAGGCCAGCCCGTCCACCTGGCGCTGCAACTGGCCGCGCGCATGCGCCTCGTGCGAAAACGCTTCATCGATAGCGGCCAGCAGCTTGTCGTGATCAAATGGTTTTTCCAGGAAATCGCTGGCTTGCGCCTTGAAGGCCTGGCGTGCCAGCGCCACGTCGCCGTGCCCCGTAATGATGATGATGGGCAGCAGGCATTTGCGCTCCAGCAAGCGGCGCTGCAGGCTCAGGCCATCCATGCCCGACATGCGGATATCGATCAGCAGACAGCCGGCCCACTCGGGCCGCCAGCTGTGCAGGAAATCCTCGCCGCAGGAAAACAGGGCCGTGCGGTAGCCGCGTATGCCCAACAGCAAACCCAGCGCATCGCGCACGGCGGGATCGTCGTCCACGATAAACACCGTCAAATTACTTGTCACCATACCCTCCCGTAGCGCCTGCACCGGCGTGTGCCAGGGGCAGGATAAAACGAAACATGCCATGCTTGCCCACTTCGGCCCAGAGCTGGCCGCCATGCGCTTCGACGATGCTGCGGCTGAGCACCAGGCCCAGCCCCAGGCCGCTGGCCTTGGTCGAAACGAACGGTTCGAACAGGCGCGCGGCCAGGCTGTTGGAAATGCCGGGCCCGCTATCTTCCACGGACAGGCGCAGCCGCCCGCCCTCTAGCGGCTCGGCCGAGACCGTGATGCGGCGCTGGCCGCGCGGCTGGCCCATCACCGCATCCTGTGCATTGGCCAGCAGGTTACGCAATACCAGTTCGATTTGCAGGCGGTCCGCGTTGACGGCCAGCGGCGACGGCGGCGCAAGCGCCAGCTCGATACCGTGTTCATGGAACAGCGGCGTGAACTGGCGTGCCAGGCCCTCGATCAGCTCACTCGCCCGCACCGCCTCGAGCTGCATCGCGCCCGTGCGGAAAAAGTCGCGCAGGCGGCGCACCACGTCCGCGGCGCGTCCCGATTCGACGATCATGTGCCCGATGGCGCCTTGCAGCAAGGCGCCGCTCTCGCCCCGTTCCAGCAGGTATTCACATGCCTTGCCATAGGTCGACAAGGCCGTCAGTGGCTGGTTCAGCTCGTGCGCCAGGGCGGCCGCCATTTCGCCGGCGGCCGCCAGGCGAAGCGTGTGTTTCAGTTCGTCGGCCACTTGCCGCATTTCATCGACGACGATACCGATAAAAAAGCCCACCAGCGCCAGCACGGCGTCGAGCAACTGCAATTCATAAAACTGGATATCGACGGCATGCGTCCATTTCACCAGAGTGATGATGCATAGCTGCAATACAAACACGGCCAGCATGGCGCCATGCAAGCCCTGGCGCGAGGCGGCCCAGATGACGGGAAGAAACAGGAAGTAGAAATGCTTGTATTCGGAACGCACGATGGAACCGAAGAGGCTCCACAGCACGAAGCTGGCCAGGGCCAGGTAGGCCAGGGTTTCCCAGCGCCAGACGGCGGCATGCAGGCGTTCGCGCCCGCGCTCGCTGAACAGCACCCAGATCAGCGGCATCGACACCAACATGCCGACCGTGTCGCCGATGCCGAAACGCCAGACGGCCGTGCCCCATTCGCCGGCCGGTATGCGTCCCGTGAGCGACAGCAATGAAATATAGCCGAGCGCATTGAGCGCGGTGCCCAGCAGCACGATGAGGACCCAGGCGCTCAGGCGGCGCCGGTTGTCGAAGATGTCGCTGCTGCTGAAACTGCGGCGCAGGACTGCGCCGATACCGCCATAGCCGAGCACCAGCCACGCCGAACAGAGCAAGGTCAGGGGCAGGCCTGCCGGCATGCCGCGCACCAGCACCTCGCCGGCCACCAGGGCGATGAACCATGGCAGCGCCGCCTTGCGGCCATGGATCAGCCAAAACACGAGGCCCAGCGCGGGATCGGGATTCCACGGGGTAATGTTCAGCCCGTACATCGGGTCGATATACGTGGCCCAGTCAAACAGCAGATACAGGCCGACAAAGGCGGGATACGGCAGGTAGCGGGACAGGAATGGACGCATAACGGTGTTTTTTTAACTGTCCCGCATTATGCATCGCAAGCGTGCGCCACGCCATGCCATCTTGCGTTATATGCACATGAAATAATTTTCATGCAATATCGCAAGACCTATCAGCGCAGTCAGGCCACGGCCAAGGGCAAGCGCACCTCCACCAGCAAGCCCAGGCCACCATTCCCTCTGTGCAGCTGAATCGTGCCGCCATGCTGGCGCACGACGGAAGCGACGATGGATAAGCCCAGGCCACTGCCTGGCTGCACCTGCTGCGGCGCGCGGAAAAAGCGGTCGAACACGCGCTCATACAGGGCCGGCGCGATGCCCGGTCCCTGGTCCGCCACATGCAACACGGCCTGGCCTCGTTCCGCATGCAGCGACACCGTCACGCTGCTGCCGCGCGGGCTGTACTTGATGGCGTTTTCCACCAGGTTGTCGATCAGCGAAACGAGGCTCTCGCGCTGTCCCGGCACGCTGAGCGAGACGCTGGCTTGCAACTCAAGCTCGATCTCGCCCGCCTGGGCCAGTCCGGACAGGGCCGCCAGGCGGTCTTGCAGCAAGGTATCGAGCGCCTGCCGCCGCGGCAACTCGCCCGCGCCCGCCTGCACTTCGCTGCGCGTCAGCTGCAGCAGCTGGCCCACCAGGCGCGCGGCCCGGTTGCCGCTATTCAAGATACCGTCCAGCAGCTCTTGCTGGCGCGCATCATGTACCTGGCCCTGCAAGGCCTCGACATTCACGCGCATGGCAGCCAGAGGCGTGCGCAGCTCATGCGTGGCATCGGCGATGAAGCTGCGTTCGCGCGCGGCGCTGGCGTCGACCCGCTGCAGCAGTGCATTGATATTGTCGACCAGTGCCGCCAGTTCGCCATGCGGCGGCTTGAACGCCAGCGGCCGCAAATCCTGCGGCCCGCGCGCCGCCACCTCCTGCGCCAGCTTGCGCCACGGGCGCATGGCAAGGCGGATCGAGAGCCAGGCCGGCACCAGCAGGAACGGCAGACTGATCAGCAACGGCAGCAGGTAGTAACCGCGTGAATTGATCGTGATGAACAATTGCCATGCGCCTCCCGCTTCCAGCACCGTCACGCGCGTGTTGCCCTCGGCCAGGCTGCGGCTGCGCCAGGCCTGGCCCTTGATGTACACCACTTCCATCTGCTCCGGGCCGGCGCTGCGGATACCGCTGGGCGCATCGGGCGACTTGTAGACCAGCTTGCCTTCGCGCCAGACCAGGATGCGCGGCGCCAGTTCCGGCACCTGTCCCGTTTCAAACTCTTCGCGCAAGGCTTCGTCGATGGCGCGCAAGCTTTGTTCCTGGCGCTGCGGCTGCTCGGCCAGGTTATCGGCCACGCTGATAATGGCGTGCAGGACGCCGCGGCTCACATTGCTCGCTTCGTCCGCCCCCTCGACCATCACATACGCCACGGCCAGGCTCCACACCATGGTCAGCATCAGCATTTGCGCCATCATCAGGCGGCGCACCAGGGTAGGCCGGCGCAGCATGGCCCAGAAACGCCCCATCATGCGCCAGCACCTGGCGCGGTGGAAGGTTCGCCCTGCTGGTCGATGACATAGCCGACGCCGCGCACGGTACGGATATACCCTTCGCCTATCTTGCGGCGCAGGTTGCCCATGTGCACATCGAGGGTATTGCTGGCATTGGCCAGCCCGCCGGGCAGGATATGTTCTTCCAGCACGCGGCGCGTGATGACCCGGTTGGCGCGCATCAGCAAGGTCTTCAGCAGCGCATATTCACTGGCGGTAAGTTCCACAGGCCGGCCATGCACGCTGACACGGCGCGTGGGTACCTGCAGCAGCAGGCCGCGCAACTCGATGGTGTCGCCGTCAAAGCCATAGCTGCGGCGCGCCAGCGCGCGCACGCGCGACAGCAGCTCGGCCAGCACGAAGGGCTTGACCAGGTAATCGTCGGCGCCGCCGTCGAGGCCGCGCAAGCGCTGTTCCAGCGTGTCGCGGGCGCTGAGGATCAGCACCGGCAGGCGAGCCGCGCGCAGCCGGGCCAGCAAATCGAGGCCATCGCCATCGGGCAAGCCCAGGTCCAGCAGCACCAGCTCGCAACTGTCGTGCTCGATGCTGCGCGCCGCATCCTCGAGGCTGCGCACCCAGACCACTTGCATGCCCTGGTCGCGCAAGGCGATCCGCACGCCATTGCCCAGGTCCATATCGTCTTCAATCAGCAGTATCTTCATGGTCAGTATTAAACCACCGCAAGCTGAAGAAAGGGTAAAGAAGCACTCTTCATGCAATCTTAATAAAAGGCTCATTTTTCCTTCATGGCAAGGACAGATACTGTCGGCAGTCAATCGAGCCACTCCGGACTCGGTTCTCCACCTGACGGAAAACTCCATGCACGCATCTACAACCTTGTTGACCTCGCTGGCGCTGGCCTGCGGCCTGAGCTTGAATCCCCTGGCTGCCGCGGCGGCCGAACCAGCTGCGGAAAATGTCTTCACCATCGGCGGCGGTGTTGCCGCCGTGTCCAGCTATTCCGGCGCCGACAAGCTGTCGGCCTCGCCGCTGATCATTCTCGATTACGCCATGGCCAATGGCCTGTTCTTCAGCACGTCGCGCGGCATCGGCTATGGCGGCCAGGCAGGCCCCCTCAGCTACAGCGCGGCGCTGGGCTACCGCGGCAACCGCGAAGACCACAAACGCAATGGCGCCAACGGCTGGGGCGGCAGCGATTATCTGAAGGGCATGGGCGAAGTCAAGGGCAACGCCAGCGCCCTGCTCAGCGTGGGCTATTCGCCATTGCCGGGCCTGTCGCTGAGCGTGTCGAGCGACATTCCCCTGTCGAACCGCGAAAACGGTGCGAACGTGCATTTCGAAGCGACGGGCCAGGTCTACGGCAGGTCCGATGCCAAGGGCATGCAAAAGGATAGCGTAACCATCGGCGGCCAGTTGGCCTGGGGCGAGCGCAAATACGTGCAGACCATGTATGGCGTCACGGCCACCCAGGCCGCGAACACCTCGTTCAAGCAATATACGCCCAAGGCCGGTTTCTATGAAGCGCAAGCCACCGTCAACTGGGAGCACCGCTTCGATGCGCGCTGGGGTATCAATACGCTGATCGGCGTCGAGAGCCGCCTGGGCGACGCGGCCAAGAGCCCCATCGTGCAGCGCAAGACCTCGCCAATCGGCGCCGTGTATGTCACCTACCGCTATTAAAACAGGGCTGGCATAAGGGGAACCCGTACGCTGTTTCGCCAATTTACAGGAGGAGATGGCGTGCATAAGATGACATGGTTTTCCGACCATGACCATCCCTCCCATGCATGCGGCACGCCTTGCCTTGTAACTCCACGCCACGATGATGCCAACTATTACCCTGTCTGACGGCTTGATGGCGATGCCGAGTGGCATGCGCCGCTGGCGCGAACTGCTCAAGCTGCATCTGCGCGCCCGCGTGCAACAGCGCCAGACCCGCCGCTGGCTACAACTGCTGAACTCGCATCCGGTGTTTCATGATCTGGTGCAAGCCTATCCGCACATGATCCACAAGGTCTACCGCCCGTACCTGAGCCTGACCTTGAATTGCCAGCAGCGCGTGGAATTGCTGACCGAGCACTACCATTTCATCTTGCAGCAGGGCTGGGGCAAGCTGATGAGCCAAGCGGCGCACGGGCCCGTACGCCTGGGCACGGTGGCGGGCAAGTCGGGTGCACCCTACCATTTGCAACTGTGTTCGCTGCATCCGATGGACCGCGAAGGCGAGATGGTGCTGCAGCTGATGCATGACGACGACGTGCTGTATTCGATCGCCTTTTCCTTCTTCGGCAGCCAGCTGCGCGCCACCCTGGGCATGCGCATCGGCTGCCTGCAAGGCCCGAAGGGCGAGGACAGCGCGCACCGCGTGCGCGAGGCAACGCGCGACTTGCACGGCATGCGTCCGAAGACCCTGATGGTGCGCTTGGTGCGCCAGCTGGGATACGAACACGGCTGCCGCAAGATGCTGCTTGTCGGCAATATCAACCGCGCCGTGCATCATTCCGCCAAGAAAGGCCGTCTATTCGCCGACTACAATGCGCTATGGCAAGAACTGGGCGCGCAAGTGCGCCAGGATGGCGATTTTGAATTAGCGTGCGAAAACCTGCCCTTGCCTGCGCTGCAAGACATTCCTTCCAAAAAACGCTCGGAAGCACGCAAGCGCCACGAACTGACACTGGCCATGATCGCCAGCCTGCGCAGCGGCCTCGACGCCCATCGCAGCCCGTTGCGAGTCGCCACGGCAAACGCTGCGGCCGCCGCCGGCGGGGTGCGGCAATCGGCCATGCTCGGCGAAGACGACGACTACGCTTCCGCCATCGCCTGAGCGTCCCTGCTCCTGCGGCACACGCTACAACCCGTGCACGGCACAATCCTGTTACGCTAGCGCTATCGGCATGCACTGCGGTGCACCGGTTCCCCCAACGCTTACTAGGAGGCATTCATGCGCGTAGACATCTACCGCCGGGCCGAGCACGACGGCATTTTTTCCTACCTCGCCGTGCCGGAAGGAAAGCTCATTCCGGAAGAAGTAACCAATACCGACTGGCAGCTCGAAACACGCGCCAGCGAAGTGGCCGACGATGCCGAGATCTTGCCCGACTACCATATCGAACAGCCGCACCAGCAGATCGCCGCCAAAGGCTATGCGATCACGGGCCTGAAAGACATGTAAACGAAAAAAGCCAAACCAGCATGTCTGCGGTTTGGCTTTGTTGTATGCGCCAGACGGTGCCGGTCAGTATTCGACCGCCACCTCTTGTGCGCCCAGCATTTGCTCGAGCGCCATCTGCAGCTCATCCGATGGCGCCACTTTCCACTCGTCACCAAACTGCAGCACGCAACTGACGCCTTGCGGGCTGACCCGCGCGGCGATCGGCAATCCCGTCTCGGCGCGGTGCGGCATGATCACGTCGCGGATGCGCTTGGCATCCAGGGTGGCCGGCAAGGTCAGGCCCAGCTGGCGGCCATACTGCACGCGCGCGGCGATGATGTCGAAGGCGCTCTCGGCCGTGATGCGCAAACCGCCCGAAAAACGGTCTTCCGACACCTTGCCCACGACGGCCAGGAATTCATCTTCCTTGAAGATTTTCCGGTTGGAGTCAAATAATTCGCCATACACCGTCACTTCCACCGTGCCGCTCTTGTCGTCCAGGGTGACGATGAGGATCTTGCCGCGCTGCGTCATCTGCGTGCGCAAGCCCGTGATGACGCCGGCCATCATGCGCGGTTCGCGCGACGGCGACAGTTCCGACAATTTCGTGCGAGCAAAACGGCGCGCCTCGGGCGCATACGAATCGAACAGGTGGCCGGACAGGTAGAAGCCCAGTGCGATCTTTTCTTCCGTCAATCGCTGTTTATCGGTCCACACGGGTACCTTGACGTACTCGGGCGGCGCCACCATGTCGCTGTCGTCGCCGCCGAACAGGCTCACCTGGTTGGCCGCCTTGGCGGCCTGGTCGGCGCATTCCATGGCGAACGCGACGGATGCGAGCAGGATGGCGCGGTCGACCTTCAGGCAATCGAAGGCGCCGCTGCGGATCAGCGACTCGATGGTGCGGCGGTTGATCTGTTTTTTATCCACGCGCTTGCAGAAATCGAACAGGCTCGTGAAGGGTCCACCCGCTTCGCGCGCGGCGATGATGGCTTCGATGGCGTTCTGGCCCGAGCCTTTCACGGCACCCAGGCCGTAGCGGATCTGCGTGACTTTCTTGCCGCTCACGGACGGCGGCGCGCCGCTCGGCGTGAAGCGGTAATCGGATTCGTTGATATCCGGCGGCAACAAGGTCAGCTTGCAGATTTCCAGCGAGTCTTCCACCAGGATCTTGATCTTGTCCGTGTCGTCCATGGCCAGCGACAAGTTGGCGGCCATGAAGGCGGCCGTGTGGTGCGCCTTCAGGTAAGCCGTGTGGTACGACAGCAAGGCGTAGGCGGCGGCGTGCGATTTGTTGAAACCGTAGCCGGCGAACTTTTCCATCAAGTCGAAGATCTCGTCGGCCTTTTCCGCCGTCAAGCCATCTTTCGCCGCACCGGCGCGGAAGATCTCGCGGTGCTCGGCCATCTCTTCGGCCTTCTTCTTACCCATGGCGCGGCGCAGCATGTCGGCGCCGCCCAGCGAGTAGCCGCCGACGATCTGCGCCATCTGCATCACCTGCTCCTGATACACCATGATGCCGTAGGTTTCGGACAGAATCGATTCCGTGCGCGGATCGGGATAATCGAAGCGTTCGCCGTGCTTGCGCTTGCAGAAATCGGGAATCAGGTCCATCGGGCCCGGACGATACAAAGCCACGAGCGCAATAATGTCTTCGAAACGGTCGGGACGCGCGTCTTTCAGCATGCCCTGCATGCCGCGCGACTCAAGCTGGAACACGGCCACGGTCTTGGCCTTGGTCAGCAAGTCGTACGACGGTTTGTCGTTCAGCGGCAAGGTCGCCAGGTCGAAATTCGCCTGCGCGGGATCGAGCTGCTTGATGTAGCGCACGGCGCGGTCGAGAATCGTCAGGGTCGTCAGACCCAAGAAGTCGAACTTCACGAGGCCGACGGCCTCCACGTCATCCTTGTCATACTGCGACACGACGCCGGAATCGCCGCCCTGCGTGTACAGCGGGCAGAAATCCGTCAGCTTGCCGGGAGCAATCAACACGCCCCCCGCGTGCATGCCGATATTGCGCGTGATGCCTTCGACTTGCTGCGCCAGGTCCAGCAGCTGCTTGACCTCTTCCTCGTTTTCCAGGCGCTCCTTGAGCAGCGGTTCTTCCTCGATGGCGTCGGCGATCGACACGGGTTTGCCCGGCTTGAACGGGATCAGCTTCGAGATGCCGTCGCAGAAGTTATAGCCGAAATCCATCACGCGGCCCACGTCGCGGATCGCGCCCTTGGCCGCCATGGTACCGAAGGTGGCGATCTGCGAGACCGCCTCCTTGCCATACAAATCCTTGACGTGCTGAATGACGCGGTCGCGCCCTTCCTGGCAAAAGTCGATATCGAAGTCGGGCATCGAGACGCGTTCGGGATTCAAAAAGCGCTCGAACAGCAGGTTGTACTGCAATGGATCAAGGTCGGTAATGAGCAGCGAATACGCGACCAGCGAACCCGCGCCCGAACCGCGGCCCGGACCGACGGGCACGCCGTTTTCCTTGGCCCACTGGATAAACTCGGCCACGATGAGGAAGTAGCCGGGGAATTTCATGTTGCAAATCGTATCCGTCTCGAATTTCAGGCGCGACTCGTAGCGCGGACGCTCCTTTTCACGGCGCTCGGGGTCGGGATACAGCTGCAACAAGCGTTTTTCCAGGCCCGCCTGCGATTCGGCGACGAGGAACTGGTCGATCGTCATGCCGTCCGGCGTGGGGAAGTTCGGCAGTTGCGGCTTGCCCAGGGTCAGGGTCAGATTGCAGCGCTTGGCGATTTCCACGGAATTGGCCAGCGCGGCCGGCAAGTCGGCAAACAGTTCCGCCATGTCGGCCTGCGACAGGAAGCGCTGGCTGTCGTTAAACCGTTTCACGCGCTTGGCGTTGGCCAGCATTTCGCCTTCGGCGATACAGGTCCTGGCTTCGTGGGCAATAAATTCTTCAGGGGAAATGAATTGCACGGGATGCGTGGCCACCACTGGCAGGCCCAGCTTGGCCGCCAGGGCCACCGCATGGCGCACCTGCGCTTCCTGGTTGGCCTGGCCGCCGCGCTGGATTTCGATATAGAAATGCCCGGGGAAAATCTCGGCCCAGCGCTGCGCATTGCGCTCGGCCAGGGCCAGGTTGCCATTCTCGATGGCGGTACCGACATCGCCGAAGTGCGCGCCGGACAGCACGATCAAGCCATTGGCCGCGCTTTCGCCCGGGTACAGGTCGTAGGTATTCGTCGCCAGCGCCTGCAGCCACTCGATGCGCAACTCGGCGCGGCCCTTGTACTGGTTCGTCAGCCAGGCCGTCGACAGCAGTTCGCACAGCTGCAGATAGCCCATGCGGTTTTTCGCCAGCAACAGCAAGCGCGACGGTTTTTCGCGGTTATCGTCATTCGTGATCCACACGTCGACGCCGACGATGGGCTTGATGCCCTTGCCGCGCGCTTCCTTGTAGAACTTGACCATGCCAAACAGGTTCGACAGGTCGGTGACGGCCAGCGCCACCTGCTTGTCCTTCGCCGCCGCCTTGACGACGTCGTCGATGCGCACCAGGCCATCGACGATCGAGTACTCCGAGTGCACGCGCAAATGGACGAAAGCAGGACCGGGCTGCATCGCTTGCTGTGAACCTGCCGGAGCGCCGGCCTCTTGCATTACCATTTCCATCCTGTGTACCGTTTCGTGCAAAATTCAATGGGGTCTATTCTACCGCGTCGCGCGTGCGGACCGGGTATCCTGCCAGGCCTGTCGGGCTTATAATATCGGCTGTTCAGTCTAAGCCGATCGCCATCATGCAAGCCATCACCCCAGCAACACCCGCTGTTTCCGCCGCCGCCAGCCCGCTGGCCGCCACGTTTGTCAATATCGCCGCGTATAAATTCATCACGCTCGACGATACGGAAGCCATGCGCCCCTTGTATCAGGAGCAATGCCTGGCGCTGGAGCTGAAGGGCACGATCCTGCTGACGCCGGAAGGCATCAATATGTTCCTGTCGGGTACGCGCGAGCATATCGACAGCTTCCTCGCCTGGGTGCGCAGCGATGAGCGTCTGGCCGATCTGGAATGGAAGGAAAGCTTGTCGAACGAGCAATCGCACAAGCGCATGCTAGTCAAGCTGAAAAAAGAAATCATCACCATGCGCATGCCGCTGATCAAGCCGGAACTGGGCCGCGCCCCGTCCGTCGACGCGCACACGCTCAAGCGCTGGTTGGACGCCGGCGTCGACGATACGGGCAAACCCGTGGTCATGATGGAAACGCGCAACGCCTTTGAAGTGGACGTGGGCACGTTCAACAACACGCTCGATTACCGGATCGACAAGTTTACGGAATTCCCGGCCGTGGCCGCCGCCCACAAGGACGAGCTGGAAGGCAAGACCGTCGTCACCTTCTGCACGGGCGGCATCCGCTGCGAAAAGGCCGCCATCCACATGAAGGAAATCGGCTACGACAGCGTGTACCAGCTCGACGGCGGCATCCTCAAGTATTTCGAAGAAGTGGGCGGCGAGCACTACACGGGCGACTGCTTCGTGTTCGACTACCGCACGGCCCTGAACCCGAAACTGGAACCGACGGAAACCGTGCAATGTTTCGTCTGCCGCGCCGTCGTCACCCCGCGCCAGCAACTGGCGCCGGAATATGTGTATGAGGTGTCTTGCCCGCATTGTTACGGGGAAAAGACGAGCTGAGATCGCTACGGCCCCAAGCTGGCCGTAGCAATCTCAGCCTGACTAGGCAAAAATTTCAGCCAACCAACTTCTTAGGCTATAGCGGCGGTACATATCTTCAGGCAAGCGGACGCAGGGTGTGCGCAAGAAATCTACGGGCAAGTCGGTCGCTTGGCGATCCACCACCAAGATATTCTCGGGGCGGTAAAAATCATAACTGACGACATCGGCATTCGTCGTGATCATTTTTTTACCGGCCCCCAGACATTCGATTGTACGCATCGTCAAACCCGTCTGGCCAGGATGATGAATGTCGAGCACGATCTCGCTACGCGAAAACAAGTCGAGAATCTGTTGCTTGTTCAGCGAGTGCCATTGGACATCTTTCCACGGTATGGCGCGAAAATCCCGGTCAAACAATTTTCGGACCGCCATCACCCATTTGCTTTGATAATAAAAATGCGTGTAGACGGGCAGCGTCATGCCCACGCGTTGCGCCGCCGCCACAATGCGCCGGACTACGGCGTAGCGGTCGGAATGCACGGTGCCAAGAAACAGCATGCCAATATCGTTGGTGTTTTTTTCCGCCTGTTTGGCCGCCATCGCTTCATAGACACTGATATAAAACAGGGGCAGGTGCCGCACGTGCCGGATATTGATGGTGTCTAGCCGGTCGAAACTGTATGCCTTGTCAAAGTACGATAGCTTGACTTCGCCATTCTTGAAATTTTTTAAGGAATCCCACGAATAGTAAAGGAACCGTGCTGTTGGTTGGCTTTCGCGCAGCATCCTGAGCCGCTCCGCAGAGATAGCTTCGCCCTTGATGACAAACACGACATCATAGACAATGCCACGTGCGTCATGAATGATACGGTCGAAATAACGGTCGCACATGGTGGCCACCAACTCTGGCCGAAAACGTATCAATGCCTTTACCAGCGGCGTCGATGCTGGACGGTCATCATGCCAGTCGACTTGACAGCCCGCCAGTTCCAATTCAGCCTTGATTTCTTTCTCGTAATCGAACGTCCGCGGAGAAATAAATAAAACGCGCGCTCCCTGTTGAATCATGTGACTTCGCCTTGCCTGAGAATTTTTGCTGGAATACCGCCGACGGTGGCGCCTGCTGGTACATCGGCAAGCACCACGGCATTGGCGCCCACGCGGGCACCATTACCGATCATGACGCCGCCAAGAATCTTGGCGCCGGAACCGACGATCACGTTATCGCCCACCGTGGGACGCGACTGCTCGGAGAAATTCACATCGATTTCTCGCGCGCCAAAGGTGACATTATGATAAATCGTGGCATTTTCTCCAATACTGTTCACACCGATCACCGTGCCTTGGGTATGCGGAAGATACAAGCCTTTGCCAATATCGCAGCGAATGGCGATTTCAAGACCGAACACGACAAAATTCAGCAACGAGAACAGCTTGGCCAGCGGTGACAGCTTATGCTGATAAAACCAGTGGGACAGCCGAAAAATCACCACCGGCGCGAAGCGGGGCGACAGGGCCCCCAGCATCACGCCCATGATGCCCGGCACGCGGCCAGGCTGGCCATTGGCCGCATATTGCCGTGCCAGATCGGCCAGCAAGGTTTTTTTTAACGTCATGGTTGACGGCTGGAGCCCATCAGCCCCTTGTCGGCAAGTTCACTGACCGAACGCGCATAGGCGGCCTTGTCTTCTGCCGGCTGCTGCGAGGCCCAGGTCAGGAAATGCTTCAGGCCATCCTTGAACTGCACGCCCGGCGTAAAGCCCAGGACATCAGCGGCAACCGAAACATCAGCGATATTATGGCGAATGTCGCCGACGCGGAATGCGCCAGTGACGGTGATCTCGCTATCGCTGTTAAAGAATTGCTTGATCTCTTGCGCGACGGTCATCACGCTGGTGGCTTGTCCGGAACCGACATTGAGCGCGCCGACAAAAGGGCCAGCGTGGTTGACACTACGCACGGTTGCTTCAACAACATCGTCGATATACACAAAGTCGCGCGACTCTTCGCCATCTTCATAGATTTCGATCAGTTGATTCTGCCGCGCCAGATTCGAAAACACCGCCAGGATCCCGGTATACGGGTTCTTCAACGACTGGCCCGGGCCATACACATTCTGATAGCGCAGACCAAAACCGTTGATGCCGCGGGTACGCGCAAATAACAGCACGGCCTGTTCCTGTACCTGTTTGGTCAGGCCATACATCGACATCGGCAGGAACGGTGCCGTCTCCGTCGTCGGCAGCAGCGCCACCGGCTTGACGCAGACAGGGCAGACAGGCTCAAACATCCCAGCCGACAGGTGTTCGCGCGTACGCTGGTGCGGGAACACGGTGCCATGCGATGCGCACTGGTAAGCACCTTCTCCATATACGGCGCGACTCGAGGCGACGACGATGGAGCGCAAATCCTTGGTGCAATCTTCGTTCTGCAATAGATCGAGCATCGTGGCGGTCCCCTGCACGTTAACGCTGAAATAACGGTCGATTTCATACATGGATTGACCGGTGCCTGTTTCCGCAGCCAGGTGCACGATGGCATGGACACCTGTCAGTGCCTGTTTCATCGCATCGCGGTCACGTACGTCGGCCTTGATCAGTTCAACCTTCCCGGCCAGATCGTCAGGCAGGACATCGCTCGCATGAATCTGCGGGCTGAAATTGTCCAGCACGCGCACCTGCATACCCTGGCCAAGGAAGGCGCGGCACAAGCGTTGTCCGATAAAACCCGCGCCGCCCGTAATGAGTACTGTTTGGTTCATGCCATTCTTCTTTCTTACGTAATGAATCTGATGGTTGGAATTATGCCCTGCCGAGCACTTTCAACAGGCAATATGCCCGGAACTGCATTTTGTTAAAGAAACTATTAGTACTGGCACTACCGCCACTCGAGACGTTCGCACCGTGACGGCGATACAGGATCAACGGCTCCTCAATAAGTTCGACCCGATAATAAAGTTCGGCGACAAGGGTCAGCCACAGGTCGTGCGGGCACAGTTTTCGATTGCCGGGAAAGGGCAGCGCCTTGCGCAGAATGCTACGCTTAAAGGCCATGCAAGCGCCCAGATACCGGGATTTAAACAGATTTTTCCAGAACCCCTGGCCGCCGCCACGCAGGGAAAACAAAGTCGTATCCAGTGGTGTCAATACATCGTCCGTAAACTGCGCGTTGCACACCACCATGTCGCAACGTTCCAGAGCGGCCAACATTTTCTGTACCCGGCCGGCAAGCCAGACATCATCCTGGTCGGACAGAAAGATCACCTCGCCTGTCGCGTGCCGAATGGCATGTTCAAAATTGCCGCTATACCCCTTGTCGAGCTCATTGGCAATCATACGAATGCGTGCATCGCCACATGAGCGGATCTTCTCCAGCGTCAAGTCGGTCGACCCGTCATCCGATACAATCAATTCGTCGTCAGCGGACAGTTGTCCGAGTATCGATTCAATTTGCTCCAGAATATATTTTTCGCCGTTATATACGGCCATGCAAACGCTTATTTTCGGCATACGGCTATCATCTTATTCTAATTTTCAAGCGGTCCCAGGCGGCCAATGACACCATGCGCAAAGCCCCGGCAACAATACACAAGATTTTTCAGATGCTGATCACCAAACATACTGAACGCCACCATATAGCGTAACGATTTGAGAAAAATCCCCAGGCGCACACCCGCTCCCAGATATTTCTTGCCCAATGCAATGGCAATACCATTCCTGACAATATAATAATTGCGCTGCGGTGTATGCAGCGAATACGTCTTAGCTCCCACCTTCACGGCGCCGTCACCCAAGGTATGGCGGATGACCACATTGCGGCAGCCGATGATACGATAGCCATGCGCACGCGCGCGCCAGCACCACTCAAAATCGACCCAATCGATAAACAGCTCCTCGTCCATCATGCCCACGTGGGCCAGGGCCGCATTATTGATGATCATCCCCGAGGCAATCACCTGCGCAACCTCGACCAAGGACTGGGTAGACGCCACCTTGACCGAGTTGACTCCCTGAAGCTCGAAAAAACCTTCTCCCTCGCCGCTGGCCTTGTTTTCCTCCTGAAAATCCGGGGCAATCGCCCCCAGGCGGTCAGCGTGGCCAAGACCGCGGTAGTTCTCAAGCATGTTTGCCACATAATCATGCGGATAGATAGTGTCCTGGTCGCTCAGCAAGGACAGCTGCGCGCCCTCCTCCATGGCCTTGGCTATGCCCATGTTCTGGGCCTTGGCAATGCCGGCATTACGCTCCAGCAGCAACAGGCGCACATTCGGCACCCTGGTTTCCAGCGCCCGCAATCTGTTGGCCACGTCAGCACTTGCCGAATTATCGACGATATAAACTGTGCGGACCTGGTTTTTTATACTATCCAATGCCTGTTCAAAGACAGAAAAATCCGGCCTATATGTTACAAAGACAGCATCGATATCATAAACCATCGATTTTCCTAAAAATTGAATAATTCATGCAAGATGACATTATTGAAAAATATGGCAAAAAGCCATGCATAAGTAATCAACAACACCTCATTGCGTCCCTTGATCTTGTGCACCAGCGCCGGGATGACAATGACAATCACCACTCCCAGCATTTCCGAGATACGCACAGCGACTACCGGCAGGAAAGACATCGCATAATAAATCCCCAGTGACCAGCCCAGTATTTTTATGCAAAGCACTTCATATTTCGAACTGAATTTATTTATATTAAAAATGCACAAATAATAAACAAAAAGCACGCTCAGGTAGTACAGGCTGAAAAGGTTAATGGGCGCCTTTTCCTCGCTCTCCAATAATGTCAGATAGATCGAAATCTTGTAACCCAGCACTTCCGGCAGCGCCAGCGCGAGAAAAGCCATTGCCTGCAACAGCAAACCATTCACCAGTGAAAATGCCAGCGTGGCCAGCGGCAGAATCGCATACAGCTTGAAGTCGAGCCTGTTCAAGCGGATCAGGTAAAGGGGAACCAGAATAATCGCCGAATAATGGAACAAGGTTGCCATCCCCACCTTGATGAGAAAATCCTTGAGACGGCGATCCGCAATATCGGGGATCGCCAGCAACAACAGGCCACAAGCGATGCTGGCCCGAATTTGTGTCATGGTATGCAACGGGAAGTACAAAAAGGCAAAGCAAATCAGCGCCATGATGGGATATGGCGAGATTTTCTGGATGGCCTTGACGTTGATCGCCATTCCCAAAACAGCATACGCCAACAGGACCCAGCGGAATCCATCGCCGGGCAACATCTTGGCTATCGCCGTGATCAGCCAGAAGGTTGGCTCCCGGGTCCGCAAGTCAGCGCCCAGCAGTCCTGCAAATTCTTGGTAGCTCTCCAAATATTGCAGGGAATCACGGTCAAATCCCACTTGCCGAAAACCGGCGATGCATACCAGCAAAAATGCAATTCCCAGCAGCAGGCGGATTTGCGATTTGTCCGTCAAACGTATTGGCTTCATTTTTTCGCGTTGTCGCCAAACAGGGTACGCACGAAAATCGCCATCATCTTGGCCGAAACGGCTTTCCACGAAAACGCCTGTGCAGTCAGCAATCCGGCGGCGATCTTCGCCCGGCGCGCGGCGCCATCCCGGACCAATTCCTGTATGCGCTCGACAATGGTTTGCACATCCTTGTTTTTCACAAGCCAGGCAGTATCTTGCGTCGCACCCATATAGCCGGTTGTCACGACGGCCGCGCCCGTTGCCAGTGCCTCCAGCACGGGATAATGCGGCGCGCCATGCTGGACCGTACCAGGAGAAACAAGAATATCGACGCTGCGGTAATAGTCGGCCAGCTCCGCATCGCTTTTTGGCACAACGACTTCACATTTTTCGTGCTGCCATCCTTGTGGCAAATTTCCATACGCTACGCGCAAGCGGAAACGCGGATCGAGTTTCGCCAGTTGCTCAAATGCCCGCAATACGTAAATGGTGCCTTTTTCAGGTTCATGGCGCCCAATACAGCCGATGATGATGGTCTCGGTGCTATCGATATCGCGGGGCGCCGCCAAAGGTTTAAAGACGTCAAGATCCATTCCAGGTGGAACAAAATCGCTGGCCCGCAGATTTTTATAACGAAAATACACCGGCGCATTCACGATTTTCTTGAGTGGCAACTGGTATGACAGGGCGGAAATCGCTGCCAAAACCAGGTCCTTGGCGGTCTTCATGTTGACATAGTATTCCGCCTCATACGCTTGGACGTAGTAGGCCTTCCTGGCGTTGCCGCACGATGCCAGCGCCACGGGCCATGCCGTTAGCGATTGATTAGCCAGAATCAGCTCGTATTCCGCCCCCACGGCCTTCAGTCCCGCATACAGCGCTTGCAAATGATAGCGGCCACTTGGCTTGGCCAGTGGATTGCGCTCGGCCGCAATCTGTCCTTTGTCATTCACCCACAGGATGCGGGCAATGGTGGGAAAGTAGGGGGCGTCGCTACTGTCGGGACACAAGAACGCCACGTCGTTTCCTGATTTGACCCATTCATTCGCCAGCTCGGACAATACCCTGCTACCGCCTGAACGGGCAAAAATCAAAATAGGAATCAGAATCTTCATGTAACTTTCTCAGGGTATATATATACGAACGAATGAAAATGCACTACCTGGTATTACGCTCCAGCGGCGCGGTCTTCGGAACCGTCCGCTTTCAATTGAGCGGCGCAGTGCCTCTCAGCGGGAAAAATTCCGAACGTTTGCCCAGGCAAATATCAGGTAAAAAAAATAGCTGACCGCATAGGCAATGTTTGCGCCATGCGCGCCATATTGGCCAATCAAAAAATAGGACAACACGATAAAAAGCAGGGCAAAAATCACTTCGGCAGCCATGAACCAACGTGTGGCGCCTCTCGATACCATAGGATAGGCATACAGAAAAGACAGTATTTTTAACACGTCGCCGACAAGCTGAATGGCGAAAAGATCACGTGCAGCACGGAATGCTTCGGTAAACAACAAGGAGAGCGCGACATCGCGCAACACATAGACGCTCAGCGCAAGCAGCGCAACGATCGGCATGACGATCTTGGCGGTGCTGCGGATCTCTTTCAAGATGGCATCACTACCGGTGAGTGACACCAGCTTCGGCAAGAAATACGTGCTCAGCGCCATTGTGATCACCCCAAGATACACTTCGGAGATCTTCCACACCGCCTGCCATTGGCCGGCTTGCTCCCATCCCGTTTTGCTGACCAGAATGTTACGTACTACAAGCAAGGCCATCGGCATGGTCAATGCCGTTGTCACCGCCATCACCACATAGGCGCCAATACCACGTAACTCAGCCTTGCTGGCCCGGCCCCACCAGAATCGCAGGCGGCACCATGGCTGCCGTACTACACCGAGCAACATGATAAGGCCGGATATGCCGGAAAATAAAACTGCCGCAATCAGGGCGCCATTCAGGTTCTCGTGTACCACCAGCACAACCATAATCACCGTGGCAATCATCACGGAAACAATGCCCAAGCCCACGTAGCGACGATATTGCTGCTGGCCGTTGAGAATCGACGCGATCAAGGTATTCGCAGCAGAAAATGGCAAAGCCAGGGCCGCCATGATAACCAGCCAGAAATAGCGCGCCTCGCCGAACACCAAGATGGCCAATGGCTGCGCGCACAGGCAAATCACAGGAATCATGACGGCCATCAACAAGCAGATCCAGTTCAGCGCCGCCTTCCACCACGGTGCGCATGCCTGCGGACCAGCTTCATGGTGCTGAGCCGTATAGCGCACGACACCGTTGCCCGCAGGCGCCGCCACCACGCCATTGAGAGCGGCGATGAGGCTTTGAACTTGCCCGAGCATGGCGATGCCGCTCGGTCCTGTGTACACCGCAACAACCTTGGCAATGACAAAACCGCTGGCCATGCGCAGCAACGTCAGCAAGCCACTGAACAAAGTGACCGTCAGTAATTTCTTCACTACTGGATCATTTCAAACTGCTGATCACGGCATCGACGACTTGCTGAACATCCGTTTCCGACATGGTTGGCCCCATGGGCAAGCTGATAATCTGCTGGTGCACCTGTTCCGCGATAGGGAAATCGCCAGTCTTGTAACCCAGCTCGGCATAGGCGGGCTGCAGATGCGGCGGTACCGGGTAATGAATCATGGTGCCGATGGACTCCTCGCCCAATGCCGCTTGCAAGGCGCCGCGTTCTGGCGTGCAAATGACATACAGATGCCAGATGGGGTCGCACCACTCGGGCACATGGGGTAGGACGATGCCGGGAACATCCTTCAATTTGTCATTGTACATGCGGGCAATCTCGCCACGCTTGCTGTTCGACGCATCAAGATCCGGTAATTTGACGCGCAATAGTGCCGCCTGCAACTCATCAAGACGCGAATTGAAGCCCGCCACTTCATTGTGATATTTGATACGCGAGCCGTAGTTCCGATACACGCGCAGATTGTCCGCAAGGACGGCATCATTGGTCGTCACCGCGCCCGCATCGCCCAGCGCGCCGAGATTTTTCCCCGGATAGAAACTGAATGCAGCGGCATCGCCCAGGCTGCCCACACGGCGGCCCTTGTATAACGCGCCATGCGCCTGGGCCGCATCCTCGATCACTTTCAAGTCATGCTTCTGCGCAATGGCATTGATGGCATCCATGTCGGCAGGCTGTCCGTACAGGTGGACGGCAATGATGGCCTTGGTATTCGCGGTAATGGCCGCTTCAATTTTCGCCGGATCGATGTTGTAGGTACGCGCGTCCGGCTCGACTGGCACAGGAACGGCGCCACAATGCGTCGCCGCCAGCCAGGTAGCCACATAGGTATTGCTGGGAACGATCACCTCGTCGCCAGGCCCGATGCCGTATGCCTTGAGGATCAGGAAGATGGCATCAAGGCCATTGGCCACGCCGACCGTGTGGTCCGCTTGGCAATAACGAGCAAACTCCTGCTCGAAAGCCTCGACTTCTTTGCCCAGCACATACCAGCCGGAATGCAGCACACGGTGAAATGCGCTTTCAAGTGCTGCTGCGTGTTCAAGATTAATTGCTTTTAAATCAAGGAAGGGGATAGCCATTATTATTTTTTCTGCTCAATCAGTGAAGATATCGGATCCGCACCGGATAAGGATGCGGTAATGCAAAGGAAATCGCTGTAATCGCGAATATAGTCGTCTGCATCATACACATGGGATGCGAAAACCAGTAACACGGCGTCCGGAGAGTATTTGTATTGCACCCCCCACGTCAGCGGCGGTAAATAAATACCCAGGTTGGGAGCGTCCAGCATGTATTCCTGGCGCACATTGCCATCATCTGCGACGACAGCGCAAGACCCATGAACGCAAATGAGGAATTGATGGCATGCATGGTGTGCGTGTTCGCCGCGCAGCTCCTTGCTGGGAACGTCAAAGACAAGGAAATAGCGTGCAGCATCAAAGGGGATTTCCTTCTGGAATTCACCCACCGACAAGGAGCCGCGAATGTCCTTAATCAAAGGAAACTTGTACAGACGCACACCATTGACGTGAGAAGGCGCTCCGTCCTTGGTAAATTCCGACGCGCCAGCGGTGCCAAGCAACGGCGCTTGCACTGCATTCGGACTAGCGTTTGTATATCCGACCACGCGCGCAGGGTTGCCCACAACGATGGCATGGGGCGGGACGTTCTTGGTCACGACCGCACCGGCACCCACCATCGCATTTTCGGCAATGACGATACCTGGCAGGATGACAGCGCCGGCGCCAATGGAGGCGCCACGGCGAATGCTTGTCCGCGCGACTTCTGCCAGATATTGTTTGCTCCTGGGGAATTTATCATTGGCAAAGGTCGCGTTCGGGCCGATGAAGACATCGTCGCCAATGGTGATCCCATCCCATAATTGCACGCCACATTTGATGGTGACCCGATCCCCTAGCACCACGTCATTTTCAATGAACACATGATCGCAGATATTGCACTCGGCACCAATGCGCGCACCGCCCAATACATGCGCAAACGCCCATACATTGGTCGCGGTGCCAATCGACGCTCCTGGCTCGACAATCGCGTGGGAATGGATATGTTTTTTTTCAGTCATTAAAGGCCTTGCAATCATGGTTGTCAAAAATGCCACTTCGATTCGTATCTACCCAATACGGCCGCCACTCGCACGCGGACGGCCTTGTGGGCATCAATGCATGCACAATCTTAGAGCATCGTCCCATGCTGGCAAATCACAAAATGCCTGTTTCAGGCGCTCGCAAGACAAGACAGAGTACGCTGGGCGAGACGCTGGCAACGGATACGCATCGGTCGTGATTGCCGTGACAATTGGCGACTTGGGCAATGCGGCATTGTTCAGAATTTCCTGTGTAAAACCAGCCCACGTTGTTTGCCCCTGTGCCGTCAGATGATAAACGCCGGAATGCCGCTGCCACCAGGACTGCAGATCGTCACTGGCCTGTGTTTGGGCGAGAATATGCGCTGTCGTATCGGCGATGGAGCGGCACCATGTTGGCGATCCATGCTGGTCGCCAACAATACGCAATTCCTCGCGCTCCTGCGCAAGACGCAGCACGGTCAGCAAAAAATTCTTTCCGCGCATGCCATAGACCCAGCTCGTGCGGAAGGTCAAATGGGGGATGCCAGCGGCCTGGATAGCTTGTTCACCAGCAAGCTTGCTGCGGCCGTACACATTAATCGGGCAAGTCGGGTCATCTTCCACGTACGGGCTGCATTTAGTGCCGTCAAAGACATAATCGGTCGAGTAATGGATCATTGCCGCGCCAAGCTTCCTCGCCTCCTGCGCCATGACGGCCGGAGCTTCCGCATTGATGCGCATGGCCAGTTCAAACTCGGTTTCCGCCTTGTCAACCGCCGTATATGCGGCAGGATTGACGATCAACCCAGGCTTTACCGTGCGAATGACATCGCGGATCTGGTCGAGATTCGACAAATCAAGTTTGCCGCGTCCCAGGGCTACGATCTCGCCAAGCCCCTGCAAGCTGCGCTCAAGCTCATAGCCCAACTGGCCCGTATTTCCCGTAAGCAAAATCTTCACTCAAATACCTCGGCATCAACCAACAACTTGCCAAGTTGATCCTTGGCGGACAAGAGAGGAACTTCTCCCTCATGGAGTGGCCATACGATGTTCAGTGCAGGATCATTCCATAAAATACAGCGCTCGAATTCAGGCGCCCAGTAATCCGTCGTCTTGTAGAGAAATTCCGCGCTTTCGCTGGTCACCATGAAGCCATGTGCAAAGCCAGCCGGTATCCATAACTGCCGCTTGTTCTCCGCAGACAAGACTACGCCAACAGATTGACTGAAAGTGGGCGAGTTCTTGCGCAGGTCGACTGCAACATCGTAGACGCTGCCCGCAGTCACGCGAACTAGTTTGCCTTGTGGCTGGCGGATTTGGTAATGCAAACCGCGCAGTACGTTTTTTGCGGACTTGGAATGATTGTCTTGCACGAAATGGGGCGCAATTCCCGTCAGTTTTTCAAACTGGGCGGCATTGTAGCTCTCGAAGAAGAATCCCCGGTCGTCGCCAAACACCTTGGGTTCAATAATCAGTACATCGGGTATTGCAGTCGTATGGATTTGCATAATCAGAAGATCTTTTCATTTAATAAACGCAAGAGATACTGCCCGTATGCATTTTTCTTGAGGGGCTGGGCAAGCTGAAGCAATTGCTCCGCATCGATATACCCCTTGCGATACGCGATTTCTTCAGGACAAGCCACTTTCAAACCCTGGCGATTTTCGATGGTGGCGATGAATTGGCCCGCTTCCAGCAGGGATTCATGTGTACCGGTATCCAGCCAGGCCATGCCACGTCCCATGCGTTCGACATTGAGCTGGGCGCGTTCCAGATAGACCCGATTGACATCGGTAATTTCCAATTCACCCCGCTCCGACGGCCTGATCTCAGCGGCGATATCACAAATCTGCTTGTCATAAAAATATAAGCCGGTTACCGCATAGGAAGACTTCGGCGCCGTTGGCTTTTCCACAATGCTGATTGCCCGGCGCTGCGCATCAAATTCCACCACGCCGTAGCGCTCCGGATCGTGCACATGGTAGGCAAACACCGTGGCGCCTTCATGACGGTTGCTCGCTGCACACAGCTGCGCCTCAAAATCATGACCATAATAAATATTATCGCCCAATATGAGTGCCGACGGCGCATCGCCGATGAAGTCGCGGCCAATGATGAATGCCTGCGCCAGGCCATCAGGCGTAGGCTGCACCGCATAGCTCAAGCTGATGCCCCACTGGCTGCCATCTCCCAGCAGCTCTTGAAAGCGCGGCGTATCCTGCGGCGTTGAAATGATCAATATTTCTTTAATGCCCGCCAACATCAAGGTGGTCAGCGGATAATAAATCATCGGCTTGTCATAAACAGGCAGTAACTGCTTGGACACGGCCATCGTCACGGGATACAAGCGGGTGCCGGAACCGCCTGCAAGGATAATGCCCTTGCGCGCCAACGCTGGCGCGCTCATGGCGCCTCCTTGCGCGCCGCATAATTCTTTTCCATCCAGTTCAGATAAGCACCCGATTGCACATCGGCCACCCATTCCTGATTAGCCAGATACCACTGCACCGTTTTTTTGATGCCGCTCTCAAACGTTTCCGCCGGCCGCCAACCTAATTCCCGCTCGATTTTACGAGCATCAATGGCATAGCGGCGATCATGGCCGGGACGATCCGCCACATACGTGATTTGCTCCCGGTACGATCCGCCAGCCGCCTTCGGCGACAGCTCATCGAGCATGTCGCATAGAGTATGTACGACATCCATATTGGCTTTCTCGTTCCATCCGCCAATATTATAAGTCTCCCCCAAACGCCCGTCCTCGAGTACGCGGCGAATGGCGGCACAATGATCACTGACATACAACCAGTCGCGAATCTGCTGTCCATCACCATAAATCGGCAGGGGTTTGCCTGCCCGCGCATTTGCAATGATCAAGGGAACCAACTTCTCGGGGAAGTGATACGGTCCATAGTTATTCGAACAATTTGTAGTCAGCGTCGGCAAGCCATACGTATGATGATAGGCGCGAACGAGGTGATCCGACGCGGCCTTGGAGGCTGAATAAGGACTATTGGGCGCATACGGGGTCGTCTCGCTGAAGGGCGCATCATCTGGTCCCAGCGTACCGTAGACCTCATCGGTTGAGACGTGCAGAAAGCGGAAAGTGGCACGCTCCTCGTCAGGCAGGCCAGACCAATAGGTGCGTGCGGCTTCGAGCAAGCTGAATGTGCCGTTAATATTTGTATTGATAAACTCACCAGGGCCGAGAATGGACCGATCCACATGGCTTTCTGCAGCGAAATGAACAATGGCGCGCGGCATGTTGTTAAAAAACAACGCCTCGAGCTGAGCGCGATCGCAAATATCGGCTTGCACAAACACGTGCCGGGCATCATCGCTCAGTGCATTTAGATTATTCAAATTTCCTGCATAAGTTAGCTTATCCAGATTAAGAATCGGCTCGTCGCTGAAGGCAAGCCAGTCATTTACGAAATTTGATCCTATAAAGCCAGCACCGCCGGTCACTACAATCATCTCTATACCCCATACGTCAGAAAAATACAACAATTTTAATACATGGAAGTGTCTTTTCAAGCAAAATACTGCGATCTCATGACACCTACTGGAATTACGCCGCCCCCGGACGACTGCAATATTTCCACGGCTTCATCAGGCCCTCTAGGGCCGACCCCACATTTTACGCAGCCACATGGAGTTGCGGCAAATACTTGCGCAGACATGGCCAAAGAAAATGCCACATCCAAAGCAATAATTCCAAAAAGAAAATATACTTACCCTGCAAAAGTACGCTCATTCAGATGAACAGCGATCCTGCGCACAATATCTTGCGGAATCATCCGCAGCAGAACACTTCGCATAGCGTAAAATATATACTTGATCAATCCAGGCGGTTGCTTTTTTCACATCGACGCAATTTACCACCTGATAACTCAAAAAAATTTTACGGAATTTACAACATTTTTAAATAAAATAAAAGCTTGGTTACGTCCAGTAACAACTGTATCCAATTAAATATTTTTAGAAATGAAGAAATAAAATAAATTACACACTATCGGCACTATCTGTTTTACAGTTCTTCTGCTCAACCGTAGAATCGGCTATGATCAGGACTGACTGGGGCATGGTATTTTTTCAATCCCGAACTTCGGATACCAGGCCTGGCGTGGCTGCGCTTTGACTGTTTCCGGGAACAGATCAATCTGTCGCATGCGCCCGAACAGGCAGTCACCGTCATGAACACGCAGGCCCTGGAACCGATGCAGGGAACGAGGCAAACAGATGCGACGTTAGCTACCCATCTCACAGCGCGGGCCTTGCCTACCTCAAGTCAGCTCCCCGCCACAGTCGCAAACTGCGCCGCGTGGCCGGTACGGCAAGCAGATTTATTGATTTAGTCCGCTCCATAAAGTTATAACGCCTGACAAACCGTAGCGTGCAGAGATGTTGCGGTAACAGCGTAACGGAACAAAGGTCCGCAGCAAGTTGCAACAGGCGCTCCCAGCCGGGGTTCTTAGTCATTTTTTAATTGGATATTATGCTTTCAGTTGTAGTCAGTTTCATCACCGCATTCTTTGCAACACTCTTTATTGTTAAGCTATCCAGAAACATGAAGAAGATGCTGGATCATGACCTGGCCAGTGTGCAAAAAATTCATGCCAGACCCGTGCCACGTATCGGTGGGCTGGCAATTTATGCGGCGACACTAACAGGCACTGCGGTCACTTTCTGGAGAACACCAGAGGTGGGCGCATGGGTGTTTCTGTTGGTCCTGTGTGCCAGTCTGGCATTTGGCTGCGGCATTGTCGAAGACTTCACCAAGCAAGTCAGTGCATTCCGCCGGTTGCTGCTGACGATGATATCCGTCGTCATTGGTTATTATGTAATGGATGCGAAGATCGTCCGTATCGACATTCCTCTGGTGGATGCCTGGCTCAAATATGCCTGGATTGCATTGCCGTTGACAGTGCTTGCGGTGGCCGGCATCGCAAATGCCATCAACATCATCGATGGCTTTAATGGCCTGGCAAGTGTCGTGTCTATTTTCATGCTTCTTTCCATGGCGTATGTCGCATTTCTGGTCGGGGACTTTCATGTCATGGCAGCCTGCCTGATACTGATTGGCGCGATTGCAGGCTTCTTCGTATGGAATTATCCGAACGGACTGATTTTCTTGGGCGATGGGGGCGCGTATTTCATCGGCTTCATGCTCGGCGAACTGGCGGTATTGCTGGTTGTGCGCAACAAAGAAGTTTCTGCCTGGTATGCGGTCTTGCTGATGATTTATCCCGTCTTTGAGACCATCTTTTCGATCTACCGCCGGAAATTCATTCGCGGCGTCTCGCCTGGATTACCCGATGGTATCCACCTGCACATGCTGGTATTTAAGCGTCTAGTGCGTTGGACGATAGGCAAGCGCGACGCTCATGCGCTGACGCGCCGCAACTCATTGACGGCTCCCTACCTGTGGCTGCTGTCACTGACTGCCGTGATCCCTGCTACGCTCTTCTGGCGCTACCAATGGGTACTAGTCGCCTTTTCAATGCTGTTTATCGTCACCTACGTGTGGCTGTATACGCAAATTGTGCGTTTTAAATCGCCGCAATGGATGATTCTAAGGCAGCGTTTACGCAAGAAAAAATAAGCCTTTTCAGTGGGACATGGCACACGGCACCGCCGAGCTCACCCGGCGGCCTAACAAATCCTCACAATTTGGCATCCTGTCCCTGCCAGCGCCATTTATAATGTGCGCTTGCGGTATTCATGGATAGTACGTCCATATTGCGTCTCTCACTGCCACGCAGGACTGCGCAGAGCAGTCGCTTGACTGCCAGACTTGGCTCCGACGGGAAGGCCCGCAAGTCAGCAAGGTCACTGAATGATCATTTTTGCCAGCTGCATTGGACCTCTGCGCCCCCAGCTCACCTCAAACGTTTTTATTAAAGAAAATTTCATGGACCAATCTTCGCAACTAAGGGAAAAAGGGAATCATCCTGCAGACGAAAGCATTAATTTCAACGATTTCCTGGCTTCCCTGTGGCATTCCCGCCGCATCATTCTTGGCATTACCATATTAAGTGCCGCCATTGGCGCTGCCACTGTGTATGCTTTCCCAAAGTATCGCAGCGAAGGATTCTTTCAATTTGGCGGCCCAATTCCCGTTACCGTACAAAAGAGCATCAAAGATTCAGAACCCAACCCTGGCATCAGCTTGGCGAACTACAAACGCTATGCTGCCGCGTTCAATACCAGCGGACGCTTTAGCGAATTTTCGGAAAAAAACAAAACGCTTGATGCGAAGGATTTCGAAAAAATGCGCCGCGTATTCTCTGCGCGCGAAGGCATTGGCCAAATGATCGAACCTGTTTTTCCGTTTACCAAGCTCGATGCCAAGGAATTAGCCGGTGAAGTAAAGGACGGAAATAACAATGTCATCGGCCTGCGGATCAGCGCAATCAACGATACTCCAGAGGGAGCCCAGCGCATGGTTGCGCTGATGGGGCGCTATACGATCGATACGATCATTTACCTGATTTATTCAGATAATTTGCGCTTCAAGCAAACCGAAATTACCACAAAAATCACCAAGCTGGATAACGATATCATCGAGGAAAAAGAACGGCTGGAAAAATTCAAGCGCAAGGGTGGTGACCTGAAGCAGATCGTCAACCGCTATCCCGAGCCTGCCAGTCAGCCATCACGCCAGATCGTCACGATCAATGATGACAATGCCCGCTATCTGTCGCCAGTCACGCAATTAATGACCAGCGAAGTAGAGATTTCAGAGGCCAACGAAGCCATTCTGCAGGCAAAAACGGAACAAAGTAAAAATGTCTTGCTCCTCGAATACTATAAAAAGGCCAAAGACCTGATCGACAACACCCGCTCAGGGGAGGAAGTGCTGCGTGGACTGGAACCCCTGAAAATCGAAGTATTCAAGGGAAAAAATATGGATGACGAAGTGATCAAGCAAGTTTACAACTCCATCACGATCGACAATCAAAATGCACTGAATATTTACTTGGAAAAGAGCCGCTTCATTGCAGGTCCAAGCTTGCCAGAAAATCGTGCCGACCGACTCTCGCATGTCGTCGGTAAGGCCGCACTTTTCGGCCTGCTCCTTTCCCTGATATTTGTTATTGGCCGCAACTGGTGGCGCGAAAACAACCTCAGTCTGCTCAAGTAAGCGCCCTATGTCATGCCTGTATTCTGCGAGATATACTTTAGACAAAACAGTCGCCGACAGATGCACAACAGTGCCTCGCTCATGCCGAGGAAATGCGTAAGCTGCCTGATGCATGTAGCTTCCGCCCCAGCAAAAAAACAGCCAGGTAAAACCTGGCTGTTCATCATTTCTCTGTAAAACGTTAGTACTTGTCCAACCCCATGCCATCCACGTTTAATGTTTGACTAGTCCACCAAGCAAAGCAGCAATTTTCTGCTTCGGCTTGGCCGCGGCAGGCGCCATGCTGGCGGCAGCGGGAGCGGCTGCTTTGGCGGGCTCATATGGCTTCAGGAACCAGGGATCGGCCTTCTCGCGGCGGGCGCCAGGACCAAAGGCGGGACGCGCACCGCGCTCGGCGGAACGGCTGTCGCGGCTCTCGCCGGCATGGCGGCTCTCCGGGGCGCGTGCGGGACGCGCCTCGCCACCTTCGGTGCGGCGCGGTGGGCGGCGCTCGCTGTCGCTGCTGCGGGCAGGAGCGGGATTGAAGCCCGTCAATTCGCCGCGCTTGATGCTTTGCTTGATGAGTTTCTCGATATCGGCCAGCAAGCGCTCGTCTTTATCCGAGTAGATCGAGATGGCGTCGCCCGAGGCGCCGGCACGGCCCGTGCGGCCGATACGGTGCACATAGTCTTCCGCGTTGTACGGCAAGTCGAAGTTGATGACGCAAGGCAAGTCGGAAATATCCAGGCCGCGCGCCGCCACGTCGGTGGCCACCAGCACGTCGATCTCGCCCTTCTTGAACGCTTCCAGCGCCGCCATGCGTTCCTGCTGGCTCTTGTCGCCGTGAATCGCCGTGGCGCTCATGCCTTCCTGTTCCAGCACGCGGGCCAGGCGCGAGGCACCGATCTTGGTGTTCGAGAAGACGATAACCTGCTTCAGGTCGCGCTGGCGCAGCAGATGGGCGACCAGGGCATGCTTCTGGTCTTCCGTGACCTTGTAGACCACTTGCGTGACCTTGTCGGCCGTCTGGTTGCTGCGCGCCACTTCGATCGTCAGCGGATCGTTGAGGAAGGTCGCCGCCAGCTTCTTGATTTCTGGCGAGAACGTCGCCGAGAACATCAGGTTCTGGCGTTGCTTCGGCAGCAAGTTGATGATGCGTTGCAAGTCCGGCAAGAAGCCCATGTCCAGCATGCGGTCCGCCTCATCCATGACCAGCATCTGCACCTGGCTCAGGCTGATGTTCTTTTGCTCAATATGGTCGAGCAGGCGGCCTGGCGTGGCGATGACGATTTCCACGCCGCCGCGCAGGATGACGGTTTGCGGCTTCATGTCCATGCCGCCGAAGACGACGGTCGAACGCAGCGGCGTGTGCTGGGCGTAGGCCTTGACGTTTTCGGCCACCTGCACCGCCAGTTCACGCGTCGGCGTGAGGATCAGCGCACGCACCGGGTGGCGTGCCGGCGACATGCTGCTGCTGGCATGCGCCATCAGCAACTGGATGATCGGCAAGGAAAAACCGGCCGTCTTGCCGGTGCCCGTTTGCGCGGCACCCATCACATCGCGGCCTTGCAGCACCACGGGGATCGCTTGTTCCTGGATCGGTGTCGGATGGGTGTAGCCCTGGTCGGTCAGTGCGCGCTGGATTTCAGGCGCGAGGCCGAAGTCGGCAAAGGTCAGGCTGGGAGCAGCGGATGCGGCAGGTGCTGGTGCAGGCGCAGCGGCGACGGGCGCCGCTTCAGGGGCAATCGCCGGGCTGGGCGTAGGAGTCGATTCGGTTTCAGACATAAATTTTCTGGTGTGCCTCCGCACTGCGGAAGCCATGCTTTCTCAATAAACAACATTTCGGGGCACAGGCAGCTCCGTCTTGCAAGCCATGGATCATTGTTCTTGCGGCACCTCTGTGCTCCGGGACATGCTGGATGGCGTATGCGGGAGCGTCGAAGAGATGTGCTGCGATGGCGGCGGAGATCGCGCCGGCGGAACATCGCGCGCAGAAGATACAATATCAGTGCTGTAAACGATACCCTAATTCACCGCAACTGTACACGGAAACCGTGATTTTTGAGCAAAAAGCATTCCAGCAATGGCCTGCGGGAATGCCGTATGATGCCGTTCCAATGCCTGCTCCGATCCCTGCCGCTCCATCCCCTGCCCTCACCATGTCCACCCCGCCCTTAGCCCACGATCCGCAACCGCAGCCACCCAGCAAACCGGGCAATGACGAGTGCTGCCATAGCGGTTGCACCTTTTGCGTGCTGGAAATGTACCAGGAAGACCTGGCCGCCTACGAAGAGGCCCTGAGGGCCTGGCAACAGCGCCAGCAAGCCGCTGCCGCGCCCGCGGCCCCAGGCGTCAAGAAGCCGCGCAAGCGCGCTTGACTTCATTCACTTAAAAGCTTTCCCACTCATCGACTGGTGCCGCGCAACGCGCCGTGCTGGCCAGTTGACGCGGCGCCGGTGCCGGCGTCACGGTTGCCGGCGTCTTGACGGTGACGGTGACGGGTGCGCGCGGCCGGTTCGCGGCGGCGCTGGCCACGTCAAGCTTGAAGACGCTGACGACGGCGCTCAGGCTGGCAGCCTGTTCCTGCATCGATTCGGCTGCCGCGGCCGCCTCTTCCACCAGGGCCGCATTTTGCTGCGTCACCTGGTCCATCTGGGCGATGGCCTGGTTAACTTGCTCAATACCGGCGCTCTGCTCGCTGCTGGCGGCCGTGATCTCGCTCATGATGTCCGTCACGCGGGTGATGCTGGCAACGATGTCATCCATCGTGCGGCCCGCCTGGTCCACCAGTTTCGAGCCCGCCTCGACTTTCTCGACCGAATCGCCGATCAGGACCTTGATATCCTTGGCTGCCGCGGCCGAGCGTTGCGCCAGGTTGCGCACTTCCGTGGCCACGACGGCAAAGCCGCGCCCCTGCTCACCCGCACGCGCCGCCTCGACGGCCGCATTCAGGGCCAGGATATTGGTCTGGAAAGCAATGCCGTCGATGACGGCGATGATGTCGACAATCTTGCGCGACGATTCGTTGATCGACGCCATCGTGCCCACCACTTCGCCGACGACCTTGCCGCCCTCGATGGCGATGCTCGACGAGGTCTGCGCCATGGTGTTGGCCTGGCGCGCATTGTCCGCATTCTGCTTCACGGTCGACGTCAGCTCTTCCATCGACGAAGCTGTTTCTTCCAGCGAACTGGCCTGCTCTTCCGTGCGCGACGACAGATCCTGGTTGCCGGCCGCGATCTGGCTCGACGCCGTGGCGATGGTATCGGTGCCGCTGCGTACCTGGCCCACCAGCTTTTGCAGGCTGGCATTCATGTCTTTCAGGGCCTGCATCAACTGCCCCGTTTCGTCTTGCGATTGCACAACGATCTGTGCGGTCAGATCGCCAGCGGCCACCTGGCGCGCCACGCCGACGGCCTCGATCAGCGGACGCGCCACGCTGCGCGCCACCCACAGCGCCAGCAACATGCCGATGACGACGATACCTACCACCAAGCCGATCAGGCTGGCGCGCGAGGCCGCATAGGTTGCATCGGCGCTGGCGCTCGAGCGCACGCCGCCGTCCGTGTTAATCGACACCAGTTTATCGAGGGCCGCCATCATGTCCGTCATGACCTTGGCCGACGGCCCCACAGCCAGCGCGCGCGCCTCTTCCTTTTTCATCTCGCGCGACAGGCTCAGCATGGTTGCATGCAGACGCATGAATTCATCGTTGAGCGCCAGGAAGCGCTCGAACACTTCCTTCTCGCCCGCTGCGGAAATCAGGCTGCGGTACTTGTCGGCATCGGCCTTCAGCTTGGCCTGGGTTTCCGTCATGCGCGTTTCGTTCTGCACCATGTCGGCATCCTGCGCGGCCAGCATGTGCGCCAGCTCCCAGCGGCGGAAATCGCTGACATCGCTGCGCATATTCATGGCCGTCAGCACGCTGGGCATCCAGTTGTCGGACAGGTCGGTCGACGCGGTATTGATGCGCGCCATGGACAAGATCGCCGACACGCCCAAGGCCGCCGTCAACAGCAGCACGGCGCCAAACGACAAGATCAGCTTGGTGGCAATTTTCAAATCAAAAAACCATTTCATGCGTTGCTTTCCTTCATTAAACGAACGGGACAAAAGTGAGCAGAGATGGAGAGCAAGCTCATACCGGCACACAAATCGAATTTCCGCAATGCAACATTTTATCACCGTCGTACTGCAGCGCAGAGTGGTTTGATCGCGGCGTGCGGCCAAAGTTCGCGCATAGCGGGCAGCACGGCATTTTTTTCCCCAGCACGCTTGTTTCCACAAGGAAAAATGCAGCAGCAGGCGTAGGAGTCGGATGACACGAGGCAATGTTCCTAGCCTACATAAGCACGTCGGCTCATCCGATGCCCGCCGGCGCCCCCTGGTTCTATAGTGGATACAAGATTCAGCACAACGCTAGCAAGCCATAAAAGCAGCGCCATCCAACAAAATCAGAAGACGAGGCCCTACCATGTACAAAGCTTATAGCAACCTGACACCAGCAACGAATGCCCACGCAGCCGCCCAGCACAACTGGCAAGCCGCACCCGCCACGCCCATGATCAGCATCACGGGCGCGCAACAGAACGAATTGCTGCGTGCCTTGTCGCGCGCCGATCTGGAGCGCCTGTTTTGCCAACTGGAATTGGTCGCTTTGCCTGCCGGCAAGCACCTGTTCGATTGCGGCGGCAAGATTGAATACACGTACTTCCCCACCAACGCCATCGTTTCCCTGCTGTATGTGATGGAAGATGGCGCCACCACCGAGATCGCCGTCGTTGGCCGCGAAGGCGTGGCCGGCGTGGTGCTGTACGAAGCCGAGCGCGCCACCTGCACCGCCATCGTGCAAACGGCCGGCTACGGCTACCGCCTGAAAACGGCCTTCCTGCGCGAAGTGTTCAATGAAGGCGGCGCCCTGGCGCAATTGCTGATGCGCTACACCAGCGCCATGTTTGCGCAAATGGCGCAGAACGTGGTGGGCGGCCGCCATTGCAGCATCGAACAAAAACTGTGCCGCTGGCTGCTGGACCGCCTCGACCGTTCCCTGTCGAACGAACTGAAGGTAACGCAAGACACCATGGCCAACATGCTGGGCGTGCGCCGCGAAAGCATCACCGTCACGGCCCGCAAGCTGCAGGACGAAGGCTTGATCCAATACCGCCGCGGCACGGTCGAAGTACTCGACCGCGAAGGCCTGGAAGCGGCCGCCGGCAATTGCTACAAGGCCGCCCGCGCCGGTTTCGAACAATTCCGCAGCGGCATCAGCGCACACAATTAAGCACCATGTTGGCAAACGGGCAGGCAAGCGGGTATCGTAGACATTCCCGCTGACTTCCCCGGAGACTGGCCATGAAACTGATCGGCATGCTCGACTCGCCCTATGTGCGCAGGGTCGCCATCTGTTTGCAACTGCAGGGCATTAACTACGAGCACTTGCCGCTGTCCGTGTTCCGCAACATGGATGCTTTGCGCGAGATCAACCCCGTCATCAAGGTACCGACCCTGGTCCTGGACGACGGGCAAGTGCTGATGGATTCCACCTTGATCCTGCACTATCTGTCGCTGCTGCGCCCCGCCACTTCCGTCCCTGACCTCGCCAACAGCGTGCGCGCGCTGCGCTTGACAGGCTTGGCGCTGGCCGCCTATGAAAAAGCCGTACAAATCGTCTATGAGCGCAAGCTGCGTCCGCTCGACAAGCAGCACGCGCCGTGGCTGGAACGGGTCAGCATGCAATTGCACGCCGCGTGGAACCTGCTGGAACAGGAATGCGCACACCTGCCCCTGCCTAGCGAGACGGGCACCATCGACCAGGCGGGCGTGACCATCGCCGTCGGCTGGAGCTTCGCCCAGCTGGAAACGCCCGATATCGTCAAACCGGCCGACTACCCGGCCATCCACGCCTACACGCGCTCGGCGGAAACCCTGCCTGCCTTCCTGGCCACGCCGCCAGTCTGAACCACCGGGCGAACTGCCTGCGGCAGGTGCGGCCCCAGCAGGCACGCACCCGGTACAATATTGGTATTCCCCTATCTGGCGCGCCCAACAGCGCGGCGCGCCGGCACCATGAAAGAATGAATGGAAGACATCAATTGCGAAGGCTTGCCGCACATCCGCGTACTGGCAGGCGAAAACACCGACGGCCCCGTGTATGAGACCCTGCCGGCACGCCAGATCGACGAGCACGTCTACGAACTGCTGGCCTCGCCCGGCCTGACCCTGAACCTGGCACGCGGCGACATCGTCAGCATCGCCGACCCGCTCGCCCCCGCCGAAGTGCTCAAGCGCGGCGGCAACTTCTGCATCCAGATCTATGCCGACGACGTGTCGCAAGAGGCAGTGGACCAGCTCGAACGCGACGTGCAAAGCCAGCTCGGCGGCACCATGGACGGCCAGTACAAGGGCAACCTCACCTTCAGCGTGCCGGGACACCACGGCATCTACAGCATCAACGGTCCCTTCGACGCCTTCCGCGAAGCGACGGGCGTGGAGTGGTACTTCGCCAACATCTACGTCAACCTCGATGACGACGATGATGAAACCTTGCTCAACTGGTGGGTGGATATGTAAGGTTGCCCGTGCGCCAGGCGGGGCCATAACACACGTCAATGCGTCGTATTGCCCTGGCGCACATCAAGATACCGGCCCGCATCTTGCGTACGCTCTCTCTACCGTCAACCACAGAGAGAAACGCTATGCCCTACATTGCGCGTGCCGACTATGCAAAGCAAAAAGAGATCGTAGGAAATGGCGAATGCGTCACCCTCGCCAGGCACCTCACTGGCGCCCGTGCCTCGTCGCTTTGATCGCCCCGAAATCTATTCGGTGGTCGAATGAAGCCGCTCGCACTGCTGGCATTGGCTATCGCGGTCACGACGATGCAGCCAACTGCAGCAGCCCCTTTTTCTTGCCCGCAAGCAGCTCCATTGACCTGGGACCTGCCAGCCGCCAGGCTCGACAGCGTGCGCGTGCTGTCCTATCCGGCGAATCAGCCGCCAGCGAACGGCGCCGCCTTGCCTATCCTGGCACCAGACAGGGAGTGGACACGAGCCGGCACCTTGTATCAACGCTGGAATATCAATTTCGATGCCCCCCACTATCTGTTTCAAGTGGACTGCCTGTATGCCGGTACCGAACGCTACCTGCGCTTGGATTTGCCGGGAGTCAAACAGTGCACCTCAGCTATCCAACAGCGAACGAAAATAATAAGTTTTCAGTGCAAATAGTACGCTGGGCCGAATTTCTCATGCATGCTCATGGGAAAAAACGGAGTGCGTGTGACAAGTCTGGCAGCGGTCGTGGTGGATCGCCAGCGCAGGGCACGGCAAACCGAACTCATCGCTACGTGCTACGATGCAAGACAAGTTCCTTTCAATGACACGCCATGAAATACAAGCTATTCCTGTTTGACCTCGACGATACCCTGCTCGACTTCCGGGCCTCCGAAAAACGCTCGTTCCTGCACACCATGCACGAACTGGGCTTGCGCGACAACATCGACGCGCTGTTTTCCCAATACCAGGCGATCAACGTCGACCTGTGGAGACGTTTCGAAACGGGTGACGTGACCAAAGATTTCCTGAAAGTGGAGCGCTTCCGCAAGACGTTTGCGCTGAACGGCATCGCCATCGATCCGGAACTGGCCAGCCGTTTATATCTGGACTCCCTGCCGGACACGGTCGTGCTCATCGATGGCGCCAAAGAAGTGTGTGAAATGCTGTCGCGTATCGGCGAAGTGGGCATCATCACCAACGGCGTCGACTCCATCCAGAACCGCCGCATCGCCGCCTCCGGCCTGAGCGACTACATCTCCTTCGTCGCCACCTCCGAAGCGTGCGGCCATGCCAAGCCGGACGTGCGCTTCTTCGAATACGCCGCCAACATGGCGCGCGCATTCAGCAAGGATACGACCATCATCATCGGCGACCGCCTGGACGCCGACATCCTGGGCGCCAACCGCTACGGCATAGCCAGCTGCTGGTTCAACCCGGACAGCATGGCCAATACCTCGACCGCCATTCCCACCTATGAAGTGGCCAGCCTGCATGACATCGTGCCGGCGCTGGACGTGATACCGGTGAACTTGAAACAGGCTTGATCGCCAACAAGCGCACCACCTGAAATACGCTGGCAGCGGCACGAAAACGCGCCGCTACTCGCGTACCATCAGGACTCGTCCATATTGGTGCCAGCTTATGCCTTCCTACACCGTCCTGCTCGCCATCGCGGCCTTGATCCTGTTCTTTGCCATGCTGGTCACGCGTCAGGCGGCCAAGTCCCGCAGGCCATTGAAGCTGCAAAGAAAGCCCGTGATGACGGCGCGAGAACAACAGATGTACCATCTGCTGCAGACAGCCCTGCCGGAATGCACGGTGTTGGCACAAGTGGCGTTTTCCGCGCTGGTGACGGCAAAAGGATGGGCAAACAGAAACCGTTTCGACCGCAAGGTAGCCGATTTTGTCCTGTGCAGCCAGCAACTGCACGTCATCGCCGTGATCGAGCTCGATGACCGCAGCCATGCCGGCCGCGAACGCCAGGACAGGGAACGCGACGCCATGCTCAGGCTGGCAGGCTATGTGACCTTGCGCTATGCAAACTTTCCCACCCAGCAGGCGCTGCGCGCCGATGTCGAGCAACTGCTGCTGAAAAAAGCCGGCGTCGTATCGGTCTGATTACACCATCCAGACATCAATCGCGCGTCAGCACTTCCAGCAATTCAATCTCGAAGATCAAATTGGAATGCGGCGGAATCAACCCCACCTGCCGCTCGCCATACGCCAGCGCCGCCGGCACCCACAGCTTGCGCTTGCCGCCGACCTGCATGCCGTTCAGTCCCAGAATCCAGCCTTGGATGACCTTGTTATTGCTCAACACACAGCGAAAAGGCTCACCACGCTTGTGCGACGAGTCAAACTCCGTGCCATCCTCCAGCCAGCCCCGGTAATGGGCGGTGATCAGCGCGCCGCGCGCAGCTGCCTTGCCGTCACCCACGACGATATCCTCAATTATCACTTCAGTCGTCATCTTGTTTCATCCTTCATCAAAGCACCAAGCCGCGATTGTACGACAACACCAAAAAGCCCCGGCAGTCACCCGCCGGGGCTTGTTCTAATATTGCTAAATTCTGGTGGCCTCCAGTGAGTCGAACACGGCACAAATGGATTATGAGTCCTTAGCAACGCGTCACTTTATCTATCTTCCTTACAATACAAAGACTTACACCGCATTGGGCAACTACAGGGGGGCATTGCATACCTATACGGTTGAACCTTCGTTGAACTAGCACGTGTACGGGCTGGACGACATCGTCGCTGGCCGGGACGACCGGCCAAAACGCTCCTACATGTCGCCATGACAGAAAAGGGTTCCGCTTCGCTCCAGCCCTCCCGGGCCTCAAATCGCCCTTTTTCCTCGGTCAAACCTCAAAATAGCTTGCAGAGAAAGGGGCATGCGCCGTGAATTAGCTATGGCGAGCGAAGACATCACTGGTCAAAGCCAGTCGGCGCGACTGTTCGGGTCCAAAATTTTCGCAATCGCAGTTGTGTCGGAAATAAGTAAATTATCCTGAAGATACTCAATAGCTGCGATCCGTGCGCGGCAGTACTCTATGAAGATTGCAGACGGAATTGATTGCCGCAGCTCCCTCTCGATTCGATGGAGAATTGGCCATCGACTTTGTCCAAGAATGTCCATCGCTACGTCGTACCTTGCAATTTCTTCACCTACGTCTCTGCCAACATCCATTTTTAGTCACCTGTACGCAAGAATCAAATTTCCGAGAAGAAATCTATCAGATTGCTCAACCCTGATAAAAATAGTAGCTGCTCTCACCAACGGGCAGAAATAGCGCTAAAAGCACTGCATCTACGCAATCCTATGCGTAGATGTAACGCCAATGCACCCCTTCTAGCAGCAAAGACCCAGCCAAAAAATTATCCGGAATACAACGCCAATTTTGAGAGAATCATGCGTATCTCAAGAATTAGAACTTTGCGACTACTGCATCGATTGCTTCTAGTGCTTGATCTCGATATTCAGGCTTGACCTGAACCCTATGTCCACTTATTGTCAATCTTCCCGTTTGCATTACAGCGAAAGGGCAACCGCGAGCAAATGCTACCACCCCTGTTGTACTGAAGTCACGTACATCGACAATTCCGTCAACTGGATCACCGAAAGTGAATAACTCCTTATTGGATTTAATTAGTGATCTCAGATCACTATCGATTCCAGATAATACAGCCGCAAAGGCTGAAGCTTTTCCCATAAATTGAGTAAGCCGATTCTTCAAAATCAAATGAACCTTAGGCATCGTTCTTTTTGCGTCGCTCAATTTTTTAGCAAAGGTATATTTTTCATATACGTCGGATGGAAGCTTTACACCATAAATTAACGAAAATGCGTTTTGAATAGCCCGTCGCGAAGAGTCATCGGCCATTACTGGCAAAATCAAACGATCTGCTGTCGAAAGAGCTATTTGCGTGTACATAGCGAAGCTAGGATTTGTATCTATGAAGGTAACATCATAATCCTCTTTAACTTGCTCCATGAAGTCGCGAAGCCAATCAATAACCCCCAACCAAGTGTTAACACCCGGTAAGTCAACGTTAGCTAACGTATTCATTGCGATTGCCTGCAACTCTAACAGAGGGTCTCCACAAACTAAATCAATGTTGACCGGAATAGCTGGATTATAAGGTTGCACGTGAGTTATGTAACTATAAGCATCGAATTTCGGCGGAGAAAACGGTGCCGGAAGGCGAGCATCAAAATACCCGCCAATACTGCAACGCGGTGTCATACCGTGTCGCTGGAGCAGATTAACGCTACCATTGTTCGCTTGTCCTCCAAGCATCAATTCTGACAGGTTGGCCTGAGGGCATATATCGATGATCAGAATTCTCTTTTCGGGGTTTAATTCCGCATAACGACAAACAGCTTGAAACGTTAAGCTAGTTTTCCCAGTACCACCTTTATTGTTCCATACACCATAAGTAAGCATACCCACCTCCACACGTCTGAAAACACCATTGTAAAGGAGAGTTTAGCCATTTGAAAGGCTTTTTTGTACGCACATGTGGCTTTTGAGTACACGAAAATGGCTTTTTCGTACGAGCAACTGTCACTTCTGGTAGATTTTTGGCGAGTTTTACGTAGGCAAAGTGCCTAACCCTGCCAGAAGGCAACAATGTGTAGTGGCGCGGAGCTGCTACTAAGGCTTTGCATAGCCTTCAAGGAACGACCTGAATCTTTCGCAATACACGAATTAAGCGGCTAAGTCCTAGGCTGAGACGATCTCAACTAGTGAGTAGCAAACTAACCTAACGCGGCAGACGTGCCATTAATATTCCCAATTGGGACCGCGCTAAATCAGCACTATGTTTCAAGCATTAATCAGTCCCAGCGGTAGTCTCCCTTTGCGCCATTGTGATATTTATTGTCGTCATCATAGGGTTCGATAATGCGCATCACCGCAAACACACCTTTTTTTGCGAGAACAATAGCCAAGGGTGGCAGGGTCAGGTCCGCCATTCAGACACAAGCCCAACTATAGCCGCATTAAACAACGATAATGACTTGTAGCGTACGTAATTGCAAATACAAGATCGGACGGTTGGCAGAGTTCATGACGCCTCTTATGCACTCCATACCGATATAAATATGATATTAGTGAAGAATCCAGCTAGCCCATCCAAACGTCAAAACCTTGCAGTGACTGTCACGCGCATAAAAAAATCCCCGGCAGTTACCCGCCGGGGCTTGTTCTAATATTGCTAAATTCTGGTGGGCCTCCCGTGATTCGAACACGGCACCAACGGATTATGAGACACATAATTCACTATAATAAAAAAAACAGGCATTGAGAAATTTCATACTCACCAAGACTAAATCAAAATTCCATGAAAAGAAAATAGCTATGGGAAATTACCTCAGCGCATATACTTCTTCTAAAATTTTAGTATGATCAATATCATCCGTCGCCTTTAAAAGCATGCCATAAATTCTATCAACCTCACCAATAAATTCATCCTTAATATCCCAAGAAATATATTCCTCATCCCTGTCAATATCCTCTTCGGAAATTGAAATTATCCCAAGAGAAGAAAATACTGCCAACAAACACTGAAATACTACGTACTTAACATGAAATGTGTAATATTTTTTTCTATACTCAACCTCGTACTTTTCAGCAATTTTGAAAAACTCATCAATATGTTCTTCTACAGTTTTAACTCCTCTGTTTTTAAGAAGATACGCAAAAAAGAAAAGATAAAATTTTGCCTGCTTATTAATATAAATATCGAGAAATTTTATTACGTATTTATTATCTATAACAACGAGCGATTCCGAACCAAATTTTGAACTCAAACTACTATCATTCCCAATTTTTACAGAAATTTCCTTGATCCCCTCATGCGTAGTACTTACACTATTTTCAATCAAATTCAACTTCTCAGAAATTCTATCCAGCTCTCCCAACTCCTTCCCCAACAATCTTGCTGAATTACCAATTTCCTCCTTAATTGTAGCCAATTTCGTCAATTCAGAAACCATAGCATTGTTTGTTTCTTGTTGTGCTGCACCTTGATAGAAAGCGTATATTATCGCTATAACACCGACCAGAATCCCAACCAATGTGCCACCAAACGCAAATGCATCAACCACATTTTTAATATCAGAGTAGTTATACACTGAGGAATAAACTATATGGAGCAAAATTAATTCCAATAAACATACAATCAATACAAAACCAAAATTCTTTTTCATTAAACCTCCATACCAATAAAAATCAATTAACGAGTGGCAGGGTCAGGTCCGCCATTCAAACACAAGCCCAACCATAGCCGCATTGAACACCGATAATGACCTGTAGCGTACGTAATTGCAAATACAAGATCGAACGGCAAGCAAAGTGCGCAGCACTTCCAATGCACTCCATACCGATATAAAGATGATATTAGTGAAGAATCCAGCTAGCCCATCCAAACGACACAACCTTGCAGTGACTGTCACGCGCATAAAAAAAGCCCCAGCAGTTACCCGCTGGGGCTTGTTCTATTACTGCTAAATTCTGGTGGGCCTCCCGTGAGTCGAACACGGCACCAACGGATTATGAGTCCGCTGCTCTAACCAAGCATGAGCTAGAGGCCCAGGGGACTGCGGCGTGGCGGCGCTGTTGATGCCCGCCTCGCGCGGCCGTTTTGGAAACGGACACGCGAGGATAGGGGTATCAGGGGCGTACGTCAAGCCCTATTGGCTTCTAGTTGCCTTCCAAGAAGCTTTTCAGCTTGTCGGAGCGCGATGGGTGGCGCAGCTTGCGCAACGCCTTGGCTTCGATCTGGCGGATGCGCTCGCGCGTCACGTCAAATTGCTTGCCCACTTCTTCCAGCGTGTGGTCGGTGGACATCTCGATGCCGAAACGCATGCGCAGCACTTTCGCTTCGCGTGGCGTCAGGGAATCGAGCACGTCCTTGACCACGCCGCGCATGGAGGCGTGCAGGGCTGCGTCGGCCGGCGCCAGGGTGTTGTTGTCCTCGATGAAGTCGCCCAGGTGGGAATCGTCGTCGTCGCCGATCGGCGTTTCCATCGAGATCGGTTCCTTGGCGATTTTCATGATCTTGCGGATCTTGTCCTCGGGCATTTCCATCTTGATCGCCAAGGTGGCCGGATCGGGTTCCGCGCCCGTTTCTTGCAGGATCTGGCGGGAGATGCGGTTCATCTTGTTGATCGTCTCGATCATGTGCACGGGAATACGGATCGTGCGCGCCTGGTCGGCGATCGAGCGCGTGATGGCCTGGCGGATCCACCAGGTCGCATACGTCGAGAACTTGTAGCCGCGACGGTACTCGAACTTGTCGACGGCCTTCATCAGGCCGATATTGCCTTCCTGGATCAGGTCGAGGAATTGCAGGCCGCGGTTCGTGTATTTCTTGGCGATCGAAATGACCAGGCGCAAGTTGGCCTCCGTCATTTCGCGCTTGGCCTTGCGCGCCTTCATTTCACCGGCCGCCATCTGACGGTTGATGTTGCGCAAATCCGGCAGCGGCAATACAACGCGCGCTTGCAGGTCGATCAGGCGCTGCTGCAGTTCCTTGACGGTCGGAATGTTGCGGCCCAGGATGGCGCTGTACGCGTGTCCTGCGTTGACTTCGCCATCGACCCAGTCGAGGTTGGTTTCATTGCCCGGGAAGACCTTGATGAAGTGGGCGCGCGGCATGCCGCAGCGGTTCACGGCCACGTCGAGGATTTGCTTCTCGATATGGCGCACTTCGTCGACCTGGCCGCGCAGGGTGTCGCACAGCTTTTCCACGACCTTGGCCGTGAAGCGGATGCCCAGCAACTCTTGCGAAATAGCTTCCTGTGCCTTGGCGTACGGTTTCGAGTTGTAGCCTTCTTTTTCGAAGGCGCGGCGCATCTTGTCGAACTGCTGCGAAATGATGGCGAATTTTTCCAGCGCCGTGCGTTTCAGGGTTTCCAGCTGTTCGGCCGAGAAACCGGCCGCGCCCGAAGCGCTCGCTTCTTCTTCCTCTTCTTCTTCCTCTTCTTCCGCTTCGCCTTCTTCCTCGTCTTCTTCGACGGGAGCGGCCACGACAGGGGCGGCGGCGACCGGTTCGTTTTCATCGACGAGGCCGTCGACGATTTCGTCGATCTTGATCTCTTCGTTGGCGATGCGGTCGGCAGCGGCGATGATCTCGGCGATCGTCACGGGGCAGGCGGAAATAGCCTGGATCATGTCTTTCAAGCCATCTTCGATGCGCTTGGCAATCTCGATCTCGCCTTCGCGCGTCAGCAGCTCGACCGAGCCCATCTCTCGCATGTACATGCGCACGGGGTCGGTGGTGCGGCCGAAGTCGGAATCGACGGTCGACAATGCGGCCTCGGCCGCTGCTTCCGCCTCGTCGTCGCTGGTGACGACGGCAACGTTATCGGACAGCAACAACGTTTCCGCATCGGGCGCGTGCTCGTAGACGGCGATGCCCATGTCATTGAAGGTACCGATGATGCCTTCGATGGCTTCCGGGTCGACGATGTTTTCGGGCAAGTGATCGTTGATTTCCGCGTAGGTCAGGAAACCGCGTTCCTTGCCGAACTTGATCAGGGTCTTGAGTTTCTGGCGCCGGCGCTCAAGTTCTTCCTCGCTCGCTTCCGTATCGGACGAGAACGCATCTTTCAGCAGCGCGCGCTCTTTCGCCTTGCGGTCCTTGGCCTTGGCCTTGTCGACGGCCTTCAGTTCGGCCCGCTCAACGGCATTCAGGGCGGCGACTTCATCATTTTCTGGCTGGAATTCTTTAGGCTTGCGGCCGCGGCGGCCTGGCACTTTTACCGACGGCAAGACATAACCGGACGTATCGATCGCGGCCAGGGTGGCGGCGTCGGTGGTCTGGCTGACCACAGGCGCACTGGTGACGCGCGCTTCTGGCCGGTCGAGCGCCTTTTCGGCTTTCGTGGTAACTTTAGTGGGCTTTGCAGCCGCTTTGGATTCGGGTTTCTTGATTGGCACAGGCGCTTTCGATTACACAACGACTTGCTTTACGGTGGATTAGGATAAAGTTTGCTGCCAGTTCCCTGTCTACCTGCGGGAACCACCATCTTCGAACCTGCCGACTACGCAAATTCGACACTGTTACGTTACTTACACCTCATCGGCCACGATCCGCGGGAAGCGCAGCAATTCCTGTCCACCGGCTGTTGCCAGCCGCCTCGGCAAAAATTCCTGCATCGACCGCGTTGGGAGCGAGAGCCTGGCGCGGCTTGCCAGCGTCTGCGAGCCTTGCCCGCAACGCCGAAAGCGCCTGTTGGCCCTGGCTGCCGACACGATCCACCGCGCCGATCAAGAGCCTAACTTACTGAAAACAAATACTATTTACGAAACAGAACTAGCTTGCCAAAGCACACAATACTTAGCATTTAATTATAGCACGCGAAAAATGTTTTTCCAGTGCGCGCCATACCCTCAGAGCAAGGTTAGCGATTCACCAACTCGGCGTCGCGCTCGCGTTCCAGCGCCCCCTGCTCCTGCATGATTTCGCGGTAGCGTACACCAATTTTCTCCGATGGCAAACCCGACGCAAACAATTGCTGCAATTCCGCCTTCAAGGCATTCAATTTGATCTCGCGGATGGTGCTCACCAGCCACGACAATTCGCTGTCGTAATCGGATTCCGTGCCGGCCGCGATCTCGCCGATGATCTCGTCGTATTCGCTGCCCAGCTCCTTCAACTGCTGCGCCAGCGCGGCAAAACTGCCGTGCTCGCCCAAGGCCTGGCCCACGGCCACCAGCTGCCCCAGGCTGTGCGCCGCATCCGGCCCCAAGTGCTGGAAGGCGGCCAGGGCGGCCTCGTCGATACGCATCGTCAGCGGCGGATGCGCCACCAGCATGCGCATGATCTTCAATTCCAGCCCGACAGGTACGGGGCGGCCCGATTTCGGCGGCGCCCGGTGCGCCACGGCAACGGGCTTGGCCAGCTCGAACAGGGCTTCAATCTCGGCCGGCGTGGACTGCGTCAACTGCGCCAGGCCGCGCACGATCTGCAGGCGCAGGGACGACGGCGCCATCAGCTGCAGCAGCGGCTTGGCGTCGAACTGCACGCGGGCGCGCCCTTCCGGTTCCGACAGATCATGCTCGCCCGACACTTCTTTCAGCAAGAATTGCGACAGTGGCATGGCTTCATGCACTTGCTGCTCAAACCCCTCGGCGCCGAATTCGCGGATATAGCTGTCCGGATCGTGTTCCGAGGGCAAGAACAGGAATTTGATCGTTTTATTGTCCGACACGTGGGCCAGGCTCGCTTCCAGCGCGCGGCGGGCGGCACGGCGGCCGGCCTTGTCGCCATCGAAGCTGAAAATCACGTTATCGGTCTGGCGCAGCAGTTTTTGCACGTGGGTCGGCGTGCACGCCGTGCCCAGGGTCGCCACTGCCTGCGGGAAACCCATCTGCGCCAGCGCCACCACATCCATATAGCCCTCCGTCACCAGCACGTAGCCGGCGTCGCGGATGGCCTGGCGCGCTTCGAACAACCCATATAGTTCGAATCCCTTGGAAAACAAGGGGGTTTCCGGCGAGTTCAGGTATTTCGGTTCGCCATGGTCGAGCACGCGACCGCCAAAGGCGATCACTTGCCCCTTCGTATTGCGGATCGGGAACATGATGCGTTCGCGGAAACGGTCGTAGCGCTTGCGGTTGTTGCCCTCTTCATCGACCTTGTCGATCACGAGGCCTGCCTCGGCCAGTGCCACCACGTCGTATTCGGGGAAGACGGAGCGCAGGTTGTCCCAGCCTCCGGGCGCAAAACCCATGCCGAAGCGAGCGGCCACTTCGCCCGTCAAGCCCCGGTTCTTCAGGTAGGCGATGGCTTCGGGCGCATGGCGCAATTGCCCGCGGTAATAATCGCACGCCTGCGTCATGGCGTCGGACAAGGCCAGGCTCTGCGCCTGGATCTGCGCGCGCTGGGCTGGCGGAATCTTGTCGTCCGCTTCCGGCACGACCATGCCCACGTTCTGCGCCAGGTCCTTGACGGCGTCGACAAAGCCCATGCCCGAGTACTCGATCAGGAAGCCGATCGAGGTGCCATGCGCGCCACAGCCGAAGCAGTGATAGAACTGCTTGGTGGGGCTGACGGTAAAGCTGGGCGACTTTTCACTGTGGAACGGGCACAAGCCCATGAAATTGGCGCCACCTTTTTTCAGTTGCACATAGCGCCCCACGACATCGACGATATCGACGCGGTTGAGCAAATCGGAAATGAAGGATTGAGGTATCACTGGCTAGGGCGGGTCTTGTTATAGGTCAGACTATACTACCGCACGTGGCCTGAGGTTGAGCCAGGTCAACGTGTGGGCTGTTAACAGGCTGCCAGCGCGACGGCTGGCAGCCCTTGCTACTATTGTTGCTTACGCTGCCGGCGTCAAGGCTTTCTTGACCAGGGCGGACACCACCGTCATGTCGGCGCGGCCAGCCAGCTTCGGCTTGACGATGGCCATGACTTTGCCCATGTCTTGCGGACCTGCGGCGCCCGAGGCGGCCACGGCGGCAGCGACTTCGGCCGACACTTCTTCGTCCGACAGGCCGGCAGGCATATAGCCCGTCAGGTGCACCAGTTCGGCTTTTTCGATGTCGGCCAGGTCGGCGCGGCCACCGGCTTCGAACTGGGTGATCGAATCCTTGCGCTGCTTGATCATCTTTTCCACGATGGCCGTCACGTGGGCATCCGTCAGTTCGATGCGTTCGTCGACTTCCTTGCGCTTGATTTCCGCCAGCAACAGGCGAATCGTGCCCAGCTTGCCCGCTTCCTTGGCGCGCATGGCGTTTTTCATGTCTTCGGTAATTTGTTCTTTCAAGCTCATGGCAATCCTCGTGTTGGTAAGTAGGGTTCGATGCTCGTGCAGGCACTCCAAGCAGGCGGCCACAAAAGCGAAAACCCGCTGCGGCGAACCGGAGCGGGTATGCGACTCATCTGAAGTATCACTCCAGGCGAATCAAAACAAAACCCGTGGCGAACAATGCGCCGAACTACCCGGGTTGGTTCTGACTGAACAGTCTTAGAATAATTTTTTCGGCAGTTGTTGGCTGCGGATGCGTTTGTAATGACGCTTGACAGCAGCTGCCAGCTTGCGCTTGCGCTCAGCTGTTGGCTTTTCGTAGAATTCGCGAGCGCGCAATTCGGTCAGCAGACCCGTTTTTTCGATGGTGCGTTTGAAGCGACGCATTGCGACTTCGAACGGCTCGTTTTCTTTAAGGCGAATAGTGGTCATGTAAAATTCAAACCGTTGAGGTGGTGTATAGGAAGAGATAGATAGTAGCAGCTTTTATTCGGAAAGGGAAGCCCCTCCCCCACTTGCGTGCGGCATGCAGCCTGCGGTCGCTGCCGGAATGTGGCGTAAACCACGCACCGGGGTGGCGCACCGGGCGCCAGAACCCCATCTTACAGAGTAGCTTACTGCAAGGCAATACCTGCCGCCACGCCGGAAGCCCAGGCCCACTGGAAGTTGTAGCCACCCAGCCAGCCCGTCACATCGACGGATTCGCCGATGAAATACAGGCCCGGCACTTTATTGGCCATCATGGTCTGCTGCGACAGCTCGCGCGTGTCGATGCCGCCGCGCGTCACTTCCGCCTTGCGGTAGCCTTCGGAACCGTTCGGCACGATGGACCAGGCATTGATGGCCTGGCCCAGCTTGCGCAGCTGTGCATCGGGCATGTCGGCGATGCGCGCGTCCGGCGCCAGGCCGTTGACGGCCAGCAGGCAGTCGGCCAGGCGTTGCGGCAGCCATTGCGCGACGATATTGCCCAGTTGTTTCTTCAGGGTGCCCTTGCCTTCGATCAAGGTCTGCGCCACGTCCACTTCCGGCAGCAGATTGATGACGATGGGTTCGCCCGGCAGCCAGTAGCTGGAAATCTGCAAAATCGCCGGACCCGACAGGCCGCGGTGCGTGAACAGCAAATCTTCGCGGAAACGCGCGCCCGTCGCCTTGCGTCCTTTCAGGCTGCCTGTTTCCACATCCACTTCCAGGGCGATACCGGACAATTCCGCGAACGGCGCCCAGCTGGCCGCATCGAACGTCAGCGGCACCAGGGCCGGACGCGGCTCGACCATCGTCAAGTCGAATTGCTTGGCGATGCGGTAGGCAAAATCCGTGGCGCCGATCTTCGGGATCGACAGGCCGCCCGTGGCGATGACGACGCTGGCCGTCTCGATGTCGCCGCTATCGGTCTGCAGCACGAAGCCGCCATCCGCTTGCTGGACAACATTGTCGATCTTGCACGGAATGCGCCAATGCACGCCGCCAGCGGCGCACTCGTCCTTGAGCATGTCGATGATCTGCTCGGCCGATTCATTGCAAAACAGCTGGCCCTTGTGCTTCTCGTGGTAGCCGATCCGGTATTTTTTCACGAGCGCGAGGAAATCCTGCGGCGTGTAGCGCGACAGTGCGCTCTTGCAGAAATGCGGGTTTTCCGAGAGGAAATTTTGCGGGGTGGCATTGATATTGGTGAAATTACACCGTCCACCACCCGAGATGCGGATCTTTTCGGCCAGCTTGGCCGCGTGATCGATCAACACCACGCGCTTGCCTTGCTGGGCGGCAACAGCCGCACACATCATGCCGGCCGCGCCCGCGCCGATCACTGCCACATCAAATTGTTTTGCCATAAGAATTCCGGTCACCGCTGATTACAAAGACGCCATTGTAAACTGCGGCGACGCGGCTAGCGCGGCCGTGCTGCAATCTGCCGCGATGTCGTCAAGCATTGCTCCACCTGCTCGGCGATCGACGGCGGCACGGGCACGTCGCCGCGCAGCACGGCCGCGATCCAGGCCGCCGTCGTGGTTGCGTCGCGCTCGGCCGGCAAATGTGGCAACTCTTCCACCAGCAACTGCTTTTCCACCAGTACCGTACGCTCCACGCCATGGAACCAGTCGATCTGCTGCGCCTTGTTGGCGTTGGCCACCGTTTCGCCCTCCGTGCCGCGCATCAGGAAAGCGTCGCCGCGCGCGGGATCAGAGGCGGTGAGGAAATATTCGCCGAGCATTTCCAGGTATTCCGGATGCGTGTACGACACCAGGCGCAGGGCCGGGCCGGCGAACGGCTGCATGATTTTCACCAGGGTGTGCGTGGAATTGCGCACGCCCAGCACGCGCCGCAACGACAGCATCCAGGCCAGGCGCGGCGCCAGGGCCTCAATGGGCAGGAAGGCGGCTTCGCCGCGCGCCATGGCGGCCTCGGCTTGCGCATGGTCCGTGGAAGCGGGCACGCCCAGCGCGGCCAGCACTTCGGCCGTCGTGATGCGGCCCGGGTCGCTGGTCACGCCATGCACGAGCACGGGTGCGCCCGCGCGCGCCAGCAGCAGCGCCAGCAAGGCCGTCAGGTTGGCCATCTTGCGCGCGCCGTTGTAGCTGGGAATGATGATCGGCGCAAATTCACCGGCCGGCGCGGCCAGCGGGGCAAATGAGGCTTCGGCAGCGTCGAGGAAGCCGGCGATCTCGTCCACGGACTCGCCCTTGATGCGCATCGACAATAAAATGCCGCCCAGCTCCAGCTCCGACACGCGGCCCTCGAGCATGGCGCGGTACAGGGCGCGGGCGTCGTCACGCGTCATGCTGCGCGCGCCGTTCTTGCCACGTCCTATTTCCTTGATGAAACGTGCTGCGGGGAATGGCTCACCGGCCACATCGGTATGGGGTATGGAAACAGTCGTCATGGCGCCAGCTTACACGGATTTTTCCCCTTGCAGAGGCACTGGAAGACGCCGTAGGCGACTATGCAACAGTCTTTCAAGCTCTTTTTTGAATGAATCCGCATCGCGGCTGCATCCAAACGCGCCATCGCTGCGTATAAGACTGCACAGGGGGACTCATAATGGAACACGCGATCAAACGGGAAACGGCCTTCGTCGGCATCGAAACGAGCAAGCTGCTGCTGAAAGCCGTGCTGCTCACGGGCAACGAAGTGCTGTGCAAAGTGCTGGAAAACGACGTGGCCGGCTACCGCTGGCTGCGCAGCTGGCTGCAAAGGAACGACGTGCCCGTCATCGGCTTGCGCGTCTGCATGCGCCTCGATATGCCGTACAGCGAGGGGCCAGCCCGCATGCTGGCCGACATGGGCATGGTGGTTTGCGATGCCCAGCCCGCGCAACTGGACGACTATCTGCGTGGCCAGGGCTTGCCCGATGACGCGGCGCACAGCGCCGTGGTGCTGGCCAACTACTGTGCGCACAGGCGCCCCGCGCGCTGGACGCCGCCCTCGCCCGCCTACGTGGAACTGCGCCTGTGGCTGCGCCGCCTGCACGCCATCGAAGGCGTGCGCCAGCAGGAATCGGCGCGCCTGAATGTGCATCTGCAGGCTGGCCAGCATGCGCTGCACGCCCTGCTGCGCCAGCAGATCGCCTGCCTCGACGCGCAGATACGCCAGCACGAAAGCGCCATCCTCGAGCATGTGAAGCGCCATCCCGGCCTGCCCCGGCCGCCCGAGCTGGCCGGCAACTACCAGCGCATCGCCCGCTACAGCGTTGGCGCCAGCCTGGCCGGCGGCCATTGAACGCACAGGGCCGGCAGCGTGCCGGCCCTGCCATAAAAACAACTGAACCATTGCCGTTTTGGCCCCATCCCCGCCGCCAGGCCGCATTTCCGCTACACTATTGCCTCTTAAAGAACGCAATCGCGAAAGCCGAGCCAGAATCATGAATACGCCAGACATCGAAAATATCAACGTCACCTCTTTCGCGCCCATGCCGACACCAGCCGAACTGCACGCCAAGCTGCCCCTGTCGGAGAGCGCCTTCGACACCGTCAGCCGCGGCCGCGAAGCGCTGCGCAACATCATCGACCGCAAGGACCAGCGCCTGTTCGTCGTCGTCGGCCCATGCTCGATCCACGACCCCGTCGCCGGCCTCGATTACGCGCGCCGCCTGAAAGCGCTGCAAGAGGAAGTCAAGGACACGATGCTGCTGGTGATGCGCGTGTATTTCGAAAAACCGCGTACCACCACGGGCTGGAAAGGCTATATCAACGACCCGTATATGGACGATTCGTTCAAGGTCAACGAAGGCATGGAAAAGGCGCGCCAGTTCCTGCTCGACGTGTGCGAGCTGGGCCTGCCTACCGCCACCGAAGCGCTGGACCCGATCTCGCCGCAATACCTGGGCGACCTGATCGCCTGGACCGCCATCGGCGCGCGCACGACGGAATCGCAGACGCACCGCGAAATGTCGTCGGGCCTGTCGACGCCAGTCGGCTTCAAGAACGGCACCGATGGCGACATCAGCATCGCCGTCAACGCGATTTTGTCGTCGGCGCACCCGCACTCCTTCCTGGGCATCAATGGCGAAGGCAATGTCGCCATCGTGCGCACGCGCGGCAACGCGTACGGCCACGTCGTGCTGCGCGGCGGCGACGGCCGTCCGAACTACGATTCGGTGTCGATCGCCATCGCCGAACAGGCGCTGGCCAAGGCCAAGCTGCCGGCCAATCTGGTGGTCGACTGCTCGCATGCGAACAGCTACAAGAAGCCGGAACTGCAACCGCTGGTGATGGGCGACGTGGTCAACCAGATCCGCCAGGGCAACCGCTCGCTGGTGGGCGTGATGATCGAATCGAACATCGTTGGCGGCAACCAGAAGATCCCGCAAGACCTGTCGCAACTGACCTACGGCTGCTCCGTCACCGACGGCTGCATCGACTGGGACACGACGGCGACCATGCTGCGCGATGCGCATGCGCATCTCGTCAATCGCCCGGCGTAAAATATTACGGCCAACAATGTTGTCGGATTACGGCCCTGTGGGCCTAATCCGACCTACTCGACCGGCCGTAGGTCGGCTTAGCGCACAGCGCGCAAGCCGACACCACCACGAGGCATATCATGCCATCTGCACATGCGGCAGCAGCGCAAACGAGCCGGCCAGCGCCTGCTCGGCCTTGCTGGCCGGGACATTGAGCTCCTTCAAGTCCAGGTAGATGCGTCCGTCCAGGATGCGCACGGCGTACATGCGCGCCATGCCCTGCACGGGCGCCACCAGGCGGCCCGAATCGAGCTCGATGATCCAGCTGTTCTTCGGCCCCATCAGGTTTTTCTCCATCAGCACTCCCTGCGCGAGCGGGCCGCCCAGGCAAGGCACCGTGTCGAGCAGCGCGTACACCATATCGTCAGCTGCGCGAAACAGCGCCACGCCCGGTAAATCCTGCCACGCCAGGCCCCGCTGCACCATGCGCGCGCCCGCCAGCGGCATGTCCTTCAGGCGGCAAATCATTTTCCATTGTTCTGGCATCGTGAACTCCCTTGAAAAGGCACACGCATGCATAAGCAAGAGTGGTGCCATGAACGGTGTCGCAGAGGCGCCGAGGTGGTACCTCACCATGTCAGGCAATGACGCACCAGCACGGCGCAAAAATAGCCGGAAAACAGTGCATGAAAACAAAGGCAATGCGGCAAACGAAAACAATCACCGATGCTTTTTTACTAAATACATGTATTATTGGCATGTATTTTAAGCATCATTTCGATGAAGATTTCCCACTGTCCAACAAAGAGGTTCATATGCATCCTTCCACACGACTTGCCGCAATCGGTTTCGCCGCCTTCCTGATGATGCCTGGCGCGCATGCCGCTCCTCCCGCCGATCTCGGCTCCATCACCATCAACTATCCGGCGGAAGTTCAATACTGGTTCGACAAACCTGCAAGTCCCACGCTCGTTTCCAGCACACCAGGAGCGGCTACCCTGGATTTCGGCGCGGGCTTGAACAAGTACAACTCGGTTCCCCTCCTAGGCACGCAATCATTCCAACTGACGGCAAAGCCTGGCTACAAGATCACCGGCTTCTCCTATTCATCGCAACTGTCCGGTCTATTGCAGGACAGCGAGGCGCCGCCAGGTTACAGCGGACAACCTGGCCATGCCACCAGCGTCGCCACGGCCTATCTGTCTGTGCGCGGCACAGATGGCAAGCAGCTCAGTCTCGTGGGAGCGAAGGAGGAAAATATCAATGGAAGCGGCCTGCTCAGCTTTAATACCGGCCTGCTGGATCTGCCTGATACTGTCAGCCTTAGCCTCGAAGGCAACCTGTTCCTCCAATTGGGCTATGGCTACTACTACAATGAGTTTGGCGACGAACGGAAAATATCATCGAGTGGCTGGCTGGGCGCCGAAAATTCCTTCCTGACTATCCATACCACCGCTCTGCCGGTACCAGAACCGTCGACCTGGATGATGCTGTTGGGCGGCCTGCTGCTGCCATGGGTCGTCAGCCGCCGTCAACGCGCGCGCGCTGCCTGATCACGCTTGAGCATGGGTGCAAATGCCACGCGGCGCTTGCACCCTGGAGCCTGCTGGTGGGCTTTCCATTACAATGGCGGATTACTCCTCCCTATTTAGCACCTTCATGATTGTTCTTGGCGTCGAATCCTCCTGTGACGAAACCGGCCTGGCCTTGTACGACACGCAACGCGGCCTGCTGTCGCATGCCCTCTATTCGCAAGTCACCATGCACGAGCAATATGGCGGCGTGGTGCCGGAACTGGCGTCGCGCGATCATATCCGCCGCGCCATCCCGCTGCTCGAAGAAACCCTGACCAGGGCCGGCATCGCCCTGCCCGAAATCGACGCCATCGCCTACACGCAAGGTCCTGGCCTGGCCGGCGCGCTGCTGGTCGGGTCCTCCGTCGCCTGCAGCCTGGGCCTGGCCATCAACAAGCCGGTGCTGGGCATTCACCATCTGGAAGGCCATCTGCTGTCGCCCTTGCTGGCATCCGAGCCGCCGGAATTCCCGTTCATCGCCCTGCTGGTGTCGGGCGGCCACACGCAGCTGATGCGCGTCGATGGCGTGGGCCAGTACACGATGCTGGGCGAAACGCTGGACGATGCTGCCGGCGAAGCGTTCGACAAGTCGGCCAAGCTGCTGGGACTCGGTTATCCGGGTGGCCCCGCCATTTCGCGCCTGGCGGAATTTGGCGACCCGCTCGCGTATAAACTGCCACGCCCCATGCTGCATTCGAAGGATTTCAATTTCAGCTTTTCCGGCCTGAAGACGGCCGTGCTGACGGTGGTGAAAAACCATGAAGAAAAAGTCATCGCGAATATCTGCGAACAGGACAAGGCGAACATCGCGCGCGGCTTCGTCGACGCCATCGTCGACGTGCTGACGGCCAAATGCGTGTCGGCCCTCAAGCACACGGGTTTGAAACGCCTGGTGATCGCCGGCGGCGTGGGCGCCAACGCGCAGTTGCGCGCCTCGCTCAACGCAGCGGCCGCCAAGAAGCGCTTCAAAGTGTATTACCCGGAGCTGGAATTCTGTACCGACAACGGCGCCATGATCGCCTTTGCCGGCGCCATGCGCCTGCAGATCAACCCCGACGCCGCCAAGCACGATTACTCGTTCAACGTGCGCCCGCGCTGGCCGCTGGACGAAATCCGCGAAGTCTGATCATTCCAGCAGGAAGTTGCGCGCCCCCGCCAGGGCCGCGCCCTCTTCCACCGTTTCATCCTTCAATGCCACGCCCGACAACTGCCGGCTGAACGCCTGCGACAGCAAATAGTGCAGCCGGTATGCCGCCTGCGCATACGCCAGCCCCTCGGGACGCACGTTCGAAATGCAGTTGCGGCGCTCGTCCAGCAAGCCCACTGCAGGTGCCCACGTCAGGTACAGGCCCAGGCTGTCCGGAGAAGTCAAGCCGGGCCGCTCGCCGATCAGCACCAGCACGGCGCGCGCCTGCAATAATTCCCCCACCTCGTCGCCGACAGCTACCCTTCCCTGCGCCACAATGTGCAGCGACGACAGCGTCCACGTCTCCAGCGCCAGCCGTTCGCGCAGGGCGGCCAGGAACGGTGCCGCGTGGCGCTGCACGGCCAGCGCCGACAGGCCATCGGCCGCCACCAGCGCCAGGTCAACTCCCGTGGCAGCGGTGGCCAGCCGCGCCCGTGAGCCTTCGTCGAGCCGGCGCCCCAGGTCGGGCCGTTGCAGATAGTCGGCGCGCGTGGCGGCCGCGCTGTGCAGCTGCACGCAGTCTTGCCCCTGCGCGGCCAGGACGCGCGCCAGGCCCTCGCCATCGAGCGCCAGATGCACGGCGTCGCGCGCCTGCGCGTGGGCCAGCTGGAACGCCAACTGCGCCTTGGTCGGCACGCTGACGCCACGGCGCCCGAGCGCGATGCGCGCCGCCGTATGCGCGCGCAGGGCCTGCCAAGGGTTGGTTTCGTCCATGCGCCCTCCTAGTCGTCCAGGCGCAGCAGGGCCGCCTGGAAAGCCGGCGCCAGCGCTTCGCTCAAGCGGCCCTGCACATCCGTGATCCGCATGCGCGCCAGCCAGGCTTCGAATTCCGGCGCAGGGCGCAAGCCCAGCACTCGGCGCGCATACAGGGCGTCGTGGAACGAGGTGCTCTGGTAGCCGAGCATGATGTCGTCCGCGCCCGGCACGCCCATGATGAAGTTGCAGCCGGCCACGCCCAGCATGGTCAGCAAGGCATCCATGTCGTCCTGGTCCGCTTCCGCATGGTTGGTGTAGCACACGTCGCAGCCCATGGGCAGACCAAGCAGCTTGGCGCAGAAATGGTCTTCCAGCCCCGCGCGCATGATCTGCTTGCCGTCGTACAGATATTCGGGGCCGATGAAGCCGACGACGGAATTGACCAGCAGCGGCTGATACGCGCGCGCCACCGCATACGCGCGTGCCTCGCACGTCTGCTGGTCCATGCCGTGGTGCGCACCGGCCGACAGCGCGCTGCCCTGCCCCGTCTCGAAGTACATGACGTTGTTGCCCACCGTGCCGCGCCCCAGCGACAGGGCCGCCGCCTGCCCTTCGGCCAGCAGCGCCAGGTCGATGCCGAAGCTGCGGTTGGCCGCCTGCGTACCCGCCACCGACTGGAACACGAGGTCGACGGGCGCGCCGCGGCGTATCGCCTCGATGGTATTGGTGATGTGCGTGAGCACGCATGACTGCGTGGGAATCCGGTACTGGTCGATGACGGCGTCGAGCAGGTGCAGCAGCGAGACCACCTGCGCCACATTGTCGGTGGCGGGATTGATGCCGATCACGGCGTCGCCGCTACCCAGCAGCAGGCCATCGAGTATGGAGGCGGCAATCCCCGTCGCGTCATCCGTCGGGTGGTTCGGCTGCAGCCGCGTGGACAAACGGTTTTCCAGTCCCAGGGTATTGCGAAAGGCCGTGACGATCCGGCACTTGCGGGCCACCAGCACTAGGTCCTGCAAGCGCATGATTTTTGAGACGGCGGCCGCCATTTCCGGCGTGATGCCGGCGGCGACGCGCGCCAGCGTTTGCGTATCCGTCGCGTCATCGAGCAGCCAGTCGCGAAAATCGCCCACGCACAGGTGCGCAATCGGCGCAAGGGCGGTGCGCTCGTGGCTGTCGATGATCAGGCGCGTGACCTCGTCCTCGTCGTACGGCACCAGCGCCTCGCTGAGGAACAGCGATAGCGGCACGTCGGCCAGCGCCAGCTGCGCCGCCACCCGCTCCCGCGCGCTGGCAGCCGCCACGCCGGCCAGCACGTCGCCCGAACGCAGCGGCGTGGCCTTGGCCAGCAGCTCCTTCAGGCTGGCGAACGTATAGGTATGGCTGTCTATCGTATGGCTGAATGAGGGCATGGGCGTCTCCTGATGGGGTCAGACCCGGCGGGTCTGACCCCGGAGCATGCCTCATTCTACGCTCAGAACGGCGGCTACAGGCTGCGCAGCGCCCCTTCCAGCTGCGGATGACGGAAGACAAAGCCGTCGGCCAGCAAGCGGCGCGGCGCGACCCTTTGGCCTTCGACCAGCAAATCGGCCTGCTCGCCCAGCAAGGCTTGCATGACGAAGGCCGGCGTGGGCATGAAGCTGGGGCGGTGCAGCACGGCGCCCGCCACCTGGGCGAAACGGCGCTGCGCTATGGCTTCCGGCGCGCAGAAGTTATACGCACCGCTCACCGCCTGCTCTTCGCTGCGGCGCGCCAGATGGGCGATGCCGCGGATCACGTCGCGCACATGCACCCACGTGACCCATTGCCTGCCGCTGCCCAGCGGGCCGCCCACGCCAAAGCGGACCGGCAAGAGCATCTGCGGCAGCGAACCCTGGTGACCGAAGACGAGGCCAAAGCGCATGCAGCCCACCTGCACGCCAAATTTCTCCGCCTGGCGCGCGGCCGCTTCCCACTCCTGGCACAGCTGCGACATGAAGATGGCTTGCGGTGTGCTCTCCTCCGTCAATTCCGTGTCGTCGCCCTGCAGCTGCACGCCGTAGTAGCCGATGGCCGACGCCGACAGCAGCACCCGCGGCTTGTGCTGCGCGCGGGCGATCCACGCCACCAGTGCCTGCGTCAGCGCGACGCGGCTGCGGCGCAAGGCGGTCTTGCGCGCCTCCGTCCAGCGCCGCCCGACGATGCGCGCGCCGGCCAGATTGACGACCATGTCGATGCGCTGCGCGTCCGCCAATTCGTCGAACGACTGGATACAGCGCACCTGGCCATCAAAGGTCCACGCGGCCTGCTTCGGCTGGCGCGTCAGCACCGTCACCGCATGGCCGTCGGCCAGCAAGGCGGCAACCAGCTGCTGGCCGATGAAACCCGTGGCGCCCGTCACCAGCACGGATTGCGGCGTGCTGGCAAAGCGCAGGTGCTCCTCTTGCTCTGCTGTCTCTTGCACTTGGCGCCGTCCCAGCTGCCACACGGCATACGCGTCGCGCAGGCCGGACAAGCCCACGCCCACACCGCACAGGGCGAGGAAGACGCTGAGCCAGCCATACGGCTGCCACACGAGGGCCGTCGGCAAGGTCGCCCATTCGCTGCTGTTCAGGGCCAGCAGGGCGATGAAAGCGCCCGCGTTAATCGCCAGCACCGTGTGCGTAACCCGCTCCGTGGCGGGCAAGAGGCGCGTCCGGTCCTCGACGACGAAATCCCACAAGGTCAGCACGATTTCCACGCCAAAGACGATCACCAGCACCCAGGCCCAGGCGCCATGCCACTCCCAGGCCGCCAGGCCCACGAACAGCAGGCTGTAGATCAGGGCGCGCGTCGCGTGGATCGTCAGCTCCAGGCGCGCCGATGCCTTTTGCGGCAGCGCCTCCGTAATTTCATGGTGGTAGATGGTGTCGAAGGCGCCCAGGCAGCCTTGCGCCGCCATCAGTTGCAGGGCCAGCAGATGCGTATTCATGGTGTCTCCTTCATTTCCGGTGCGGCCGATTCGCGGAACACGCCCGCCTGCGTGAACGTGGTGCCGAACAGGGCGTGGCGAATCTCGATGCGGATGTTGAACTGCTGCGGCGTTTCATTGCGGTGGCACAGAAAGGTTTTTCCGGGCGTGAGCACGCCGGGCAGCGGCAGGCGCCAGCCGAAAAGATCCCAAAAATAGCCGTCGCTGGTGAAATGCAGATTGCCGTCTTCGACGTGCAGCACCAGCTTCATGCCCAGGCCCATGCCCACGTATTCGAGCACTTCGCCCTTCGCGCTTTCGGCCATATAGGAGGTGAAGCGGATCGGCGCGCGGCCATGCAAGCGGTAGGTGCGCTGCTTGAAAATGAACGGGCAGCCGGGGCGCGAATAGACTTCGATATCGACGGGAAAATCGTGATCGTCATGCGGAATCAGGGCGCCGTCAATGAAGGGGCGCGTCAGCCAGCCGAGGAATTTTCCCAGGCGCGAGCTGGTGAGTTCCTTGAGTTCACCCCGGTAATACAGGGGCTGGCCCGGCGCGGGATTTTTCTCGAAGCGGCGGCGGATATCGGGGTGCAGCGTGAGCCATTGCGCGCCCATCACCTTCTTGAACAGTTCTCCTTCCGAAGGGCCGTTCATGATTTTGCGCGCTTGCCAGGTTTGTCTTCCGGACTGAGGAACTTGGCCACCTTGCCGCCCATCGACAGCATACGCTGCAAGGTCGCCGGCGGCAAATTCTTGTAATCGCTGTAGGTGCTGCTGAGCATTTCCAGAAACGCCAGCACTTCGCCCATGCGCTCCAGGGTGGCCGGCGGTATCGCCGCATCGTGCTCGCCCTCGATCGCGCATTCGCGCAGCACCGTCAGGGTGGGATCGATCTCGCGCCGCTTGCGCTCCTCCATGATGACGCGGAAGATTTCCCACACATCCTGCAGGGCGACGAAGTGGTCGCGCCGGTCCCCCATCACGTGCGTACTGCGCGCCAGGCCCCAGCTTTGCAATTCCTTCAGGCTGTTGCTGACGTTGGACCTGGCCACGTTCAGGCTGGCCGCGATGTCTTCCGCCGTCAGCGGTTCATTGGCCAGGAACAGCAGCGCGTGGATTTGCGCCACCGTGCGGTTGACGCCCCAGCGCGTGCCCATTTCGCCCCAGTGCAAAATGTACTTCTGCGTGGTCGGACTCAGTTCCATGATTTTCTCTAATTTCTGTCGTTACAGAAATGTAAGACGGAACGGAAACCGAGTCAAGCACGATTCGTCAGGTGCGGGCGGGCGGCTGGCCCATGGCGCGCAGGAACTGCTGCTGCGACTCTTGCAGCTGGCCGTAGCCGAGTTCGCGGTAGACGAGGCCGTGGCGCGGCGCCAGTTCGGCCAGGATGCGCGCCAGCGCCGGGTAGTGGCGGTGATTCCAGGTGGGGAACAGGTGATGCGTGAGGTGCAGGTTCAAGCCGCCCAGCCAATAGCCTAGCCAGCGCAGCGCGCGCGGTTTCGGCGTCCAGTCGCAGGCCGTATAAAACGTGTGCTGGTACCAGTCGTGCGGCAAGGTGCCGTCCGCGCCCGGCTGAAAGAATTCCACTTCGGCCCAGTGCGTACCGAGGATCAGCGCCACCAGCGCGCACGAGGCGATCATTTGGCCCAGGAAATACGCGCCCAGCACCACGCCCCAGCCGATGCCGTGTTGCTGCAGCACCCACATGGGCAGCGCCAGCACCAGCGCCACGTGGCCCAGCTTCCAGCCTAGGAACGACAGCCAGCCGCGCCAGCCCTGCAGCCGGCTGTGCGCGGCCACGGGCGTCTTGCCGAAGCGGTCCAGCCAGTCGCCATACCAGTTCAGGTACGGCAGCGACAGGGCCGCCACCACGGGCCAGTACAGGTATTGATAGCGGTATTGCGGCGACCAGCTTTGGTACGGCGTCTGGCGCAGGAAGGGGTTCGGCTCCGTATCGAGGTCATAGCCTTCCACGTTCGCATACGTGTGATGAAAGTGCACGTGGCGGATGGTCCAGAAATCCGTGTCCACGCCCACGGGCAAGCCTACAAGGCGTATCAGCACGCGGTTCAGGAAGCCCCGGCGGAAGACGGCGCTGTGGGCGGCATCGTGCAAGGTATTCATGGCCAGCGCCATGGCCGCGACCAGGCAAGCGACATAGCTGGCGACAAACGGCCAGGTGCTGCCAGCATTCAACGCCAGCGCATACAGGCCCACCGTCAGCGCGGCCAGGAACACGGTTTTCGCATGCAGGCGCGCGTCGCCGAAGCGGTGCGTTCCTTCATCCGCCAGGTAAGCGTCGGCGCGGGCGCGCAATTCGCGGCGGAAGGCCGAATCGCGGGCTGGCTGAAAGCGCAGCGGCGGCAGCGAAGGCACAGGCTGCGTCACGCGCGCGTCCCCGCTGCCGCCGGCCACCACAGGCGGCGCGCGCCATCGAGGCCATGCGCCAGCAGCGCGGCCAGGAAGACCATGCCCCACACGTCGCGCACGCCATACCAGCCCATATACAGGGCTGGCATGGCCAGCGCGATGGCCACCCAGGCGATGGCGCCCCAGCGGCGCGCGTCGGACAGGCCGCCCAGCGCCAGGGTGCCGCCGAAGATCAGCGCGAACAGGATCGCCTGCTGCGCGCCAGCCAGCACCGCTTCATGGTTGACGTAATAGATCACGAGGCCGAACAGGATCACGCCGCCCGTGCCGATGAACAGCTCGGGCACGTGGAAAGTGCCGCGCGACTGCCAGTGGGGGAAACGCGCGCGCAGCCATTTGAACAATTTCCCGTTGCTGGCCAGCAGCGGGTTGTGCGTGGGTGTCATGCCCTTCACGCCATAGCGCATTTCCACGCCCTCGAGTTCGGGCTGGAAGCTGCCGAACAGCCTGTCCCACAGCAGCAGGGTGCCGCCGAAATTGCGGTTGATATAGCGTTTATCCGTGCCGTGATGCACGCGGTGGTGCGAGGGCGTGACCATGAAACGATCGAGGATGCCGGACTTGTTCACCAGCGCATTGTGGTTGTAGAACTGCACCGTGTAATGCAGCGACGAGACGACAAGGAAGATTTCCAGCGGCACGCCCAGCACAGCCAGGATGGCGATGAAGGGGAAATTCGTCAGTGACGAATACCAGGAATTGCGCACGCCCAGCGACAGGTTGAAATGCTCGCCCTGGTGGTGCACCACGTGCACGGCCCACAGCAGCGGGATTTTATGGTGCAGCCGGTGCATCCAGTAAAAGCACAGGTCCCAGGCAAAAAAGGCGAACACCCATTGCGCCGCCACGGGCCACTGGTCGACGACGTGCAGGTTCACATGGCGCAGCAGCAGGGCGAAGGCCGCCACTTCCACGCCGCGGAACACCCACATCAGGATGTGGCCGGAATTGAGATTGAAGATCACGTCCTTCCACGGCACGGGCGTCTTGCGTACCCATTTGAGTATCAGCAGTTCGGCCAGCACGAAGGCCAGCATGATCAGGAACGACAGGGCAAATGGATTCATCATGGTGCGGTTTTGATGGAAACGGCGCGGCGGGCAGCCAAGGATACCTGCATTTTCGCCAGCATGCCGCCAGCGATGCCAACAAACAGGCCGGCGGCCAGGTCGATGCTGACGTGCCGGCGCAGCGCGATGATGGCGTAGCAGATAGCCACGCCCAGCACCACGGCCAGCGCGGAACGAACCAGGTGGCGTTTGGCGCACACGGCCCATACGCACAGCAGGGTCAGGGCGCCGTGCAGCGACGGCAGGCAGTTTTGCGTGGAGTCCGCCGCCTGCAGCATGCGCAGCGCCTGCGTGCTCCACGCATTGCCCTCGCCCACGGGCGGGTAGGCGAGCGTGGTCGGGTACAGCAGGAAGACCACCCCGCACAGGACGGCAGAAAGCGCCATGGCGCGCGCCAGCCAGCGCACGCGGGCCGCATCGGCAGCCAGGTAGGCGTACGGGATCAGGATGAAGAAGGACAGGTACAGCCAGATGGCAGAGTCGCTGTAGGGGATGGCGCGGTCGATGGCCGTTTCGGGCAGCAGTACCCCCTGCCCTTGCAGCAAATCGCTGGAAAAATACACGAGGCCGACGCTGCCCCAGCCAGCCAGCAAGTGCAGCAGGCGGGAATACAGCGTCATGGTGTCTACAGATTTCATGCGGTGGCAAGGCGCCGGATGCGGCGCCGTTTCATGGTGGGGTCAAAGGGAGGCAGTTCGCTGCTCGCCGTCCAGGCGAGGCTATCGACAGCCACGCCCAGGCCCTGCAGCACCGTTGCCAGGTGCGTGCGCAGGGCGGCCAGGCCGGCATCGTCCAGCGCCGCATGCAGCTGCAGGGCAGCTTCGCCCGTTTGCACCAGGCGGTAATCGGCATCGGCCGGCAAGGCTTGCGCAAACGCGCGCGTCAGCACGTCGGCAAACACGGCGACCGGTGAGCCGCCTTGCACAGATGGCAGCAGCAACATGTCGTCGCAGCGCCCTTCGATGCCATCGATGGCGCGCGTGGCGCGGCCGCACGGGCATGGCGCGGCGCGCGCGATCAGGATATCGTCCAGGCGGTAGCGCACGATGGGCTGCGTGATGCGCGTAAAGTCCGTAATCACGGGTACGAAGCGCCGTTGTTCCGCATCGAGCCACTGCGGCTCGATGTGCACGTATTCTTCGTTCAGGTGCAGCACGCCGTGCTCGCAGCTGCTGGCAAGGAAACCCTCGGTGGCCTGGTAGATTTCATGCACGGCGCCAAACGCCTGCACGATCAGCGTGCGGTCCTGCGCTTCCAGCACTTCGGCCACGGAGATGACTTTTTTCGGCGCCAGCGCCAGGCTGCCGTCGATGACGCGCAGGGCCAGCTGGCGCAGCACCTGGGCCGGCGCGACGATGACGGATGGCCGGTATTGCGCCAGCCGCGCGCACAGCGCATCGAACGGTTCGAACAGATCGTAAAACGCAAAGGTCAGCCACGGCGAACGCACGGCCGTGTACAGATTGCTGTTCGCGCGCAGGAACAGCGCGACTCTTTCGCCGGAAAACAGGCCGTCGGGCAGCGCCTTGGCCAGCATCACGCCCGCCCATTGCGCCTTTTCGCGGGGGCTGACGGTAAACACGGCGCGCCGCGACGAGGTACCCGACGACAGGCCCACCGTGATGTCGCCCACGGCCGGCGTGAAGTCGCGGCTATGCTCGGCCGCCATGGCCGCATCCATCGCCTGCGCCAGCGTCACCCCTTGCGTGTTCATCGCATCGAAATGCTCGAGCATCAGCGCCTTGTTCATGGTCGGCCAGGCATCGAGCGGCAAGTTGCGGTATGGGGCAAAGTAGCGGCTGCGCGCGCACAGCACATCGATGAAACGGGCCAGCTGCCGCTGCTGGTAGGCGGCCAGCTGCGCGCGGCTCGTGAAACGCAGGCGGCGCGTGCGCCAGTACGACAGCAACAACCAAAAAATACGCTTCACGGGCGGCCCGCCACGGCAATATAGTCAACCGTGTCTTCATGCGTGATGCGGATCTGCGCATTGCCCGAGCGATGCAGCTGGTGCAGGCGGTTCAGGGTGGCATAGTACGGCGCGCGCTTGTGCTGGATGATGAAGGACAGTTCCGACGGTCCGCGCAGCTGCTGGAAACTTTCCGGCACCCAGGCCGCGTCCGACGCCAGCAGGGTCCAGCCGCCGTCCTGCAGCACGAAGGCGCCCAGATGGCCGATGGCGTGGCCGGGCAAGTCGACGATGTAAATCTCGCCCGTGCCGCTGACGTCGCGCCCGTGTGTAAACGGCAGCAGGGCCGCCGGCAGGGCCGTTTCGGGCACGCTTTCCACAAAGGCGAGGCGGTCGGCAATGTCGGCAGGCAGCAGCTCGGGCACGAAGGCCTGGCGCACGGCGGCTACGCCGGACAGTCCGCGCACGGCGTCCCAGCCCGTCTTGGACGCCATCAGGCGCGCGCCGGGAAAGTCGCGCATGCCGGCGATATGGTCGGCGTGGAAGTGCGACAGCAGCAGGGTGTGGATGTCGCCGGGCGAGACGCCATGCGCGCGCAGCTGGCCCTGCAGCGACTCGTTCTCGTCGAAGAAAATCGGCGTCACCCATGCATACATGCGGTACACGCCTTTCGACGTGGCGGCGCGGAAGTGCTCGGCGTAACCCGTGTCCCACAAGTACAGGCCCGCGCGCGTTTCGATCAGGTAGGCGCGCGAAGGGAAGCAGCGGCTGGCCAGCCCGCTGCCTTTCAGGACCATGCACGAAGGATGCGTGCAATGACCGACGCGAAACGCGGTGATGCTAGCCATTGCGCTCCTTGCCCACCTTGTGCGCCGCCGCTTCCTGGCGCATCCACTGCGCCGTGCGGGCGATGCCGTCCTGCAGGCTGACGATGGGGCGGTAGCCGAGCACCTTGCGCGCCTTGGCGTTATCGAGCGTCATGTCGAAACTGAGCGCGCCGATGCTGTAGGGCGTCAGCGACGGTTCGCGGCGCGTGAAGCGCGAGGCGAACTGCATCAGGCGCGCGACTACCGCCAGCACGCGGTAAGGCACGCTGACGATCTCGAACGGCTGCTGCAGATGGCCGCAAAACAAGGTGCGCAAGATGTCGCACAGACGCGCCGGCTCGCCATTCGTGATGTTGAAGGCGGCGCCCGAAGCGATGGTCTTGTGCACGGTGGCCAGCCACATCGCATGCACGACGTTGTCGACATAGGTGACGTCGATGGTGGCCGCGCCGCCATTGGGCAGCGGCAGCTTGCCGCCGCGCTCCTGCAGCACCCTCGCCAGGCGCGGGATCAGGACCTGGTCGTGCGGGCCGAAGATGGCGCGCGGTCGCAGGATCACGCACGTCATGCCGCGCTGGCGGTCGACGCATTCCTGCACCAGTTTTTCCGCCATCGCCTTGCTGCGCGCGTAGGCGTTGACGAAGGCGTCGGGGCGGAAGGTTTCCGGCACCTCGTAGCGGTTGCGGTAGTCGAAATAGATGGCCGGGGTGGAGATGTGCACGAAGCGCGCCACGTGCAGGCTGGCGGCCGCGCGCAGCAGCTGGGCCGTGGCCGTGACATTGGCGGCGATGAAGTCGCGTTCCGCGCCCCAGGGCGACGACAGCGCAGCGCAGTGCCAGACGGTGTCCATGCCGCGCACGAGTTCGTCGACCTGGCGCGGCGTGGCCTGCGCCAGGTCGAGCGCGACGAATTGCGCGCCCATGCGTTCGAGTTCGCGGCCCACGGCGGCGTTGCGGCCCGTGGCGCGCACTTCCACGCCCTGCGCCAGCAGGGTGCGCACGGCATTGCGCCCCAGCCCGCCCGTCGCTCCCGTGACCAGTATCCGCCTCATCACACCACCTTCACAGGTCAAGTATCATGCCGCCGATGGTCAGGCCAGCGGCCGTGCCCATCATCAGCAAACGCTGGCCTGCCACGGCGCGCCCCGTCATCACCGCCTCGTGCAGGGCGGTGGGCAAGGACGCGGCCACCTGGTTGCCATGCGTTTCAAAGATCTTGATGATTTTAGCATCGGGAACGTCGAGGATGCGCGCCGCATGCGCGAGGCCCAGCGGGCTGGCCTGGTGCGGCACGACGACGTCGACCTTGTCCAGTCCCGCGCCCGATTCCTGCATCAATTCCGCCAGGAAATCCGGCATCACTTTGACGGCCAGGCGGAACACGGCCTTGCCATCCATGCGGAACAGATAGTCGCCCGGTTCGCAGCCGTTGCGCGGGTTGCGCTCGGTACCGCCGCCGCGGATTTCGCAGTAGCGCCGCCCTTCCGGATACGTGCCCATCTTGTAGGCGCGGATACCCGCGCTGCCGTCGCCCCGCTCGACGATGACGGCGGCGGCGCCGTCGCCAAAGATCATCGACGCTTCCGGCTCGCTCCAGTCGACCCCGCGCGACGCGAGGTCGGACGAGACGATGGCGATGCGCCGATAGGCGCCGCCGGCCAGCATGGACGCGGCCACGCGGAAGGCAGCCATGAAACTGAGGCAGCTGGCGTTGACATCGAAGCTTTGCGTGCCAGGCGGCAAGCCCGCATGTTCGGCCACGAAGCAGGCCGTGTTCGGCAACGCCTGCTCGGGCACGCCGCAGGCGCAGATCAGAAGATCGATGTCGGCTGGACGCAGGCTGGCATTTTTCAGCGCGTCGAGCAGGGCGGCGGCGCCCAGCTGGCTTTGCGATTCGTCGGGCGCGGCGACAAAGCGCGACAGCACGCCGCTCTTGCGCAAGGTGTAGCCGGTCGGATGACCCAGTTTCAGGTCCAGGCTGGCGGAGGTAACGCTGTGCGACGGCACGGCCTTGCCCGTCGCGATCAGGCGAACTGGAATCATGTTGGCCTTAAAAAAGTAAAGTAAAAACGGTGGATGAAGGGTTCAGGCGCTAATCGCGGGCCAGCGGTGGCAATGCGACACCGCAGTTCTTGCAGAAATTGGCATCGTCGTCGAGCCCTTCTTTCAGGCACGTGGGGCAGGTACGCGTGGTGACCAGCTTGGAGCTGCGCTGTACCGTCATCTCGGCGCTGATAATGCCGGTGGGCACTGCCAGGATGCCCCAGCCCAGCAACATCATCAGCGAGGCGATGGTGCGGCCGATGTCGGTCTTCGGCGTGATATCGCCGAAACCCACCGTGGTCATGGTGCTGATGGCCCAGTATATCGACGTGGGGATACTGCTGAAACCGTTTTCCGGCCCTTCCACCACATACATCACTGTGCCCAGCAGAAAGACTACCATCATGACGAACGACAGGAAGATGAGGATCTTGCGCCGGCTGGCCAGCAAGGCCCGCCCCAGCACCGTGTATTCATGCACATACGACGTGAGCTTGAGGATACGGAACATGCGCAGCAGGCGCAAAATGCGCACGTCGATCAGTACGTGCGCGCCCGGCAACAGCAAGCCGATGTAGGTTGGCACGATGGCCAGCAAGTCGATAACGCCGAAGAAACTCTTGGCGTAGCGCACCGGATGCTGCAGGCACGCCAGGCGGGCGAAGTATTCGATGGTGAATAAAATCGTGAAAAACCATTCGAGCGCCGTCAGCCAGGTGCCATAGCGCTCGGCCACAGAGGCGACACTGCTGAGCACGACCACCGTCACGCTGATCAGGATGGCGGCGATCAGCAGCAAATCGAAGGCGCGGCCCGTGCGCGTTTCCGCCTCGAAGATGACGGTGTACACCTTCTCGCGCCAGCCCCGCTCGGGCTTGCCAAATTTTTGCTGCGTTTCCTGCGCCGCCAGCTGCTGCGGCGTCAGGGGCGCCGCTCCGCTTTTCGTCGCGGCTTTCATGTGGTTGATGTGCTCATATACTATTATTGTATAGATAATTGACAAAGCACGGCGACACGCACTGTTGCGCTACGGCAGCACTATGACAGCTTTTTCGCCAGCAGCACGGCATTGCGCCGGTCGCGCTCGGCTTGCACGATGTCCGTCGTGCGCGCTTCCGACAGGCCTACCTCGTGCAATACCGTGGCCGTCAGCTGCAGCGCCGACTCCAGCGCCTCGGGCACGACCAGGGTGGCGCCCGCCAGTATCAGGGCCACGGCATGCGCCTCGTCACGGGCCCGCGCATACACGGGCAGCTGCGGATATTCGCGGCGGATCGATTTCACGGCATGCAGCACGGAGGCCGCATGGTCCATCGTCAGCACGACGGCGGCGGCCCGGTCCGCATTTACTTTTTGCAACAGTTCCGCGCGCGACGCATCGCCGAAATACACGGGGAAACCGCGCGGATGCAGGGTCGTCACCAGGCGCGCATCGTTTTCAATCGCCACATAGGCAATATCCTGCTCCGTCAGCACCTTGGCCAGCAACTGCCCCACCCGGCCGAAACCGGCAATGATGACGGTGCTGCCCTGCGGCGGCAGCGCGCCATGCGCCAGGTCGGCCAGCTGATGGTGGTGGCGCTGTTCCCACCAGTTGCCGAACGCGCGCGCCGCCTTGGCCAGCGCCGGCGTGGCAAACAGGCTCAGGCCCACCACCAGCATGACGAACTGCGCCACCTGCGGGCCGATCAGTTTGGTACCGAGCGCATACGCGACGACGATGAAGGCGAATTCGCCGCCCTGCCCCAGCAGCACGCCCGTTTCCACGGCGCGCCCCCAGTGAAAGCCGCCGATGCGGAAAATCACGCTGATGACCAAGGTCTTCAGCGCAAACAGGCTCAGCACGGCCAAGGGAATCAGCACGGGCGACTTGAGGATTTCGCGCACGTCGATCTGCATGCCCACAGACATGAAGAACAGTCCCATCAGCAAGCCCTTGAAGGGCTCGATCGTCACTTCCACTTCGTGGCGAAATTCCGTTTCCGCCAGCAGCAGGCCGGCCAGCAAGGCGCCCAGCGCCATCGACAGGCCCGCCAGATACGTCAGGCCGGCGATGCCCAGGGTACTGAGCAAGGTCAGGGCCATGAACACGTCGGGCTGGTGCTTCTTGACAAAGAACTGGAACAGCGGGCGGATCACGCGGCGTCCCAGCAGATAGATCAGCAGTATGGCACCCGCCGATTTCACGGCCGCAAAGCTGAGCAGATACGCCAGGTCGTCGCTGCGCCCGCTGGCGAAGACGTCGATCAGGATGAACAGCGGCACCACCATCAAATCCTGGAACATCAAGATGGAAAAACCCGCCTGTCCGGCCGGCGTTTGCAGCGAGCGCTGATCGGTCAGCAACTGCATCACGACGGCCGTCGACGACAGCGACAGCACCAGGCCCAGCACGATGGACGCTTCCAGCGACAGGCCAAAGTAGTAGGCCACGCCGCCGATCAGGCAAGCGCTGACGGCCACCTGCCCCACGCCCGCGCCGAATACCCAGCGCCGCAGCGCCCACAGCCGTTCCGTCGACAGCTCCAGGCCGATCATGAACATCAAGAACATCACGCCCAGCTCGGCCAGGCCGCTCACCTGCTCGGCCCGCACGAACGAGAAATACGTCAGCCACGTAAAATCGCCGGCCCACAGGCCGAAGCCGAACGGGCCGAACAGGGCGCCCACGGCCAGGAAGCCCAGCACCTGGTTGACCTTCAGGCGTTGCAATAGCGGGATAAAAATCCCGGCCAGGGCGAGAAACAGCAGGGTTTCTCGCAAATACGGTAAGGCGTGCTGCTCTTCCAAAATAATCCTAACTTAATGATATCCATGCCGAATTGGCAATTATTGCATGCTGGGTCGTGGCAAAACAGGCGCACCCGCGATATTTTTTGCCTAAAAGCAACACAGCCGTTCTCTATTTCGGCGGCGCCAGCATGTCCGCGCGGGGACGGTCCCAGCCCGGCACATAGGCGGGGCATGGCCGGCTGCGGAACTGTTGCAATTCGACGGTCGTGAAATTGGGCTGCATGCCAGGATTGAAACGCACGTCCGTCAGCTTGTCCGCATTCAACCTGGGCATGCGCGCAAAGCGGAACCAGGCGTCGACATAGCAATTGTCTTCCTGCAAGGCACGCAAGGCGGCCAGGCTGCCCGCCGCCCGGGCGGACACGGCGATGCCGGGCGCCAGTTGCTGCTCCTTCTTGCCCGTCTCGGCCAGCCCGGCCGGGCAGGCGGCGGGCGCCAGCGATGCGGGCAGCAGGCTCAGGGTGCCGCGCCGCAGGGTGTACACGTCCGTCTTGCTGTCGAGCGAGACATAGATCCAGCACAGCGGATTGCTGGGGAAGGCCGTCATCGACACGTCCCACACGCGCGTGCCGGGATCGAGCCGCTGCACGGCCGCCTCGATGCGCGTACGGCCGAGGGCCGACGCCACGCCCTGCGTACCGATGAAGGTGGCGGCCAGCGCGAAAGCCAGCAGCAATGGACCGCGTCCCCGTTCGCCGGCCCGTCCCTGCAGCACGGCCAGGATCACGCCCAGCCCCAGCAGCACGGCCAGCGAGGCGGGCGCCAGATAGGTTTTATAGGTGAAGAAACACAGGGCCGCCGCCAGCCCCGCCAGCAGCACGCTTTTGACGATGCCGTAACGCAAAGACATGATCACTGGCACGCCCAGCAGCACCCAGAACATCGGTTCGACAATGAAGACCATGTCGCCATACAGCCAGCGGCTGTCAAACGGATAGAACGGGTGCAAGCCATAGGAATTGAGGAAATCCATGCTCATGTGCAAGCAGAATCCCAGCAGCAGGCAAGCGGCCAGGCCGATGCGGGCGGGCACGCTTTCCTTCAGCAGACGGCGCGCACCCGGCCATAGCAGCCACAGCAAGGCCAGCAAGAGCAGCGCCTGGGGCAAGGCCAGCAGCAAGGTGTGCGTGTGGCCACGGTGGTGCAGCATGTAGCCGAAGGGGCGTGGCAACAACTTGGTCAGCACCAGGTCGAGATCGGGCGCGTTGCTGGCAAACCATGCTGTAAAGAGAAACAGCGCACGCCGGGTGCGCTGTGCGGGGGCTTGCGGCTCGGGCGGCAGGCTGCGGTGTACCAGTTCGCCGACCCCGAGGCCGATGACCGAATGCGTAATATTATCCATCGGGCAATTTTACAGGATGCGGCCACCCCAAGAGCAAAGGCTGGGGTCGTACCCTCAGGTTACGACCCCGGATTCTGCCATTGGGTTTGTTCAATCAAGCGGCTACAGCGCCTGTAAATCTTCCCCGCGCATGCCCACCAGCAAGGCGCGGCCATCGGGCAGCACGCGGAACTCGCCATAGCGCGCCTTTTCCCAGCGCGCCGCTTCGCCTTCCTTGAAGAACCAGGCATCGCTGACCAGCACCCAGTTCCCATCCTTCGGCGTCAGCTCGAGCAGGAATTCGCCGGGTGCCAGCGCTTCTTTGGTGTACGGGCGCAGCAGTTCCGCCACGCCGCGCGCATCGCGCCTGGCCACGACAAACGGCCGGCCGGGCGCCCGCTCCACGCTGGCCAGGGTGCTCAGCACACCCAGGTTGACGAAATTGAGGCGCATGTAGTCGCCCTGCATCAGCGAGCGGGGATCGACCGGTTCCAGCGCCACGAAGACAGCTTCCCCCTTGGCAATCAGCTGCTCTTTTTGCCAGATGCCGCCATTGGCGACCAGCAGCACCAGCAGCAATCCGCCCAGTACGCCCAGGCGCACGGCGCGGCGCTCGAGGGCCACGCCCGCCGGTTTGCTTTCCACCAGGTGCAGCACGGCGCCGCGCGTGGCCAGCCACGACAGCGCGCACAGCACGGCGCCCGCGATCGCCAGCAGCGCCGCCTTGCTGGCCAGCGGCCAGGCCAGCTGGTAATAAAAGCTGCCGATGATCCACGCCGCCGCCAGCACGGCCGCCACGGCCACGCGCGAGCGCCCGCTCGTCACGCAATACGCAAGGATCAGCAGCACCGGACCCAGCCCCGGCATGAACCACGCCAGCACGATCAGCACCAGCGCCACGCCGATGGCGGGCAACTGGCGCAGCGCGGGCCAGCGCCACCCCGTCCAGGCAGCAGCGGCCGCGGCCAGCACGAGCGACACGCCATTCAAGGCCTGCGCATACCAGGCAATACCCTGGTGCCGGGTCACTTCGCGCGCCACTTCGCCGGCAAAGCCACCGCCCAACGCGCCGCCCAGCATGAAGGTCATGCCGGACCAGAAGACCAGCCCCAGCAGGATCGCCAGGACCCACCCCGTCGACAGCGATTCCAGGAAGGCGGCGACGGGCGCGCCGCGGCCATCGTTGAACGCTTGCTTCTGCAGCCAGTGGGCGGCCAGCCACAGTGCCAGGGCCAGCATCCAGGCAAAATACAGTTCCGTGGGGTCGTTCTCGAAAATCCAGTCGCGCGTGCTATCGACGATGCCCAGCCCCAGCAAGCCGCAGGCGACCAGTCCCAGCAGCACGCGCAGCCAGTCGCGCGGCAAGGCGGCGGCCACCACCAGGCACGCCAGGCACAGCAGCAGCGACGCCGTCTGCGTGGAATAGTCGCGGTACAGGGCATAGCCGAGCAAGCCGCCGCCCACGAGCAGGCAGGGCACGGCCAGTTGTTCGACGAACAGCGCCACGCCGCGCGTGCGGATCAGCAGCACGGCCACGACCAGCACAATGGCGGCCACGACATACGCGCCGGGACCGTGGCGCACGACGCTTTCCAGCCCCACGCCCAGCGCAATCATCAGGGGAATGGCGGCCAGCCAGGCGCCGAAGGCCGTCATCAGCACCAGCGGCCACGGCCGAACATCCTGCACGGGACGGGTGGCGTTGGGCGGCAGCAGGCCCGCGCGCGTGGCGTCGTCGATCAGGGTGGCGAGCGCATCGGTTCGTTGAGTATTGATATTGCTCATGCCGCCTCCCGGCGCGTGCGCCACAGTATGCCTTGCACGGTCAGCGCCAGCAGCACGGCGGCCAGCAAGCCCAGCACGGTCAGCGCGCCGACGCCATCGCCATGCCCGTTGAACAGCACGTGCGTCAGCCCTCCCACCAGCAAGGTGTTGATACCGAGCGCCACGGCGCTCAAGCCGAACACGTCAAAGAACCGGCCGGTGGCCAGCAGGACGCCGGCGACGAGCAGCAAGCCCAGTCCGGCCCAGTACGGCGACTCGATCTCATTGCCGAACAGGGCGCTCACGGCCGTGCCCGTGATGAGGATGGTGGCCAGCACCAGGCCCAGGCGCAGGGCCCAGCTGCCCGCGCCCGTCCAGCGCGCCAGCAGGGGCGAGACAAACGCACAAGCAAGCAGCACGGCCAGCCAGCCGCTGAGGAAAATGCTCAGATCGGACGAATCGATGCGCCAGCTATGGCGCACATGGGCCTGCATCCACAGCGTGATGGCCGTCGACAGTACCAGCATCCACGGCGTCCACAGCACATCGCTGCGCGCGACAAAACACAGGGGCAAGGCCAGCACGGCCCACAGGGCGAACAGCTGCCACGGATCGGCGCCCGTCTGGTAGGTCTGGCCGAAATACGCGAACAGGCCGCCGATGGCCAGCAAGGCCAGCAGCAACAAGGAAACGCGCGCCTTGGGCACGGCAAACGCGCCCACGCAGGCGGCGGCAAACATGCCTTGCAGCAAGGCAAAGCGGCCCATGCGGCCGAAGTCTTCCCAATTGGCGGCCACCCAGCAGATCAGGCCCATGCCCAGCAAGGCGGCGCCCAGCACGGCCACGCCGCGCGGCAGCCAGTAGGCCAGGCGCGCCGGTTCGCGCTGGAAACCGGCCACTTCCTGCAACTGCCGGGTTTGTTGGGCATCGAGCGCATGGGCCGAGGCGAGTTGGTACACGGCGAGGCGTAAATCCATCGTCTGCTTTCTATTGATTTTTAGTATGGAAAGAAAGTGTCAGCGCTCGACGCTGACGCCGCGCCAGAAGGCGACGTGGCCGGTAATTTGCTTGGCGGCATCCTTGGGCTGGGGGTAATACCAGGCCGCGTTGGCATTGACCTGGCCGTCGACGACGAGGTCATAATAGCTGGCCGTGCCCTTCCACGGGCAGACGCTCGTGTGGCTGCTGGGACGCAGGTAGTCCTGCGTCACCGCAGACAAAGGAAAATATATATTGTTTTCAACGACTTGCACCTGCGCATCGGTCGCTTGCGCGATGACGGCGCCATTCCAGCGGGCTGTTGGCATTTGGCTATCCTCCTTCACTGCGGAGTGTAGCCGAAATTAACCGTCATGGCGCGCGCCATTGGCGCCTGGTTCAGGCGCCGGCGATGATCTGGCGCAAGGCTTGCTCGAACACCTCAGGCGGCTGGCCGCCGGAAATCAAATGGCGCTCGTTGATGATGACGGCCGGCACCGAGTTGATGCCGTTCTGCTGGTAGAACTGTTCCTGCGCGCGCACCTCGTCCGCATAGGCGCCGGATGCCAGGACGTCGGCCGCTTTCACGGTGTCGAGCCCCACCTTGCCGGCCACGGCCAGCAGCACCTCGTGCGAGGATGGATCCTGCCCTTGCGTGAAATAGGCATCGAACAGCGCCATCTTGAGTTCCTTCTGCCGCCATTCCAGAGCGGCCCAGTGCAGCAGACGGTGGGCATCAAACGTGTTGTAGATGCGGCCGCGCTTGTCCATGGCGAAGGTAAAGCCCAGCTGTTCGCCGCGCGCCCGGATCGCTTCGCGCGATTGCGCCATCTGTTCCGGAGTGGAACCGTATTTGCGGGCGATGTGTTCGCCGATATCCTCGCCTTCGGGCGGCATATTGGCGTTCAGCTCGAAAGGCTGGAAGTGGATGTCGGCCTGGACGGTGTCTTGCAGCTTGTCCAGTGCCTGCTCCAGCGATTTCAGGCCGACCACGCACCAGGGGCAGGAAACGTCGGAAACGAAATCGATACGGACGGGAGTGGGAGTGGAAACAGTCATGGTGGGCAGCCTTTGCGCGAGTCGGTGGCGGCCGCACCGCGCGGCGCCGCAAGGTTGGGGTCAGACCCGGCGGGTCTGACCCCGGCATTTTACTTTTTCTTGGCGGGCGCCTTGGCCGCATCCTTCTTGCCGCCGATCTTGCTTTCCTTGCCAGAGAGCAAATTCGCGATGTTCTGGCTGTGGCGGTAAGCCAGCAGCACGCTCATGACGATGACGGACAGCAAGATGGGATCGACGCCGAACAGCAAGCCATAGTAAAACGGCGCGAACAGGGCCGCCACCAGCGCTGCCAGCGAAGAATAGCGGAATGCGTAGGCGATGATCAGCCAGGTGGCCAAAGTCGCCAGGCCCAGCCATGGATTGATGCCCAGCAGCACGCCGAGAGCCGTCGCCACGCCCTTGCCGCCGACGAAGCGGAAGAACACGGGCCACAAATGGCCGAGGAAGACGGCGATGGCCACCAGGGCCACGGCCATGTCGCCCACGCCCAGCGCGCCAGCAAAATGGTCAGCCAGGTACACGGCCAGCCAGCCCTTGGCGCCATCGCCCAGCAGGGTCATGATGGCCGCACCCTTGTTGCCGCTGCGCAGCACGTTGGTGGCGCCCGGATTTTTCGAGCCATAGGTGCGCGGATCGGCAATGCCGTAGACCTTGCTCATCACCACGGCAAACGATATCGAGCCGAGCAAGTAAGCGGCCACTGTCATTGCCACGGTTGTGATTACTGGATTCATTTCTTCCCTTTATTGTGTTTATTACACCAGCATCGAGGCTGGCGCAGCAGAATATACACCAGCGCCCCGCCTACGGACAGGGCGGGGACTGGTTTTCTTAGTCCTGCAAGGCGCACTGCACCGGCTTGGCTTGCAGCAAATCAACAAGCACCTGCGGCGCCAGCGAGACGAGGAAACCGCGCCGTCCGCCATTGATGTAGATGCGCGGCAAGTCCAGGATCGATTGCTCCACGTACACGGGCATGGCTTTCTTGGTGCCGAACGGCGAGGTGCCGCCGATCATATAGCCGGAATGGCGCTGCGCCACGTCGGGCTTGCACGGCTCGACGGATTTGCAGCCGATGGAGCGCGCCAGGTTCTTGGTCGACACCTTGCAATCGCCATGCATGAGCACGATCAGCGGCTTGGCCGCCTCGTCCTGCATCACCAGGGTCTTGATCACATCGTGCTCGGGCACGCCAAGTTCGCGCGCCGACACGCTGGTGCCGCCGTGCTCTTCGTACGGATACGGGTGTTCGTCGAAGGAAACTTGATGCTTGCGCAGCAACTGCGTCGCCTGGGTTTCGGAAATATGCTCTTTTTTAGCCATGCGTGATACGCTGATCGTTCAGTGAGGAGTGCTAATTATGCAGGAAGAAATCCGCTTTGCCACATTCAATGTCTGCAACCTTGCCCCCGCCGGGGCCAAATTGTATGACAACCTGGAACCGTTGAGCCCGGCGCAATACGCAGCCAAGGCGGAGTGGACGGCGCGGCAGATCGACCTGCTCGACGCCGACGTGATCGGTTTCCAGGAAATTTTCTCGCAAGCGGCCCTGCGCGACGTGCTGTCGCGCACGCGCCATTACCGCGAAGCCACCGTGGCCGGCTACGATGCGATGGACCCCGCCGGACGCATGCTGCCCACGGTGGCGCTCGTGTCGCGCCTGCCGCTGGTGGGCGCCGGTGTGGCCTGGGCGGACTTTCCCGCCGGCGTGAGCGACTCCGCCGAGGACAACGCCTGCCGCTTCGCCCGCGCGCCCCTGCACGTGCAGGTCCTCTTGCCTGGCGGGCAGCTCACGGACGTGGTCGTCGTGCACTTGAAATCGCGCCGGCCCGACTACCGCCATGGCGATGGCAACGATGCGGCCGCCTACGCGCTGGCCAACCTGCGCTCGCTGCAGCGGCGCGGCGCGGAGGCCGTGGCCCTGCGCGTGCTGGCAAGCGAACTGGGCCATAGCGGCCGTCCCCGCATCGTGCTGGGCGACTTCAACGACATCGCCAATGCCGTCACGACGGCCATCGTCATGGGCGCGGGCGCGCCGTGCGAACCGCATGGTGACATGCCGGAAATGCGCGCGCGCCTGTACGACGCCAACGCCATCCAGCTGCGCCAGGATGCCTTGCGCCACGTGGGCTACACGAATATCCACGACAGCGCCTACATGACGATCGACCACATCCTTGTGTCCGAACATTTTCATCCAGCCTCGCCGCGCGCCATCGGCGTGCTGCAGGAAGTGACGTATCTCAACGACCATCTGCTGCTGGGCTTGCCGCACGCATCCGACCATGGCCAGGTGCTGGCGCGCATCAGGCTGCTGGGAAATGTCCACTAATTAACTAATGCAGCAACCTCGCCAGCGCGCTGCCCTCGACTTGCGCGCTGGCAAAGCGCCCCTGGTATTGCTGGCAGCCCTGCCCCCGCAGATACGCGAGTTGCTGCGCCGTTTCCACGCCTTCGGCGATCACCGTCAATTGCAGCTCGCGCGCCATGGCGATGATGGTGGCGGCGACGGCCGTGTCGGACTCGCCCGCCGCGCCGTCCGCGACGGCGGGCAGGAACGAGGGGTCGATCTTGAGTTTGTCCACCGGGTAATGGCGCAGATTGGCCAGGCGCGAATAGCCGGTGCCGAAATCGTCGATGGCCAGCCTGGCGCCCAGCGCACGCAGCTGCGCCAGCACGCCGGCCAGGCGCGCGCCGCCCTTCATCAGCAAGGCCTCCGTCACTTCCAGTTCCAGGCTGGCGGCAGGCAAACCGGACGCGGCCAGCGCTTCTTGTACGCTGAGCAATAAATTATTGTGCAGGCATTGCGCCGGCGACAGATTCACGGCTACGCGCCAGGCATGGCCCGCATCGTGCCAGGCCCGTGCGCGCAAGCAGGCGTGGCGCAGCACCCAGTTACCGATCGACACCATCAAGCCGCATTCCTCGGCCACGGCGATGAAGCGCTCGGGCGGCAGCACGCCCAGTTGCGGGTGGCGCCAGCGCAGCAGCGCTTCGGCGCCGAGGATCTGCCCGCTGGCAACATCGAGCGCGGGCTGGAACTCGAGCACGAATTCATCGCGGCCCAATGCCTCGCGCAAGCCCTGCTCCAGGCTAGCCCGCTCGACGATTTGCGCATTCATTTCGGCATTGAAAAACTGGAAATTGTTACGCCCGTTCTCCTTCGCGTGGTACATGGCGATGTCGGCGTTGTGCACGAGGGTATCGATGCCGTCGCCATCGCTGGGAAAGATGGCCACGCCGATCGAGGTCGACACGTGCAGTTCATATTCGCCCAGCTGGTACACCTGCGTCACGGCATGCAGCAGGCTGGCCGCCACGTGGGCCACCTGGTCGATGCCGCCCACCTCGGCCAGGATAATGACAAACTCGTCGCCGCCATGCCGGCTGACCGTATCGACGCCGCGTACGCAGCGCACAAGGCGCCGTGCCACTTCCTTGAGCAGCAAGTCGCCCACGTGGTGGCCCATGCTGTCGTTGATGTGCTTGAAGTGGTCGAGGTCCAGGTACAGGATGGCCAGCATGCTCAGCTTGCGCCGCGCGGCCGCCAGCGCCAGCGACAGCCGGTCCAGCAGCAGCACCCGGTTCGGCAAGTCGGTGAGGAAATCGTGCTCGGCCAGGTGGCGCGTGTGTTCCTCGTTCTTCTTGCGCTCGCTGATATCGCTGAGGATGGCCAGGTAATTGCTCAATTGCCCCTGCGGGTCGCGGATGGCCGTCAGCGACAGCCAGGCCGGGTAGCGCCCGCCCGCCTTGCGCTGGCCCAGGATGTCGCCTTGCCAATAGCCGTTCGCCTCGACCTCATCCCACACATGGTCGAAAAACGCGGGCGCGTCCGGCTCCACGCCGTGCAACACAAAAGGCTTGCCCAACATATCGTCCAGGCTGTAGCCGCTGATCTCGCTGTACGCAGGATTCATGCTGACGACGCGCTGCTGCGGATCCATCACGACGATGGCTTCGCGCGCATGTTCGACCACCTGTGCCGACAGGTACAGGGCCCGCTCGGCCAGTTTGCGCGAAGAAATATCGCGGATCACGGCATAAAACAGATAGGTGTGGTCGAGCGTGACGGACGTGAGCAGCACTTCGCCCCAGAACAGCTCGCCGGTGCACGTCTGATAGCGCCAGTCGTAGCGGCAGTTGCCGTCGGCGTGGGCTTGCGCCGCCAGCTGCGTGCCGCGCAACGAGGACAATGCGCCATCGGGCTGGCGCAAGGGCGAAAAGTCGCTGAGGCGGCGCCCCAGCAGCCGTGGCCGGTCTTCGCATCGGAACAGGGCAATGGCGGCCGGATTCGCTTCGGCGATATGCTCGTCGCGCAGCAGCAGGATGGCGTCGGCCGATTTCTCGTACAGCTGGCGGAAATTGTCGCCCATTAGCAACAAGGCGCCCTGCGCGGCGCCGTCGTGGCCGCTGGCCGTGATGTCGACATCGACGCAGACCACTTGCCGCACACGCCCGGATTGGATGACGGGAAACACGGTGGAGCAGATGCAGCGCGGCGCGGCTCCGTCTGCAGCGAGCTTCCACAGGCGCGTACTGCGCGCCTTGCCGCTTTCCCACACGGCCGTCAGTTCGCCCGCCGCCGCCTCGGCCACGCTGGCGGCGCAGGGCAGCGCGGCGGCCACTGCGGCCCACGGCTGGCCCAGCGCCAATTCGGCCGCCACGCCATACAGGCGCGCCGCGCCAGCGCTCCAGTAGCGCACCATGCCGTCGCGGTCGATGCCGCGCACGGCCAGGCCGGGCGCCTGTTCGATCGCGGTAACAATGATCGACAGCAAATCGAGCGCCTTGCCGGCCGGCCCCGCCTGCGGTTCGGCCGCGGCCAGCAAACGGCCCGGCGACGGGGCGGCTCCGGCAATCCGATCAGACATCAGGCCCCCTGTGGCGCGGCCGCGCGGCAACCGGTAGGCGTATGGCCTGTCCGGTGGCGCAACCATCCCGACCATTCTTGCGCGCCGGGGAATCGGCTTCTTGAGGATGCGCAAGCATCGTGACGCACATGGCGCGCATGCTGGCCGTGGTCTCCGGTCGCCGTTTTTTGCATTCCAGCCCCGATTTTGTGCAATCTGTCGCATGGCGATGGCGGCCCGGCTTGAATCTTCCTAAAGTGGCAACATGCGCATCGCCGTGAACGGCCGCAGCGGCAGGCGTGCTGTCTGCGGCCGCCACGGTGATGCGCTACCCGAATTCCCCCGGCCTGCCGCAGGCCGGCCGCACCGAGACCTGGCGCCGAACCCCTGCGCCGCTCCTGACTAAAAAACCTATGAAAAACGAGACCCTGCCCCCCGCCTCCCCCCTTGCCGCCACGCGCCGCCGGCGCTGGCGCACGCCCGTCTTGATCCTCGTCGTGCTGGGCCTGGCCGGCGGCGGCTGGACGGTGATGCAATCGAAGCAGCAAGCCGCCAAGGCGGCCGAGCAGCAGGCGAGCAAGAAGAAGGAGCAGGAAAAGACGCCCGTGCATGAACTGGCGCAGGGCGACGTGGCCGCCATCGATGCGCGCGCCCTCAGTATCAGCCTGCCCCTGTCCGGCTCGCTGGCGCCCGTGACCCAGGCCACCATCAAGGCCAAGGTTTCCGGCGTGATCGAGGCAACGACCTTGCAGGAAGGCCAGCACGTAGCCAATGGGCAAATCCTCGTGCGCCTGGACGCGGCCGACCAGCGCGCCCGTCTGACGCAGCAGCAAGCCATGCTCGACGAAGCGCAGGCACGCCTGTCAATGGCCAGCAAGAATGAAGCGAACAGCCAGGCGCTGCTCAAGCAAAAATACATTTCGCAGACGGCTTACGACACGACGCAAAACTCCGTCGACCTGGCGCGCGCCAACGTCAAGTCCGCCGCCGCCATGCTCGACATCGCCCGCATCGCGGTGGCCGACACGGTAATCCGCGCACCGATGGCCGGCATCGTCAGCAAGCGTCACCTGCAGGCCGGCGAAAAAGTCTCGCCCGACATGCCCGTCTACACCATCGTCAACCTGGCCCAGCTGACCCTGGAAGCGCCCGTGCCCAGCGCGGAAATCCCTCGGATCAAGCTGGGCCAGGATGTGCACTTCAAGGTCGACGGCTTCGGCGCGCGCGACTTCGCCGGCAAGGTCACGCGCATCAACCCCACCACCGAGAGCGGCTCGCGCGCCATGCTCGTCTACATCGCCGTCGACAATGGCGATGGCGCGCTGCGCGGCGGCATGTTCGCCAAGGGCAGCATCGTCACCGAGCGCTCGCCCGTGGCGCCGCTGGTGCCCCTGACGGCCGTGCGCAATGAAAAACAGGGCCCCGTCGTGTATGCGCTGGTCAACAACAAGGTCGTCGCCCAGCCCGTCACCCTGGGCTTGCGCAACGAGGATGAAGGCTATGCGGAAGTGACGTCCGGCCTAGTGCCGGGCGCGAAAGTCATCGTCGCCAAGCTCGATGGCGTGAAACCTGGCCACGGCGTGACCTTCGCCGCGCCCGCCGCCGCTCCCGCTCCCGCCGCGCCGGCAGCCGTGCTGGCACGGAAGGACTGAGCCATGTGGATGACCAAAGTCAGTATTCAAAATCCCGTCTTCGCCACCATGGTCATGGTGGCGCTGGTAGTACTGGGCATCTTCTCCTACCGTGGCCTGGGCGTGGAGAGCATGCCCAGCGTGCAGTTCCCGTTCGCCGCCATTGAAGTGAACTACCCGGGCGCCTCGCCCGAAGCCGTGGAAAACGATATCACGCGCCCCATCGAGGACGCCGTCAACACCGTCAGCGGCATCAAGACCATCCGCGCCAACTCGTGGGAAGGACGCGCCGGCGTCTACCTGGAATTCGAGCTGTCGACGAACATGGACAAGGCCATGCAGGACTTGCGCGACAAGGTGGCCCTGGTGCGCCCGCGCTTCCCGAAAGAAGCCAAGGACCCTTTCATCGCCCGCGCCGAAGGCGACAACGAGCGCCCCATCGCCACCATCGTGCTGACCTCCACCGGACATGACCTGCGCGCGCTGTCGACCATGACGGAGCAGATCATCAGCAAGCGCTTCCAGGGCGTGGCCGGCGTGGGGCAAGTCAAGCTGCGCGGCTTGCGCGCGCGCCAGATCCTCATCAGCATGAAGCCGATCGAGCTCAATGCCCAGGGCATCGGCGTCGATGAAGTGATCCGCGCCATCCAGGCCACGAATACCAATTTGCCGGCCGGCTCCATCAGCCATGGCGCGGCCGAGCAATTGGTGCGCGTGGAAGGCAAGATCAAGGATGCGCGCGAATTCGGCAAGATCATCGTCGCGCGCCGCGCCGTCGGCCCCGTCTACCTGGACCAGGTAGCCACCGTCGTCGATGGCGAACAGGAAGAACTGTCGATCTCGCGCATGAACGGCCAGCAGGCCGTGACGATGGAAATCACCAAGGTGCAGGATGCCAACGTGGTGGAAGTGGGCACCGGCATCCTGAAAGTGGCGGCCGACCTGCAAAAGACCCTGCCGCCCGATATCACTCTGCGGGTGCTCGACGACGAATCGGAACGCGTGCAAAGCCAGCTCAATAACGTCAAGCGCACCATCATCGAAGGCGCCGTGCTGACCATGGTGATCGTCTTCCTGTTCCTGCACTCGTGGCGCTCGACCATCATCACGGGATTGACCCTGCCGATCTCCGTGCTGGCCAGCTTCATCGCCATGAAGGCCTTCGGTTTTACCCTGAACTTTTTGACCCTGATGGCGCTGTCCCTGTGCATCGGCCTGTTGATCGATGACGCCATCGTCGTGCGCGAAAACATCGTGCGCCACCTGGGCATGGGCAAGAACCACTACAAGGCGGCCAACGACGGCACCAATGAAATCGGCCTGGCCGTGATGGCCACCACATTCGCCATCGTCGCCGTATTCGTGCCCGTCGCCTTCATGGACGGCATCATCGGCCGCTTCTTCCTGCAGTTCGGCATCACCGTGGCCGTCGCCGTGCTCGTGTCGCTGTTCGTCAGCTTCACGCTCGACCCCATGCTGTCGTCCGTCTGGCGCGACCCCGTCAAGGACCGCTTCAAATACGTGCCGTGGCTGGGCCGCTTCATGGCCTGGATCGAGACGGGCATCGACCGTCTGCACGTCTGGTATGGCAAGGTGCTGGCCCTGGCCCTGCGCTGGCGCAAGACGACACTGGCCACGGCCGTGGCCCTGTTCACGGGCAGCCTGATGCTCGTGCCCATGATCGGCGGCGAGATGTTCCCCGAGACGGACCAGGGCTGGGTCAACCTGCGCTTCAAGACGCCCGTCGGCTCCAGCCTCGAATATACGGATAGCAAAGTGCGCCAGATCGAAACGGCCCTGAAGGAATTCCCCGAGATCGACAGCCTGGTGGCCAATATCGGCACGCCCGATGGACGCAATGCGGCCGAGGTGAACCTGAAGCTGACGGACATCAAGACGCACAAGCGCCGCTCGCAGCAGGAACTGGAAAAACTGATCCGCGAGCGCCTGGCGCCGATTGCCGGCATCACCCTGTCCGTCGGCCAGCGTCCCATCTTCATCGCCATCCTCGGCACGGACGAAGGCAAGCTCGATGCGGTGGCGCACACGCTGATGGACAAGATGCGCAACATCAAGGGCCTGGCCGACATGGAATACAGCCAGGAAGGCGCCAATCCGTCGACCACCGTGAAGATCAATAACGAACTGGCCAGCGACCTGGGATTGTCGGTGCAGCAGATCGGCAATGCCCTGCGCCCGTTTGTCGCCGGCGACACGGTCAGCCACTGGCTGGCGTCCGACGGACAGAACTACGACGTCAACGTGCAGCTGCCCAAGTCGGGCCGGCAAAAGGTGGCCGACCTGGCCGACCTGTCGCTGGCGTCGAGCAAGCTTGACGCGAACGGCAAGCCCGTCATGATTCCGCTGCGCCAGGTGGTCGACTTCGTGCCGTCATCGAGCCCGCAAGTGCTCAAACGCCAGGCCTTGCAGCGCCGCGTCGCGATCTATGCGGGCGTGCAGGGCCGTCCCGCCGGCGACGTCGACGCCGATGTGCAAAAGGCGATGCAATCGATCGACCTGCCGCCGGGCGTGCGCTTCGACGTGGCCGGCAATGCGCAGCAGATGGCCGAAACCATGGGCGGCGCGATGATGGCGCTGGGGATCGCCGTGATCTTCATCTACCTGGTGCTGGCCTCGCAATTCGGCAGCTTTTTGCAGCCGATCGCTATCATGGTGTCCTTGCCGCTCTCCTTGATCGGCGTGCTGGCTGCATTGCTCATTACGGGCAGCACCTTGAACATCTTCTCCGTGATCGGCTTCATCATGCTCATGGGCCTCGTCACCAAGAATGCGATTCTGCTGGTCGACTTCACCAACCAGCGCCAGCGCGAAGGTCTGGGGCAGTTCGAGGCGCTGATGGAAGCGGGCCAAGTGCGGCTGCGCCCCATCCTGATGACGACCCTGGCGATGGTCTTCGGCATGCTGCCGATGGCCATCGGCATGGGCGACGGCGGCGAATCGCAGGCGCCGATGGGCCGCGCCGTCATCGGCGGCGTGATCACTTCGACCTTGCTGACCCTGGTGGTGGTGCCCGTCGCCTACACCTACCTCGATAGCCTGGGCAAGCGCGCCGCGCGCTTCTTTGGCGGCGGCGAGCATGCCCACGCCGATGCCGACGACGCCAAGGCACACGCCCACTGATCCACCGGTCGCCTTCACCGTCCCCGCATTGGCGGGGACGACGCGGCGGCTTCCTGAAGAGAGCTTCAGTTGCCCAAAGCAGCCCCACTGGCTAGACTGTCCCCGTTATCAATGATATGGAGTGACTCGTGGGTGCTTGTTCCAGTGACAGTAGTCGATTGACCATCGGCGATCGGCCTTAGGCAAGACGCGCGCATTCCGCCCGCCTTGCCCTCGGCAAGGTGCGGTTTTACCAGCGGCAGTATTCTCTCGCCGCCACTTCCCCCTCTTCGTTCCACCGTTGTCGTCTGCTGCCCCAATCCGGGCGGATAGTCTTCGCCTTATGCACTCGCCTGTTCCTCCCCAGCCGGGAGAAATAATGGTGGTATTTGACTTTGCGCTGCGCGTTGCCGCGGCATTGACCCTGGGCGCCATGATCGGCGCCGAACGCCAGCTGCGCCAGCGCATGGCGGGCCTGCGCACGAACGCGCTGGTGTCCGTCGGCGCCTCGCTGTTCGTGATGGTTTCCGTACTTGAAGGCGATGCCTCGGGCCACATGCGCATCGCCGCGCAGGTGGTGTCGGGCATCGGCTTTCTGGGCGCCGGCGTCATCATGCGCGAAGGCATGACGGTGCGCGGCTTGAACACGGCCGCCACCCTGTGGTGCTCGGCCGCCATCGGCATCCTGTGCGGCCTGGGCTTCGCCCTGGAAGCGGCCATCGGCACGGGCTTCGTGCTGATCGCCAACCTCGTGCTACGCCACCTGGCGCAGCGCATCAACGCGCACGGCAGCGAAGCGGGCATCGAGACGGAAAGCATCTACCGCGTGACGGCCGTATGCGAGGCGGAGCAGGAAGTCCAGGTGCGCAAACTGATGCTGCGTTTGATCAGCGGCATGCCGGCCCTGATGCTGCAATCCTTGCACAGCGAGGATGCCGCGCACGCGGGACGCATCGAAGTGCGGGCCGACTTGCTCACGCCCCTGTCCAGCCTGGGATTGCTGGAGCAGATCGTCAGCCAGGTGAGCCTGGAAGGCAGCGTCTCGGCCGTGCGCTGGGCGCTGGTCAACAACGCGGAATTTGTCGCCGAACGAGGAGTGTGATGATGAAAAAATTCTTACATTGGTTTGCCCGGCGCGGTCCCGTCGTGGCCACCTACCGCCTGACCGTCACCTGCCCTGCGGCGCAAGCCGATCATGTCGTGCGCCTGCTGCTGGCCGAACTGAAAGGCGCGGGCCTGGCGCCGTCGCAAATGCTGCGCAGCTGGGACGAAGCGCGGCAAGTGGTGCAGCTGATCGCCACGGTGCTGTGCCAGGCCGTGCAGCGCGCCGTGCTGGTGCGCTTCGTCAACCGCGCCGGCGCCTGGCCGCAAGTGCGGCAAGTGCGCTGGGAAGGTGTCGCGTCCTCAATCTGACGCCGGCAGCCGCATGAGGAACAGCGCGCCGCCTTGCGGGCGGTTCTGCGCCTCGATACTGCCACCGTACGCGTGCACGATGGCTTGCGACAGGGCCAGGCCCAGGCCGAAACCGGGCGCCTCGCCCGCGCGCGCCTGGGCGCCACGGTAAAAGCGCTCGAACAGATGCGGCAAGTCTTCCACGCCGATGCCCGGCCCCGCGTCCGCCACGCCGACGCGCGCATGCGCGCCATCGCGTGCCACGTGCACGGCGATGACGCTGTCGGGCGGCGAAAACTTCACGGCGTTATCGAGCAGGTTGGCCAGCACCAGGTCCACGGGACCGGCCGCCACCCGCGCCTGCACGGCCACACTGTCATCGAAGACGATGCGGATGCCGCGCTGCGCCGCCGCCTTTTCCAGGCGCTGCGCGGCCGCCCGCACGAGGGGATTGAGCGCGATGGTTTCCACGGCATTGCGCTCCTGGCCCACGTCCAGGCGTGTGAGCATCAACAGTTCTTCCACCAGGGTCGTCAGGCGTTGCACTTCATCGAGGCAGGACGCCAGCGCATCGACATACTCGGGCGCTTCGCGCGGGCGGCGCAGGGTGATTTCGATTTCCGTGCGCAGGCGCGACAGGGGCGAGCGCAATTCGTGCGAGGCGTCGGCCGTGAAGCGGCGCTGCGCATCGTAGCCGTGTTCCAGGCGGTCCAGCATGGCGTTCAGTGTGTCGACCAGGCGGCCGATCTCGTCCTGCGTGCCGGGATGGGGCAGGCGCTGGTGCAGGCTGGCTTCGCCGATCGAATGCGCCTGGTCCACCACGTCATCGATGGCGCCCAGCACGCGGCGCGTGAGCATTTCGCCGGCCAGCCCCACGGCCGCCAACAAGGCCAGCGCCATGGCGCCAAACAGCACGGTGGCCGCGGCCAGCACGTGGTTGGTGTCGTCGAGCGAACCGGCAACCTGCACGGCCAGGCCCGCGCCGGACGAGGGCACGGGGATCGACACCATGCGCAGCGGCTCTTCTCCAAACTTGGGCAGGGTCTCGAAGACGGTCTCGCCGGCCGCCAGGCGCGCCAGCAGGGCGGACGGCGCCGGCAGCTGCGCCGCCTCCAGGTTGCGGCTGCGCGCCAGCACGCGGCCTTCGCCATCGATGATCTGCACCAAGCGGTCGAGCCGCGTCAATGACGGCGGCGCCAGTCCCGGCGCCACCTCGTGCACCTGCACGGGCTGGCGCGGCGCGGCCGGCAGCATGGCCATTTCCGTCTCGCCCAGCGCCAGCAGGGCCGCATCGAGCTGGCCGTGCACGGCGCGCGACAGGCCCCAGTAGCCGGCCAGCGCCGTGCAAGCGACGATGGCGAGGATGACGGCCAGGTGCACCAGCAGCAAGCGTTTGCGAAAGCTAGCCACCGTTGTTTTCCGCCAGGCGGAAACCGCGTCCACGCACCGTGTGGATCAAGGGTGGCAAGCCCGGCGCATCCACTTTTCCCCGCAAATTGCGCACGTGGACGTCGATCAGGTTATCGATGCCGATCAGGTCCGCCTGCCAGATCTGTTCGGCCAGGCGCGCGCGGCTGACCACCTCGCCCGCCTGGCGCAGCAGGATCAACAGAATCGCATACTCCTTGGGCGTCAGCACCAGAGGCGCGCCGGCCCGCGTGGCCTGATGACTGACGGGATCGAGCGTCAGATCGGCCAGCGCCAGCACCAGCGGGCGGCTGATGTCGGAGCGACGCAGCAAGGCGCGGATGCGCGCCAGCAGTTCCTCGAATTCAAACGGCTTGGTCAGGTAATCGTCGGCGCCCGTATTCAGGCCCGCCACCCGGTCGGCCGTGGCGTCGCGCGCCGTGAGCATCAGCACGGGCGTCTGGATGCCGCGCGTGCGCAGGTCGCGGCAAAAGTCGATGCCCTGCTTGCCCGGCAACATCCAGTCCAGCACGATCGCATCGTAGTCGACGGCGTAGCTTTCATCCTCGCCCTCTTCCGCGCTGTGCGCCACATCGACGACAAAACCTTCTTCCTGCAAGCCGCGGGCCAGCAGACGCGCCGCCTTGCGGTCGTCTTCCACCAGGAGGATTCTCATGCCTGCCTTTCGCGTCGCGCCTTGTTTTCCATGCTGGCATTTTACCGCGCCGCAGCGTGCGCACACGGAACCTGAAGAATGATTCAGGCGTTCTTGGGCGCTTCTTCAGGAGCACATTGCTATGCTTTTCCGGCGCTGTACTGACGCTGCCTGCGCCACCTGCGCCCCTCTCTTGCCCGCATGGGCACGGCATCCACGCATGCCCCATCACCATCAATAACAAGGAAACACGGGATGAACACGACCACCCGCAACGCCCTGGGCGCCAGCTGCGCCCTCGCTCTCGCCTGTTCGGCCCTGGCCGGCTGCGCCAAGCCGACAGCGGCAGCCACGCCGCCCGCCCAATCGATGCACCTGGATGATGGCAGCATCGCCGTCGACAAGATGTCGCCGCTGCGCCAGCGCCTGCAGATCGCGCCCGTACAGGAACAGGAGATCGCCACGCAGACGCAGGCGCCCGGCAGCATCGAGGCGATGCCGGAAAAACTGGTAAAAATCACGCCGCCGCTGGCAGGCCGGATCACGCGCTTGCAGCGTTCACTGGGCGACAGCGTGAAGGCGGGCGAACCGCTGTTCACGCTCGATTCGGCGGAACTGAGCGCCGCCTACGCGGACGACAGCAAGGCCAAGTCCATCCTGCTGCAGGCGCGCCAGGAACTCGAGCGCCAGAAGACGCTGTTCGACGCGGAAATCGCCGCGCGCAAGGAGTACGAAGCGGCCCAGGCGGCCTACGACCAGGCCGGCAGCGACGCCCGGGCCAGCGCCGACAAGCTGGCCCAGTACGGCGCCGACGCGCGCGGCACACGCCGCGCCCGACGCGATTACGTGCTGCGATCGCCCATCGCCGGCACCGTGATTGCCATGGAAGGCGCCCAGGGCGGCTACTGGAACGATATCAACGCACCCGTCATGACGGTGGCAGACCTGTCCACCGTGTGGCTGTCGGCCAGCGTGGCCGAGCGGGACCTGGCGCAGGTGGCCGTGGGACAAACGGCCAGCATCTCCGTCGACGCCTGGCCCGGCAAGGCTTTCGAGGGCAAGGTCGCCTATGTCGGCGCCGTGCTCGATCCCGAGACGCGCACGGTGAAGGTGCGCGTGGCCATCGACAACCGCGCCGGCGCCTTCAAGCCGGGCATGTTCGCCCACGCGGGATTTGCCGGCGCCGGCCGCCGCGCCCTGCTCGTGCCGGCCGCCGCCGTGCTGCAAAGCGGACCATCGACGCGCGTGATGGTGGAACGCAGCCCGCTGCGCTTCGAACCGCGCACGGTGCAGGTGGGCGCCAGCCATGGCGAGCAAGTGGAAATCGTCTCGGGCTTGCGCGCGGGTGAACGCATCGTCGTCAAGGAAGGAGTGCTGCTCAATGATTGACCGTTTCATCGCCACCTGCTGCCAGCGGCGCGGCATCGTCTGGCTCGTGCTGCTGTTCGTCGCCGCCTATGGCGTTTATTGCTGGAAGCAGCTGCCCATAGAAGCCTATCCCGACATCGCCGACGTCACCTCGCAAATCGTCACGCAGGTGCCGGGGCTGGGCGCCGAAGAAATCGAGCAGCAGATCACGATTCCACTGGAACGCGCCCTGCTGGGCACGCCGGGCATGCACGTGCTGCGCACGCGCAGCCTGTTCGCGCTGTCCTTGATCACCGTGGTGTTCGAGGATGGCAGCGACGGCTACTTCACGCGCGAGCGGCTGCAGGAGCGCCTGGCCAGCGTGAACCTGCCCTACGACGCCAAGCCGGGGCTCGATCCCTATACCTCGCCCACGGGCGAGATCTACCGCTACACGCTGGAGTCGACAACACGGTCTTTACGCGAACTGTCCGAGCTGCAGTTCTGGACCGTAATCCCGCGCCTGCAGCAGGTGCGCGGCGTGGCGGACGTCAGCAATTTCGGCGGCCTGACAACGCAGTTCATGCTGGAACTCGATCCCGCAAAGCTGGACAGCTACGGCTTCTCGCTGGCGCAGGTCAAGGACGCCATCAATGCCAACAACATCAGCGGCGGCGGCAGCGTGATCGACCGCGGCCAGCAATCGTACGTGGTGCGCGGCGTGGGCTTGCTGCATACGCTGGACGACATGGGCAACGTCGTCGTCAGCAGCAAGGATGGCGTGCCCGTGCTGGTGAAAGACCTGGGCAAGCTCGCTTACGGCAACGTGGAGCGGCGCGGCATCCTGGGCAAAGACGACAACCCCGACACCATCGAAGGCATCACCCTGCTGCTCAAGGATTTCAATCCGTCCGAAGCGCTGGCCGGCATCCATGCGGCCGTCGACGACTTGAACGCCAACGTGCTGCCGAAGGACGTCAAGATCGTGCCCTACCTGGACCGCAGCTCGCTGATCGACGCCACCCTGCACACGGTGGGATTTACCCTGGGCGAAGGCATGCTGCTCGTCGCCCTCGTGCTGCTGCTGTACCTGGGCAGCCCCCGCGCGGCCGCCATCGTCGCGCTGACGATTCCGCTGGCCCTGCTGATCGCCTTCATCTTCATGCACCATTTTAGGATTCCCGCCAATTTGCTGTCCTTGGGCGCGATCGACTTCGGCATCCTCGTCGATGGTTCCGTGGTGGTGCTGGAAAACATGCTGCGCCGCCGCGAACGGGATCAGGAGCGGCCCCTCACCCTGCAGGACGCCATCGACGCGACCCTGCAAGTGGCGCGCCCCATCATGTTCGGCATGGCCGTCATCATCGCCGCCTATCTGCCCCTGTTCGCTTTCCAGCGCATCGAATACAAGCTGTTTTCGCCGATGGCGTATGCGGTGGGCGCCGCGCTCGTGGGCGCGCTGGTCGTGGCGCTGGTGCTGATCCCGGGCCTGGCCTGGCTGGCCTTGCGCAAGCCGCGCCGCACCTTCCACAACCGCGCGCTGGGCACGCTGGCGGGCGCGTATGGCCGCTTCCTCGAGCGCATGGTGGGCAGCAAGCGCTGGGTGGCGATGGTGTGCGCAGGATCGCTCGCAGCGCTTGCCATCCTGGGCGGCAGCATCGGACGCGACTTTTTACCGTACCTCGATGAGGGCTCCTTGTGGCTGCAGGTGCAGATGCCACCCGGGATCACCTTGGACAAGGCGTCCGAAATGGCCAGCGAACTGCGGCGCGCCGCGCTGGAATTCCCGGAAGTATCGACCATCGTCACGCAGACGGGGCGCAACGACGACGGCACCGATTACTGGACGCCGTCGCACATCGAGGCGAGCGTGGGGCTGCATCCGTACAAAAGCTGGAAGTCCGGCATGAGCAAGCAGCAGCTGATCGCGAAAATGAATGCACGCTTCGCACGCATGCCGGGTATCACCGTGGCCTTCATGCAGCCGATGATCGATGGCGTGCAGGATAAATTGTCGGGCGCGCACAGCGACCTGACGGTGAAAATCTTCGGCAACGATCTCGATGAAGTGCGCGCCATCGCCGGCAAGGTGGCCAATGTTTTGAAAACCGTCCACGGCGCCTCCGACGTGGCCGTGGACGTCGAGCCGCCCTTGCCCAACCTGAAGGTGGAGCTGGACCGCGCGAAGGCGGCCCGCTACGGCATCAACGCGGCCGACGTGGCCGACCTGATTTCCACCGGCATCGGCGGCGCGCCCATCGGCCAGGTGTATGTGGGCGAGAAAAGCTACGACATCGCCGTACGCTTCCCGCCCGCCACGCGCTCCAGCCCGGACGCCATCGCCAGCCTGAAGCTCACGGCCGCCAACGGTGCGAAGGTGCCGCTGGCGCAGGTAGCCACCATCAGCACCACCTCGGGCGAAAGCGTGATCGTGCGTGAAATGGGACGGCGCCACATCATCGTGCGCCTCAACGCCCGCGGGCGCGACCTGGCCGGCTTCCTGGCCGAAGCGCGCCCGCTGGTGGCGCAAACCGTGGCAGGCGAGCACCAGCGCATCAGCGTCGAATGGGGCGGCCAGTTCGAAAACCTGCAGCGCGCGCAAAGCCGTTTGGCGCTAATCCTGCCGATGACCCTGGGCGCCATGTTCCTGCTGCTGTTTGGCCAGTTCCGCAACCTGCGCCAGCCCGCGCTGGTCTTGCTGGCCGTGCCGCTGGCCATGCTGGGCGGCCTGGCCGCGCTGCACCTGCGCGGCATGACCTTGAATGTGTCGAGCGCCGTCGGCTTCATCGCCCTGTTCGGCGTGGCCGTCCTGAATGCCGTGCTGATGCTGGCGCAGATCAACCGCTTGCGCAGTGAGGAGGGCAAGAGCTTGCGCGACGCCGTGCTCGAAGGCGCGCGCGACCGCATGCGCCCCGTGCTGATGACGGCCACCGTGGCCGCCCTGGGCCTGACGCCGGCCATGCTGGCGACGGGCCTGGGCAGCGATGTGCAGCGCCCGCTGGCCACCGTCGTCGTGGGCGGCCTGGTGACGGCCACCGCCCTCACCCTGCTGCTGTTGCCGGCCCTGTATTACCTGATCGAGGCGCACCTGCAAAAACGCCAGACGCATACCGAAGGAGAGACCCATGACACGTTTTAATGTACTGCTGGCGGCCTGGCTGATCGCGCCCGGCGCCTTTGCCACGCCCTTGAGCTTTGACAGCTATCTATCCGCCGTGGAAACGCACAGCCTGGAGCTGCAAGCGCAGAACGAGAGCATCGGCTCGGCCAGGGCCGGCATCGGCATCGCCGGCTTGCGCCCCGACCCCGAGTTCACGCTGGGCGCCACGCGCGAGACCGTGCGCAGCGTCGAGCACCGTCCCATCACGTGGAACCCGGCCATCAGCATGGCCATCGAGACGGGCGGCAAGCGCGCCGCGCGCATCAAGGCGGCGCACAGCAACGTCACGCTGGCCGAGGAAACGGTGGCCGGCTTCAAAAGCGAACTGTACGCCACGGCGGCGGCGGCCTACACGGAAGCGTGCCGCACGCGCGACGTCGTGACGCGCAAGGAGCACACCATGGCGGCCCTGTCGACAGTGGTGGAAGCGAACGTGGTGCGGCGCAAGGCAGGCGACGTGGGCGGCATCGAGCTGCTGCAGTCGCGCGTGGAACGCGACCAGTTCCAGGCCGAACTGACGCAGGCGCGCAGCGAGGCGGACAGCGCCATGTTGAATTTGTCGCCGCCCTTGGGGCGCCAGCTCGATGCGCTGTTTCCGGACGCGCAGCTGGCGTGCGACTTCACCGCGCATGCCGACAAGGATGCAAAGGTGCTACTGCCGCAGGCGCTCGAGGCCCGCAGCGACGTGCGCATCGCCCGCGCCACCGTCGACAATCTGCGCGATGGCGCGGCCCTCGTGCGCGCCAACCGCGCCGTCGACCCGACCGTCACCGTGGGCCTTGCCGCCGCGCGCGGCTACCATGACGGCATCGATGGCAGCGGCAATCCCGTCGAAGGCGCGGCCCGCTCGCGCGCCCTGTCCATCTCGCTGGCCATTCCCATCCCCCTGTCGCGGCGCGACACGGGCGATATCGTGCAGGCGGAAGCAAGTGTCACGCAGGCGATGCTGGCCTTGCGCCAGGCCGAACTGACGGTGGAAACGCAGGTGCGCACGGCGCAGCGGCAATTGCGTTCGGCGCAGGACAGGCTGGCGCGCTACCGCGACGGCGTGCTGGTCGATGCGCAAAAGGTGGTCGATGGCATGCGCCTGTCTTACGTCAAAGGCAATGCGTCGCTGCTGGAATGGCTGGCGGCGCAGCGTTCGGCCGATGAGGCCTACCAGGGCTATGTGCAGGCGCGCGCCGATGCGGCCATCGCCAGCACGCAGCTGCAACTGGCGATCGGCCAGCGGCCGAGCTTGTAGCGGGGAGAAAGTAGAACGAGGAGATACCGGCGCGGCGATGGTGCCGCACCGGTCGTCAAGCATGGGGAATTACTGGGGCTGGGCAGGCGCGTCGGTAGCGTCGTCCGCATCGTCCGCTTCGGGCTCTTCACCCTCGGCACCCTCTTCACCTTCGGCCGGCTTCGGATTGTTCTTCGCTTCCAGCTTGCGCCTGGCTTTTTCCTCGGCTTTCTTCTTCTTTTCCAGCTCTTTTTGCCGTTTTTCGTATTGGAAATTTGTCTTGGCCATTTACTACCTCTTTAGTTTTTAGATGTTACAGATAAGCATATAAGGCACATTATGACGTAGTTGGAGCAAACACCAAATGTTTAGCCGCGCGGATGATGCTGCGCATGCAGCAGTTTCAGCCGTTCGCGGGCCACATGCGTGTAAATCTGCGTGGTGGAAATATCGGAGTGTCCCAGTAACAATTGCACAACACGCAAGTCCGCCCCATGGTTGAGCAAATGGGTGGCGAACGCATGGCGCAGCGTGTGCGGCGACAGCGGCGCCGTGATGCCGGCGCTCAGCGCATGTTTCTTGATGATGACCCAGAACATTTGCCGCGTCATGGCGCCCCCGCGCCGCGTGACGAACAGCGCGTCGTCCATTTGCCCGTCGAGGATGATGCCGCGCGCCTCCTTCAGGTAGCGCTCGATCCACAGCCGCGCCTGTTCACCGAACGGCACCAGCCGCGTCTTGCTGCCCTTGCCCGTGATACGCAGCACGCCATCGTTGAGGCTCAGTTCCACGGATTTCAAGTCCACCAGTTCCGACACGCGCAAGCCGCTCGCATACATGAGTTCGAGCATGGTACGCTCGCGCAGGCCCAGCGGCGTGCTCACGTCGGGCGCCGCCAGCAGCGCTTCCACCTGCGCTTCGCTCAGGGTATGCACGAAGCGCGCGGGCTGTTTGGCCGAGACCATCTTCAGGCACGGGTCGGCGGCGATATGCTTGTGCCGCAGGGCCAGCTGGTAAAACCGCTTGAGCACGGACAGGCGCCGGTTCGACGACGTCGCCTTGCTCTCGTCGTGGCGGGCAGCGAAATACGCCTCGATGTCGGCCGTGGACACCTCGTACAGGCCCTCGCGCCCGGGCCGCGCCACTTCCAGCCAGCGCGCAAACAGCCGCATGTCGCGCCGGTAGGCATCCAGCGAGTTTTTCGACAGGCCGTCTTCCAGCCACAGGCTGTCGCAGAATTCATCGATCAGGGTAGCGTTGTCGGGCGCCAGCAGGCTGTTCATCATCGTGTTGACCACCCCATGCCCGCCACGCCTTCGTGCGCCAGCAGCCAGCGCTTGACGCCCAGGTGGAAACCCGTCGCATCGTCGTGGTGGGCAAAGCCGCCCAGGCCGCCAGCGGCCGTAACCCGGTGGCAGGGGATCACCACGGGAAACCAGTTGGCGCCGCAAGCCTGGCCCACGGCGCGCGGCGCCGAGCCGATCAGGCGCGCCACGTCGCCATACGTGCGCACCTGGCCGCGCGCAATGCCGCTGATCGCCGCCCACACCCGTTGCTGATAGGCGCTGCCCGCAGCGGCCAGCGGCAGGTCGAAGACATGATCGGGATCGCGGAAATAGCGCGCCAGTTGCTGGCAGGCCCGCTCGGAGACGGCATCCTGCGCGTCTTTCTCGTCAAAGTGCGGCGGCAGATAGACCAGTTCGCATATCTGGCCATCCTGCGCGCGCACGCCCATGGCGCCGAATGGCGCGGCCACGATGGCGCTGAACAGTTCACTGCCCTGTTGTTTTTTCATCTGCTGATCATTATTCAAGTGTGGCATATATGCAACCTGCCGGCGCGGGAAGCGGCGCCACGGGAATTATGCACCGACTTTGGGCGTGCCGGCGGACGTTTCCTGCGCACGAAAAAAAAGCGCACCAGTCGGTGCGCTTCAAATATTGCTTCACGTTCCCGGTCATTTGGGTCCGCCGGTGCCGGCTTGTGGCCGCAGACAGCTATGACTCAACAACTTCTGTGAAACGTGTGTCTCCTCAATATATCCCCGGTATCAATACCGTTTTTATAGACCACTCCCCCACTAACCTTGTTGCCAATTCTGTATTTCAGCCTTGCTACCGGGGCGCATATGCATATACGTGTTTCCCCTTAAGGCTGCCCATCATAGCGCATTTATTCGGCCGTATCGACTTTTTTTGCACCATGACGGGGACAACTGTTTTAGTTGTAAATTAAATTTGGCAGCCACAGCGAGATTTGTGGTACGTAGGTGATCAGGCCCAGGAAGGCCAGCATCGTCAGCAGCCATGGCATCACGGCCACGGTCAGCTCCGAAATGCCCATCTTCGTGATGCCTGACGCCACATAGAGGTTCAAGCCCACGGGCGGATGGCACATGCCCACTTCCATGTTGACCACGATCAGGATGCCGAAATGCACGGGATCGATGCCCAGCTTCATGGCGACGGGGAACAGGATAGGCGCCATGATCAGCACGATGGACGACGGTTCCATGACGTTACCAGCCAACAACAGCAGCACGTTGACCACCAGCAGGAAGCTGATCACGCCCAGGCCCTTGCCCGTGATCCATTCGGCCATCGCTTGCGGGATGTTTTCACTGGTCATCAGGAACGAGAACAGCACGGCATTGGTGATGATGTACAACAGCATCGCCGACATGGCGGCCGAATCGAGCAAGACCTTGCCCACTTGCTTGATCTTCAAGTCCTTGTAGACGAAGACGGCGATGATGAAGGCGTACACGGCAGCCATGGCGGCCGCTTCCGTCGGCGTGAAGGCGCCGGAATAGATGCCGCCCATGACGATGACGATCAGCAGCAGGCCCCAGGCGCTCTTCTTGAACGTGACGAAACGCTCGCCCCAGCTGGCCTTCTGCATGCGCGGATAGTTGTGCTTGCGCGCCAAAAACCACGTGGTCAGGCCCAGCAGCATGGCCAGCATCATGCCGGGAATCACGCCCGCCATGAACAGCTTACCGACCGAGGTATTCGTGCTGACGGAATACATCACCATCACGATCGACGGTGGAATCAAAATACCCAGCGCACCCGAAGTGGTGATGACGCCGGCGCCGAAACCGCGCGGATAGCCCTGCTTGACCATGGCCGGCAGGATGATGGAGCCGATCGCCACCACGGTGGCGGGGCTGGAACCGGACACGGCCGCAAACAGCGCGCACGCCATCACGCCGGCCAGCGCCAGGCCGCCATGCCAGTGGCCGACCATGGAGCTGGCGAAGTTGATCATGCGCCGCGCCACCCCGCCATGCGTGAGGAAGTTACCGGCCAAAATGAAGAACGGGATGGCCATGATCTCGAATTTCTCGATGCCCGTGAAAATCTTCAGGGCCACCGATTCGATGGGCACGCTGGTCATGGTAAACAGGAACGTCAGTACCGTCAGGCCCAGCGAAATGGAAATCGGCATGCCGGTCAGCATCAGCGCCAGCAGCAACACAAAAATGATCAGCGCGTTCATGCCTTGGCTCCTTTTTCTTCAGCCGTCAGTTCGTCTTCCAGCCCCTCGACATGCGAGTGGTCGTGTTTCGGCAAGGCGCCCGTCTTGATGAAATGCACCATCACTTGCAGGAAGCGGAAGCACATCAGATAGGAACCGAGCGGCACGGCCAGGTACACCAGCCACATGGGGATTTCCATGTCGGCAGAGGTCTGGTCCGTGTGGCCAATCGACCACACGAAGCTGGCACCCAGGGTCCCCACGATGCCCGTAAACAGGGCGCCGGCACCGAGGCCGAAGACGATGAAGCGGTCGCGCCAGCGCGGGTTCATACGGTTGATCAGCACATCGACACCCACGTGGATGCCCGTGCGCACGCCATATGCGGCGCCGAACTTGGCCATCCAGACGAACATGTAGATACACAGTTCCTGGGCCCAGCTGGTATTGATTTGAATCAGGAAGTCTTGCAGGCCCGGTATCGGCAGGCCCGCCAGGTAGCGGTGCACGACCGCAACGAAGATGATGAAGGTGGCCGCGCCCATCAGGGTCGCGATCAGCCACTCTTCCAGGTGATCCAGAAATTTCATGGTGGACTTTCAAAGAATGCGGGTACGCTGGCACCCGCGCAGGACGCGCAGGTGCCGTTGCTGCAGAAAGACAGGAATATCCCTGACAGCCGCGCCGGGTGGCGCGGCCAGCGCGCTTACTTCGCGCTTTCCTTGTTGATGGCCGAGATCAGATCCTTGCCGATGCGCGCTTCCATGGCCTTTTGCACGGGCGCCAGCGCCTTGCGCCACTCGGCCTGTTCCTGCACCGTCAGCGTATAGATCTGCGTCTTGCCCGCTTTCTTGATGGCGTCGAGGGCCTGGTCGTTGTCGCGCTGGGCGATGGCTTTTTCAAACGTGGTCGCCTCGCGCATGGCTTTTTCCAGCTGGCCGCGGATATCGGGCGGCAAGCCATCCCAGAATTTCTTGTTGACGATGACGGCATAGCCCAGGTAGCCATGGTTCGACACGGTCACGTGCTTTTGCACTTCATGCATCTTTTGCGTGTACATATTCGATGGCGGATTTTCCGTGCCGTCGACGACGCCCGTCTGCAGCGCCTGATACACTTCCGAGAAGGCCAGCACTTGCGGATTGGCGCCCAGCGCGCGCATCTGCGCGTCGAGTACCTTCGACGACTGGATGCGCATTTTCAGGCCCTTGAAGTCGGCCGGCATGTGCAGCGGCTTGTTGGCCGACATCACCTTGAAGCCGTTGTCCCAGTAGGCCAGGCCCGTGATACCCTTGGGTTCCAGTTTTTTCAGCAGGCTCTTGCCGATTTCGCCTTCGGTGACGTTGTACAGCGCCGTCTTGGTGGGGAAGATGTAGGGCAGGTCGAACGCTTCGAATTCCTTCACGCCCAGCGGGCCGAACTTGGCCAGCGACGGCGCCAGCATCTGCACGGCGCCCAGCTGCAACGCTTCGAGTTCTTCCTTGTCCTTGTACAGCTGGCTGTTCGGGTACAGTTCGATCTTGACCTTGCCGTTCGTGGCTTTTTCGGCCAGCTGCTTGAAGCGCTCGGCGGCCTGGCCTTTCGGCGTGTCGGTGGCCACGACGTGGCTGAATTTGATGACGATGGGGGCTTGCGCGTAAGCGTGGACGCCGGCGGTGGCGCCGATGGCCGCGCACAGCGCGACGAACATGGTTTTCATCTGCATTTTTGTCTCCTGAGTGGTTTTTAAAAAAACTTTATTATTTGTCTACTTGAATATTGTGCCAAAGAAACTGCTTCGGCTATTGTGGTTAACCACAATAGCCGGTTCCCGATAAGCCGCTACCCTGCCAGCCATGCCGACTCCCCCCACCCTTGCGCGCCGCTTCAAGCTATCGAGCCCGATGCGCTGGCTGCTGCCCGTCATCCTGCTGCTGCTGTTCCTGTCCATCCTGTTCTGGCTGCCCTGGCAGGCGCGCCAGATGGAGAGCAACGAACGCCAGGAGCAGCTGATCGCCGACACGCTGTGGGTGGAGCAGACCATCCGCTTCCAGCTGGCGCGCAACGAGGAAAGCCTGTTCAATCTTGGCGTGGACATCGCCAGCGGCTCGCTGGGCGCGGAAAAAGTGCACGAACGGCTGCAGCAGATGTTGCGCAATGGCCGCGAATTGCAGCGCGTGCTGTGGCTCGACACCAGCGGCAAGGTGCTGGCCACCAGCGACAACAGCTTGCCGCACGCGCTGTCGTTTTCTCCGGCCTCGCTGACGGCGGCCGACAATGCGCGCCGTTTGCACCGGGGCCAGTACGCCCAGCCTTCGCAGCAGACGGGCTTTCCCGACGCGCCGCCGGGCGCCATGCTGATGGACTACCACCAGCCCCTGTTCGATGGCCAGCGCTACGTGGGCAGCCTGGTCGCCACCTACCAGATCAGCAGCCTGCTCGATGAAATGGTGCCGTGGTGGTTCGCCCAGGATAACCAGATTTCGCTGATCGACCGCGACGACAAGGTGCTGGCGCGGCGCGCCGCCGCCGGCCCCGGTCACGGCGTGTACACGCACAAGCGCGCGCTCGACGTGCCCGGCGCCAGCATCACCCTGTTTACCGACAGCGTGAAAAGCCAGCCCAAGCTGCTGCCCAATCTGCTGGTCGGCTCCGTCATCGCCCTGTCGCTGGGTTTGCTGTGGAGCTTGTTGGCCCTGTGGCGGCATATTTCACGCCGCCTGGTGGCCGAAGGCGCGCTGCGCCAGCAGATGCTGTTTCGCACAGCGATGGAAAACTCGCTGGTGACGGGCATGCGCGCGCGCGACCTGGAAGGCAGGGTCACCTACGTGAATCCCGCGTTTTGCCAGATCGTCGGCTATCCGCCCGAGGAAATCCTGGGCCGTTTGCCGCCCATGCCTTATTGGGTGCCCGAAGCGCTGGAGGAATACCAGCAGCGCTTCGTCAAGGCCCTGGCCGGCAATCCCACGCCGCAGTTCGAAACCTATTTCCAGCGTCCGGACGGCACGCGCGTGCCCGTGCTGATCTTCGAGGCGCCCTTGGTGGACAAGAACGGCCAGCAGACGGGCTGGATGGGTTCCGTGCTCGACATCTCGGATCGCAAGCGGGTCGAGGAACTCAATCGTCAGCAGCAGGAAAAGCTGCAAACGAGCTCGCGCCTGGCCACCATGGGCGAGCTGGCGTCGATGCTGGCGCACGAATTGAACCAGCCGCTGGCGGCCATTTCCAGCTACACGACGGGCGCCTTGAATTTGATCCGCCGCGCCATCGACCATGACGCCCCCGTCGATCCGGGCACCTTGAAGCCGGCGCTGGAACAGGCCAGCGCGCAGGCGCAGCGGGCCGGCCAGATCATCCGCAGCGTGCACGATTTCGTGCGCAAGAGCGAGCCGCAGCGCCAGGATATCGCCATCCGCACCCTGATCGACGGCATCCGCGCGCTGATCGACCTGCAGGCGCGCAAATACTATGTCACCATCCAGGAAGAGCTGCCGCCGGACCTGCCGCTGCTGCGCGCCGATCCCGTGATGATCGAACAAGTGCTGCTGAACCTGACGCGCAACGCCATCGAGGCCATGCAGGATGCGGCGCCGGGACGGCGTATCATGCGCCTGCGGGCCAGCCACGACGCGCAGCAGGGCATGGTGACGGTGGACGTGATCGACCATGGCCATGGCATTCCCCAGGACGTGGCCGAGCGGCTGTTTTCGCCGTTTTTCTCGACCAAGTCCGAAGGCATGGGCATGGGCCTGAACATCTGCCGCACCGCCATCGAATTTCACGGCGGCGCGCTGACCTTCGGCGCCAACCCCGCCGGAGGAACGATCTTTACCTTCAGCGTGCCGGCCGCGCCAAGCACGCCGCACTAACGAATAACTAATAACGCATAACGACAAGCCGGAGACCCCATGCTACACATCATCGACGACGAAGAGGTCGTACGCGACTCCCTGTCCTGGCTGGCCGCCTCGCGCAGCATCGAGGCGCGCAGCTACGCCAGTGCCCAGCAATTTCTCGATAGCCTGGACGGCAACTTCGACGCCGCCGGCGACTGCGTGCTGCTCGACGTGCGCATGCCCGACATGAACGGCATCGCCATGTTCGACCAGCTGGTCAAGCGCGACCTGACGGCGCGCCTGCCCGTGATCTTCCTCACCGGCCACGGCGACGTGCCGATGGCCGTCGACAGCCTGAAACGGGGCGCCTTCGATTTCTTTGAAAAGCCGTTCAACGACAACGACCTGATGGACCGCGTGCAGCAAGGCCTGGCCAACTCGCGCCAGGCCGGCGAACTGGCCGCCGTGCACGCGCGCCTGGCCACCTTGTCGACACGCGAACGCGAAGTGCTGGACCTGATTTTGGCGGGCAAGATGAACAAGGTGGTGGCCGACAAGCTGGGCATCAGCATGCGCACCGTGGAAGTCCACCGCGCGCATATCTTCGACAAGATGCAGGTCAAGACGGCGGTGGAGCTGGCTGGGTTGTTGAAGTAATAGACGCTGATGTTGGATTACGCGGCGCTCTCGCGCCGCTAATCCAACCTACATTGCAATGCAGGTCGGCGTAGGCGTAGGTCGGCTTAGCGCTCCGCGCGTAAGCCGACACCACCACTCAAGACGAAGGTAAAGCTGGCGCGGTTGTTGGCGACAACGGAAACGGGGCTTACCGCGTCAGCATGACCGTCGAGACCTTGCCATCCGCCACCGTCACTTCGGAGGTCAGCGTGCCGCCCTGCTTGCTTTCGACGGGCGTGAAGGCGCCCGGATAGAACACCGACCACGTCACGTTGGTGGTGACGTAATAGGTACCATCGGGGACTTCCGTGAATTCGAACCGGCCGTCGCTGTCGGCCATGGTCGTGCGGTCATAGTCGCGGATCTTCGGGCTGACGGTGCCAACCACCTGACGCTTGTACAGCGAGGCAGGCAGCATGGCCAGCTTGCGGGCATACTCCGTCTTCGGACGCAAAGTGACCTTCTCGCCACCGGCCTTCTTGAATTCGCCGCCCTTGGTCTTCATGAAGGCCTGGCCCTTGACACCGCCAGTACCGGTTTTTTGCAAGGCGTCATATTCCGCCTGCTGGAATTCCGGCATGACAACGGGTGGACGCGGCGTCGAGCATCCCATCAGCACTGCGGCCAGCACGCTCAAAGACAGTAATTTCAACATTTTCCCCTTGAATATTATTTCTATAAAAAAATATTATATGCAATTGGAAAGTTAAAAACCAGGCAATCGTCTCATGCGCGAAGCGGGCCTCCGGCTGGCGCGGCACATCAGGCGTAGGTCGGCTTAGCGCGCAGCGCGTAAGCCGACACCACCACCATCACTCATCGTGATGTTCATGATGCTCGGCCGCCCCATGCTTCCAGTAACTGGCCACATGCAGATGCTGCTTCGGCACCCCGGCGTCGATAAAATGCCCGCGCAAGCCCTGCACCTGCGCATGCTCGCACGCCACCCACACATAGCCGTCGCCCTCTGACGGCAGCTTGACCTGACGCAGCGCGTCCAGCAGCAGCGGCCCCTTGCGGCCATTGCGCGCGACCCAGCGCACGTCCAGCTGCGCCGCACAATCGAAGGCGATCTGTTCGCCATCTTCGACGATCTCGATCACGGCAATGGCCCGTGCCGTGGCCGGCAGCTGCTCCAGGCGGCGGGCGATGGCCGGCAAGGCCGTCTGGTCGCCCACCAGCACATACCAGTCGAAGTCGAGCGGCACCAGCATCGAGCCGCGCGGACCGCCCACGCCCAGGGTCTGGCCCGGCTGCGCTTGCGCCGCCCAGCTGGCCGCGGGGCCGTCGCCATGCAGCACGAAGTCGATTTCCAGCTCGCGCCGCGCGGCGTCGTAGCGGCGTGGCGTGTAGTTGCGGGCGATGGGACGCTCGCCTTGCGCGTACTGGATGGGATTCGGGCCATTGCCCAGCACGGGGAACACGGGCGCGGTCTCGCCGGGTGCGGGGAAGAACAGTTTCACGTGGTCGTCGTGCGCGGGCGAGACAAAGCCATCGAGGTCGCCTCCCGCCAAGGTGATGCGGCGCATGTGCGGCGTCAGCTGCTCGGTGCGCACGACGGTGAGCACGCGCAGTTTCAAGTCGTGCCGCACGCGCTCGATGGCGTGCGGGCGTGGCGCTGTAGTTGATACAGTAGTCATTGGGTATCCTTGTAAAGTGGGCTCAGTGGCCGTCGACGATGGCGTTCGCCGCCTGTTCCAGCACGGCGGAGACGCGCTCGGCTTCCGCGTCGCTCCAATTGGTCTTGTTCAGCAGCAGCGCATGCTTCAAGGTGTGCATGGCCTGGTGCACGCGCTCGGGCAAGGCCTTGCGCGCCTGGACGCGGGCAAACATGTCGAGGCGGGCCAGGATGCCGTCGATCTGGGCGCGGTTCTCGTCGAGATACGCGCGGCCCAGGTCCGTGATCGTGTAGAGCTTCTTGCCGCTGGCGCTTTCGGACGACGTCACGTGGTCCTGCTCTTCCAGCAGGGTCAAGGTGGGATAGACGGCGCCCGGGCTGGGGGCGTACGCGCCGCCGCAACGCTCTTCGATGGCCTTGATGATTTCATAGCCATGGCGGGGGCTGATTTCAATCAGCGCCAGCACGATCAGCGGCAGGTCGCCGCGGCCGAAGACGCGCTCGGCCCGTTCGCCACGTCCGCCGCGCCCGCCAGGACCACCGCCCATGCCGTCACCGCGCTCGTCGAAGCCGCGCGGGCCGCGGCCATGCATGGAGTATTCGTGGCGATGCTCGCCATGATGGTGGTGATGCTGGCCGCAATGGCCGTGATGATGATGACCGCCGTGGCCGTGTTCTGTATGGTGTGATTTTCTCATGTTTTCTCTTTAAAGATATATCGTTAGTAGGTATCGTTATTTTATAACGATATATCGATAAGTCAAGGAGAAATTTGTTATGCTCGTCTTTTCCCACTCCACACGCCGATGCCATGCCTGACAAAACCGCCGTTGACAAAATGTATGTGAAAAATGCCACGACCCTGGCCGTGCTCAATGACGGCGGCGAGCATGGGCAATTGCTGGCACAGTTGCCGGCCGAGCGGGTGGTACGGGAAGGTCAAAATGCGGACTGGATACTGCTGTTCGCGCGCAGCCGCGCGGAACTGGAGCAATTCCTGCCAGCGGCGCAGGCGCGCCTGGCGCCCGGTGGCGCACTGTGGGTGGCGTACCGCAAGGGAGGAATCAAAGCGGGCAGCGACATCCACCGCGACGATATTCGCCTGTATGCGCAGGAATCAGGGCTCGACAGCGTGGCGATGGTCGCCATCGACGCGGACTGGTCGGTGCTGCGTCTGAAGCAGGTTTAAACGCAGATCAAGCGATGCCGTGCAGCGCCAGCGCCCATTCGACGTGTTCGCGCACGATGGCCGACGGGTGCTCGCGGCGCGACAGCAAGGCCGCGACGATGTCGGCCTGGCCCTTGGCCTTGGCGGCCGCGTTGCCCATGCCGACGGCCAGGTTGCGCAGCCAGCGTTCGTGGCCGATGCGGCGAATCGCGCTGCCTTCCATGCGGCGGTTGAATTCCTCTTCCGTCCAGGCGAAGAGCTCCACCATGCCGGCACTGCCCAGGCTGTGGCGCTCGTCGAAGTCAGGCACGACGGCGCGCTGGGCGAACTTGTTCCACGGGCAGACGGTCTGGCAATCGTCGCAGCCATACACCTTGTTGCCGATCAGGGGGCGCATCTCGACGGGAATGGCGCCTTTCAATTCGATGGTCAAGTAGGAGATGCAGCGGCGCGCGTCGAGCTGGTACGGCCCCAGGATGGCTTGGGTCGGGCACACCGTGATGCACGCCGAGCACTGGCCGCAGCGCGGCGTTTCCGGCGGGTCGACGGGCAGCGGCACGTCGATGAGGATCTCGCCAAGGAAAAAGAAGGAGCCGCCCTGGCGGTTGATCAGCAAGGTGTGCTTGCCGCGCCAGCCCAATCCCCCTTTTTGCGCCAGCTCGACTTCCATCACGGGCGCCGAATCGCTGAAGACGCGGTAGCCGAAGTCGCCGATCTCGCCCTTGATGCGGTCGGCCAGCTGCTGCAGGCGCGAACGCATCACCTTGTGATAATCGCGGCCCCGCGCATACACGGAGATCACGGCCGCTTCAGGGTCGGCGTCGCGCGCCGCCTCGCGTTCGCGCCAGTCCGGTCCCAGCGCCGGCGGCAGATAATTCATGCGGGCGCTGATGGCGCGCACCGTGCCCGGCACCAGTTCGGCCGGGCGCGCGCGCTTCATGCCGTGGCTGGCCATGTAATCCATTTCGCCGTGATACCCTGCATCGAGCCAGGCTTGCAAGGGCGCTTCCATGTGCGACAGGTCGACGTCCGCGATGCGCACCTCGGCAAAACCCAGCTCGCGCCCCCATTCCTTGATGGTGCGCGCCAGGACGGCGAGATCGGTGACGGTGGCGGACATAGGGGACTTTACGGAAAACGGCAGGCGCGCGGGCGGTTACAATGACAGCAGCCTCCATTTTATGCGATACCGAAGATAATGACCGAACACTTCAAAGCCCACCTCCACGACGAAGCCGGCACCGCCGCGCTGGGCGCCGCACTGGCGCGCGCGCTGGCGCCGGGCCTGGCGATCTACCTGCACGGCGACCTCGGTGCCGGCAAGACGGCCCTCACGCGCGCCCTGCTGCACGCGGTCGGCCATGCGGGCCACGTGAAAAGCCCCACCTACACCCTGTCCGAACCGTACACGGTGCAGCTCGATGGCCAGAGCGTCAACGTCATCCATTTCGACCTGTACCGCATGGGCAGTGCCGAGGAATTCCTCGATGCGGGCTTTCGCGAAGACTTCGACGGCCGCAATATCTGCATCGTCGAATGGCCGGAGAAAGCCGAACCGGTGCTGCCGCCGGCCGACCTGAATATTTATTTGAACGTTGCGGGTACAGGACGTGATGTAGAATTGCAAGCGTCTTCTGAATTGGGTCTGTCATGCCTTCACCGTCTCAAATTCGCCCCGAACCTTTGATCTCCTCGCCCATCACCCGGCGCACGGTCCTCAAGGCCGGCGGCACCCTGCTGTTGTCCGTGTTCGCGCCCATGTCGGCGATGGCGGCGCAAATTCTCGCCGTGCGCGTCTGGCCGGCCGAGGACTACACACGCGTCACCCTGGAAAACGACAGCATCCTCAAGGCGACCCACTTCATCGTCAAGGACCCGGAACGGCTGGTGGTCGACATCGAGGGGCTGGAACTCAATCCCACCTTGAAGGGCCTGGTGGCGAAGATCCAGTCGAACGACCCGTACATCAAGCAGGTGCGCGTGGGCCAGAATCGGCCCAACGTCGTGCGCCTGGTGTTCGACCTGAAAGAGGAAGTCACGCCGCAGCTGTTTACCCTGCCGCCGGCCGGCTCCTATAACCACCGTTTGATCTTCGACCTGTATCCCGTGCGCGAGCCGGACCTGATCGCGCAGATGATCGAAAAGGGCGACTGGTCGAGCGACCCGGCCAAGCCGCCGATGGCCGACACGCACACGCCGCCGCCCGCGCTGCCCCTGCCCGAAAGCGGCAAGCCGCCCGTGGCCACCGTCACGCCGGCAACGCCGATCGTGCCGCCCGTGCCCGACGTGCGTCCGGAACAGCGCCCCGAAGCGCGCCCCCTGCCTGGCCAGAAAGTGGTGCGCATGATTACCATCGCCCTCGATCCCGGCCACGGCGGCGAAGACCCGGGCGCCATGGGCAGCCGGGGCAGCCGCGAAAAAGACGTGGTACTGGCCATCGCCAAGCGCCTCAAGACCAAGCTGGAACTGCAGCCGAACATGCGCGTCATGCTCACACGCGACGCCGACTTCTTCGTCCCGCTGGGCATGCGCGTGGAAAAAGCGCGCAAGGTGCAGGCCGACCTGTTCGTCTCCATCCACGCCGACGCCTTCATCCAGCCGACGGCGCGCGGTTCGTCCGTCTTCGTGCTGTCCGAAAAGGGCGCTACCTCGACGGCCGCGCGGTGGCTGGCCAACAAGGAAAACCAGGCCGACCTGATCGGCGGCGTGAACGTGAAAAACCACGACAAGCAGCTGGCCAGCGTGCTGCTCGACCTGTCGACGACGGCGCAGATCAATGACAGCATGAAGCTGGGCAAGGCCGTGCTGCGTGAAATCGGCGGCATCAACCGCCTGCACAAGGGTTCCGTCGAACAGGCCGGCTTCGCCGTGCTCAAAGCGCCGGACATCCCTTCCATCCTGATCGAGACGGCTTTTATTTCGAATCCGGAAGAGGAAGCCAAGCTGACCGACAACGGCTATCAGGACCAGATGGCCGACGCCATCGTCACGGGCATCAAGAATTACTTTGCGAAGAATCCGCCGCTGGCGAAAAGCCGCCTGACCTGACATGAAAGCCTAGCATGAGCGAGAGTATCTTTGGCGAGCTGCCGGCCGTGACCATCCGCGCGGCCGATGGTGCGCAGGCGACCGTCACCCTGTACGGCGGCCACCTGGTCTCGTGGCAGACCAGCGATGGCCAGGAGCGCCTGTTCTGCAGCCGCGATTCCGCCCTCGACGGCAGCCGCGCCATCCGCGGTGGCGTACCCGTGATCTTTCCCCAGTTCGGCGCGCGCGGCACGGGCATGCGCCACGGCTTTGCGCGCGTGGCGACGTGGCAGCTGGAATCGAGCGGCGACACCGATGGCGCCGCGTGGGCGCAGTTTGTCCTGACCCAGGCCGACTTGCCCGAAGCGATCGCCGCCAGCTGGCCCTGGGCCTTCACCCTGCGCCTGCGCGTGGCCGTCAAGGCGCAGGCGCTGGAACTGGACCTGTCCGTGCACAACACGGGCGAGCAGGCGTTTCCGTTTTCGGCCGCCCTGCATACGTATTTTTCGATTGATGATTTGAGCGAAGCGCGCATCAAAGGCTTGCAGCGCGTGCGCTATTCGGACGAGACGCCGCAAGATGCCCTGCAGGCGGAAGAAGTGCTGCAATTTTCGGACAAGCTCGACCGCATCTACTACCAGCTGCCGGGCGCCTTGAGCCTGCAGTCTGGCCGCCATACCCTGCGCCTGGAGCAGCAGGGCTTTACGGACGCCGTCGTGTGGAACCCGGGCGCGCAAGACGCGGCCGCCCTGCCCGACCTGGCCGACGACGAGCAGCCGCGCTTCATCTGCATCGAACCTGCCCTGATCCAGCCCGATACGCTGGCCGCCGGCGCCGACTGGACGGGCCGCCAGCGCCTTGAGTTTATTTAATTCGATTCCTTGATGATGCGGCCATTGGTCGGCTGAACCGGGCGCGCATTCAAGGGATACAGGCGGCTGAACAGCGCCATCTGCGCCGGCGATGCCTGCACCGGCTGCTTCATCACCATCCACAGCACGCCTTCGCTGCAAGGCGGCTCCGTCATCGATCCCATGTACGTGTAGTAATCGCGCCGCGCCGGCAGCATTTCGGCCGGGTCGAGCAGGATGGTCGGCTGCATGGTCTCGAATTTTTCCAGCGGCAGGTTGTTCCACACGGTCTGGATGGTCGCTTGCGGCGCACCGCGTTCGAGCAGCAGCGCCAGCACGGCTTGCCGGCCTTCCGCGTCGCGGTGCACCAGGTGCACCACCATCTCGAAGGCCTTGCCATTGATACGCTCTTCGGACGGGCGGTGGAAATGGAATTGCTGCAGCTCGAACATGCGGTTCTGCACCGTGATGTAATTGCCGCCGCTCACGCCCACCTGCACCGTGTGGCCATTGTCGACCACGTTGAACGACGACGGGCGGTAGTCAAAGCTGATCTGCTCGAGCTCCACCTTCATGCCGTCGCGGATATCGATCGGCGACTGGCGGCTGCCATTGCCGCACTTGCCCCAGTCGACATTGATCTTGCTCCAGTTGGCCGGACCGCTGTCGCCCTCGTACGACCAGTGCGTGCCGCGCGGCACGGGTGGCGGTGGCGGCGGCGCGGCCTTCACCACGGCGGCGCGCTTGGCGCGGGCGGCGGCGCGGGCCGCCTGGGTGGCGCGCATTTCCGCCAGGCGCGCAGCGATGCGTTCGGACAGGTCGACTTCGGCCGCTTCCTCCTTTTCGCGCGCCGTGGGCGCGACGACGACAGGCGCCTTGGCCTCCTTGCCCTTCACCGATTCGGTCAGGGTTTTCATGGCGGCCGCGCGCGCCGACGCCGACATGGGCGCGGATGCGGTGGCGCTCGCCGGGGCGGGGGCATCTTTGGCGCTTGCCATGGCCGTCATCACGGCAAGGCTGCAAGCTAACAGGGCGCTCAAATGTCGCATGGAAATCCAGAAAGTGAGAATACCTTCTGGTTTACGGCTGTAAAGCAACAAAACTTGAATCAGGGCAGGAGCAAAACAGAAGTACCGAAGAGAAAACGGGATCCAGGGCCAGCTGTGGACGGCGCCGCAGCATGCTTGCCCTGGATCTTTGCAGCAATTACGCCGACTTGCCGACCATGCGCTTGTAGAGTTTCCACATGCCGCCCAGTACCACCGGCACGACGGCGGCGCCGACACCGATCAGCACGATCAAGGTCAGATGGTCGCGGATCCACGGGATATTGCCGAAGAAGTAGCCCGCCGTGACCAGACCGACCACCCACAACAGGGCGCCCGTGATGTTGTACATCTGGAAGCGCACATGCGTCATGTCGGAAATGCCGGCCACGAACGGGGCGAAGGTACGCACCACCGGCACGAAACGGGCCAGGATGATGGTCTTGCCACCGTGCTTTTCAAAGAATTCATGCGTGCGGCGCATGGCGTCCTTGTTGATCCAGCGGTAATCGTGGGTAAACACCCTTTGCCCGATGGCCTCGCCTATCCAGTAATTGAGCGTATTGCCCGTGATGGCCGCCGTGACGAGCAGGAAGATCAGCAAGCCCAGGTGCATCTGTCCCGTCGCGCAAAACGCGCCGGCGATAAACAACAAGGTATCTCCAGGGAAGAAAAACAGCACCACGAGGCCTGTCTCGCAAAAAATAATGGCGAACAGCACCGCATACACGAGGGTGCCGTACTGCTCGATCAAGATACCCAACGTCTTGTCGACATGCACGATCATGTCGAGGAATTGCACAAAATCCATATATTTTTCCCTAAAGGTAGCGGCGGAATCATACACCACCCGGCCCGCGCAACGGCAGTCCCCGGGCCGATATTTCTGGATTAATTCTGCGGCGCCCTTGCGCGTGTGACAATTTAAGTAAAGGTTAAGGAAACACCATATCGGCAGGCAACTCTCAGGATTACGGTATGCAATGTTTTTACGACGAAATATTGCCATTCCGGTATACACTTTCTGCACAACGCAACCCGCGCCGACCAGGAGAAAACATGTATCGACACCCACTGAGCGGCCTGACCATGGCCACCGTACTGGGCCTTGCACAGCTGGCTGCCCACGCGGCGCCCGTCCAGATCAAGGCGCCCGCCGAACTGCCCGCCAAGGCGACCTTGGCCGATGTGATCAAGGCCTCGAAGCCGTCCGACTGGCGTCCACTGGACCCGGACAACACCCTGTACCTCGACATTCCCACCGGCCGCGTGGTGATCGAGCTGGCGCCCGACTTCGCGCCCAAGCACGTGGCCAATATCAAGGCCCTGGTGGCGGAACAGTATTACGACGGCCTGGCCATCACGCGCGCGCAGGACAACTGGGTGGCGCAGTGGGGCGATCCGAACGAGAAGAATCCCAAGCCGATCCAGCATGCCCAGCGCACCCTGCCCGGCGAATTCACGGTACCGCTAAAAAACATCAAGAGCTTCACGCGCCTGCCGGACGCCGACGGCTATGCGCCGCAAGTGGGCCATTCAAACGGTTTCCCATCGGCGCGCGATCCGAAAACGGGCACGGCCTGGCTCACGCATTGCTATGCCACCGTGGGCGTGGGCCGCGACAGCGCCAGCGACAGCGGCGGCGGCACGGAACTGTACGCCGTCATCGGCCAGTCGCCGCGCCACTTGGACCGCGACATCACCGTCGTCGGCAGGGTCGTCTCCGGCATGCCATTGCTGTCCACCCTGCCGCGCGGCACGGGGCCCATGGGCTTTTATGACAGCCCCGAGAAAAACGTGCCGATCAAGGCCATCCGCCTGGCCGCCAGCGTGCCGCCCGAGCAGCGCAGCAAGCTGGAAGTGATGCGCACCGACAGCGCCGCCTACCAGGCCGTACTGGAAGCCCAGCGCCACCGCGGCGGCCCGTGGAGCAAGGTCACGGCCGGCCACGTCGACGTGTGCAATGCGCCGATACCGGTGCGGGAGGTGGGGAAATAGGCCAACTTTTAGCCCAAGAGCAAGGGCTGGGGTCAGACCCGACGGGTCTGACCCCGGTATAATTACCGCATGAACGCTCACATTACGCCCCACCGCCCGATCCAGGCCTTGCCTGACCAGTTGATTTCGCAAATCGCCGCCGGCGAGGTGGTCGAGCGGCCATCGGCCGTCGTCAAGGAACTGCTGGAAAACGCGCTCGACTCGGGCGCCACGCAGATCACGGTGCGGCTGGAAGAAGGGGGCGTGAAACGCATCGCGATTACCGATAACGGCCGCGGCATCGACAAGGATCAGCTGCCGCTGGCCCTGGCGCGCCACGCCACGTCGAAGATCGCCTCGCTGCACGACCTGGAAAACGTGGGCACCCTGGGCTTTCGCGGCGAGGCGCTGGCCTCGATCGCCTCGGTGGCCGCCGTCACCGTGACCTCGCGCACGATGGATGCGGCCCATGCGTGGGAAATCGTCGGCTCGCACAATGGCAGCGTCTCGCCATCATCGGGCGCGCACGGCACCACGGTCGACGTGCAAGACCTGTATTTCAACACGCCCGCGCGGCGCAAATTCCTCAAATCCGAGCAGACGGAATACGGCCACTGCGCCGAAGTCGTGCGCCGCATCGCGCTGGCGCGGCCGGACGTATCGTTCTCGCTGTCGCACAACGGGCGCACCATCGACCAGTGGAATATCAGCGAACTGGCCAAGCGCAGCGCGCACATCCTCGGCAACGACTTCGCCGAAGCGCGCCTGGCACTGGACGAATCGGCCGGCAGCCTGCGCATCCACGGTTTTGCCGGCTTGCCGACGGCATCGAAGGCGCGCGCCGATGGCCAGTTCTTTTATGTCAACGGGCGCTTCGTGCGCGACAAGCTGCTGGTGCACGCCGTGCGCATGGCCTACCAGGACGTGCTGCATGGCGACCGTTTTCCATCGTACGTGCTGGCGCTCGACCTCGATCCGGCCCTGGTCGACGTCAACGTGCACCCGTCGAAGATCGAAGTGCGCTTCCGCGACAGCCGTTCCGTGCACCAGTTCGTCTTCCACGCCGTGCAGCGCGCGCTGGCGCAGACGTCGGCCACGGCGTTTGGCAGCGTACCGGCGCCCCTGCCGGCCGCTGCCACCCTGAGCGGCGATACCGCCAGCGCGGGCTTGGGCGGACCCGGCATCTGGCGCCGCGAGCAGACGCAGACCTCGTTCGGCGCGCAATTCACGAACACCTTCGCGCCCGCCTCGCCCGGCGCGAACCGTCCCTTCTTTGCCGACGCGCCAGGCGTGGCCCAGAATACGGCGGCCTACGGTGCCCTGTTCGGCGACGGCGCAGGCGCCGCCAACTCGCCGATCACGCAGGTGGAGCCGTACATCGCCTCGCCCGAAGCGATGGCGCGCGAAGAATATCCGCTGGGCTTTGCCCTGGCCCAGCTGCATGGCATCTACATCCTGGCGCAAAACACCAAGGGCCTGGTGCTGGTCGACATGCACGCGGCGCACGAGCGCATCCTGTACGAGCAGCTGAAAAACGCGCTGCAGGCGCAAGTGTCCGGTCAGGACATGCAGGTGCAATCCTTGCTGATCCCCGTGACGTTCTACGCGGACGCCATCGAAGTGTCGACGGCGAATGAAAACCAGGACACATTGAAAGCGCTGGGCTTCGACATCGCCGCCCTGTCGCCCACCACGCTGGCCGTGCGCAGCGTGCCGACACTGCTGAAAAACGCGGACGTGCAAACCCTGGCGCGCGACGTGCTGCGCGACGTGCGCGAATACGGCGGCTCGCGCGTGCTGATCGAGCGCCAGAACGAATTGCTGGGCACCCTGGCCTGCCACACGGCCGTGCGCGCCAACCGGATCTTGTCGGTGCAGGAAATGAACGCCCTGCTGCGCCAGATGGAGAGCACGGAACGCGCCGACCAGTGCAACCACGGCCGACCGACGTGGGTGCAGGTCGAGATCAACGCGCTCGATAAACTGTTCCTGCGCGGCCAATAAAATTCCGGGGTCAGACCCGCCGGGTCTGACCCCGGCCTTTGCCTTGGGGCCCCCATCGCAAGCACATCAAAAAAGCATCATGACAAATACCCATACCCTCCCCCTGGCCGTCGCCATCATGGGCCCCACGGCCAGCGGCAAGACGGCCAGTGCGCTGGCCATCGCGCAAGCGATTCCGTCCGAGATCATCTCCGTCGATTCCGCCCTCGTCTACCGCGGCATGGACATCGGCACGGCCAAGCCGTCGAAGGAAGAACTGGCCCAGGTACCGCATCATCTGATCGACATCATCGACCCGCTCGACGCCTATTCCGTGGCGCAGTTCCGCAACGACACCCTGCGCCTGGTAAGCGAAATTTCCGCACGCGGCAAGCTGCCGCTGCTCGTCGGCGGCACCATGCTGTACTTCAAGGGCCTGGCCGATGGCCTCGACGACTTGCCCGGCGCCGACCCCGTGCTGCGCGCCCAGCTGGAAGAGGACGCGGCCGCCATCGGCTGGCCCGCCATGCATGCGCGCCTGGCGCAGCAAGATCCCGTCACGGCCGCGCGCCTGGCGCCGCAGGACGCGCAGCGCATCGGCCGCGCGCTGGAAATCATCGCCCTGTCCGGCCAGCCCATGTCAGCCCTGCTGGACCGCCGCGAAAAGACCGTGCTGCCGTTTCAATTGCAATCGTTCGCGCTGGAACCGTCGGACCGCGCCGTGCTGCACGCGCGCATTGCCGCGCGTTTCGACCTGATGCTGAAAAACGACGCCCTGCTCGATGAAGTGGATGGGTTGCGCCGGCGCGGCGACCTGCACCCGGGCCTGCCGTCGATGCGCTGCGTGGGCTACCGCCAGGCATGGGACTACCTCGATGGCCGCATCGACCGCGCCGCCTTGCGCGAGACGGGCATCATCGCCACGCGCCAGCTGGCCAAACGACAGCTGACCTGGTTACGCTCGATGCCGGAACGCATCGTCATCGACTGCCTGGGCCCTGATCCGGCCTCGTCCATGCTGGCACAAATCCAGCCATTGCTAAAGTAACCACCACCGATGCGCACGCAGAAAAAACCGCACATTTTTTTGCGCCGGCATTGACAAGGAAATGGGAAGACTGGATAATGCTCGGCTGTTGGGTGATATAGCTCAGTTGGTTAGAGCACAGCATTCATAATGCTGGGGTCGGTGGTTCAAGTCCACCTATCACCACCAAGAATTTGCAGTATGAAGAACCCGCCCCTGCCCCGTGCAGCGGCGGGTTTTTTCATTTCCGGCAGCACCACGCATGCGGCCTGCGCGCAACACCAGCCCCATCCACATGCAATCGGGGATTGTGACAAGTCGCCTCTGCCGCTTACAATGAGAATAATTCTCATTTATATTATTCATCCCCCATGTCCGCCATCCAGCCCAGCCTGCAACAGCAAGTGCACACGCTCTACAGCGAGCATCACGGCTGGCTGGTGGGCTGGCTGCGCAAGAAACTCAGCTGCCCGCATGGCGCGGCCGACGTGGCGCAAGACACCTTTTTACGCATCATCGCCTCGCGCGACGCCCTGTTCGGCATGCGCGAGCCGCGCGCCTATCTGTCGACGACGGCCAAGCGCTTGCTGCTCGACCGCGCGCGCCGGCAAGTACTCGAACGCAGCTACCTGGCGGAACTGGTCCTGCTGGCCGACAGCCTGCCCGGTGCGCCCTCGCCGGACGAGATCCTGATGGCCGTACAGGCGCTCGGGCAGATCGCCACAGCGCTGGACGGAATATCCGCCAAGGCGCGCGAGGCCTTTTTGCTGCACTACCTGGAAGAGCAGCCGCAGGCCGCTGTCGCCGCGCAGCTGAACGTCTCCACGCGCATGGTGCAAAAATACCTGGTGCAAGCCTTGCTGGCCTGCCGCCACGCCTGCCCGGCCATGGCGGCATGAGCGGCACGCGCACCGATATCGCCGCCGAGCAGGCCGCCCGCTGGATCGTGCGGTTGAGCGCCGACGACCCGGCCGAGCGCGACACGGCGCGGGCCGGTTTCGCCGCGTGGAAGGCGGCCGATCCGCTGCACGCGACAGTGGCCGCCGGCATGGAAAACCTGCTGCGCCAATTGCATGCCGTGCGCGAGCCGGCCGGCGGCGACCATCGCCCCGCGCGCGCCGCCCTGGCCGCCATCGCGCCCAAGCGCCAGCGTCTGCGCCAGCTGGCCGCCGCCAGCGCCGTGGCCGTGCTGGTGCTGACCGGCGCGCTGGTCCTCGGCGAGCGCCCCGCCTACCTGCTGGCCGACCTACGCAGCCCCACGGGACAATGGCAGACGCACACCCTGGCCGATGGCAGCCGCCTGACCCTGGCCGGCGGCAGCGCCGTCAACGTACGCTTCAATGCGGGCGAACGGCATGTGGAGCTGGTGCTTGGCGACATCCTCGTCGACGTGGCCAAGGATGCGCAACGCCCCTTCATCGTCGACAGCAAGCAGGCGGCGATCCGTGCGCTGGGCACGCGCTTTGCCGTGCGCAGGGAAGACGACGCCACCATCCTGAGCATGCTGGAATCCAAGGTGCTGGCGCAGGTGCCGCAGCATCGGGCCGTCGTGGTGCAGGCGGGCCAGCGCACGCGCATCACCGACGATGGCGTCGGGCCACTGACCAGCATCGATGCGACCAGCGTGCAGCAAGCGTGGCGCGCGCACCAGCTGGTGGTCGACGACTTGCCGCTGGCCGACGTGCTCGACGAGCTGGCCCGCCACCGTCACGGCCAGCTGCATTACGACCGCGCGCAGATCGCCGGCATCCGCGTGGCGGCCGTACTGCCGCTGGACGACACGGACAAGGCGCTGCAGCTGCTGATCGACAATTTCCCCCAGCTGCGCATCCGCATGCTGACGCGCTACCTGGTGATGGTGGACGCCCCCGCCAAAAAGTAAATATTTTTTGCGTTCGCGGTTCCACTTTGCGCATCTCGTGCGTCAAGGCAGCTGAGATCAATCAAAAAAGGCTGTCACCATGTCCGCTCGTATCCTTACCGTTTCCTCGCCGCGCGCGCTGCGCACGCGGCTCCATCCCCTGGCCCTGGCCGCCCTGCTGCTCGCTGGCGCCGGCATGCACGTCCAGGCAGCCGCCCAGGCGCAGGCCAGCCTTGCCACCGCCAGCTACGCCATCCCCGCCGGTCCGCTGGCCGCCGCCCTGAACCGCTATGCGCAGCAGGCGGGCGTATCCATCGTCATCGACGCAGCCAAGGTACAGGGACTGCAGACGGCCGGCCTGCAGGGCAGCTACGCCATCGACGACGGCTTTGCCGTGCTGCTGCGCGGCAGCGGCTACGCCATCGGCAAGACGGCGACCGGCTATGTGCTGGTGGCCGCGCCGGCATCCGCGCCCACGGCAGCGGCAAGCGCCGCCTCGGCGGCCGAGCGCACCATGCCGTCGATTACCATCGTCGGCCAGGCCGAGCAAGGCGCCACCACGGAAGGCAGCGGCTCCTACACGGCGCGCAAGATCACCCTCGGCAAGGGCGAGCAGTCGATGAAGGACATGCCGCAATCGGTCAGCGTGCTGACGCGCCAGCGCCTGGACGACCAGGGCATCACGGACTTGCGCGAAGCCGTCAACAACGTCACCGGCGTGGTCGGCGTGCATGGCGTGGGCGCGGGCGTGGTGATCACCTCGCGCGGCTTCCAGATCGACCAGTGGCAGTACGATGGCGTGCCGATCGACCGCAACACCTATGCGCTGGGTAACTGGGGCCAGGAAAACATGGTCATCTACGATCGCCTGGAAGTGCTGCGCGGCGCATCGAGCCTGCTCGAAGGCACGGGCAGCCCGGGCGGCTCCGTCAACCTGGTGCGCAAGCGCCCGCTGGCGACGCGCCAGGTCGCACTCACGAGCCGCGCCGGTTCGTGGGACCATTACGGCGCGCAGCTCGACGTCAGCACGCCGCTGAATGCGCAAGGCACTTTGCGTGGGCGCGCCATCATCGATGAAGACGACAGCCACTCCTTCATCGACCAGGTCTGGAGCAAGAACCGCACCGTGTATGCGGCGCTCGACTACGACCTCGGTCCCGCCACCACCGTGGGCCTGGCCGTGAGCAACGTCAATGGGCGCGGCCGTCCGATGTTCATCGGCCTGGCGCGCTACGCCGACGGCAGCGAACTGGGATTGCCCCGCTCGACCTATACGGGCGCCGACTGGAACCGCAGCAAGGTGGAACAAACCACCGTCAACCTGGACCTCGAGCACCACTTCAACAGCCGGTGGACCTTCAAGACGGCCGCGCTGGGCGTCAATGAACGCACCAATTCGACCCACCAGCGCATGGCCGGCACCATCAAGGCCGATGGCAGCGGTTCCATGTACGGCGACTTCTCCACCGATTTCAAGAACCAGAAGCGCGGCATCGACGCCTTCGTGCGCGGCAAATTCGATGGCCTGGGCATCGCGCAGGAAGTCGTCATGGGCGCCAGCTATGTGAAGTTCCACTCCGACGACCGCTATGCGCGCGCCTGGACGCAAGGCGCGCAGATCTTCAATATCAACCACCACCGTCCATGGCAGGACTTCGACACCATCGCCGCGCGCGGCGTGAGCTCCAGCAGCACCTACGACATGCGCCAGAAAGGCCTGTACGGCACCTGGAACGGCCAGCTGACCAGCAACCTGAAAGCGCTGCTGGGCGGGCGTTTCAGCTGGTATGACTTCGAGTATGCGCCCAAGGGCGGCACGGCGGACAGCACCAGGGTCACGGCCAAGTTCACGCCATCGGCGGCCCTGATGTATGCGCTGACGCCGCAATGGTCCACCTACGCCAGCTATGCGGGCGTGTTCCAGCCGCAGACGAACCGCAACGCGGCGGGCCAGGTCCTGAAACCGGTCACGGGCGACAGCTATGAAGCCGGTGTCAAGGGCGAGCTGCTGGACGGCAAAGTCAACACCTCGCTGGCCGTCTTCCGCTACGAGCACAAGGACCGCGCCGTCAACGACTACGCCGCCGGTTTCGCCTGCGACGGCTGGTACTGCTCGCGCGCCTCGGGCAAGGTGCGCAGCCAGGGCCTGGAAGCGGAAGTGTCCGGCGAAGTGGCGCGCGGCCTGCAGCTGTCGGCCGGCTATGCCTACACGACAACGACCTACCTCGACGACCCGGACAACAAGGGCGAGGTCTTCTCGACGTGGACGCCGAAGCACATGCTGCGTCTGTGGTCCGGCTATACCCTGCCCGGCGAGTGGAGCAAGTTCAGCGTCGGCGCCGGCGTGAACATGCAAAGCCACACGCTGGACTTCGGCCGCTCGTTCGACGTGGCCGGCTTCTCGCTGTGGAACGCGCGCCTGGCCTGGCAAGCCACGCCGCAGCTGTCGCTGGCCGTCAACGTCAACAACCTGTTCGACAAGCGCTACGTGATCCCGTCGTACAACGACACGGGCGGCAATAACCACTTCGGCGACCCGCGCAACGTGCAGCTGACCCTGAAGTACACGCCGAAGTGGTAGGCTGACGCGCTGCGCTGACGGCACAGGCGGGCCGGCATTCAGCCGTGCCCGCCTTTTTTTCCGCTTTTTTTCGTTCAGTGCTAGGCTGGCGTACGAGAAATATTCACCACGAAAAAACCATGCCCTTACTGCTCCCCCTGTCCAGCATTGCGCTGGCCCTTGCCCTGCACGCCAGCCCCTCCCTGGCCACCGAAGGCCATTACCAGACCAAGACGCCATATGCGCCGCAGCAGGACCCGGCCACCTATGCCGCGCCACCGGCCGGCTTCCAGCCCATCTACACGCAACTGGTGGCGCGCCACGGATCGCGCGGATTGACCGGCATGAAGAGCGATGCGGCCCTGTATGCGATGTGGCAGCAGGCCGCCGCGCAGGATGCGCTCACGCCGTTGGGGCGCGAACTGGGTCCCGACATCCTGGCCCTGATGAAGGCCAACGCGCTGCTTGGTTATGGCGTGGCCGGCATCGAGAAACCCGGCTACGGCAATCTGTCGCAGACGGGCATCGAGGAACACCGGCAACTGGCCGTGCGCATGCTGGCGCGCCTGCCCTCCCTGTTTGCGCAAGTGGGGCAGGATGCGGCGACGGCGCCGCGCCAGCTCGTCACCATCGATTCCGGCGTGGACCGCGCGCGCGACAGCGCCCGTTTTTTCACGCAGTCGCTGCTCGAGCACGCGCCCGCGCTGGCGCCCTTGCTCTACCTGCCGCCCGCGCCGGCGCCGTATCCGCAGGGACGCAAGGCGGTACCGCAAGCGGATGGCGTCAACCGTTTCCTGCTGTACGCGCACAAGCTGGCGCCGCGGACGGATCTTGTCGCCGATCGCGCCAGCCCGTATTACGCCACCTATGCCGCCAGCCAGGCCTACCAGTACTACGAAAGAACCAAACAGCTGCATGCGCTGATGGATGCCCCCGCCAGGCTGCCTGCGGCGGCCGCGCATGCGCGCCACGTGCTCGAGCGGCTGTTTGCGCCCGCCTTCCTCGACCAGCTCGAGCGCGGCGCCGCCAGCTATGCGGACACGGGCAGCTACACCTTCACCAGCGCGGACGGCCAGCTCACGCGCACCATGACGGGCAGCGGCAAGACCGCCATCCGCAGCCTGAATGCGGCCGCGACAAAACTATATGAACTGTATGCGATCGCCGCCGGCATGCGCCATGAAGTGCCGGCCGATTTCAGCCGCTACATGCCCGCCGAGGATGCGCGCTACTATGCCGATATCGCCGACCACGAGGATTTTTACCAGAAAGGACCGGGCAGCACGGCCAGCGCAGGCGTGACCTGGCGCTTCGCGCTGGCCTTGCGCGACGATTTTTTCAAGGAAGTCGATGCGCTGGCCAGCGGCGATGTGCGCCACGCGGCCAAGCTGCGCTTCACGCACGCCGAGATGATCATCCCGCTCGCTTCGGCCTTGGGCTTGAAAGAGGCGCTGGCACCGCTGCCGGCACCGGCCAGCGACAGCCATGACGGCCCTCGATGGCGCGGCCAGAGTATCTCGCCGCTGGCGGCCAACATGCAGTGGGATGTGTACCGCAACGGTACAGGACAGCTGATCGTGCGCCTGCTGTACAACGAAAAGGAAACCGATTTCCAGGCCGCTTGCGACGGCGCGCGCATCGCGCCCGGCAGCGTCTTCTACGACTATGCGGGACTGAAAGCCTGCTACGGCCACGTGGCAACGCCGTAGGCACAAAAAAAGCCGCCAGCTTATGCAACTGGCGGCTTTCGACCATCGTGTAGCAAGCAGTTACTGCCAGGCTTCCTTGCCCTCGCGCGGCTTGCCCACCATCAGCAGCGCGCCCAGGGTCAGCACGGCCGCCAGCGACAGGTAGTAGCCCACGTATTGCAAACCGTAGTTGGTGGCCAGCCAGGTGGCGATGTACGGCGCCAGCGAGGCACCGAGGATGCCGGCCAGGTTGAACGTCAGCGAAGCGCCCGTATAGCGCACTTCGGGCGGGAAGAGCTCGGACAACATCGTACCCAGCGGTCCGTAGGTCATGCCCATCAGGCCCAGGCCGACGGCCATGAAGACGGTCACTTCCCAGGTCACGCCCGAACCGAACATCGGCGCGAGCACCAGGCCGAAGATGGCGATGGCGACGGAGACCCAGATCAGGGTGGCACGGCGGCCACGGCGGTCGGCCAGCACGGCCGAGAATGGAATCGTCAGGGCGAAGAACAGCACGGCAAACAGCTGCACGATGAGGAATTCCTTGCGCGTAAAGCCCAGCTTGGTCGTGCCCCAGCTCAGTGCGAACACCGTCATCAGGTAGAACAGCACGAAGGTGGCCAGGGCGATGATGGTGCCCAGGAACAGCATGCGGCCATGCTGGCGGAACACGGTGGCGACTGGCAGTTTGACGACTTCGTTCTTGTCGATGACTTTCTGGAAGTCCGGCGTTTCCGTGATCTTCAGACGCACGTACAGGCCGACGATGACCAGCAGCGCGCTGGCCAGGAACGGGATGCGCCAGCCGTAGCTGAAGAACTGTTCATCGGTCATGGTTTCGCTCAGCAGCAGGAAGATACCGCCCGACAGGAAGAAGCCGATCGGCGCACCCAGCTGCGGGAACATGCCGTACCAGGCGCGTTTGCCCGGTGGCGCGTTTTCCGTGGCCAGCAGCACCGCGCCGCCCCACTCGCCGCCCAGGCCCAGGCCCTGGCCGAAACGGCACAGCGCCAGCAGCAGCGGCGCCAGGGTGCCGATGGCGGCATACGTCGGCAGCAAGCCGATGATGACGGTCGAGATACCCATGGTCAGCAAGGCCGCCACGAGAGTGGCCTTGCGGCCGATGCGGTCGCCGAAGTGGCCGAACACGGCCGAACCGATGGGGCGGGCGAAGAAGGCGATGGCGAACGTGGCCAGCGACTGCAGCACGGCGGCCGACGGGTCGCCGGCGGGGAAGAACAGTTTCGGGAACACCAGCACGGCGGCGGTGGCGTAGATATAAAAGTCGAAGAACTCGATGGTGGTGCCGATCAGGCTGGCGAACAGCACCGTGCCGGGGGAATTTTTCTTGGGGGGGGTGCTCATTTACTGCGCTCCTTGGGGAGGGTGTCTAAAGGCCATTCTCTGGATGTTTTTTCAGGCAGCAGCACAGCACGTTGTCTAGGCGCGCGGTTCACATATCATAGCTGTGCTCGGGCGTAATTGCTGCGAATTTGCTATTAAATTCGCAAACAAATTCCACACCGCAACACGCCGTTGTTAACGGCAGACAACGGTGTACCAACGCGCGCTATCGCGCCGCGATCAGTGCTGATTTAGAGAAACAACGGTCGTGCGCCATCCGGTTACCCGGGGCACGGCAGGAAAGGCGTCAGGGGGTGGGCGACGTGTATCAGGCCCGGCGTATCGCCAGGCATTCCGTACCAGACCCGCGCGTCGGCATCGCGGCATCGGTCATTTGTGGTGAGTCCTTGCCTGCGGCCCCTCCGGGTGGAGCGGGCCGGCGATCATCGCGCTGCATCACTCAGGATGCGGTTGATCTTGCTGTAAGCGGCTTATGATACGCGCAGTGGTGCGGTGCGGCAAGAAGTTGTGGACAACTGCCGGGGTCAGACCCGGCGGGTCTGACCCCAAGTTATGCCTCAATCAGTGCAAACGCCTTGCCGATCTCTGTGCTGTCGAGCGGGCGCACGAGGCGCGCCACTTCCTGGCCATCCTTCAAAAAAACCAGGGTCGGCCACAGCTTCACCCGGAACGCGCGTCCCAGCGCGCGGCCGGGGCCGTCTTCCACGCGGATATGCGGCACCCCGGGGTGCTGCGCAAACGCGGCGGCCAGCGGCGCCTGGGTGGCGCGGCAGTGACCGCACCAGCCCGTGCCGAATTCCAGCAGGGCCGGCCCGGTCAAGGCGTCGATCTCGGCGCGCGTCGGTTGTGTTACGGAATACGTGTCGTTCATCATGTCAGTCTCCTTGAGAACTTAGACCACTTTCACGCGCAAGGTGCCCAGGCCATCGATGGCGCCCACCAGCTCGTCGCCGCGCTGCACGGCCGCCACGCCGGCCGGCGTACCCGTGTAGATCAGATCGCCCGGCTGCAAAGTGAAATAGGTCGACAGGTCGGCGATGGTTTCAGCCACGTTCCAGATCAGCATGTCGATGGTGCTTGCCTGGCGCAGCTCGCCGTTCACGTGCAGGGTGATGGCGGCATGGTTGACGTCGCCCGCCTGCGCGGCCGGGGTGATGGGGCCGATGGGCGCCGAGTGCTCGAAAGCCTTGCCCGTGTCCCATGGACGGCCCAGTTTTTTCGCCGCGCCCTGCACGTCGCGGCGCGTCATATCCAGGCCGATCGCATAGCCCCACACGTGGCTCAGCGCATCGGCCACGCCGATGTCGCTGCCGCCCTTGCCGATGGCCACCACCAGTTCCATCTCGTGCTGGAAATCCTGCGTCTGCGCCGGATACGGCAGTTCGCCCGTCGTGCCGGCAGGCACGGGCAGCACGGCATCGTTTGGTTTCATGAAGAAAAACGGCGCCTCGCGGCCCGTGTGGCCCATTTCCTTGGCGTGGTCGACGTAGTTGCGGCCCACGCAATAGATGCGGTGGACGGGAAAGCTGTCGGCGCTGCCCGTGACGGGAACGCTGGGCTGGATCGGTGCGGGAATGACATACGACATGAAAACTCCTGATCGGCACGATAAAAAAGCGGTGATGAAAAAGGGACACCGCAGTGTCCCCCATTTTACGGCAAGCTTACTTCAGCAGGCCCGAGCGGCTCGGGTCCGGCATGCGGATGGCGACGATGAAGGAAATCAGGCACATGACGGTCACGTACCAATAGAAATACTCTTCCACGTGCCAGGCCTTGAACTGCAGCGCCACGTACTCGGCCGAACCGCCGAACATGGCGTTGGCGACCGCATACGACAGGCCAACACCCAGCGCGCGCACTTCGACGGGGAACATTTCCGCCTTGATCAAGCCGCTGATCGACGTGTAGAAGCTGATGATGGCCAAGGCGATGACGATCAGGCCAAACGCCGCGTACGGGCTGGTGATGTCTTTCAGGGCATGCATGATCGGCAGCACGCACAGGGTGGCCAGGCCGCCGAAGAACAGCATCGAGGTACGGCGGCCGATGCGGTCGGACAGGGCGCCGAATACCGGTTGCAGAATCATGTAGACGAGCAGAGCGCACGTCATGACGGCGCTGGCCGTCTTGGTATCCATGCCGGCCGTGTTGACCAGGTATTTCTGCATGTAGGTGGTAAACGTGTAGAACACGAGCGAGCCGCCGGCCGTAAAGCCCAGCACCGTGATGAAGGCGCGCTTGTGCTTGAGCAAGCCGCGCAAGCTGCCCGCATCCTTGTCCTTGCGCTCGCTGGCGGTGGTCGTTTCCGTCAGGGATTTACGCAGGTTCAGCGACACCAGAGCCGCCAGGGCGCCAAAGACGAACGGAATGCGCCAGCCCCAGGCACGCAGCTCTTCCAGGGTCAGCAGTTGCTGCAGGACCACCAGCACCAGCAAGGCCAGCAGCTGGCCGCCGATCAGGGTCACGTACTGGAACGAGGCGAAGAAGCCGCGCTTGCCCGATTCCGACACTTCGCTCATGTAGGTGGCGCTGGTACCGTATTCGCCGCCCACGGACAAGCCCTGGAACAATCGTGCCACAAGCAGCAGGAACGGCGCGAAGGCGCCGATGGTTTCATAGGTCGGCAGGACGGCGATCATCAGGGAACCGCCGCACATCATCAGCACGGAAATCATCATCGACTGGCGGCGGCCGTATTTGTCGGCGATGCGGCCGAACAGCCAGCCGCCCACGGGGCGCATGAGGAAGCCGGCGGCAAAGATGCCGGCCGTCTGCAGCAGCTGCGTCGTCGGGTTACCGGAAGGGAAGAAGGCGTGCGAGAAGTACAGCGCGCAGAATGAGTAAATGTAGAAGTCGAACCATTCGACCAGGTTACCGGAGGAAGCGCCAATGATGGCCTTGATGCGCTGCTGGGAAGTCAGCTGCGCAACGTCATGCGGAGTATCGTGGGATGTCATATCAGTCTTCTTGTTCGTGTGAAAAAGCCAGCGCCAGCCCGGTTGCCCGGGCTGGTTTTGCATCATACGCCCTTGATCGGGGTCAAAAAGCCGCCCGGCATACGGGTTAATACGTATCGCCGGCAACTATTTTTCGCCTGCGGGCGTGTGGAATCAGACCCGTTCCAGCACCAATGCAATACCCTGCCCCACGCCGATGCACATGGTGCAGAGCGCATAGCGGCCGCCCGTGCGGTGCAGCTGATTGACGGCCGTCATGGCCAGGCGCGCGCCCGAGGCGCCCAGCGGGTGGCCGAGGGCGATGGCGCCGCCGTTCGGATTGACGCGCGCATCGTCGTCGGGTAAACCCAGCTGGCGCAGCACGGCCAGGCCCTGGGCGGCAAACGCTTCGTTCAGTTCGATGACGTCGAAGTCGGCCAGGGTCAAACCCGTCATGGCCAGCACTTTCAGGGTGGCGGGCGCGGGGCCGATGCCCATGATGCGCGGCGCCACGCCGGCCGTCGCCATGGCCACGACACGGGCCCGCGGTGTCAGGCCAAAACGGGCCGCGTTCGCCTCGTCGGCCAGCAGCAGCGCCGCCGCGCCATCGTTGACGCCCGAGGCGTTGCCGGCGGTAATCGTGCCGTCCGCGCGCACGACAGGCTTCAATTTGGCCAGGGTGTCCAGCGTGGTGGCGCGCGGGTGCTCGTCGCGGGCAACGACGATGGGATCGCCCTTCTTTTGCGCGATGCTGACGGGACAGATTTCACTGTCGAACACGCCCGCCTGCTGCGCCGCCAGGGCCTTGACCTGGCTGGCCAACGCGAACGCATCCTGGTCCGCGCGGCTGATACCGAATTCGGACGCCACGTTTTCCGCCGTTTCCGGCATCGAATCGACACCGTACTGCGCCTTCATCAACGGATTGATGAAGCGCCAGCCGATGGTCGTGTCTTCCATTTTCATGCCGCGCGAAAAAGCGCTGTCGGCCTTGCCCATGACGAATGGTGCGCGGCTCATGCTTTCCACGCCGCCGGCGATCAGCAAACCCGTTTCGCCGCTCTTGATGAAGCGCGCGGCGCTGCCGATGGCGTCCAGGCCCGAGCCGCACAGGCGGTTCAGGGTGGCGCCCGGCACACTGTCGGGCAAGCCGGCCAGCAGGGCGGCCATGCGCGCCACGTTGCGGTTGTCCTCGCCCGCCTGGTTGGCGCAGCCGTACAGCACGTCGGTAACGGCAGTCCAGTCCACGTCGGGATTGCGCGCCATCAAGGCACGGATGGGCACGGCGCCCAGGTCGTCGGCGCGCACGCCGGACAGGCCGCCGCCGTAGCGGCCAAACGGCGTGCGCTGGGCGTCGCAGATATAAGCGTGGGTCATGTTCTTTCCTCCAAGAAAGTGGTTTGCGTATTGATACTGAATTAACGTCCGTCCGTCAGCGGCACGGCCGTCAACGCTTGCAGCTGTTCAAAACTCAGGCCATCGACCAGTTCGACCACCACGGCCCCGTTGGGCGACAAATCGAGCACGGCCAGGTCGCTATAGATGCGGCTGACGCAGCCGATACCCGTGAGCGGATAGGTGCAGGCCTGCACCAGCTTGCTTTCACCGGTCTTGGTTAGCAATTCCATCATGACCCAGGTTTTTTTCGCGCCGATGGCCAGGTCCATGGCCCCGCCCACGGCGGGGATGGCGTCCGGCGCGCCCGTGTGCCAGTTGGCCAGGTCGCCCGTGGCGGACACTTGAAACGCGCCCAGCACGCAGATGTCGAGGTGGCCGCCACGCATCATGGCGAAGCTGTCGGCATGGTGAAAATAGCTGCCACCGGGCAGCAGGGTGACGGGCTGCTTGCCCGCGTTGATCAGGTCGTAGTCTTCCTCGCCGGGCGCCGGTGCGGGGCCCATGCCGATCACGCCGTTTTCGCTGTGCAGGATGATGTCCGCACCAGCCGGCAAGTGGTTCGCCACCAGGGTCGGCAAGCCGATACCGAGGTTGACGACACTGCCTTCATGGATGTCGGCCGCCACACGGGCCGCCATCTGGTCTCGATTCCATTTGTTCATTTGATACTCCTCAGGCAGCTTTGAAGCCGGCGGGGCCGGTGGCAGTGCGCGGCACTTGCACGATGCGCTGCACGAACAGGCCCGGCGTGACGACGTGCTCGGGGTCGATGCTGCCCAGTTCAGCAACTTCATGCACGGAAGCAATGCTGACCTTGGCGGCCATGGCCATGATCGGGCCGAAGTTGCGCGCCGTCTTGCGGTAAGTCAGGTTGCCCCAGCGGTCGCCCTGCTCCGCCTTGATCAGCGCGAAATCGGCGTGGATCGGCGACTCGAACACATACATGCGGCCGTCGATCTCGCGCGTTTCCTTGCCCTTGGCCAAGTCCGTGCCATAGCCCGTGGGCGTGAAAAAGCCGCCGATGCCGGCGCCGGCGGCGCGGATGCGCTCGGCCAGGTTCCCCTGCGGCACCAGCTCCAGCTCCAGCTTGCCCGCGCGGTACAGGGCGTCGAAGACGTGGGAATCGGCCTGGCGGGGGAACGAGCAGATGATCTTGCGCACTTGCCCGTTTTTCAGCAGGGCGGCCAGGCCCGTGTCGCCATTGCCCGCATTGTTGTTGACGATGACGAGGTCGCGCGCGCCTTGGGCGATCAAGCCGTCGATCAGCTCGGCCGGCTGGCCCGCGCCGCCAAAGCCGCCAATCATGACGGTGGCGCCATCGTGGATATCGGCCAGCGCATCAAGCACGCTGGAACGCAGTTTGTCGATCATTGCGGTCTCCTCCCAATCAAACCCATCGGCCATTTGTTCGTATAACGAACAAATATTCGTATTTAGAACTTATTCGTGAGAATATGCCTGATCGGGGCACTTGTCAATTTGCCGTTTTCGCCAGCGCCATGGCTATAATTGCCACCTTGACCAATTGGAATTGCCATGACCGCACGCAGCAGCACCTCCGTTCCCGCCGAAGAAACCGTCGATGCCGACGGCGCGCCGCGTCCCGGCGACAGCTATGTGCAATCGTTCGCGCGAGGTCTGGCCGTGCTGCGCAGCTTTGGCGCGGACGCGCCGCAGCAGACCCTGAGCGAAGTGGCGGAACGGGCGCAGCTGACGCGCGCCGGCGCGCGGCGCATCCTGCACACCTTGCTGCATCTCGGTTACGTGGAAGCGGATGGGCGGCTGTTCCGTTTGACGCCCAAGGTGCTCGACCTCGGTTACGCCTATCTGTCATCCTTGCCCGTGTGGACGCAGGCGCAGCCGCTGCTGGAAGAATTGATGCAGACCTTGCGCCAGTCGTGCTCGGCTACCGTGCTCGACGGCGACGACATCGTCTATGTCGTGCGCCTGTCCGCGCACCGCACCATGTCGATCAACCTGGGCATCGGCAGCCGCCTGCCCGCCTACTGCACCTCGATGGGCAGAGTGTTGCTATCGGGCCTCACGCCCGACGTGCTGCGCGAACGGCTGTCGAAGATGGCGCTGCTGAAAATCACGCCGGCGACCAAGGTCGATATCGACGTCTTGATGGAAGAGATTGCGCAAGTGCAGCGCCAGGGCTGGTGCCTGGTGCAGGAAGAGCTGGAACAGGGCTTGATCGCCTTGGCCGCGCCCGTGTTCGACCGGGCCGGCAAGGTGGTGGCGGCGATCAACGTGAGCGGCCAGACGGCGGGGCCGTCCGTGGCGCATCTGCTGGAACACAGCTTGCCGAAACTGCTCGATACGGCAAGCCGGGTCAGCGCCCTGGTGCGGGTGCAGCAGTAGGCTTATTTCTTGAACCTTATTTCTTGAACTTGGCGCAAGGGTCCGGGCGCGGCTGCGCCGGCATTGTTTGCGTCAGGTCGAACGTGCCCTTGTAGCCGGTGGTCCCCTGCTCCAGGTAGCCGATGCTGCGCACGTTCAGTTGCGGGTCGGCCAGCTTCAGCCAGCGGGGCACGCCGATATCCTTGCGCACATGCTCATTGCCGGCGATCAGCACCACGTCGCGCGGCGCCTGGTCGCGGATCAGCTTGGCCATCCAGATATCGCGCGCCACCTGGGCGTTGACGACGCCACCCACCATCATGTCGGGCAGCATATTGCAGCGGGCCGCCTGGACTTCCTTCTTTTGCCCTTCCAGAATATCGGCCGGCACGGGCGCGGCCAGGTACGTGGCCACCATGGCGGGCGGCATCGACCACTGGATGCCGTCGCGCACGATGCGCGAGGCATCGGCCGGCGACAAATTGCCGGCGACCAGGGTCAGCTGGTAGCTGATGACGAGGTCCAGCACGGGACGGTACACGCTCCAGTCCCAGCGCGGCTGTTCCATCACGCGGATGATGCAATCGGGGTCGGCGCATTCGCGCGCGGCGCGCGTCAGCAAGTCCTGATTTTCGCGGTCGAACTGCTCCATGACGATCACGGGACGCCAGCCGGCCGCCAGGCGGCGGCGCAATTCCTCGACCCGCAGGCGCTGGCCTTGCGCATTGTCAGGGACTTCACCAAGCAGCAGCACTTGCGGATTGGGCAAGGCGTCAGCCACAGGCATGGGAGCGGGCGGCGCTTCCTTCTTCAGCAGGCTGCCGCAGGCGGCCAGCGCCAGCATGCTGCACAGCAGGGCGGCGCGCGCGCCGGCACGGAAAATCACGGTGGTCATGTAAGCGGTATCCAAAGTGGCGATGCGCCAGATTGTACCGTCTCAGGCCGGCGCGGGCAGCTTGCGGCGCTCCAGCACTTCAAACACGGCCATGCCTACCAGCATGGCGCCGGCAAACAGCCACGCCTTCGGCGGGCCCGCCAGCAGCGACACGAGGGCGGGACCGGGGCAGAAACCGGCGATGCCCCAGCCCGCGCCAAAGGCCAGGCTGCCCAGCAGCAAGCGCCGGTCGATGCGCCGCGATGCCGGCAATTGCATGGCTTCGCCCAGCAGCGACCTGGTGCGCCGCCGCGCCAGCCAGAAGGCCGGCAAGGCCACGCCGATGGCGCCGCCCATCACCAGCGCCAGCGACGGATCCCAGGCGCCGGCCAGGTCGAGGAAAGCGAGCACCTTGGCCGGATTGGACATGCCGGAGACGATCAGGCCCAGGCCAAAGACGAGGCCGCTTAACAGGGAAAGAATCAGTTTATTCATAGGTGGCGCAACAGATAGACGGTGAGGAAACCGGCCGCCATGAAGACACACGTGGCCGCCAGCGAACGCGGTGACAGGCGCGACAGGCCGCACACGCCGTGGCCGCTGGTGCAGCCGGCGCCATAGCGCACACCGACGCCCACCAGCAGGCCCGCCACGATCAGGGCCGGCGTGCCCGCGTCGATCTGTACGGGCGGCAAGGCTTGCCACAGCTGGTACAGCAAGGGCGTGCCGATCAGGCCGGCAAGAAAGGCGATACGCCAGCCCAGGTCGCCGCTGCGCGGGCGCAGCAAGCCGCCGACAATGCCGCTGATGCCGGCGATGCGGCCATTGAACAGGATCAATAGCGCAGCCGCCAGGCCGATCAGCATGCCGCCGGCCAGCGAGGCCCACGGCGTGAAGTGCTGCCAGTCTATCGTCATGGCAGGGTTCAGTCCGCTTCGTCGTTGAACGGGGCGCGCGGCGCGCAAAATTGCGCGTACAGCACTTGCAGCACGGCCAGCACGGGCGCGCTGGCGACGCGGTAATAAATCTGCTTGCCGTCGCGCCGCGTGGCCACCAGCATCTCTTCGCGCAGCACGCCCAGTTGCTGCGACAGGGTCGGCTGGCCGATACCCACTTTTTGCTCGAGGTCGCTGACGCAATGTTCACCCTGCGACAGCTGGCACAGCAGCATCAAACGGTCGGCATTGCCCATGGCCTTGAGCAGCGAGCTGGCCTTGTAGGCCGAGCCACGCATGGCGTCGAGGTTGTATTCGGCGTGTTGTGTTGCGACTGTCTCCATCTTGCCCTCCCACAGGCGGTCATGTTGAATAGCGTGCGATAAACAATATACTAATCAATATATTGTTTTCGTGCTGGCGATTCGCACAAAAAAACAACAGTGTTTTTTCGCCGATAGCGTGCTTATGCAAAGTGTGCGGCAGCGATCACGTTTACGCTATCAAAATGACAAATATTCGTAATAAAGAGGAAATAAGCGTATCAAAATTGTCACGATCTATGCTGTAATGGGAGAACAGCAGAAAAACCATGATACGCCCCCGTACAGGCGAATTGTCCGTCCATGCGCTAGCCGGTTTCGGCTGCGCCGCGCGGTGAACAACAGGGAGAGCACGATGAGAATCTATCAGTCGCTATGCATGGCCTTGCTGGCGCTGTCGGCCAGCACATGGAGCATGGCGGCAGTCAGCGACACGACAGCTGGCAAGCTGCACGAAGCTGGCGAACGCGTGACGATCGATGAAAGCATCAGCTTGAATAATAATCCCGGCTGGGAAACGCCGGACTTGCCGTATGCACGCCTGCTGGCCAGCAGCAGCGCGACGGCGGCACCGCACTGGAGCACCAGTGGCGCGCGCCATGTTGCCCTGGCGCCACCGAGGCCCATGACGGCCGCACCCGCACAGCAAGCCAACGTGCCAGCCCCCGTGCCTGAAGCGAGCATGTACTCGATGTTGCTGGTGGGATTGGGCCTGGTGGCCTTGAGCCTGCACGGCGAAAAACAGGAAAAATTCGATAACTGACGGCGCCTGCACTGGCAAGGCGCTGCTGAAGAACATTCCGCCTGGTGCGGAATGTTTTGTTATGGCGCCATCATTTGTCGAGCAGGCGGCAGACCCGTTCGATATTTCCCACGGGAATACCCGACTTCAGGGCGCGCGCGATGCAGCCCGCCTTGTCCGGGCCCGAGGCGGAAATGAGCACGAAGGCCGTCACCACCACGCTGATGGCGACGAGGACAATCAGGACACCCTTGACGATATCCCAGTTCATTGCGTCTCAACAATGTCATACGTAAAATCATAATAATGCTTGCCGTCGTCGATGCGGATGGCCAGGCTGCCCCTGAGTCCTTGCAACTGCTCCGTCCCCGTGTCGGGCACCACCGTCACCGACAAGGCGGGCGCGCCGCGCGTCATCGTGCCGCTGTGCTGCAAATAAAAACTGCCGCGGCGTCCGTCCAGAGTACCCTCCACCCGTTCCAATGCCACATAGCCTGCCGAGCCGCTCACGCTGGCGCGCGCGCTCAGCATCTCGCCCTGCGCGCTGGCCTCGAGCGCGCCGTGGTAGCGCTTGTCGAGCGACAAGCGCCCCAGCCCCGATTGCGCGGCCGTGTCCGACAAGGTTTCCGGGGTGATGGTGACGTCGAAGGTACCGGTAATGGAAGGCATCAGTGCTCCTTGGAAAATGAAGAGGTGGCTGCCGCATCGGGTCCGCTCAGCAGCGCATGCAGTTTTTGCATGGTGGCCCAGTTGCGCGACGTGACGCCGTCGCCCAGCAGCACGCCCAGCGCCGCCACCACCTTGCTGGCCAGCACGCCATCGGGACACCACGCATATGCGGCCCAGCGCCCCAACGCCAGCGCTTCGGGCTGCCACGACTGCTGCAAAAGGGGCGCCAGGCGCTTGACGTCGTCCGGATTGTTCAGCACCAGGGTCAGCAAGCGGGCCGCATCGGCCGCCGGCGCCAGGGTGTTTTGTTCGACCAGCTCGGCAAACTGGCTGGCCGACAGCACCGTCACCCTGGCCGCCACGCCCAGTTTCAGCACCAGTGCTTCCTCGATGCGGGAAGCGGCCTCGGCCAGCGCTACCTTGCCGCCGTCATACACGACGTTGCCACTGTTGAGTACCGTGCGCACTTGCGCAAACCCCAGGTCGCCCAGCAGCTTGCGCAGGTCGGCCATGGCCACGCGCTTGGCGCGGCCCACATTAATCCCGCGCAACAGCGCCACTTGCTGACTGTTTTCTATCTGTGCCATGCTGTCTCCTTGCCTATGCCTGGCTGTTGGTGCTTTCCGGCAACGGCGTCACCGTGGGCAGGCGCAGCAGGAACGTCGCACCCTGCCCCAAGGTGCTGCTGACCGTGATGGTGCCGCCAAATTGCTTGGCAATCAAGTTGAACACGATATTCAAACCCAGTCCCGTGCCGCCCTGCCCGCGCCGCGTGGTGACAAACGGATCGAACACGCGGTCGAGCATGTCGGGCGCGATGCCACGGCCGTTGTCGCGCACCTGCATGGCGATCGCGTCGCCATCGCGGCGCACGCCGATATGGATGTTGCCGGCCATGTCCGCATCAAACGCATGCTCGACGCAGTTCAACACCAGGTTGGTCAGCACCTGCGCCAATGCGCCCGGATAGCTGTCGAGCATGATGTCGGGCGGGCAGTCGATATCGATGCTGATGCGCGTCTTTTTCAGGGTCGGCTGCAGGCTCGAGATCACCTCGCCGATATAGTCGCGCAATTCGAACAAACGGCGCGCCTCGCTGACCTGGTCGACGGCGATCTGCTTGAAGCTGTGGATCAGATGGGCGGCGCGGTAGGCATTGTTCATGATCAGCCGCGCGCTTTCGCCGGCCGTTTCCAGGTAGCGCACGATGTCGGTCTTCTTCACGCTGCCGCCGGCCACGGCCGCGCTGATGTCATCGGTGGCTTCCTTCAGCACCGAGGCGCTGGTCAGGGCGATGCCGACCGGGGTGTTGATTTCATGCGCCACGCCGGCCACCAGGCTGCCCAGCGAAGCCAGGCGTTCCGATTGCAGCAACGATTCCTGCGCGCGGCGCAGCTCGTCCATGGCCTGCGCCGTTGCCTGCTGCGAACGGCGCGCCATGTCTTCCGCCTCGCGGCTGCCTTCGATGATGGACTTGAGCTTGCGCTGCACGGCATTGAAGCCGCGGATCACGTCGCCCAGTTCGTCGCGCCGATTTTCCGGCAGCTCTTCGACCTCGTCGCTGCCGCGCGTGGCCAGGTCGAACAAGCCGTCGCGCAACTGTTTCAGCGGTTCGAAGACGATACGCAGGCTCAGCGCCAGGGCGCCCACGAGGATGATGTCAAGCAGCAACACTTCCAGCACCTTGCGCCGCACTTCGGCATGCAGGGCCGCATCGATCTGCGCGCGGCTGAAATTGACGATGACCTTGCCGACGATCACCGGCTTGCCGCCCGTGGCCGCCGCCACGGCATCGCGGAACACCAGCGGCGCCTCGACGGGCGTGCCGCCCATGGCCATGTCGGCGCTCAAAGGTACCAGGGTGCCGCCCGCGTCGCGCACCTCGCCCGCGAACAGGCCGACCGAAGCGTCGTAGACGCGGATGCCAACCAGTTCCGGCGGCAGCATTTCAGCCGCGACGATGCTGTCGACCTTGGATTTATCGAGGTCCCACAGGGCGGAGGGCAAGCTCGTCTGCAAGCGCGTGAGCACGCCGCTGCGCAGGCGCGCGCTGCCCGATTCGAGTTCTTGGCTCAGTGTATATTGGGTATAGCTGCCGGAAATGCCCAGCACCAAGGTGACGATCACGACAAAAAGCAGGGTCAGCCGGACTTGGATACTCGCCATCAATCAACACTCCCCGGGCCAGGCCTGCCGCCGGCCCGCGGCGCGGGCGCAGATACGTCGGCAATACAAGGGCCTGAATCAAATGTACGGTATGACATGCTTATTGGCAAGATTTACAGTATTTCCACTTTCGATAGGGACTTTGATGCAGGTTGAGACATTGCGGCATGGCAATGGTAATATCCCGCAATCATCTAAGGAGTCGTCATGGCGGTCACGCATCAACATCTACCCCTGGAACAAGTTCGTCCCGGCATGATCTTGTCGGATGTCTTGCTCGATGCGCATGGACAAGTGCTGTTGCCGCAAGGCGCCGTATTGACGGAAAACATGCTGGCCCTGATGCCCCGCCACAACATCGACATGCTGCCGATCCTGGCGCCGCCCCCTACTCCGGAAGCCATCGCCGCGCAGCAGGCGGCCGACAGCGAACGGCTGGCCTACCTGTTCCGCAAGCATGATCCCGACGATCCCCTGGACGCGGCCACCACCTTGCTGCGCAGCTATGTCACGGCGTACCGCCTGGGCACGGGAGAGGCCGCATGAGCACGCAGCTGACGCTCGACGATATCGTCGCCCACCTCGATGACCTGCCTTCGCTGCCCGCCGTCGTCATGGAACTGCTCAACAGCATCGACCAGGAAGACGTCGATATTTCCGTGCTGGCCAAAAAAGTGTCGTACGACCAGGCATTGACGGCAAAAACCCTGCGCCTGGCCAACTCGTCCCACTATGGCTTGCAAGTGAAGGCCACCACCATCCAGCAGGCGATCACCTACCTGGGCTTCCAGACGACGCGCAGCCTGATCACGTCGGCCGCCATCACCGGTTGCTTCCCGGAAGGACGCTGCCCCGGTTTCGACGACAAGGCCTTCTGGCGTCATTCGGTGGCGACGGCCGCCTGCGCCAAGGTGCTGGCGCGGCAGATCCGTTTCAACCAGGATTACGCGTTCACGGCCGGCTTGCTGCACAACATCGGCCGCCTGGTGCTGGTCAGCAGCTTTCCCGCGCACTACGCGCAAGCCATCGCGCACCAGGCCGCGCACGATTGCAGCCTGCTCGAAGCGGAGCAGGCCGTGCTGGGCGTGGACCACGTGCAGGCGGGCGTGGCCCTGGCCGAACACTGGAATTTTTCCGACACCATGCGCCTGGCGCTGGGCAACTACCTGCAGCCGGAAACGCCGGGGGCAGGCTTTCTCGCGTCGCTGATCCACGTGGCCAATGCGGTTGTTTGCGCGCTCGACCTGGCGCAGGCGGGCGACGATATGGTGCCGCGCGTCTCGCCGGTGGCCTGGGATGCGCTGGGCCTGGGCGAAGACGCGTATCTGCAGCTGTTCCGCGAAACGGAGCTGCGCTACGACGAAATCACCTCGGCACTGCTGAGCTAAGCAATATCCTCACAATGCCGCAAACGCAAACGGCCCTCGCTGGGAAGCGAAAGCCGTTAGGGGTATGACGGTACGTCCATGCTGCCCGGTCCACGCCAGCCTGTTGCCGCCAGTAGCTACGCAAGCGGCACAGTCAGCGTACAACCGCCACATCAGTGCGCGTAATTCGATTCTTGCGCATCGCCGCGGTCTTCCGCTTTTGGACGGCCCTGGGCGTCGGACAGACGGTACTTGGTGCGGCGGTCGCCCATCAAGTCGCGCAGGTCGCGGATGCTCATGCCCGTTACTTCGTGCATGCGGATCAGCAGCGAGGCGCCAACCGGCAAGCGGTGGTGGCGGATCTTGCTGATGACCGGTGGCGCCACTTCAAGCAGACGCGACAGGGCTGCATCGTTCTTCAGCTGCATCTTGCTCAGCAGAATATCCAGCAGGTGGTTCGGGTTGTAACTCTCTTGCGATGCTAATGCATGATGTGCCATGATTTTTCCTCGTCTGGTGAATGTAGAAAATAATGCCGATACGAACTTAAGGCTGGCTTAGAGTGTTTAAATAAACGTCTTGCCCACTGATTCAGCCTTCCCCCGCCCTTCCTCCTTATCGCACTGCCCGCACAGGACTCGCACAGCCACGCCCAGCCAACGTACGCAACTTGCCGCGTGAGTAAACAGCACTGCAACCCACCAAAATGAATTGCATATAAGACAATATACTAGCCCAAACACGCGGCATCTGCGCCTCGCGCAAACTTCCTGATTGTTAAATATCAATCAAGCTGCTGGTTGGCTTGGCAACGATGCTATTTCAACACATTAGGATGCCAGCGGGCGCACACAAGGCTTTGCAGCAACTTGTTACAAATCAATGGTGACGTACGGCAATAAATGCTTTTGAGCATCACGAAACATGGCGGCATATACAAGCGGCAACCTTGTCGGCAAGGTCAGCACGACATGGCCCGTGCCCGCGATTTACGCTAAACTATGGCCTGAACTTGCAGCGAGCCTGCCACCGGGCAGCCAGAGGCGCCCGGCCGGTCATCCACCGCCTCCCGCCCCGAGCGGCGCACGGCGCAAGCCGCCTGCCCAGCTTATTTTCCGCCACACTTATTTGCAGCCACATTTACCGATAAGCGCCTGACTCCATGCAGAAAAAAGTATTCATTAAAACCTTCGGCTGCCAGATGAACGAGTACGACTCGGACAAGATGGCCGACGTGCTGGGCGCCTCCGATGGCCTGGTGCGCACCGACACGCCGGAAGACGCCGATGTGATCCTGCTCAATACCTGCTCCGTGCGCGAAAAGGCGCAGGAAAAAGTGTTTTCCGACCTGGGTCGCTTGCGCGAGCTGAAACTGGCCAAGCCGCACCTGTTGATCGGCGTGGGCGGCTGCGTGGCGTCGCAGGAAGGCGACGCCATCGTCAAGCGCGCGCCGTATGTCGACATGGTCTTCGGCCCGCAAACCCTGCACCGCCTGCCGCAGATGATCGAACTGCGCCGCTCCAGCGGCGATGCGCAAGTGGACATCAGCTTCCCGGAAATCGAAAAGTTCGACCACATGCCGCCGGCCAAGGTGGAAGGGGCTTCGGCCTTCGTCTCCATCATGGAAGGCTGCAGCAAATACTGCAGCTACTGCGTCGTGCCCTACACGCGCGGCGAGGAAGTGTCGCGCCGCTTCGAGGACGTACTGACGGAAGTGGCGGGCCTGGCCGCCCAGGGCGTCAAGGAAATCACCCTGCTGGGGCAAAACGTGAACGCCTATCGGGGCGCGATGGAAGGCGGCGAGATCGCCGACTTCGCCCTGCTGCTCGAATACGTGGCCGATATCCCCGGCATAGCACGCATGCGCTTCGTCACCAGCCACCCGAAGGAATTCACGCAGCGCCTGATCGACGCCTACGCAAAAATCCCGCAGCTGGTCGACCATTTATATCTGCCGGCGCAGCACGGCTCCGACAAGATCCTCGGCGCCATGAAGCGCGGCTACACGGGCCTCGAATACAAGTCCATCATCCGCCGCATCCGCGCCGTGCGCCCGAACATGGCCATTTCGTCCGACTTCATCGTCGGTTTCCCCGGCGAGACCCAGGCCGACTTCGACGCCATGATGAAGCTGATCGCGGATGTCGGCTTCGACAACAGCTACAGCTTCATCTTCAGCAAGCGCCCCGGCACGCCGGCCGCCAGCCTGGAAGACGACACGCCGCATGAAGTGAAACTGGCCCGTTTGCAGCAGCTGCAGGCGGCCATCGACGCCAACACCCGCAAGTACAGCCTGGCCATGGTGGGCACGGTGCAAACCATCCTCGTCGATGGCCGTTCCAAAAAGGACACCGATGACAGTGAACTGCAAGGCCGCACCGAGAACAACCGCGTCGTCAATTTCGACGCCGGCCCGGACGGTTTGCACCTGGTCGGCCAACTGGTCGACGTGCGCATCACCGAAAGCCATTCCTACACCCTGCGCGGCGAATTGGTCGCCAGCGCACCCGCATTGAAAAGAGCCAGTTGAAAACCAAAGCCCCGATACAGCCGCATTACTTCATCCCCGAGCCGCTCGATAACACGCGCCTGGCGCACCTGTGCGGACCGCTCGATGAAAACCTGCGCCAGATTTCCGCCGCCCTCGACGTGACGATCTTCCGCCGCGGCGAGAAATTCATCGTCGGCGGCAGCAATGCCGAACGCGCCGTGGAAATCCTCGAACAGTTCTACGCCATCGCCAACAAGGTCGTGCCGCTGGAAGAAGTGCAGCTGGCCCTGGTGGAACAGCGCGCGGGCCTGTCCGCCGCCTCGGAACACCATGCCAACGCGCCCGCCAGCACCTTCGTCGAACCGGACATCGCCAGCCCCGTGCTGAAAACGCGGCGCTCCGACCTTCGCGGGCGCACGCCGCACCAGATCGCCTACCTGCGCGACATCCTCGAACACGACATCAGCTTCGGCGTCGGTCCTGCCGGCACGGGTAAAACCTATCTGGCCGTCGCCTGCGCCGTCGACGCGCTCGAACGCGACGCCGTCAAGCGCATCATTTTGACGCGCCCCGCCGTCGAAGCGGGCGAGCGCCTGGGCTTCTTGCCGGGCGACCTGGCGCAAAAGGTCGACCCGTATCTGCGTCCCCTGTACGACGCGCTGTACGATTTGCTGGGCTTCGACCGCACGCAGAAGCTATTTGAAAAACAGGTGATCGAGATCGCCCCGCTGGCCTATATGCGCGGACGCACCCTGAATCATGCCTTCGTCATCCTCGATGAAGCGCAGAACACCACCGTCGAACAGATGAAGATGTTCTTGACGCGCATCGGCTTTGGCAGCAAGGCCGTGGTGACGGGCGACGTAACGCAAGTCGACCTGCACAAGAGCCAGACGAGCGGCTTGATCGACGCAGTGCACGTGTTGAAAGACGTGCGCGGCATCGGCTTCACGCAATTTAACAGCACCGACGTGGTGCGCCATCCGCTCGTCGCACGCATCGTCGATGCCTATGAAACGGCGCAGGCGGCCAATGCCGACGCCGCCCACCTGCCCTCCTTATTGAAACCAGCTGCCGCCAAAAATGTCCGAAAAAAATAAACTGTCCTTGTCCGTGCAATACCCGGACACCCGCCTGGAAACCCTGATCACGCGCCCGAAAGTACGCCGCTGGGTCAAGGCGGCCCTGTTTGCGCCGGCCGAATTCACGATCCGCTTCGTCGACGCGGAAGAAGGCCGCACCCTGAACCGCGACTACCGCGAAAAGGACTACGCCACCAACGTGCTGACGTTCGCCTACAACGAAGGCGAAGAACTGGGCGACGACGAGCCGACGCGCGCCGACATCATCCTGTGCACGGACGTGCTGGAAAAGGAAGCGGCGGAACAAAAGAAAAGCGTGGAAGAGCACACGGCCCATTTGATCGTCCACGGCGTGCTGCATGCGCAAGGCTACGACCACATGGATGACGAGGAAGCCACCGAGATGGAGGGGCTGGAAACGGAAATCCTCGCAAAACTCGGCATCAGCGATCCCTACGCGGACCAAAAATAAGCCGAGTAGGTCGGGGTAGGTCGGGTTAGCCCACAGGGCGTAACCCGACAACACCCAACAACGTAACCGGAGCACCGCGACGTCTGACCTGCGTGCCACAATAGCACCATCAACCACACACGCAACAAGGACACACTATGGGCACTTGGGCCACCGACGCCTTCGGCAACGACTACGCCATGGATTGGGCGCAGGACTTGCACGAATATAAAACCCTGGAACTGGTCGAGACGACGCTCGACAACGTCATCGACAGCCAGGAAGCGGAACTCGAGGCGCCGTTCGCCGCCGAAGCGCTGGCCGCGCTGGACGTGATCGCGCGCCTGCTGGGCAAGCCGGGAGAAAACGACCCGGCCACCGCGGAAGTAGACGAATGGGTGGCCGCCTGCAAGAAGAAAGTCACGCCGCCGCTGCTGGAAAAAGCGCGCCTGGCCTTCGAGCGCATCACGGCCGAAGCGTCGGAACTGCGCCAGCTGTGGCAAGACAGCGAGCATTTCGCCGACTGGCAGGCCGACGTGGCGGCCTTGCGCGCGCGCGTGCTGGGCCCGGAAGCGGCGTAAAACATCGCGCAACGGCGCACTTCAACGTATTAAATTTACATCAAAAGCGGGGAAATCCGGTATTGCCCCACTTTTGGTGTATCCTATATCCCTTCGCAACAACGGCTCACGCCTCCTATGCCCGAGCACCCTAGTGGCGTCAGAACTGACGTCAAGCCCCACCGGTCACTGTTTGAACGCCTGACCGCACTCATTTCCCCCGAGCCAGAGAACCGTGCAGAATTGCTCGAAGTTCTACACGATGCGCATGAACGCAAGCTGATCGACGCCGACGCCCTGTCGATGATCGAAGGCGTGTTCCAGGTATCGGATCTCTGCGCGCGCGACATCATGATTCCCCGTTCGCAAATGGATGTCATCGACATCAGCAAGCCGATCGAGGAGTGGATGCCGGAAGTCCTGTCGACCGCCCACTCGCGCTTCCCCGCGATCGAAGGCGAGCGCGACAAGGTCATCGGCATCCTGCTGGCGAAAGACTTGCTGCGTTATTACGCAGAAGAAACTTTCGACGTGCGCGACATGCTGCGCCCCGCCATCTTCATCCCCGAATCGAAACGCCTGAATGTGCTGCTGCGCGATTTCCGCGCCAACCACAATCACATGGCCATCGTCGTCGATGAATACAGCGGCGTCGCCGGCCTGATCACCATCGAAGACGTGCTGGAACAGATTGTCGGCGACATCGAGGATGAATACGACTTCGACGAAGCCGAAGACAATATCCTCTCGCTCAAGGAAGGCCAGTTCGGCCCCCGCTGGCGTGTCAAGGCGCTGACCGAGATAGAACAGTTCAACGAAGAAGTGGGCAGCCATCTGGTCGACGACGACGTCGACACCATCGGCGGCCTCGTGTCGAAGTACCTGGGCCGCATGGCGCACAAGGGCGATATTTTCGACCTCGGCAATCTGCGTTTCGAGGTACTGCGCGCCGATGCGCGCCAGGTGCACGTGCTGCTCGTCGAGCGCCTGCCCAACGTGCCGGAACTGGAACTCTGACATGCGCGTGCTGTAAATGCGTTTCAGACGCGTCGATCCCAACGCCCCCGCCAAACCGCCGCGCAGCACGTGGGCGCGCATGCTGACGGCCGCCATCGCCGGCGCCGTCGCGGTGCTGGCGTTCGCCCCTTTCGGCTACTGGCCCCTGCAAATCCTCAGCCTGGGCGTGCTGTTCTACCAGGTGCTGCGCGCATCGAACGTCAAGGCCGGCGCGCTGATCGGCTGGGCCTACGGCTTCGGCTGGTGCGCGGCCGGCACGCACTGGCTGTATATTTCCATGCACCGCTATGGCGACATGGCAGCGCCGATCGCCGCCATCGCCGTGGCCCTGCTGGCCCTCCTGATGGCCATTTACGTGGCCATGGCCATGGGCGCGGCCGCCTGGCTGCGCCAGCGCTGGGTGCTGTCCCTGCCCGCCATGACCTTGCTAGTGCTGCCCGCCACGTGGACCCTGTTCGAATGGACGCGCGGCTGGCTGTTTACGGGTTTCCCGTGGCTGGCCACCGGCTACGCCCACAATACCAGCCCGCTGGGCGGCTTTGCCCCCATCCTCGGCGCGTATGGCCTGGGCTGGCTGGTGGCGCTGTCGGCCGGCGCCCTGCTCTTGCTGACGCACCGCACGCGCTGGTTTGCGCTGGGCGGCGTCATCGCGCTGTACGCGGCCGGCATCGGCTTGCAGTACGTGGCGTGGACCCACCCTGTCGGACGCCCGATCACCGTGCGCCTGCTGCAAGGGAACGTGCCGCAGCAGCAGAAATTCGATCCCGGCTTCGTGCTGGGCGCCCTGCAGATGTACCAGAGCGCCATCACCAGCGCGCCGGCCGACCTGATCGCCACGCCGGAAACGGCCGTCACCGTGCTGCCGCACCAGCTGCCGCCAGGTTATCTGGATAGCCTGGGCACCTATGCACAGCAGACGGGCAGCACGATCCTGGTCGGCATGCCCGTGCTCGACGAACAGCAGCGCTTCTACAATGCGGCCGTGGGGATCACGCCCAACGGCGCGCCGGGACCGTACTACCAGTACCGCAAGCACCATCTGGTGCCGTTCGGCGAATTCGTGCCGCCCGGCCTGCACTGGTTTGTCGCCATGATGGCTATCCCGCTGGGCGACATGGGCCGCGGCGCGGAAGTACAAGCGCCTTTGCTCGTGCGCGACCAGCTGGTGCTGCCGAATATCTGCTACGAAGACTTGTTTGGCGAAGAAATCGCCGGCCAGCTGGCCAGCGCTCACCGCCATGGCAAGCAGTCGGCGTCCGTGCTGCTCAATATCTCGAACCTGGCCTGGTTTGGCGACTCGATCGCCATCCCGCAGCATCTGCAGATTTCGCAGATGCGCAGCCTGGAAACGGGCCGCCCCATGCTGCGCTCGACGAACACGGGCGCCACCGCCGTCATCGACGGCAAGGGCGTCGTGCAAAGCCTGCTGCCGCCGGAGCAGCAAGCCACGCTGGCGGCCAAGGTGCAAGGCATGGGCGGCATGACGCCATACATTCTGTACGGCAATAAACTGGTGCTGGCCCTGGCCGCGCTGGCCCTGCTGACGGCCTTCCTGCTGTCGCGCGCCGCCCGCCGCGGCCGCGCCGCGCAGCAATAAGCGGCCGATATTGCCCGAAGAGTCACAGTGGGTCCGTAAAAACCGCTAAAATTAGCAAAACCCCGGCCCGGACGCGCTGCCAAGCATGCGTCCGGGCTTCAAGCAAACCTTAACAAAGCGCAGCCTCCCGCGCGGCGAACTCATACGATGCTCACATTTCAACAAATTATCCTGACCTTGCAAACCTATTGGGACAAGCAAGGTTGCGCCCTGCTCCAGCCTTACGACATGGAAGTCGGCGCCGGCACCTTCCACACCGGCACCTTCCTGCGCGCGATCGGCCCGGAACCTTGGCGCGCAGCGTATGTGCAGCCGTCGCGCCGCCCGAAAGATGGCCGCTATGGCGAAAACCCGAACCGCATGCAGCATTACTACCAGTACCAGGTGGTGTTGAAGCCGGCGCCGGAAAACATCCTCGACCTGTATCTGGGTTCGCTGGCCGCGCTGGGCCTGGACTTGAAGCAGAATGACGTGCGCTTCGTCGAAGACGACTGGGAAAGCCCGACCCTGGGCGCCTGGGGCCTGGGCTGGGAAGTCTGGCTGAACGGCATGGAAGTGACCCAATTCACCTACTTCCAGCAAGTGGGCGGCCTCGATTGCAAGCCCGTGCTGGGCGAGATCACCTACGGCATCGAACGCCTGGCCATGTATCTGCAAGGCGTGGAAAACGTGTATGACCTGGTGTGGACCGAGTGGGAAGAGAACGGCACTACGAAAAAACTGACCTACGGCGACGTCTTCCACCAGAACGAAGTGGAGCAATCGACCTACAACTTCGAGCACGCGAATACGGACCTGCTGTTCGAACAGTTCGGCAACTACGAAGCGGAAGCGAAGCGTTTGATCGAGCTGCAACTGACCCTGCCCGCCTACGAGAAAATCATGAAAGCGTCGCACAGCTTCAATATGCTCGATGCGCGCGGTGCCATCTCGGTGACGGAACGCGCCGCCTACATCGGCCGCGTGCGCACCCTGTCGCGCCTGGTGGCGCAAGCGTATTACGACTCGCGCGAACGCCTCGGTTTCCCGATGCTGCCCGCCGCAGACCAACCCGCCGCCGCTTGATCGCCTAGCTCATACACCGCCGTACCAGACAAGAACACCATGAACCAAACACTGCTCATCGAACTGCTGACCGAAGAACTGCCGCCGAAAGCGCTGGCCAAACTGGGCGCCGCCTTCACGGCCGGCATCGTCAACGGCCTGAAAGCGCGCGACTTCCTCGAAGCCGACAGCGTCGCCACCAGCTACGCCTCGCCGCGCCGCCTGGCCGTCTCCATCACCAATGTGCGCGAAGTCTCGCCCGATAAATCGATCCGCGAAAAAGTCTTGCCCGTCTCCGTGGCGCTGGACGCGAACGGCAACGGCACGCCGCCGCTGGCCAAGAAACTGGCCGCGCTGGGCTTCCCCGACCTGACGGTAGCCGAGCTGGAACGCGCCGCCGACGGCAAGGCTGAAAGCTTCTTCTACACGTACACGGCGCCAGGCAGCCAGCTCGCCGCCGGCGCGCAAGCTGCGTTGACCGAATCGGCCGCCAAGCTGCCGATTCCAAAACTGATGAGCTATCAGCGCCCGGACGGCACCACCGTGCAATTCGTGCGCCCTGCCCACAGCCTGATCGCCCTGCACGGCATCAATATCCTGCCCCTGACCCTGCTGGGCCTCACGGCCGGCCGCACCACACTGGGCCACCGCTTCCTGACCGACGGCGAGCCGATCGCCATCGCGCACGCGGAAAACTACGCGCCATCGCTGATCCTCAACGCCAGCGTCATCGCCAGCAACGAAGAACGCAAGGAACGCATCCGCGCCCAGCTGCTGGACAAGGCCGGCGCCGACCAGGTGCTGATGCCCGAAGCGCTGCTCGACGAAGTCACCGCCCTGGTCGAATGGCCGGTCGTGTATGAATGCCACTTCGAGGAAGAATTCCTGGCCGTGCCGCAGGAATGCCTGATCCTCACCATGCAGACGAACCAGAAGTATTTCGCGCTGACCGACAGCGAAGGCAAGCTGCGCTCGCGCTTCCTGATCGTCTCGAACATCGAGACGGACACGCCCGAGCACATCATCGGCGGCAACGAGCGCGTCGTGCGTCCGCGCCTGTCCGACGCCAAGTTCTTCTTCGAGCAGGACAAGAAGAAAACCCTGGCATCGCGCCTGCCGCTGCTGGCTAACGTCGTCTACCACAACAAGCTGGGCACGCAAGCGGCACGCACAGAGCGCGTCAAGTCGCTGGCCGGCGCCATCGCCGCCAAGCTGCAGTACGACGTGGCACTGGCCGAACGGGGCGCCCTGCTGGCCAAGGCCGATCTGCTGACCGACATGGTGGGCGAATTCCCCGAACTGCAAGGCATCATGGGTACGTACTACGCGCGCCATGACGGCGAGCCGGAAGAAGTGGCCTTGGCCGCCTCCGAACACTACCAGCCGCGCTTTGCCGGCGACGCCCTGCCGTCGACCGCCACCGGCACCGCCGTGGCCCTGGCCGACAAGCTGGAAACCCTGGTCGGCATCTGGGCCATCGGCCTGGCGCCGACGGGCGACAAGGATCCGTTCGCGCTGCGCCGCCATGCGCTGGGCGTGCTGCGCATGCTGTTGGAAAAACGTTTGCCATTGTCGATCCAGGGCTTGCTGGCGGATGCGGCAGCGCAGTTCGCAGCGGTGCCCGGCTTCAAGGACCCGGTCGCGGACGTCACCACCTTCATGCTGGACCGCCTGCGCGGCATCCTGCGCGAGCGTGGCTTCTCGCCGAATGAAATCGAAGCCGTCGTGGCACAGAATCCGGACCGCCTGGACGACATCGTGCAGCGCCTGGAAGCCGTGCAGGCGTTTGCCGCCCTGCCGGAAAGCTCCTCGCTGGCAGCTGCCAACAAGCGTATCACGAACATCCTGAAAAAGAACGAGGAAGCCCTGAGCCAGGTCGCCGCCGGCGGCGTCAACGTGGCGCTGCTGCAGGACGAAGCGGAGAAAAAACTGGCCGCCGCCGTCTCTCGCGTGCAGCCGGAAGTCGACGCGGCCTTTGCCAAGGGCGACTTCACCAGCACCCTGCAAACGCTGGCGCAGCTGCGCGACGACGTCGATGGCTTCTTCAATGACGTGATGGTGATGGCCGAGGATGTCGCCCTGCGCAACAACCGCCTGGCCTTGCTCTCGTCCCTGCACGGCATGATGAACCGCGTGGCCGACATTTCCAAGCTGGCGGCATAATGGGTACTCCGGCGCTGAAACTGATTATTCTCGACCGCGACGGCGTCATTAATCATGACTCGCCGGACTTCATCAAGTCGCCGGCCGAATGGCTGCCGATCCCAGGCTCGCTCGAAGCGATCGCCCGCCTGAACCAGGCTGGCTATCGCGTGGTGATCGCCTCGAACCAGTCGGGCATCGCGCGCGAATACTTCGACATGACGGTCCTGAACGCGATCCACCAGAAGATGCACACGCTGGCGCAGCAGGTGGGCGCCGATATCGACGCCATCTTCTTTTGCCCGCACGCGGGCGCGGACAATTGCGACTGCCGCAAGCCGAAACCGGGCATGTTCCATGAAATCTCGCAGCGCTACAACACCAGCCTGAAAGGCGTGCCCACGGTCGGCGATTCGCTGCGCGACCTGCAGGCCGGTTTCATCAGCGGCTGCGTGCCCTACCTGGTATTGACGGGCAAGGGCGACAAAACCAACGAGACGGGTGGCCTGCCGCCTGGCACCCAGGTCTTCCCCGACCTGGCGGCCGTGGTCAACCACCTGCTCAAGGCGCCAGCCACACCGGCGCCCACCGTAGCATTCAGTATCTAATCTTCGGAGAACCGCATTGCGTAATATTTCCCTGTTCCTGCGATCACTGCTGTTCATGATCATCATGATCGTGGCCACCATCGTCTGGGCCTGCGTGTGCTTTTTTGCCGCGCCATTGAGCTACAACAAGCGCTATTGGGTCACCTCGCGCTGGAACGTGTTTATCCTGTGGTGCGCCAAGGTCATTTGCGGCATCCGCTATGAAGTCAAGGGCGCCGAGAACTTCCCCGACGCGCCGGCCATCGTGCTGTCGAAACACCAGTCGGCATGGGAAACCATCTTCTTGCTTCCCAGCCTGCCACGCCCGCTCGTGTATGTGTTCAAGAAGGAAATCCTGTACATCCCCTTCTTCGGCTGGGCCATGGCGCTGCTGCGCATGATCCCCATCGACCGCAAACAGGGCAAGCATGCGTTCAAGAGCGTCGTCGCGCATGGCAAGCGCCGGCTGGCCGATGGCCAATGGATTATCATGTTCCCTGAAGGGACCCGCATTCCCGTGGGCCAGGCGGGCAAGTACAAGAGCGGTGGCACGCGTTTGGCCATTGCCACGGGCGCCGTGGTGGTGCCGATTGCGCACAATTCAGGCGAGTGCTGGCCCAAGCAGTCATTCCTCAAACGCCCGGGACTGATCACCGTCTCGATAGGCAAACCGATTTCGCCGGAAGGGCAAACCCCGGACAGCATGATGCAACAGGTGGAAAATTGGATAGAATCAGAAATGCGCGTCATTTCGCCTCACGCCTACAACGCTGGCTAGACGGCATCAGCGCGGTCATCCAGGAGCCGACACTGCGCCAGCAGATGAAGACCATCAAGGTCGGCGACCAGCAACTGGATTTGTTCGCGCATGACGTCTCGACCAGCACGCCCCCGGCGGTGCGCCCCACGGCACCGCCAGCGCCGCCCGTGGCGCCACCGGTAGTAGCGCCCGCGCCGCCCATCGTTCGTCCCGCCCCACCTCCCCTGCCGTCCCCGCCACGCACCGCCGATGGCCCGCCATTGCGCCAGCTGCAGCTGGGCAGCCACCTCGTCGAATTTGCCCTGCGCCGCTCCACGCGCCGTTCCATCGGCTTCATGATCGACGACAACGGCTTGCGCGTGACGGCCCCCAAGCGCGTCACCCTGGCCGAAATCGACAACGCCATCCGCGCCAAGCAAGGCTGGATCGTCTCGAAGCTGCTGGAACGGGGCGAGCGCAAGGTGCAGCGCCAGCAGCGCCCGCCCGTGGCCTGGGTCGATGGCGCCGTGCTGCCCTACCTCGGTGGCGAGATCACCTTGCGATTGCACCAGGCGCCGCGCCACCGCGCCAGCTTCCAGCGCGAGACGAATGAGCTGCACGTATGGGTCACGCCCACGGGCAGCGAGCAGCAACTGAAGGAAAAAGTGAAAGGCTGGTTCCAGCACGAAGCGCGCCAGCTGTTCGAGGCGCGCCTGGACGTATATGCGGACAAGCTGGGCGTGCGCTACGATTCGCTGTCGCTATCGTCGGCCGGCACGCGCTGGGGCAGTTGCACCATCGAGCGCAAGATCCGCCTGAACTGGCGTTTGATCCACTTCGCTTTGCCGCTGATCGACTACGTGGTGGCGCACGAGCTGTCGCACCTGCTGGAAATGAACCACAGCCCCCGCTTCTGGGCCACCGTGGAATCGATTTATCCCGATTACGATGGCGCCAAGCAGGCGCTCAGAAAGCGCTCGCAGGAGTTGCCTGTGCTGTTTACGTAGGCGCCTGTCGGATTACGCTCTACGAGCTAATCCGACCTACAGTCACGTAGGTCGGATTAGCGCAGCGCGCGTAATCCGACGCCATTGTTGGCCGCGCGCCCATCACGGCAGCAAAGGCTTGATGGCCGCGATGGTACGCGGCGTGGCCCCCCGGTGCTGGTTGGCAAACGCCAGTGCTTTTTCTCCCATCAACGATAAGCGCGCGCGATCCTGCAGCAAGGCCGACGCCTGCGCCATCAGCGCATCGGCATCGGCCACCAGCGCGGCGCCGCCGGACGTAATCGCCTGCTCGGTGACCAGCGCGAAATTGAAGGTGTGGGGACCGATCAGCACGGGCTTGCCCAGGGCCGCCGGCTCGATCAGGTTTTGCCCGCCCAGCGGCAGCAGACTGCCACCGACGAAGGCGCAATCGCAGGCCGCGTAATACGCAAACATCTCGCCCATCGAATCGCCCAGCAGCACTTGCGTGTCGGCAGCAACGGCATCGTCCCGCGCCAGGCCGGACCTGCGCTGCACTGTCAGGCCCTGCGCCGAGATCAATTTTTCCACCTCGTCGAAGCGCTGCGGATGGCGCGGCACGATCAGCAGCAGCGCATGCGCGGGCAGGCCCGAGCGGATATACGCATCGAGGATCAGCTGCTCTTCCCCTTCGCGCGTGCTGGCGCACAGCAGCACGGGACGCTGGCCGATGGCTGCGCGCAGCGCCGCCCCCGTCGCCAGGGCAGCCTCGGGCACGACGACGTCGAACTTGATGCTGCCCGTGACGACGACGTCCCGCACGCCCAGCTGGCGCACGCGATCGGCGTCGTCCTGCGTCTGCGCCGCCACCAGGGTGATGCCGCGCGCCGCGTCGGCAATGAGTTTGCCCAGTCGCTGCGCCTTGCCCAGCGAGCGCTGCGACAGGCGCGCATTGGCCAGCACCACGGGCACTTTGTAGCGATTGCATTGGTGGATCAGATTCGGCCACACTTCCGTCTCCATCAGGATGCAGATGCGCGGCGCGAAATGGCGGATGAAACGGGCCGGCATGGCGCCCGTGTCGTAGGGCAGATAGCTTTGCACGAGGCGCGCGCCGTGTTTGGCGAACAGGGATTTACCCGTGGCGCGCCCCGTCGGCGTCATGTGCGTGAGGACGATGCGGCACGCGGGCCAGGCGGCCAGCAGCGCATCGATCAGCGGCTCGGCCGCGCGCGTCTCGCCGACGGAGACGGCGTGCAGCCAGATGGTGTTTGTAGCAGACGCCGGCTGGCGCCCGTAAAAGCCCAGGCGCTCGCCCCAGTGCTGGCGGTAGCCGGGTTCCTGGCGTCCGCGCAGCCACAGCCGCGCCAGCACCAGGGGCAAGGCCAGCCACCAGGCGAGGGTATAAAGAAGTCGCATGTTTATTGAATGTTAAAGTCAGGCGGGAGGATAGTCTGCCAGCAGGCGCCGTGCCGCGGCCAGCACGTCCGGCACGCCGGGCGGCGCGCCCTTGTCGCCCAGGTTGATGATTTTCGGCGACCAGTTGCCTTCCGTTTTCCACAGCGGCGAATCGGCATAGATTTCCACCGTCGGGCGCACGAAGGCGGCCGCAATGTGCGTCAAGCCCGTGTCGACGCCGACCACCAGCGCCGCATGGCGCGCCAGCAGGGTGGCGTCGCCCATCGATAGTTTCGGCAGCAGGCGCGCGTTCGGCAGGCCGGCCGCCAGCACTTCCGCTTCCGCCTTTTCCTTGGGCGAACCCCAGGGCAGCAAAATCGGCATCGGTGCCAGTGCCTGGCCCAGGGCGATCCAGTTTTCCGGTGCCCATTTCTTGGCGTCGCGCGCCGTGCCGTGGAAATACACGCAGTAGGGCGCTTCGCCCATCCAGTCCGGGCGCGGCTCGCTACGCGACACTTCCGGCAAGCCGAAATCGGCCGGCGTGTCGACCGTGTAGCCGAGCGCCGCGGCGGCCACCAGGCGGCCGCGCGCTACCGCATGTGTGCGCGGGTCGAGCGGAATGCTTTTCGTGTGAAAAATGCGCGAGATGCCTTCGTAGCCCGAGCCTTCGCTGCCATTGGCCAGACCGACCTTCTGTCCGCCCGGCGCCAGGCGCGCGGCGCCCATGATGATGCCCGTCTTGAGCAAGCCCTGGGTATCGAACACATAATCGTAGTGCGTCTGGCGCAGGCTGCGGAAGAAGGCGGCGATTTCCGCGCGCGTCTCTTTCTTGCCCAGGCTCTTGCGCCAGCGCCGCAGCGCGAACGGGAAGATGGTATTCACACGCGGGTTCAGGCGCACCAGGCTGGTGTAGCCCTCTTCGACCACCCAATCGATGGTCGCGTTCGGGAAATGGCGGGCGATATCCGCCACCATCGGCAGGTTATGCAGCACATCGCCCAGCGAAGACACCCGCACCAGCAGGAGTTTCAAGGGCGCCTGTGCGCCAGGTTGACCGGCCATGCTGTCAGAACGGCAGGACGGCGTCAGGCTTGGCGGCCAGGATCACGCTCTTGAACTGGCCCTGGATGCGCGCCAGCGCTGCCGGCGTTTCCGCTTCGAAGCGCATGACGATCACCGGCGTGGTGTTCGACGAACGGGCCAGGCCGAAGCCGTCCGCGTATTCCACGCGCAAGCCGTCGATGGTGATGATCTGTTCATTGCCGGGGAAGACGGCGTCGCGGCGCAGCATGTCCATCAGCGCGACGTTCTCGCCTTCCTTCAGTTCCAGGTGCAGTTCCGGCGTGCTGTCGGACTGCGGCAGGGAGTTCAGCAAACTTGAGGGATCCGCTTCGCGCGTGAGGATTTCCAGCAGGCGCGCGGCCGAATACAGGCCGTCGTCGAAACCGTACCAGCGGTCCTTGAAGAAGATATGGCCGCTCATTTCGCCGCCCAGCGGTGCACCCGTTTCGCGCAGCTTGGCTTTCACCAGCGAGTGGCCCGTCTTGTACATCAGCGGCACGCCGCCATGCTTGCTGATCCACGGCGCCAGGTGGCGCGTGCATTTGACGTCGTACAAAATCTGCGCGCCAGGGTGGCGGGTCAGCACGTCGGCGGCGAACAGCATCATCTGGCGGTCAGGGTAGATGATCTGGCCATCCTTGGTGACCACGCCCAGGCGATCGCCGTCGCCGTCGAAGGCGATGCCGATTTCCGCATCCGTCTCGGCCAGGCAGCGGATCAGGTCTTGCAGGTTTTCCGGATGCGCCGGGTCCGGATGGTGGTTCGGGAAATTGCCATCGACTTCGCAGAACAGTTCGATGACTTCGCAGCCCATGCCGCGGAACAGGTCGCCCGCGAATGCGCCGGCCACGCCATTGCCGCAGTCGACGGCGATCTTGATCGGGCGCGCCAGCTTGACGTCGCCCAGGATGCGCTCGATGTAGGCGGCGCGGATATCGTGCGTGGCATAGGTGCCCGGATTGGCAACGTCCCTGGCGCTGGCGCTGCCGTCGTGCGCGACGATGCTGTGGTACAGCGCCTGAATCGCTTCGCCGTGGATCGCTTCGCCGGCCAGCACCATCTTGAAGCCGTTGTAGTCGGGTGGATTGTGGCTGCCCGTGACCATGATGCCGGAGCGCGTATCGAGCACATTCGTGCCGAAGTAGACCATCGGCGTGGCCACCACGCCCAGGTCGATCACGTCGACGCCTGCCGCTTGCAAGCCCTGCGCCAGCGCCGCCGTCAATTCCGGTCCCGACAAACGGCCATCGCGGCCGATCACGACCCGCTGCTCGCCCTTGGCCAGGGCGGCCTGGCCAAATGCCTGGCCGATCTTGTGCGCCACGCTGGCATCGAGGGTTTTAGCGATGATGCCGCGAATATCGTAGGCCTTGAAGATCGTTCTGGACAATGGAAGCATGGTGTGGGCGGTATAAGTAAGGGGCGAATAAGGAATAAATAGGGAGCCTGGCAAGGTGCAGCGTACGGCTGCCAGCTTGCTACTGCGCCAAGAGTATACCGAATTATACGCGCAGCAGATCGATCGACTTGCCCGATTCCACCCACTGCCTGACCCACAACGGCTGGCGGCCGCGGCCTGTCCATTGTTCAGCGGTATTGTCAGGATGGCGATAACGTACCGCGACTTTGCCCGTGCGCGGGTGCAAACCATCGAGTATCAGCTGTTTCAGCGGAATGCCCGCCTGCTGCGCGATGGCCATGATCTGTTCGCGCGCCTTGTTCAAGTCTTCGCGCTCGCGGCTGTTCAATTCCTGTTTGACATTATCTTCCAGTTTGCGCAATTCCAGCATCGTCATCGTAGACAGATCCATTCGTACATCCTTTATATTAATTTAAATAATAAAATCACCTGGAATATACTACATTGCATAAACATTTGCGCACCATTGCATAATCCGTCGTCAATTGAATCACGGCTCCCGGTTTATTTAGCGGCCCAACATTAAGATTAAATGAAGAATATAACGGAAGCGCGCATGGAGGTGAATAAACATGAATGAAATGGCATTCCGGCATGCCGGCAAGGCTGGCGTGGCGCGGCGATTCATTCCGGCAGCCGTGCCGGCGGATTATGAGCAGTATATGACCGCAGGGAATGCGGCCAAATCAAATCCCCATCCGGCATAATCGGCACCGGATTTTTTTCTTCCCTCTGCCATGCGCGCAATCAGTCATCTGCCGGCAATGTCCCAACATCAAAGGGCAGGCATGCTTATAATGCAGGCGCGTAGTCCACTTCACCCCGGCACATATGAAAACTTACTTTATCGGCGATCTGCAAGGCTGCCATGACCAAACCGTCGCACTGATCGAACGGATCCAAACGGCGGCGGATGGCCCGTACCGCCTGCTGTTCGCGGGCGATTTGATCAATCGCGGCCCGGCCTCGCTGGCCACCCTGCGCCACATTCATGCGCTGGCGCGGCAGGGCCTGGCCAACAGCGTCCTGGGCAACCATGACTTGCACCTGCTGGCCGTGGCCAACGGCATCCGCCCCGAGCATGCGTCCGACACCCTCGCCGAAATCCTTGATGCGCCCGACCGCGACGAGTTGATCGACTGGCTGCGCCAGCGGCCACTGGCACTGGAACACGACGGCCATGTGCTCGTGCATGCGGGTTTGCTGCCGCAATGGAGCGCGGCCCAGGCCCTGTCCCTGAGCGGGGAAGTGTCCAGCATGCTGCGCAGCGATGATTGGGTGGCCTTCCTGCGCACCATGTACGGCAACGAGCCGGCCGCCTGGCGCGACGACCTGCAGGGCGCCGACCGGCTGCGCTGCATCGTCAACGCCATGACACGGCTGCGCTTTTGCACGCCGGACGGCGTGATGGACTTCAAGATGAAGGAAAGCGGCAGCCCGCCGCCCGGCTCCGGTCTGCTGCCCTGGTTCGACGTGCCGGACCGGCGCAGCGCCGGCGACACCATCGTCTTCGGCCACTGGTCGGCGCTGGGACTGCAATTGCGGCCGCACCTGATCGGCCTCGACAGCGGCTGCGTGTGGGGCGGAAAACTGTCGGCCGTGTGTCTGCAAGACCGCTCGCTGCTGCAGGTCGACTGCCCCACGTTCCAGCAGCACAGCGGCAAACGCTAAGTGGCAAGCGCGGCGCGCATATGCTTAGTCGAAATCGGTCGTTGGCCATGCCGCGCCTGGCCCGTATGATGGAGCTTTTGCCTTTGCCATCCCATGCATCCTGATACCGACAGACTGGCGCGCTGGCTGCTCGGCAGCCTGGAACTCGACACCGCCGTCCTGCATGTGGGCCAGTACTGCGGCCGCTGGCGCGCCTCCACGGCGGGCCGGGAACTGGGCAGCTTTCACCTGGTGCTCGATGGCCACTGCTATCTGCACCTCGATGGCGCGGCGCCGATCGCGCTCGGCCCGCGCGACGGCGTCTTCCTGCTGCGCGACTTGCCGCACTTTCTCAGCCCCCACAGCGACCCGCTGCAAGCGGTCCGCGCGCAAGCGATGCTGCCGCTGCAAACGCCCACGGAGCAGCCGGCGACGGCGCTGGCCTGCGGCTTCTTTCAATTTCGCGGCGCCCTCTCCGCGCTGATCGTCGACTCGTTTCCGCCGTATCTGCTGATACGCGGCGACGCGCCCGCCTTCAGCGCGGCCGCCGCCCTGTTCGACCTGATCCTGGCGGAGGCCGGCGGCGATCCGGAGCAGCCGTCGCCGCTGATCGCGCGCCTGGTCGAACTGCTGTTCTTTTACCTGATCCGCCATGTGGCGCAGGGCGAACAGGTGGCTGCCGGCCTGCTGTCGCTGCTGCACCAGCCCGCATTCTCGCCGCTGCTCGAACGCATGCTCGACGCGCCCGCCGACGACTGGTCGATCGAGAACATGGCCAAGGCGGCGTGCATGTCGCGCGCCAGCTTCTGCAAGCATTTCGCCAGCGCCAGCGGCCACTCGCCCGCCCAGTTCCTGCTCCTGCTGCGCATGAAGATCGCCGCGCGCCGGCTGCACGACGGCGTCTCCGTCGAACGCGCGGCCGAACTGGTGGGCTACCGCTCGCACGCCGCCTTTACGCGCGCCTTCAAACGGGTCACGGGCGAGCAGCCGGGCGCCTACCGGCGCGACCAGAGATTGCGGCAGCTGGCAAACTGAGATCAAGGGTTGCAAAATCAAAGACGAACGAGCACAAAAGGACGACGCTGACGTCTGTTGCGTGCACGGCATGGCCGATATAATGGCCGGGTGACTTACTAACTTAGCAAGGTACCCCATGTCCCGTCTTACGCTGCACACTCTCGATACCGCCCCGGCCGATAGCCGCCCCTTCGTGGAAAAGGCCGTCGCCAACAATGGCTTCCTGCCCAACCTGATCGGCGTTCTGGCCAATGCCCCGCTGGCACTGGAAACCTATCTGACCGTCTCCGGCATCAATGCGCGCGCCAGCCTGACGTTAATGGAACGCGAAGTGGTGCAGATCACGGCCGCGCGCATCCATGGCTGCGATTTCTGCATCGCCGGCCATAGCGCCATCTCGCTGAAAAAAGCGGGCCAGACGCCAGACACGGTGCGCGCCCTGCAGCACGGCCAGCCGACGAACGACGCCAAGCTGGACGCCGTCGCCGCCTTCGCCACGGCCGTCATCGCCACGCGCGGCGCCGTGGCCGACAGCGAATATCAAGCCTTCCTGGCCGCCGGCTACAACGAGCAGCAGGCGCTTGAAGTCGTGCTGGGCATCAGCCTGGCCACCCTGTGCAATTTCTCCAACAGCCTGGCCGGCACGCCCGTCAATCCGCAATTGACGCCCTACCTGCCTGGCGCCGTCTGACATGGCGAACCTCACTCACTGGCTGCACATGCACGCCGACCAGCTCGACCAATCACCGGAACTGGCTGAAACCGTTTTACCTGCCCTCGCCGGCGACCAGCTGCTGCGCATCGGCGTGCCGCAGGAACACGGCGGCGCGGGCGGCGATGTGCGCGACGCCATCGACGCTATCGCCAAAGTGGCCGAGCAATCGGTGACGGCCGCCTTTGTCTTCTGGGGCCAGCGCTGCTTTATCGAATTCCTGCTGCAAAGTGAAAACCGCGCGCTGGCCGAGCGCCGCTTGCCCGGTCTGCTGGCCGGCACGCAGGCAGGCGCCAGCGGTTTGTCGAACGCCATGAAATTCTTGTCCGGCATCGAGCAGCTGCAAATCACGGGCGCGCGTCACGGCGACGGCTTGCTCGTCGACGGCGGCCTGGCCTGGGTGACGAACTTGCGCAAGGCGGGCTTTGTCGCGGCGGCAGCCGTGGCGCCGGACGACGGCGCACCGCCCGTCATCATCGCCTTCGACAGCGGCACGGCGGGTGTCACGCGCAGCGACGACCTGGACCTGATCGCCCTGCGCGGCAGCAATACGGCCTCCGTCAAGCTGGCGCAGGTGCACATCCCCGCCGCGGACATCATCAGCGACAATGCGCCAGCCTGGCTGCCGCAGGTGCGCCCGGCTTTTCTGGGCATGCAGTGCGGCCTGTCGATCGGCCTGGCGCGCGCCAGCCTGGCCAAAGCGGCGCAGATTTCCGCCGGCTCGCGCAACCAGCTCACGCCACGCATCGAAGCGCTGCAAGCGACACTGGAAAGTGCCGTCGCCACCCTGCTGGCCGGCGTGCATGATGGCCGCTTCAAGACGCAGGCGCCAGCCATGTTCCGCCTGCGCATACAGCTGGCCGATGTGCTGCAGCAGGCCCTGATGCTGGAACTGCAAGCGATGGGCGGACGCGCCTACCTGAACGCCGAACAGCAGGGCTTTGCCCGCCGCTGGCGCGAATCGTCGTTCATCCCCATCGTCACGCCCAGCCTGACGCAATTGCAGGCGGCCTTGCAGCTGTTCGACAGCCAGCAGGCGGCCAAGGCGGCGGGAGCGCAGGCATGAGCGTTGCCGATTGGGCCTTGCAGGCGCAGGATCTGAGCTACGCTTACCCCGGCACGGCGCCCGTGTTCCAGCACGTCTCGCTCGGTGTGCGCAAGCGCGAAATCGTCTGCCTGCTGGGCGGCAGCGGCTGCGGAAAATCGAGCCTGCTGCGCGTGCTGGCCGGCTTGCAGCCGCCATCCACGGGCGAGATTCAGTTCCTCGATGCTCCCATGCGCGAACCGAACCCGCGCAGCGCCCTCGTCTTCCAGCAAGCCAGTTTGCTGCCCTGGCTGAACGTCACGGGCAACGCCGGCTTCGGCCTGGACTTCAAGCACCAGCCCAAGCTCACGCGCGAGGCGCACCAGGCGCGCGTGGCGCAAGCCATCGAAGCGGTGGGCTTGAAGGGCCGCGAAAAGCTGTATCCGTCCGCCCTGTCGGGCGGCATGGCGCAGCGCGTGGCCTTAGCCCGTGCGCTGGCGCGCGAGCCGGAACTGCTGTTCGCCGACGAACCGTTTTCCGCGCTCGACGCCATCACGCGCGCCGAGATGCAGTCGCTACTGGTCGACGTGGTACACCGCTGGCACACGGCCGTGCTGCTCGTCACGCACGATATCGACGAAGCGATCCTCGTGGCCGACCGCATCTTGCTGATGGGCGGCAAGCCGGGCAACATCGTGCGCGAATGGCCCGTCGCCATCAGCCAACCACGCATCGGCCACAGCGCCGACGTCATCGCCCTCAAGATGGACATCCTCGACGCCCTGCAGGCGCTGCAAAAGCAGGATCAAGCGCCCGCCTTTGCTCCCAATTAATCGACCGGAACATTCCCATGACATTCGAAGACCACAACAAACCCCTGCACATCTGCGCCTCGTCCGATTGCGACTGCGGCCTGACGCGGCGCGACTTCCTGCGCATGTCGGCGCTGGCCACGGCCAGCGTTGCTTCGCCGCTACTGTTCGCCGGCGACGCCATGGCCCAGCAGGGCCCGAAAGGCGACGACCAGCCCGTAAAGATCGGCTACCTGCCAATCACCGACGCCACCCCGCTGCTCGTCGCCCACGCCCGCAAGCTGTTCGAAGCGGAAGGCTTGCAGGCGGAAACGCCGCGCTTGTTCCGCAGCTGGGCGCAAATCATCGAAGCCTTCGTCGCCGGCCAGGTCAACGTGATTCACCTGCTGTCGCCGGCCACCCTGTGGGTGCGCTACGGCGCCAAGTTCCCCGCAAAAGTCGTCGCCTGGAACCACGTCAACGGGTCCGCGCTGACGGTGGCCAACGAGATCAACAAGGTTTCCGACCTGGGCGGACGCACGGTCGCGATCCCGTTCTGGTACTCGATCCACAACATCCTGCTGCAGCAGATTCTGTCCTCGAATGGCTTGACGCCGGTCACGCGCGCGCGCAACGCCGCCATCAAGCCGAATGAAGTCAACCTGATCGTGCTGGCGCCGGCCGAAATGGTCTCGGCCCTGGCCAGCAAGTCGATCGCCGGCTACATCGTGGCAGAGCCGTTCAATGCGGCGGCGGAAAACGCCGGCATCGGCAAGATCCTGCGCTTCTCTGGCGACGTGTGGAAGAACCACGCGTGCTGCGTCACCTTCCTGTCCGAGCGCGACATCAACACGCGTCCGGAATGGGCGCAAAAGGTCACCAATGCCATCGTCAAGGCGCAGCTGTGGACGCGCACGAACCAGGTCGACACGGCCAAGCTGCTGTCGAACGTGGGCGAGCACCGCTACACGCCGCATCCGCTGCAGGTGCTGACCAAGGTGCTGGCCACCACCGATTACGCCGGCTACGAAAAGCAGGGCCTGATCGTGCACAAGAACTGGCAGCAGCGCCGCATCGACTTCCAGCCGTATCCGTTTGCCTCGTACACGGAAGAACTGGTGCGCGCCATCGGCCGTACCAAGGTCGAAGGCGATACGCGCTTCCTGGCCAACCTCGATCCGAAGTTCGCCGCGCGCGACCTGGTCGATGACCGCTTCGTGCGCAAGGCCATCACGGCGGTCGGCGGCCCTGCCGCCTTCGGCTTGCCGGCCAACCTGCTGCGCAGCGAAACCGTGGCGGTCTGACAATGGCGAGCAAGTTGTTCACGAAGTTCGGCCTGCCCCTCGTGGGGCTGGCCTGTGCCTTGCTGCTGTGGTCGATGGGCGTGACGGCGCTGGAGAAATCCACGCCCATCGCCACCGCTTTTGCGCCCTTGCCCACGGCGTTGGCGTTCCAGGAGATGGTGGGCGGTACGGATATCTGGCTGCACGTGGTATTGAGCCTGCAACGGGTGGCCGTGGGCCTGGGACTGGCCATCGTCATCGGCGTGCCGCTCGGTGTGCTGGTGGCCATGTCGAAGAGCTTTTCCGGCGCGGCCATGCCGCTGTTCCAGCTGCTGCGCATGATTTCGCCGCTGTCGTGGATGCCGATTGCCGTGATGGTGCTCGGCGTCGGTGACGCGCCCGTATACTTCCTGCTGGCGTTTGCGGCCGTCTGGCCGATTTTGCTCAATACGGCGGCCGGCGTGGCGCGGCTCGATCCGAACTGGCTGCTGCTGGCGCGCAGCCTGTCGGCCACGCGCAGCGAAATCGTCTTCAAGGTGATTTTGCCGGGCATCACGGCCGACATTTTGACGGGCGTGCGCCTGGCCATCGGCATCATCTGGATCGTGCTGGTGCCGGCGGAAATGCTGGGCGTATCGGCGGGCCTCGGCTACTTCATCCTCGATACGCGCGACCGCCTCGCGTATTCGGAGCTGATGGCCGCCATCGTGCTGATCGGGATTTTAGGCTTTATCCTCGACTACCTGGCCCGCGCCGCGCATGCGCGCTGGCTGCATGTGAAGAATTAAGCGGCCGTCTCCAGCGGCAGCGTAGCGGCCACGGCCGCCTGCGTTGCCGCCGCCAGTTCGCGGCGGTGCGCGTCCAGCGTCGCCACTGGCGCCAGGCAGGTCAGGCACGCCGTGATGGGCGGGCCACTCAAGATCGCCACCATGCTTTGCGCAAAGCTCATGTCGCCGATGAAATCGACGGCGTGATGCAAGGCCCCCTTGTCATCCACATACACGAGCGCAAACGGCTGCACCGGCACTTGCGCGTCGATGGCCGCCTCGAACAGGTTGGCGTGGAACGGCAGGATCTGACCTTGCGCGGCGGTCGTCCCTTCGGGGAAGAACGCAATGCGCTCGCCCGCCGTCAATTTATCCACCAGACCCTGGAAGATCAAGCGCAGATCGCGCTTGCTGCCGCGCGAAATGAAGATGGTGCCCGCACGTCCCGCCAGCCAGCCCAGGATCGGCCAGGCGCGGATTTCCGCCTTGGCGACGAAACGGCACGGGTGGACGGCATTGATGACGAAGATGTCGAGCCACGAAACGTGGTTCGCCACCACCATCGCATGGTCGAGGGCCGGCACGCTGTCGGCCGGCTGCGCCACGTGCACGCCGCAAATGTCGAGCAGCTGCGTCGACCAGCGGCGGATGCGCCGGTTGCGTCCCTCCAGGTCCAGCCAGGGAAAGAGCACGGCGCTCTTGGCCATGCCGCAGCCCAGGTGAATGGCAATGCGCGCGAGGCGGTAGGTAAGCAGAAGTTTCAAATGACACCAGATAAAGAAGCAAACCCACAGCAAATTCTGGGGTCAGACCCGGCGGGGGAATCCGCCCCAATGGGGCGAATTCCGCTCCTGAAAGGACTGACCCCGGCAGTATGCTGGAGTTTCACTCCAGTACAAAAAATTAACGCTGAAACGCCACCTGTCCGGCAACGATGGTCGCCTTGACGATGCCGCTCAGCTCATAGCCGAGGAAAGGCGTGTGCTTGCCCTGGCTGGCCAGCGATGCCGACGACACGGTCCAGCGCGCGGCGGGATCGAAGACGCAGATGTCGGCCGCTTCGCCCACGGCCAGGCTGCCGGCCGGGATGCCGGCGACACGGGCCGCGTCGGACGTGACCTTGGCCACGGCGCGCGCCAGCGGACGTGCGCCCGCTTGCGGCTGCTCCAGTGCGTAGTCGTCGGCCCATTTCAGGGCCAGCGACAGCAGCAGTTCCAGGCCCGTGGCACCGGGCGACGCTTCGCCGAACGGCAGCAGTTTTTCATCGTCATCGACGGGCGTATGGTCCGAGCACATGGCGTCGACCGTGCCGTCAAGCAGGCCGGCGCGGATCGCATCGCGGTCGCGCTGGCTGCGGAATGGCGGCGTGACCCTGGCGTTCGGGTCGAAGAAGCCGATGTCGGCATCCGTCAGGTGCACATGGTGCACGCCCACGTCGCAGGTGACGGGGAGACCTTCGGCTTTGGCAGCGCGGATCAGTTCCAGGCCCGCCGCCGACGAGATGCGGCACAGGTGCACGCGCGCGCGGCTGGCACGCATCAATTCGAAAATGGTGTGCAGCGCGATGGTTTCGGACATCACGGGCACGCCGGACAAGCCCAGACGCGACGCCAGCGGGCCGCTGTGGGCGATGCCGCCGCGGCCGATGTGCGGGTCTTGCGGGCGCAGCCAGACCGTGTAGCCGAAGGTGTTCGCGTACTGCATGGCGCGCAGCAGCACGGTCGTGTCTTCGATCGGCTCTTCCGCCTGCGCGAAGCCGATGCAGCCCGCTTCCGTCAGTTCCGCCATTTCCGTCAGCGACTTGCCTTTCAAGCCCATGGTCAGTGCGCCCAGCGGGTGCACGTGGGCCTTGTTCTGCGTCTTGGCGCGGTATTTCAGCATCTCCACCAGGCCCGGCTCGTCCAGCACGGGATCGGTGTCGGGCGGGCAGACCAGGCTCGTGACGCCGCCTTGCAGCGCCGCCTGCAGTTCCGATTCCAGGGTCGCCTTGTATTCGTAGCCCGGCTCGCGCAGGCGCGCGGACAGGTCGACCAGGCCGGGGGAAACCACCAGGCCGGCCGCGTCAAACGTGGTGTCGGCCTTGAAGCCGGCCGGGGCGCTGCCCACGGCCAGTACCTTGCCATCGGCGATAAACAGGTCTTGCAAGCCGTCGATGCCATTGGCAGGGTCGATCAGGTGGCCGTTCTTGATATGTAGTGTCGTCATGCTCGCTTACTCGTCCTTGGGCTATCAGCCCTGATTACCAGCCAAAATACTCATCACCGCCATGCGCACGGCGATACCGAACGTCACCTGCGGCAGGATCACCGCCTGCGGACCGTCGGCCACGGCCGAATCGATTTCCACGCCGCGGTTCATCGGGCCCGGATGCATGACGATGGCGTCCGGTTTCGCCAGCGCCAGGCGCTCGGGCGTCAAGCCGTAGCTCTTGAAATATTCCTGCGCCGACGGCAGCAGCGCGCCGCTCATGCGTTCATTTTGCAGGCGCAGCATGATGATCACGTCGACGCCTTTCAAGCCTTCATCCATGTTGGTGAAGGTGCGCACGCCCATCTGTTCCAGGCCGCCCGGCAGCAAGGTGTGCGGGCCGATGGCGCGCACTTCGGGCACGCCCAGGGTGGTCAGCGCATGGATGTCGGAACGGGCCACGCGGCTGTGCAGGATGTCGCCCACGATGGCCACCGTCAGGTTGGTGAAATCCTTCTTGTAGTGGCGGATCGTGTACATGTCGAGCAAGCCCTGGGTCGGGTGCGCATGGCGTCCGTCGCCCGCGTTGACGACGTGGACGTGCGGCTGCTTGGTGTCGATCAGGTGCTTGGCGATGAGGTAAGGCGCGCCCGACTGCGCGTGGCGCACGACGAACATATCGGCATGCATGGCCGACAGGTTGTCGATGGTGTCGAGCAGGGACTCGCCCTTGCTGGCCGACGAAGCCTGGATGTTCAGGTTGATGACATCGGCCGACAGGCGCTTCGAGGCGATCTCGAAGGTGGTGCGGGTGCGCGTGGAGTTTTCAAAGAACAGGTTGAAAACGCTCTTGCCGCGCATCAGCGGCACCTTTTTCACGTCGCGGTCGGAAATGCCGACGAACGAGGAAGCCGTGTCGAGAATGTGGTTGACGATAGACTTCGGCAAGCCTTCAATCGTCAGCAGATGTTGCAGTTCGCCGTGTTTATTCAGTTGCGGATTAAGCATGGTGGGTATCTATGGTGAGCGTGAATTTTCCATCGTCGGCTTGCTTCAGGACCAGGGCCTGGCCCGGCGGCACGGCAGTGAAGGCGGCCACGAAATCGGCAGCCACCGGCAACTGGCGTTCGCCGCGGTCGACCAGGGCGGCCAGCATGATCTTCGCCGGGCGGCCATAGTCGAACAGTTCATTGATGGCCGCGCGCGTCGTGCGGCCCGTGTACAGCACGTCGTCGACCAGCAGGATAGTGGCGCCGGCCACGTCAAAGCTGATCTGCGTCGGCTTGACGTCCGCATGCAGGCCCTTCTGGGCGAAGTCGTCGCGGTAGAACGAGACGTCGAGCACGCCCAGCCGGTCGAGCAGATTCAGGTCGCGCGCCAGGCGTTCGGCCAGCCAGGCGCCGCCCGAATGGATGCCGACAATGGCCACGTTGGGGATGCCCGCCAGGCCGCTTTGCACTTGCTGCAGCAAGACCCCGTACAGGGCCTCGGCGTCGAGTTGGGATGGATTCGTAGGATGCGGCATAGAGTTCTTAATCATTCAGGGAGGGAGTCTAGGGTCAGATTAATAATTCGCGTCGAAATACTGTTGCAGGATGATGGCGGCGGCGCGGTCGTCGATGACTTCGCCGCGCTTGGCGGCGATGACGGCCGAGGAATAGCGCTCGTCGACCAGTTCCACGGGCAGGTTGAAGCGGCCATGCACCTGGTTGGCGAAACGGCGGCAGCGCGCGCTCATCTCGTGTTCCGTGCCATCGGGATGGCTGGGCAAGCCCACCACGATGCGGCTGGCGCCCCACTCCTTGATCAGGCTATCGATGGCGGCAAACTTCGGCTCGTTTGCCGTGGCCGTGATCACGCTGAGCGGCTTGGCTTGGCAAATCATGGTATTGCCGATGGCAACGCCGATGCGTTTCAAGCCGAAATCGAAGGCGAGGATGGTGTCGATGGCGTCACCGCTCATGCGTGTCCGGCTTCCGATGCCAGCATGAGAGGATCGATACCGAGCAGCTTGATGGCCGCCACGTAGCGCTGCTCGATGGGGAAATCGAACAGGATATCGGCCGAGGCGCCCACCGTCAGCCAGCCGTTGCGGCCGATCTCGTCTTCCAGCTGGCCCGGGCTCCAGCCCGAGTAGCCGATCGAGACGAGCATGCGCTCGGGACCATCGCCCTTGGCGACGGCTTCGAGCACGTCGATCGAGGTGGTAAACGCCACTTCATCGGTCACCGTCAGCGACGAGGAATAGCGTGCGCCCGGCGTATGCAGCACGAAGCCGCGGTCGTCCTGCACGGGGCCGCCGAACATGATCGGTTCATTGATGATGGGCGTGTCGCTGCCGGCCGCCAGTTTCAGGTCGATGCGGTCGAACAGCACTTCCATGGTCATGTCGGTGGGCTTGTTGATGACGACGCCGAGCACGCCGTTTTCATTGTGTTCACACACGTACACGACCGTGCCGCCGAAGATCGGATCTTGCATGGCCGGCATCGCAATGAGGAAATGGTTGGCCAGATTCAGGGTGGAGGAACCGGTCGCGGCCGGTTCTCCCACACCCTGCATCAGACGATGTCCTGGTAGAGTCTGGTCGATTTTACTCTTTTTCATACGCGATGCTCTCTCTGTGGGCTTGCTGGCAAGTCTCGCTTACCCCGCTATCGTACGCCTGGCGCAAGCTGCCGCGAATCTTGGGCGGCGCGCACCGTGGTGCCAGGCGTTATTCTTGTTATCTTATAAATTAATGATCAATTCGCTTTGCCTGCCGGCGCATTTCAATGCCAATTGTAAAATTGATTGCAAAATCGCTGTCGCACATAAAGTACCGCGAACATACCCGGTAGTTTACACTGAATTGCCGCCGCAGCGACGCCAAAGGCGCGACGCGAGCGGCCATAAAGCCCTGTTGGCGGCAAAAAATCGCCTATCTTTGACCCTGAACACGCGAAATAATGACAATCAAGACTTCCCTGGTGTGGTTCCGGCGCGATCTGCGCGCGTTTGACCATGCTGCACTGCATCACGCCCTGCGCCAGAGTCAGGCCGTGCATTGCGTCTTCGTCTACGACACCGCCATCCTGGCTGCGCTGCCGCGCCGCGACCGGCGGGTCGATTTCATCCATGCCAGCGTGGCCGAGCTGGCCGCCGAGCTGCGCCAGCTCGGCGGCGACCTGATCGTGCTGCATGCGGACGCGGCCGAAGCCATCCCGCGCCTGGCCGCCGAATTGAACGCCGACGCCGTCTTTGCCAACCACGACTACGAGCCGCAAGCGATCGCCCGCGACGCCACCGTGGCCGCAGCGCTCACGCATGACGCACGCCTGTGGTTCAGCTTCAAGGACCAGGTGATCTTTGAAAAGGACGAGGTGCTGACCTTGTCGGCCAAGCCGTACACCGTCTACACGCCGTACAAGAATGCCTGGCTGAAGAAAATGCGTGCGGAACCCGCCTGCCTGGCGCCGTTCGATATCGAGCCGCATGCGGCCAGCCTGGCGCCGCCGCGCGCCGGCACGCCCGCGCCCCTGCCCACCTTGGACGAACTAGGTTTCGAGGCCAGCAACCTGGCCGAACTGGCCATCCCCACCGGCATGTCGGGCGCCAGCCAACTGTTCGAGGATTTCCTGCCGCGCGTGGACCGCTATGACGTGGCGCGCGATTTTCCCGCCCTGAAGGGACCGTCGTATTTGTCCATGCATCTGCGCTTCGGCACCGTCTCGCTGCGCTACCTGGTCCGCACCATCGTCGACCTGATGGACCGGGGCGGTGGCGGCGATGGCGCGCCCGTGTGGCTGGCCGAACTGATCTGGCGCGATTTCTACGCCATGATTTTGTACCAGAACCCGCACGTGGAAGGCGGCGCCTTCAAACCGGCCTACGATGCCATCGCCTGGGAAACGGGGCCTGACGCCGATGCCGCGTTTGCCGCCTGGTGCGAAGGGCGCACCGGCTATCCGCTGGTGGACGCGGCCATGGCGCAGCTGAACCAGACGGGCTATATGCACAACCGCCTGCGCATGGTCACGGCCTGTTTTTTGATCAAGGACCTGGGTATCGACTGGCGCCGCGGCGAAGCGTATTTCGCGCTGCACCTGAACGACTTCGACCTGGCCTCGAACAACGGCGGCTGGCAATGGGCTTCGTCGTCGGGCTGCGACGCGCAGCCCTACTTCCGCATCTTCAACCCCATTACACAGTCGGAAAAATTCGATGCCAGCGGGCGCTTCATCCGCCGCTACCTGCCGCAGTTGAAGGCGCTGGGCGACAAGGAAATCCACGCGCCCTGGCTGGTGCCGCGCATGCTGCTCGATCAAAAAAACATCGTGCTGGGACGCGATTATCCGGAACCGCTGGTGCAGCACGACGAGGCCCGCAAGGAGACGCTGGAACGTTATGCCGTGGTGAAGGTGGTGGCGTAATCGGGCCGCTGGTGGCGTCGGGTTACGCGCTGCGCGCTAACCCGACCTACACGACATACACCGTCGGTCAACAGACGTAGGTCGGATTAGCGGGGCAAAGCCCCGCGTAATCCGACAACATTGTTGGCATTGGCGCCGGTTACGCCACGCCGTCGCCCAACAACCGCCCCACCTCCGCCAGCAATTCCTCCTCCTGGAACGGCTTGCCGAAATACGCATTCACGCCTAGCTCGAACGCGTGCGCGCGGTGCTTGTCGGCGCTGCGCGAGGTGATCATGATGACGGGGATGGCGCGCGTCTTGTCGTCGCTGCGCACATTGCGCGTCAAATCGAAACCATCCATGCGCGGCATTTCCACGTCGACCAGCAGCAGGGCCGGCATGGCGGCCGGTTCCAGCGCATGCAGCTGTTCCAGCGCATCGAGGCCATCCTTGGCCAGCAGCACCTGGTAGCCTTCACGCTCGAACAGGCGCTGCATCACGCGGCGCACCGTCAGCGAATCGTCGACCACCATCACGCGCACGGCCGGCGTGGCCAGCGCGCTGGAGGCGGCATGCTGCTCGCTGCTGGCCAGCGCATACTGCGACAGCAGTTCCGGATGGTGTTCCAAGTGCTGCGCCAGCGCCACCGGGTTCAGGATCAGCACGATATCGCCCGTGCCCAGCACCGTGGCGCCGGCGATGCCCGGCATGCGCGCCAGCTGCGGGCCCACGTGCTTGACCACGACTTCGCGGTTGCCCACCACGTCATCGACCTGCAAGGCCAGCCTGTCATTGCCATTCCTCAGCAACAGCACGGGCGCATAACGCTGCGTGGCCTGCGCCGCCGGCATCTCGCCCAGCATGGCCGACAGGTGGTGCAGCGCGAGCGACTGTCCGTGCGACTCGATGCGTCCGGCCGCCCGCACCTGCTCCAGCTGTTCGCCTTTCAGGTGCAGCACCTGCTCCACCAGCACCGATGGCAAGGCATACGTCTTGCCGTTCGCCGCCAGCAGCACCACCTGGGTGACGGCCAGGGTCAGCGGCAGGTGGATGGTGAAGCGCATGCCCAGGCCTGCCTGCGTCAGCGTTTCCACGCGCCCGCCCAGGGCCAGCGCTTCGGAGCGCACGATATCCATGCCAAAACCGCGCCCGGCCAGTTCCGTCAGGCTGTCGGCCGTGGAAAACCCGGGCGTGAAAATCAGTTCGGCCGCCTGCGCGTCGGTCAATGGCGCATCCGTCGCCACCAGGCCGGCGCCGTGCGCCTTGGCGCGGATGCGTTCTAGGTCCAGCCCCGCGCCATCGTCGGAAAAGGCGATCGCCACTTCATTGCCCTGCTGGCTGACCTGCACCAGCAGCTCGCCCGTCTCGCTCTTGCCCGCGGCCAGGCGCGCGTCGCGCGGCTCGACGCCATGCACGATGGCGTTGCGCAGCAAATGCTCGAAGGGCGCGGCCATGCGTTCGAGCACGCTGCGGTCGATTTCCACGCCGCCGCCACGGATGTCGAGGTTGACGCGCTTGTCGACTTCCTTGGCGCTTTGCCGCGCCACGCGGAACAGGCGTTCGGCGATGCTGGCAAACGGCACCATCCGTATCTGCATCAGGTCGCGCTGCAGCTCGCGCGTCAGGCGAGCCTGCAGCACTAGGTCGTCCGTCACCGCATCGACGCTGTGGCTGAGATTTTCATGGAACGACGCCACGTCGTTGACGCTTTCGGCCATCATGCGCGTGAGTTCCTGCAGGCGCGTAAAGCGGTCGAATTCGAGCGGGTCGAATTCGCGCTCGCTGCCGACGGCCATGCGCGAGGCGATCTGCGATTCGGCCTGCATTTCCACTTCGCGCAGCTGACGCCGCAAGCGCGCCAGGTTATCGGAAAACTCGGACAGCGAAGCACCGAGCACGCCCACTTCATTTTCCATTTTGGAGCGCGTGATCGACACTTCGCCAGCCTGGTTCACCAGGCGGTCAAGGATATCGGCGCGCACGCGCACCAGCGCCGCCTTCGGTTCGGCGGCCGGCGTGTCTTCCATGCCAGGCAAGGGCAGCAACGGTTGCTGCAATTGCTCGAACAGGTGCAGCGCATGGTCGTAATGGGCCAGCAATTCCTCGAAGGCCTGCGGTGTGGCGGTGCCCGCGTGCAGCATGTTTTCGATATGCGTCTCGATTTCATGCGCATGCTGGCCCAGGCGCATGGCGCCGGCCATGCGCGCGCTGCCCTTGACCGTATGCAGGGTACGCAGCAGCATCTGCGCCTGGCCGCTGTCGTGCGGCTGCTGCTGCCAGCTGCGCAGCGCCTCGCCGATCTGCGGCAGTAAGTCGGCGCCCTCTTCCAGGAAGACGGACAAGAGATCGAGGTCGAGTTCATCGCTGATGCCGGCGCTGGCCGCCAGCAGCGCGGCCGCATCGGCCGGCATGATGGCGGGCGCCGGCGCTTCCGGCGCCGCATGCTCCAACGGCGGTGCGTGTTCAAAACCGGCGTCGAACAGGTCGTCGCTGGCGCCGCTGTTCTGCGCCGGCGCGTCGATAACCTCCGGCTGCAGCGCATCGGCGACGATGCTCGCATACGTCGCCTCGAACAGCGTCTCGAGCTGCGGCAGCGGGACTTCAGCGACCGGCTCGGCGGGCTGCGCCGGCGCGCCGACGATGCTGGCGTAAGCTTCCGCGAACAGGGCGTCGAGCCGGTCTTCCTTGCTCTCGCCGGGCGGCGCCGTCAAGGCACGCCACAAGGTGTTGAGCGCTTCGATCATGTCCGGCTGCGTTGGCGCCAGGTCGCCCAGCGCGAAGGCCTGCAGCATTTGCCCGATGCGCTGCGTGGCCTGTTCCAGCACGTCGTGCTGTTCGGCGCGCAGGCCCGCCAGCGGCGGCACCACCGTTTCAATCACCGTTTCAAGCGCGTGCGCCAGGTCGCGCAGGGACTGAAAGCCCACCGTGCCCGACGTCCCCGCCAGGGTATGCACGGCTTGCAGCGCCTCCGCGCTGACGGCGCGCTGTTCATGGCGCCATTCGCCGAAGTCGCGCGTGAGCACGCGCAGCAATTCATCCGTCTCGGCCAGGTAGATGTTGTACAAGGGAAGACTGATGCGCAGTTCGCCCACGTGCTTGAGGTGATCGTCCGGCGCTTCGTGGAGCGTCGGCGCCGTGGCCAAGGGAAGTCCGATCACATTGCCATTGCTGGCCACGGGCGCGGCCGATGCCGGGCGAGGCTTGCGCAGTTCGAACGGGCCGCCTTCGCGCACGCGCTCGGCCGCCAGCAGCAGCATGCCGGCCTCGCGCTCGCGCCCCGCGCCGCCTTCCAGTTCGGCCACCCATTCGCTGAGCTGGTACCAGCCGTAATTGAGCAAGGTAAACAAGTCGTCGCTGACGGGGCGCGATTCGGCCAGCCAGGTATTCATGACGCGTTCGATGGCGCCGGCCGCTTCGGCAAACTGCGCCAGGCCGATCATGCGGCTGCTGCCTTTCAGGGTGTGGAATGAGCGGCGCAACATGGCCAGGTGGTCGCCGCTGGCGGCCTGCTCGCGCGGCAAGGCCAGGGTGGTGTCGATGAAGGCCAGCACTTCGCGCGCTTCGGCGATGAAGATGTCGAGCATCTCCGCGTCGACATCGGTCACCGCCGGCACAGCATCCATGCCGGCGGGCGCGGCGGGCGCCAGTGCCTGGTCGAGCAAGGGCACGGGGCCGGCGGCGGCGACTTTTTCAAATGGCAGCGCGCGGAAGGTGCCGGCGGCCGCATCGAAATGGAAACGCCCGCTGGCCGCCTGCGCGTTGCGGCCCAGCATATCGGCAAAAAAGCCCAGCGCGCTGACATTTTGCGCGATCTCGTCGAGCGCCTCGGCGCGCGCCTCGGCATTGGCATCCGCCTTGGCGTCGGCACCGGCCAGCTGCCGCACGGCCGCATCGACCTGCAGCACGGCGGCGCGCGCATCTTCCTGTTCCAGCCCGGCCAACTGCTGCTGCAACTGCTCCAGCACGGGCGCGACGCCATTGAGGGCTCCCGTCCCCGCACCCGCTGCATCCGCGTAATATGCGTTGAGCACCTTTTCCACCTGGCGCAAGCCCGTCTTCATTTCCTCGGCCAGCGCGGCCACCGTCTGGCCCTGTTCGATCTGACGCGACAGCTCGCCCGCCGTGACAGGCGGCGGCGCTTCGCCAGCCAGCAGCGCCTGCAGGCGCGCGGCGATGGTTTCCGCGTTGCCCGCGAAATCGTCGGGCAGGCGGCGCAGCTGCTCCAGGCCCGTGTCGGCAAACAGCAGCGCCATGCCGATTTCATTTTCCAGGGCCGCGCTGCGCCCGCTGGCCACGGCTTGCCGCGCCACGGCCGCGCATTCGCGCAGCAGGCTGGCCAGGGCCGGCTGCTTCAGCGTATCCACATATACGGCCACCTGTTGCAGCGACGCGTCGAAATCCGTGGCCAGGGCTGGATCGAGGTCGGCTTGCGCCAGCCGGCTCCAGCTGGCGCGCGCCTGCGCCAGGGCCGCGCGGGCGCCTTGCAAGGTGTCCTGGTCGACCTGGCCGTAGCGCCGCGTTTCCACGTCGACGGGCAGCATGCCTTCCAGGGCGAAAGCGGCGCGCAACTGGCGGGCTTCTGGCGTCGGCTCGCGTGCGGCGGCGATGAAGAACAGCGCGTCGCGCAGCATTAATTCAGGCAGGCTGGCCGTGCCCTGCGCCAGGCGGCGCAATTGCAGGTTGATCAGGCCGAACAGCTGCTTGACGTTGAGCGTGCCCATGCCCTCGCCGCTGGCCGCCAGTCCCGCAAACGCCTGCATGGCGAACCAGAAAGTGCGCGCCGGTGCTTCCTGCTGCGCGTCGGCCACCAGGGTCAAGGTGGCGTGCAAGTCGCCCGCATGCTGGCGCCGCGCCGCGTCATCCTGCGCCTTCAGGAAGGGCAGCAAAGACTTTTCAAAGCGCCCGCGCCAGGCCGGGTAATCGGGCACCGGGGGCGATTCCGCCAGCGCGATGGCGTGCCCTTCCAGCGTCGACGCTGGCGGGAAAAACAGGTCGGCCGGGTGGATGCGCTCGGCGCCCAGCATGGTTTGCAGGTCGCGGTAATAGGGGAACAAGCGCGCCGGCTGCGGCGGCGTGCCGGCCACCAGGTCTTCCAGGTATTCGCTCAAGGCTTGATACAGTTCGGCGACGACTTGCGCATGGTCCAGCGTGTATTCGAGGCTGCCGTCGCGAAAGCGCGCCAGTGCCTGTTCCGCCGCGTCCGTCAGCAGGCTGGCGCCGGCCACGTCCACCATCACCAGCGCGCCATGCGCCTGGTGCAAGTGCGAGCGCGCATGCTGCAGCGCCGTGGCGCGTTCCTCGCGCTCGCGGCCACCCGCTTCGAACAGGGCTGTTTTCGAGCGGCCCAGCGCTTCGCGGATTTCCACCATCACCCACGACAAAGGCTCGCTGTCGAACGGCTTGGACTGCTGTGGACTATCTGGTGTGCTCATGCATGCCTCGGTAAAGAATTCGCCCTGGACTGGCGCGGCGTTCAGGCGGCGACGCGGAAACGCGACACCGAATTTTTCAATTCCTGCGCCAGCATCGACAACTTGTGGATCGACTGCGCCGTTTGCTGCGTGCCGTCCTGGGTCTGCTCCGTCACGCTCAGGATATGCTGGATATTCAAGGCCACGCCGCTGGCCGAACCGGCCTGCGTGCCCGTGGCGAACGAAATGCCCTGGATCAGTTCCGCCAGGTGTTTCGACACCTGGCTGATGTCGTTCAAGGCCGCGCCGGCCGCGTCGGACAGGCGCGCGCCCTCGACCACGCCCTGCGTGGACGTTTCCATCGCCCGCGTCGCATCCTGGGTATCGGCCTGGATGGTGCGCACCAGCGCGCCGATCTGCTTGGCGGCGGCTGCCGAGCGTTCTGCCAGGCGCTGCACTTCCTCGGCCACGACGGAAAAGCCGCGCCCCGCCTCGCCCGCCGATGCGGCCTGGATGGCGGCGTTCAGCGCCAGCACGTTGGTCTGCTCGGTGATGTCGGAAATGAGTTCGGTGATTTCGCCGATCTCCTGCGACGATTCGCCCAGGCGTTTGATGCGCTTGGACGTATCCTGTATCTGCTCGCGGATTTCATGCATGCCCTTGATGGCGTTTTCCACGGCCGTCGAACCCTGCTGCGCCGCCGCCACCGACTGGCGCGCCACGTCGGCCGAGACGCTGGCCGACTTCGACACGTCGGTAATCGCATTGGCCATCTTGACGACGGTGGCGCTGACGCCCTGGATTTCGCGCGACTGCTGCTGCGACGCGATCAGCAGCTTGCTCGAGATGCTTTGCGCCTGCGTCGAAGCGCGGTTGACCTGTTCGGCCGTCGCCGTCACCCGCCCCACCAGGCCGCGCAATTCCTCGACCGTGTAGTTGACGGAATCGGCGATGGCGCCCGTGATGTCTTCCGACACGGTGGCCTGCACCGTCAGGTCGCCGTCGGCGACCTTCTGCAATTCGTTCATCAGGCGCAGGATGGCCGCCTGGTTCTGCTCATTCCTGGCCTTCGCCACTTCCTCTTTCTCCTGCGACTGCAGGCGCCGGATTTCCGCTTCCTGGCGCCGCCGCTCGGCGTCGCGCGTGCGGTTGACGGAGTCCTGCAGCAGCACCCTGCCGATGCCGGCCGCCGCGATCAGGGTCAGCAACACGCCGCCAACCATCATCCAGAAGGCGATGCCCAGGGTTTCCTGGTTCGCGTGGTACATCTGCTGCAGCAGGGTCAAACGCTGGCGCAGGTCTTCGTTCTCGTTGAAGATCAGCTGTTCGGCGCTTTTCGCCGAACTGAATTTATCCAGGCGGTCGAGTATCGAGGAGACCAGCTTCTGGTACGTGTCGAAACTGGCTTTCAGCGCCACCATCCGGTCGCGCAGTTCGGCGTCGCGCGTGGGCGCCAGCTGCAGCGACACGCTGCCATTGAGCAGGCCTTCGACGGCGGTGCGGAAATACGTCGTGTCGCGCCCCAGCGAAAACGCCGTTTCCGAGCTGATGCTGCCCGACGAGAGGAACTCGCTGGCGCTGCGGCTCATGCGCTGGCTCAGCATCATCAGGCGGCCGATGACGGCCAGGTCGCGCGCATTGCCGCCGCGCTGCACCTTCAGGGCCGCGATTTCCTCGGTCTGCGCCAGCAGCGCCGGCGACAGCGCGTTCAATTGCTGCAAGGTCTTGTCGAATTCGCCCAGCTCCGGCTTCAGGCGCAAGATGGTGCTGGCCGCGCGGTCGCTGCTGGCCCATTTTTTACGCGCGTCGGCCACCGCCGCCAGCAGGGCGGCACGCGACTCGCCGATATCGCGGCCGTGATACGTTCCGCCGCGCAGCATCAGGCGGAAATCCTGGTTCAGTTCATTGCGGCTTTCCTCGAGCTGGCGGAACGCTTCCGGATTGCCCTGCACGGCGTTCGGCGCGGCCTTGCCGATGCGCTGCGAATGCATCAGCGCATCGCTGGCCAGCTGGGTCTGCGCCGAGGCGATATTGCCGCTGCGTGTATTGAGACCGACGAACAGCAGGCTGGCGGCCAGGCTCAGGGCCATCACCGTCGACAGGATGCTCAATTGTTTTTGCAGCGGGAAATGGCCGATCAGCGGCAGCCGCAAGTCGCTGACCGGCGCGCTGGCCAGCGACTTGCGCCGTCCCAGCGCATCGCGCAGGCGCAGCGGCAGGTCGGCCGCCGACGCCGGCTCGCCGGGCGCGTGCTCCGCTTCGGGCATGCCAGCGGCCAGGATGGGAGAATTGGCGCCCATCAGCCAATATCCTTGTGGACGGCAAGGCCGCCAAAGCCGGCATCGAGGAAGCGTTCCGATTGCGCCAGCTGCGCCAGGTCCAGGCGCAGCCACTGCTGCCCTTCGCTGTCGCGCAGCGCCTGCGCGGCCCACGATGGGAGCACACCCTGCGCCGCATCCTGAACGGGCACCGATTGCATCGCGCGCAGCTGGCGCAAGCCCAGTACGCGCTCTACCAGCAGTGCGCAATTGAGGCCCAGACGCGGAGAAAACGTGATGATGCGGCAGTGATTGCCGGGCGTGCAAGCCGGTTCGCCCATGTAGCGGGCCAGGTCGACGACCCCCGTCAGGCGCCCGCGCATGGCCGCCAGGCCCAGGTACCAGTCCTGCGCCAGCGGCACGCCCTGGATCTGCACACCGGCGGCAATGACGATTTCACCGAGCTGCGTCAGGTCGAGCAGGCAAGGCCGGCCACCGAGCATCACGCCCAGTTCCTTGCGCGCCGCCAGCGCACCGCTGCGCGCGGCCTGTATGCGCTCGATCAATTGCAGCTGATACTGGCGCAAGCGCCCCTGCCGCGCGCCCGTCTCGAAAGATGGCATGGCAGCAGCGGCAGGAGGAAAGGCCGCTGTGGACACGCCGTGACCTGGCATCGTGTGCATGCTCAGGAAAGCGCGGCGATCTTGGCCAGCAGCTCGGCTTCCACCACCGGCTTGACCAGGTAATCGCGCGCGCCCTGGCGCAAGCCCCAGATGCGGTCCGTTTCCTGGCTCTTGCTCGAGCAGATGATCACCGGCACGTCCTGCAGTTCCGGATCGCGGGCGATGGCGCGCGTGATCTGGAAGCCATTCGCACCGGGCATCACCACGTCCATCAGGATCAGGTCGGGCCTGGCCTGCTTCAGCTGCGCCAGCGCGTCGGCGCCGTCCTGCGCCGTGAGGACGGCATAACCGGCACGCACCAGCATCTCGCTCAGGTAGTAGCGTTCTGTCGGCGAGTCATCGACGATCAGAATTGTGTGTATGGCCATCTGCTTCCTTGCTGCGTTGTAATCAATAAACCACTTACTCAAAATGCCCGGCCAGGTGCAGCCGCACGGCCTCCAGCAGCGCCTCGCGCGCCAGCGGCTTGACCAGGCAGGCGCTGGCGCCTGCCATGGCGCCGCGCGCGCGGTCGAACAAACCTTCCTTCGACGACAGCATCAGCACCGGCGTGGCGTGATACGCGGCGCTGGCCTTGATCAGCGCGCAGGTGCGGTAGCCGTCCAGGCGCGGCATCACGATGTCGCACACGATCAGCGCCGGCTGGCAGTCGGCGATCTTGGCCAGGGCCTCGAAGCCGTTTTCCGCCACCACCACGCGATAGCCGGCCTCGCCGAGTATCTTCGCGGCCGCGCTGCGTATCGTCGCGCTGTCGTCGATGACGAGTATCGTGACGCTCACGCACACGGCATCGGACGGCGTCTCGGGCAAAAAAGGACGCGTCATGTGATTATTCGACAATTTTTCATACCATAGCACAGGCAGCCGCGATACCTGTGTGCGGCAGCGGCATCCCGTGGGCCTGATTGATTACAGCGCGACCATCTCGAAATCGTCCTTGCGCGCGCCGCATTCAGGGCAGGTCCAGTTCATCGGAACATCGGCCCAACGCGTGCCGGGAGCGATGTCTTCGTCAGGCAAGCCGGCCGCTTCATCATAAACCCAGCCGCAAATAAGACACATCCACGTTTGGAATTGCTGCGTTGTTTCGTTGCTACTCACGTTCTGCCACCCTTCAATCAAGTAAAATGCTGAATTAGGTATCTTAATCTACCCGCCGTGCAAAACCAAACTTCTCCCCTCATATTAAGCTTCGGCGTGTCCGATCCGGTCGGCGCGATCGGTATCCAGGCCGACCTGGCCACCTTTTCAGCCTTCGGCTGCCACGGCCTGTCCGTCACCACGGGCCTGTTGATCAGCGATACGGCCCGCGTGGAAGACGTGCAGGCGGTCGACCCGGACTGGGTTTCAGACCAGGCGCGCGTGCTGCTGGAAGACATGTCCGTGGCCGCCATCAAGATCGGCGCGCTGGGCAGCGTGGAAAACGTCACGGCCATCGCCGAAATCGTCTCCGACTATCCGGACGTGCCGCTGATCCTCGATCCCTTCATTTCGGCGCTGCCGGAACAGGGCATGGACGACGAAGACATCCTGACGGCCGTGCGCCAGCTCCTGATTCCGCAAACGACCCTGCTGGTGCTCTCGCCGGTGGAACTGGAGCGCCTGGCCGAGACCTGGCGCGACGCCGATCCGGACGACACCCTGCAAAACGACGTCGACTACCTGGTAGCCCTGGGCTGCGAATACGTGCTCGTCACCGGCATGCCGGCCGACGCCAGCAAGTCCGGCACGGCCGAAGGCAAGTTGCGCGCCAATACCCTGTTCGGCGAAGACGGCGTGGTGCGCCACGACGAATGGCAGCATCTGCCCGGCATCTTCAACGGCGCCGGCAGCACCCTGTCGGCGGCCGCCACCGCCCTGCTGGCCCTGGCGGAAAACGAAGACGATGTGCCGCAGGTGGTCGTGGCGGCGCAGGAATTCACGGCCGGTGCGCTGGCCCACGCGCAGCGCCACGGCATGGGCAAGCTGGTGCCGAACCGGCTGTTCCGGCAGCAGCGCCAGCGCGGCGCACAATAAGACCAGACGACACAGACAACGATCCACTTTCAAGGCACGATTATCATGACGACGACTTCACAGAACGACATCCTGTTTGCCCGCGCACAAAAAACCACGCCAGGCGGCGTCAATTCGCCTGTGCGCGCCTTCCGCTCCGTGGGCGGCACGCCGCGCTTCATCACGCGCGCCGAAGGCCCGTACTTCTGGGACGCGGACGGCAAGCGCTATATCGACTACATCGGCTCCTGGGGTCCGGCCATCGTCGGCCACGCCCATCCGGAAGTGGTGAAAGCGGTGCAGGATGCGGCCGCGCTGGGCCTGTCGTTCGGCGCGCCGACGGAAGGCGAAGTGCTGATGGCCGAGGAAATCACGCGTTTGGTACCGTCGATCGAGCAGGTGCGCCTGGTGTCGTCGGGCACGGAAGCGACCATGAGCGCCCTGCGCCTGGCGCGCGGCGCCACGGGACGCGACAAGATCGTCAAGTTCGAAGGCTGCTACCACGGTCACGCCGATTCGCTGCTGGTGAAAGCGGGCAGCGGCCTGCTCACCTTCGGCAACCCGACGTCGGCCGGCGTGCCGGAAGATTTTGTGAAACACACGCTGGTGCTCGACTATAACAACGTCGAGCAGCTGAAAGACGCCTTCGACAGCTTCGGCGCGGACATCGCCTGCGTCATCGTCGAACCGGTGGCCGGCAACATGAACCTAGTGAAAGCGACGCCGGAATTCCTGCAGGCGATGCGCGAGCTGTGCACGCAGCACGGCGCCCTGCTCATTTTCGATGAAGTCATGTGCGGCTTGCGCGTGGCCCTGGGCGGCGCGCAGGCGCTGTACAGCATCAAGCCGGACCTGACGGCGCTGGGCAAGGTGATCGGCGGCGGCATGCCGGTGGCGGCCTTCGGCGGAAGCGCGGCGCTGATGCACAACATGGCGCCGCTGGGCGCCGTCTACCAGGCCGGTACCTTGTCGGGCAACCCGGTCGCCGTGGCGGCCGGCATGGCCACCTTGAAACTGATCCAGCAGCCTGGCTTCTACGAGCAGCTGGGCGCCACGGCCAAGCGCCTGGCCGAAGGCCTGACCGCCGCCGCCAAAGAAGCGGGCGTGGTCTTCTGCGCCGACTACATCGGCGGCATGTTCGGCATTTATTTCAGCGAAACGCCACCGACCAGCTACGCGGAAATGATGGCCGGCGACCGCAGCAAGTTCAACGCCTTCTTCCACGCCATGCTCGACGAAGGCGTGTACTTCGCGCCCGCCGCCTTCGAAGCGGGTTTCGTCTCGGCGCAGCACGACGATGCCGTCATCGACGCCACCATCGCCGCCGCGCGCAAGGTGTTTGCTAAGTTAGCCTAAACGCAGTCAGACAGTCGCGGTGTCCATCACCGCGGCCACCAGCGCCGGCAAACTGGCCATGTCGCTGAACACGACATGCGCACCGGCCGCCTTCAGGCGCGCTTCCTGGCCGGGCGCGATATGCCCGCCGCCGATGAATCCCAATACCGTCATGCCCGCCGCTACGGCGGCCGTCACGCCCGTGACGCTGTCTTCCAGCACCAGGCACTGGCTTGGCGGCACGCCAAAGGCGGCTGCCGCCGCCAGGTAGACGCCCGGATGCGGCTTGGCGTGGCCGACCAGGTCCGGTGTGAACACGCGCTTGTCGAACAGCGGCGCCATGCCAGTGCGCTCGAGCGCCGACAGCACACGCGCGCTGACGCTGTTCGAAGCGACGGCCTTGGGCAGCGGAATGGCGGCCAGCGCCTGCGCCACGCCGGGCACGGCGCGCAATTGCGCGTCGCAAGCCGCATCGACGGCGTTGCCGATGGCCATAATCTCGTCGGCCGGCAATTGCGGCAAGCCCAGTTCCTTGTAGATATCCTGCATCAGCGGCACAAGGCGCTGGCCCAGGCGCGGCTCGATCAAGCCTTGCAGGGTGACGCCCTCGGGCAGGTTTGGCAGGCGCGGCCCCAGCAACTCCAGCAGCGCTTGCAGGGCCACGGCTTCACTGTCGATCAGCACGCCATCGCAGTCGCTGATCAGATGGGTAAAGCGCGGTGGGGTGGTGGCGGTATCAGGCATGAACTCTCCAGAAATCAATAGTGACGGGAAATGCGGCGGCCAGCCGGCCAAGGCCGGCATCGTAACGATCATAGGTGGAACTGGCGGACGCTACCACGCAGAAAATGTCTGAATGACGATACTTTTCTGCACAGCAAACGGCAGGCATCAATCGGCAAATACACAATACCAATTCAATACCACGCAATACCAGTGATTATCGCCGATTTTTGAAATTGCTGCGCTCGTCCTGAAACCGGGGCGCGGAGCACCCCGGCGATACTGCGATACGGCTTATTTCAGCCAGCCGCGGTGGCGGAAGTACAGGAAGGGTGCGATGGCGCTGGTGATCATGAGGCCCCAGGCCCATGGATAGCCGAATGACCATTCCAGTTCCGGCATCAGCTTGAAGTTCATGCCGTACACGCTGGCGATCAGGGTCGGCGGCAGGAAGGCCACGCTGGCCACCGAGAATATCTTGATGATCTTGTTCTGGTTGATGTTGATGAAACCGACGGTGGCATCCATCAGGAAGTTGATCTTGTCGAACAGAAAAGACGTATGGCCATCGAGCGATTCGATGTCGCGCAAAATCTGCCGCGCTTCCTCGAACTGCTCGGAATTCAATAAGCGGCCGCGCATCAGAAAACTCACGGCGCGGCGCGTATCCATCATGTTGCGGCGGATACGGCCATTCAAATCTTCCTCATGGGCAATCGCATTCAGCGCTTCGGCCGCGTGCGCATCGGTAAATTCCTTTTGCAGCACGCGCGTGCTGACTTCTTCCAGGTTCTGGTAGATGCCTTCGAGCACGTCGGCCGAATACTCGGCATCGGTGGCGTACAGGTCGAGCAGCACGTCCATGTAGTCGGCAATCGAGCCTGGCCGCGAACGGGCGCGCATGCGCACCAGGCGGAACACGGGAAGATCGTCCGTATGCATGGAAAACAAAATCTTGCGGGCCAGGATGAAAGCCACGGTGATGACGCGCGACGGGCCGTCGTCTTCTTCGCGCAGGAAATCCGTGCGCAGGTGCAAGTCGCCGTTTTCCGCTTCGTAATAGCGGGCCGACGCTTCGATATCCTTGACTTCGTCTTCGCCCGGCAAGGTGACGTTGTAGATGGCCTTGACCCAGGCCCGTTCATCATCGGTGGGGTCGGTCAGGTCGACCCACACCGGTTCGGCATTTTCGAGGTCTGCGCGGCTGTCGATCGGCACCTGGTTGAGCCGGCCATTCTGTAATACAAAGACATTGATCATGCGCGCTCTCAGCCGGATGTGGGGTTATCGTGATGTGCTGGCGCTGGCGCCAAAAATGAAAACAGCGCAAGTGTACCCGCAAAGGCCTTTTCACGACCACCCCCGGCACCGCTTTTTCACGGAAAAAGTGCGGCGTTGCACCAAGCGGGGCCGATTAAGATGCTGCGCCGCAATAGTGCCAATCAGGCAGCTTTAACTTTATGAAAAGAAAGCCCGCTGCCCTCAAGGCAATTCCGCCGCCCCCATGCGGCGCAGGATCACGCCCGTGCGCCGGTTCAGGTAGCCCGTATCGCGGTGACGGTCGTAAAAGCGGGGATTCGGCAGCATCACGGCCAGTTTCGCCGCCTGTCCCGCGCTCAGGCCCGCCGCGCTGACCCGGTAATAGTGGCGCGCGGCCGCTTCGGCGCCAAAGGTGCCCGTGCCAAACTCCACGACGTTCAGATAAATCTCGAAAATGCGCTCCTTTTCCATCAGGTTTTCCAGCATATACGTGATGATCAGTTCCTGGCCCTTGCGCACATAGCTGCGCGAACCGGACAGGAACAGATTCTTCGCCAGCTGCTGCGTGATGGTGGAGCCGCCCGCCACGACCTTCTGCTTCTTGCTATTCTTTTCATATGCCTTTTGCAAGGCTTCCCAATCCACGCCTTCGTGCTCGGAGAAATTCGCGTCTTCCGAAGCGATGATGGCCCGTTTCAGATTGTTCGAGATGCGGTTGTACGGCACCCAGGTCTGCTTGATGGTGGCGTTCGGGTTCTTCTCCTGCAAGACCGACAGCTGTTCGCGCATGAAGGCCGTGCTGGACGGGTTATGGTCGACCCACCACCAGATTTGCAGGAAGAAATACAGTTGCACGACGATAAAGGCCAGCACGGGGACGATGAACAGCCACTTGATCCAGCCATAGCGGCCACCGCTTTTGCGGGCGCCCTTCTTGCCGGCGCTCACAGGGCAGTGCGCAGCTGCGCCAGCAAGTCCTGCGTCTGCGGCCGCACGCCACGCCACACGTAAAACGCTTCAGCCGCCTGCTCCACGAGCATGCCCAGGCCGTCGCGCACCTGCGCGCCATGCTGTACGGCAAAATCCATGAAGACGGTGGGCTGGGCGCCGTACATCATGTCCAGCGCCAGGGTATGGCTACCGAAGATACCGGGCGGCACGGGCGGCAAGTCGCCCGCCAGGCTGGCCGAGGTGGCGTTGATAACGATATCGAAGACGTCATCGGGCTGCGCGAAGCCGCCGGCGCGCAACTGGCCGGGGTGCGCCAGCGCATCGGCAAACTGCGCCACCAGCGCCTCGGCCGTGGCCACGGTGCGGTTGGCAATGAAGATTTCCTGCGGTCCCTGTTCCAGCAAGGGCAGCACGACGCCGCGCGCGGCACCGCCCGCGCCCAGCAGCAGGACGCGCTTGCCGGCGACCTTCACGCCCGCATTGCGCACGATGTCGGCCACCAGGCCCGCGCCATCGGTATTGTCGCCAAGAATGGTGTCGCCATCGAAACGCAGGGTATTGACGGCGCCGGCCGCTTGCGCGCGCGGCGTCAGCTCGGTGGCCAGCGCGCACGCGTCCAGCTTGAAGGGCACCGTCACGTTCGCGCCCTTGCCGCCCTCGGCGGCAAACGTGCGGGCCGCCAGCGCAAAGCCGTCGAGCGGCGCCAGCCGGCGGTCATAGACGATGGGCTCGCCCGTCTGCAGGGCAAACGCGGCGTGGATCAGGGGGGACTTGCTGTGGGCGATGGGATTGCCGAAGACACAATATTGATCAGGATTCATTGCTTGCTTGTTCAATTGCTGCCGCCAGTCAGGTTAGCTTCCATTTTTTCTTCACGCGTAAATTTGAAGCGGGTAATCACCACCCACAGGTCATCCTTGTCACTCGACAACATGTTCGGTGGGAAACGGCCAAACGGCGCCGCGCGGCGCACGATGGCCAGGGCCGCCGCATCGAGGGCCGGATTGCCCGAACTTTTTTCCACGCGGGCGCCGCCTTCCTTCTGGTAAATCGTGCCGTCCTGGAAGATGGGGATGTAGACGACCAGTTCGCCATACATCTTGCGGCCATTCTTTTGCGGGAAATTCAGAGTGCCGATTTCCTCGATACGCTTTTGCAAGGTCTTGTAATACATGGCATAGCCGACCTCTTGCGTACTGGGTGTAATGAAGGTCTTGCGCGGGCGCTTGTTCTGGTCTTCCACGGTCTGGCTGATCTCGGCCGCCATGCGGGCGATGGCCTTGCTGCTTTCCATCAAGTCCGAGCCGGTGGCCAGGGGATTGGGCTTGTCCTTTTCCGTGACGGGCGCGGCGCTGTAAGGCGTCGGCCTGGCCGCCTGCGTCAGCAGTTCCTGCTGTTTTTGTTCCAGTTCGGCGATGCGCCGGGCGCTGGCCTTGACGCTGTCGCCCTCTTCCACCTTGCGCATGTCGGGCAAGGGCGACTTGGCGCGGCCCTTGTCGGCTTGTCCGCCACCGTCGAGGTTGGCTTGCGCCAGGGCGTCGGCCTTCAGCGGCTTGTTCGCATGCTTGGCGTTGACCAGGATCACTTCCAGGCCGGGATCGGTGGCCACGGCCCGCTGCGGCGCCGGGGCGACAAAATGCATCGCCAGCAAGGCGCCGTGCGCCAGCAGCGATACCGCCACGGCTATCATCAGGAAACGATTCTCTCGGAAAGACTTCACACGCAACCCAGTTCGCAACAAGCACACCATACAAGATGGCTGAATTCTACGTCAAAGGACGGTGCCGGCAACAGTTTTCAGCACCGCCTGGATGACGTGAGGAACGCCTTACTTGACCTCGGGCTCGCTGACCACGTCTTCGCTGGCCAGTTCCGCCACTTCCGCATCGGCGTCGCTGACCTGGTTCGCCGCTTCCGGCGATGGCTCGGCCGCCACGTCGTCCTCGTCCGCAGCATCGTCGCCCGCCTCTTCTTCGTAGTCGAGCTCGGCATTGGCCGCCGCATCGGGCACGGCGGCGATTTCCAGCAGGCGCGCTTCGATGCTCAGGTCGACTTCATCCCAGCGCAGCAAGTCCAGTTTCACCTGGGCACCGCGCGCCACCGATGGCATGCCCGGCAGCTTGATGACCAGCGGAATGTCGACCAGGCGCAGGATCTCGTCTTTCAGGACGACGGCATCGACCTGGCGCGCGTTTTCCTGATGCAGCCAGCGCAAGCACCAGTAGCGTTCCATGTTCGACTGGAAATCGCCATACGCGGCATACGCGGCGTCAAACGCCGAAACGATGGCGAACAGATTCGCATCGCGCGGCTTGAACGGGGCCACCAGCGGCGCCGTCACGCCATGCTCGGCGCAGGCGATGATTTGCCACTGGTTCACCAGATCGGTATAGCGGCGCAGGGGAGAAGTGCTCCACGCATATTGATCGACGCCCAGGCCCTGGTGCGGCGCCGCATGGGTGACCATGCGCACCTGCATCTTTGCCGCCCAGCTATTGCCGCTGCCGCCGCCCTGGCTGCGGTAGATGCCGGGCACGCCATGGTCGTGCAGCATCTTGCCCCAGGTACTGTTGGCAAAAATCATCAGTTCGGCAACGATCTTGTCGAGCGGCGCGCCACGCTTGCGGCGCGCCACGGTGACGATGTCGTTTTCCACATAGAAGTTGAAATCGACACGGTTATTCTGTTCCGGCTTCAGGCCAAACGCTTCGCGCTTCTTCATGCGGCCCTGTTCCAGCTGCTGCGCCCATTGCCACAGCACGGCAAAATCGGCCTTGTGCGGGTACTCGCCTTCGCCGCTGGCCAGGGTTTCCTCGTTGACCAGATCATCGAGCTGGTTATGGCGCAAGTTGCTGGCAATCGGCACCAGTTCGGCGCGCGTCTGCGTGCTGACCACGGCCCAGTCCGACTTCGGGTCCAGGGTCGCGTACAGCGACAGGGCCGGGCACGTCGTGCCTTCCGCCAGCGTAAACGCGTTGACGATTTCGTCCGGCAGCATGGTGATCTTGTCGCCCGGCATGTAGACGGTCGACATGCGCTGGCGCGCCATCTTGTCGATCACGTCTTCCGGACGGATGCCCAGGCCCGGTGCGGCGATGTGTATACCCACTTTCACGGTGCCATCGGGCAGCGGCTGCACGGAGAAGGCATCGTCGATCTCGGTCGTGGTCACGTCGTCGATCGAGAAGGCGGCCACGTCGGCCAGCGGCAGCTTGGCCGTCACGGACGGCACGGGCACGCTCGGGAAACCGGCGCCTTTCGGGAAATTTTCGAACAGGAATTTCGACAGGTGCAAGTCTTTTGGCGAAGCAATACCACCGACAGCCAGCATCAGCCGCGGCGGCGTCGTGTGCAATTCCGTGCACGCCGCTTCCAGCGCCTTGTATTCAATCGTGTTCTTGTCCGGCTTGAACAGCAGTTGCAGCACCATGGGCTGCATCGAGGCGGGCAGACGGTTCTGCTTCAGCTCTTCCACATAGCCTGCCTGCACCAGCGCCTGCTGCTTTTTCTTTTCGATACCGGCCAGAGCCGCCTTCAAGGACGCTTCCGGCGCCGCCTTGTAGCGGCCACGGCCCTTCTTGTAGAAATACACGGGCGCCGAATGCAGGGCCAGGATCAGGCCGGCCGCTTCCGGCGGCAACGGTGCGTGGCCGAAATACTCGGCGCCCAGCTCGGCAAAGCCGAACTCGTCTTCGCCCGCCACTTCCCACAGGAAATCGAGGTCGATCTCGGCGGCAACCGCCTTGGCTTGCTCGAGCAGCTCGGCCGGGGCCGGCTTTTCATACTGCAGCAGCACGTCCTTGACCTTGACCTTGGTGCGCTTGCCACTGGCCATTTCGACCTGGTACGCTTCACCCGCTTGCGACAGGACCGTGCCGACCTTGAAATCGCCGGATTCTTCAAAAAATAGATTCATTGTTATGCTTTGTTTATTAATGTGTCGGTTGCAACGGTGCGAGTGACGGACGTCAACTCCAGCACCGCCGGCAAAAATACTTCCGTTACCAGCAGCAATCCCTGGTGACGCTGATACAGGCAGCGGCGGGCAAAAAACAGCGCCTGCCCGTCGGCGCGCCGCCCTTCCCGCGCCAGCGCCGCCTGCGCCCGCTGCACCAGCGGGTGCCCGGCGCGCAAGCGGGCAAATTCCAGTTCGCCGCGGCGCACCATGCGGTCGCCAAACAGGGTCGTGCCCAGCGAACGCTCGCCCAGCGCGGAAAACAAGGGCCAGTCCGTGGCCGTCGCCTGCATGGGCACGACGGTATGGCCAAACACGGCCGGTCTGTCATCACAACGCAACAGCACTTCACGTTCCCACACGCGGCCCGCGCGGTGCAAACCAATGATGGCGGCCTCGTCGCTCAGGCAACGTGCCGTTTCCTGATGCAAACATTGCACGCGAAATGCCTGGCTATGCGCTTTCAGCTTGGCCGTCAGCGAACCGCCGCCCGTGAGCCAGTGGCGCAAGGCCGGCGGCGCATTGACGGCATTTACGTGCGCATGCCATTGCGCCTGCCGCAGCGAACCCGGCCTCACTGGGCAGCGTCCGCATCGATGCCGCAAAAGGCCAGCACGGGCGCCACATAATCGGCAAATTCGCTGATGCCATGGTCGCTGCCGTCGATGACCAACTGCCGCGCCCCCTGATAATGCGCCACCATGTCGCGGTAGTCGAGCACTTCATCGCCGGTGGCGGCAATCAGGAAATAGCGTTGCGGCTCAGTAATTTTCTCTACGGCAAACGTGCGCAGCTCGTCGATGTACTCGCGCTTGAACTCGAATGGTTTGTCCGAATGGAATTCCGTCGTCACGCCCACATGCTGTTCCAAGTCGATCAGGGGCACGATGGCAGGATTGAGCAATACGGCGCGGCAACCGAGCTGCTCGGCCAGCCAGGTGGCGTAATAGCCGCCCAGCGAGGAGCCGATTATCGTCAGCTCAGCCGCCGCCACGTCCTTGACCAGCGACAGGGCCAGCTCAATCGCCAGTTTCGGCGAAGCCGGCAATTGCGGGCACAGCCACTGTGCTTCGCGGCCCAGCGCCTGCATCTGCGCGGCCAGCAGGCGCGACTTCATCGACAGGGGCGACGAGCGGAATCCATGCAGGTACAGAATCATCGGCCCAGGGCCTCCAGCAATTTCTGGTGCACGCCGCCAAAGCCGCCATTGCTCATGACCACGATCTGGTCGCCGGGACGCGCGCTGGCCGCCACGGCCGCCACCAGGGTATCGATGTCTTCGTAGGCGCTGGCAATCTTGCCCAGCGGCGCCAGCGCGTCGCCCAGGCTCCAACCCAGCGCTTGCTGGCTGCCGAAACCGAAGACGAGGTCCGCATCCTTGAGGCTGCCCGGCAGCGCATCTTTCATGGCGCCCAGCTTCATCGTATTCGAGCGCGGTTCCAGCACGGCCAGGATGCGGGCGCTGTTGCCTATCTTCTGGCGCAGGCCGCCCACGGTGGTGGCAATGGCCGTCGGGTGGTGCGCGAAATCGTCGTACACGGTGATGTCGTTGACGACGCCGCGCACTTCCATGCGGCGCTTGACGCTCTCGAACGTGGCCAGCGAGGCGCACGCCTGGGCAATGGGCACGCCCACGTGGCGCGCGGCGGCGATGGCCGCCAGCGCATTGCTGCGGTTGTGCTTGCCCGTGAGCGCCCACGCCACATGGCCTTCCTGCTTGCCATTGAAGAACACGTCGAAGCTGCCATCGGCCTGTTCTTGCAGTTGCCAGTTGGCATCTTGACCAAAACTTTCCTTTTCGCTCCAGCAACCGCGCGCCAGCACGCGCTGCAGCGATGCTTCATCGCCGTTGAACACGAGACGGCCAATGCCGGGCACGGTGCGCACCAGGTGGTGGAATTGCGTCTCGATCGCGTGCAGATCGGGGAAGATGTCGGCGTGATCATATTCCAGGTTATTCATGATGGCCGTCTTCGCGTGGTAATGCACGAACTTGCTGCGCTTGTCGAAGAAGGCCGTGTCGTATTCGTCCGCTTCGATGACGAAGAAGTCCGATTCGGCGCTCTTGCCGTCGATTGTGCCGCTGAGGCGGGCGGAAATGCCAAAGTTCATCGGCACGCCGCCGATCAGGAAGCCTGGCGCGTAGCCCGCATCTTCAAGTATCCAGGCCAGCATGGCCGACGTGGTCGTCTTGCCATGCGTGCCGGCCACGGCCAGTACCCACTTGTTGCGCAAGATATGTTCGCCGATCCATTGCGGGCCGGACACATACGGCAGGCTGCGGTTGAGGATCTCTTCCACCAGCGGGTTGCCGCGCGAGACCACATTGCCAATCACATACAAATCCGGGTTCAGCTTGGTCTGTTCCGGATCGAAACCCTGGATCAGTTCGATTCCCTGCGATTCCAGCTGGGTGCTCATCGGCGGATACACGTTGGCATCGCAACCGGTAACTTTATGGCCGGCTTCCTTGGCCAGGACAGCCAGGCCGCCCATGAAGGTACCGCAAATGCCGAGAATATGAATATGCATGTGATCAGTGCGAAAGGCGCACGCTTAAGTAAGTAAGACGGTGAGATAAAAAACAGCAAGTGCAGGATTTTACCTGACGCCATGACTTTTTCCGCTTCGGAGTATCATCTCGCTCATGACGAACGATGCATTTGACGATAGCGCGCAGTTGCGCCTGGAAATCGCCGCCGCTGCCGCGCGCCTCGTGGCGCAGGACGGCGCCGACTATGGCAGCGCCAAGCGCAAGGCGGCGCGGCAAGTCCTGGGCGACGCGCCGAACCGGCCCAACATCCTGCCTGACAACGACATGATCGAGGAGCAGGTGCGGCAATACAATGCCCTGTTCCTGGCCGACAGCCAGCCGGCGCGGCTGTTCCAGCTGCGCATGATCGCGCTGCAGGTCATGGAAGCGTTGCAACAATTTCATCCCCTGCTCAGCGGCCCCGTGCTCAATGGCACGGCCGGCCCGCACGACGAGATCTATTTGCAGCTGTTTGCCGAGAGCGCCAAGGAAATCCACATCTTCCTGCTGAATAAAAATGTCGTGCTCGACATGTCGGAAAGCCCGCATTTCAAGGGGGCGCGTTATGATGCGGTCGAGACCGCCAGTTTCTTGTGGAAAAACGAAGGCGTGCACGCGGCCATGTATGAGCTCGACGATATGCGCGGCGCGCTGAAAGCCAAGGCGGATGGCAAGGTGCTGCGCACCGACATCGCCGGGCTGCGCAGCCTGCTGGCCGCCAGCCTCGCCTATGGTATGCCGGCTGCCGACTAACATTGATATAGATAAAGTTATGACAAAAAAGAATTGGATCGCGTGCGCCATCGTGGCGCTGATGTTTGGCGGCATGGGCGCTTACGTCGGTTTGAGCAAGGAAAAAGCCAAAGCAGCAGGGCCGCTGACGACCACCATCGCGCCGGGCGCGACGGGTCCCGTCACTGAGCTGTATGCGCTGTCCCTGCCGGACGCGGCCGGCGCCACGCAAGCGTTGTCGCAATGGAAAGGCAAGAATGTGCTGGTCAATTTCTGGGCGCCATGGTGCCCGCCTTGCGTGGAAGAAATGCCGGAGTTATCCGAAGTGCAAGGCCACTATGCGGCGAAAAACCTGCAGGTGATCGGCATCGGCATCGATTCGGCCAGCAATATTGCCACCTTTGCCAGCAAGTTCAAGATCGCCTATCCCGTGTATGTCTCCGGCATGAGCGGTACCGACCTGTCGCGCCATTTTGGCAATGCCACGGGCGGTTTGCCCTTTACGGTGCTGATCGGCGCCGATGGCGAAGTCAAAAAGACCTATCTTGGCCGCTTGAAATTTGATCAATTGCGCGCCGATCTGGATAAATTGTAAATTCGGAGCGTGCTTTTTTCTCTTGCCAATGCGTATCTTTGGCGGCAAAATGCGGAACTTTCGCTAAAACGGTCTTCCATACATGGCAAAAAACCTCCTTCTGCTCAACGGTCCCAACCTGAATTTGCTGGGAACGCGCGAGCCTGAGGTCTACGGCGCCAGCACCTTGGCCGATATCGAACAGGCAGCAATGGCGCAAGCCATGGCGGCCGGCGCCGACCTGGTCTGCTTTCAAAGCAACCACGAAGGCGCGCTGATCGACCGCATCCATGCCGCGCGAGCGGAAGGGATCGATGCCATCGTCATCAATCCGGGCGGCCTGACCCATACCAGCGTTGCCTTGCGCGATGCGCTGGCCGGGGTCGCCATCCCGTTCGTGGAAGTCCATATCTCGAATATTTATCAACGCGAGACGTTTCGACATCACTCATTTCTCAGCGCGATCGCGCAGGGGACGATCTGCGGGCTGGGTATCGATGGATATCGGTTTGCCATCGACTTTGCGCTTAAAAAACGTTAATCTACGCGATCTGCACGCATTTAGCGCGGCGATAGGTTCTTGGACATCACCGCATCACTCAAAAAACAAACTACATTCCTAGGGGTTTTACATGGATCTACGAAAACTCAAGACCTTGATCGACCTGGTCGCCGAATCGGATATCGCAGAGCTGGAAGTTACCGAAGGCGAAAGCAAGGTTCGCATCGTCAAATCGTCGGCCATGCCGCAAAACCAGATGGTCATGATGCAGCCGCAAGGCATGCAAGCCCAGTACCAGCCAGCCGCGCCAGCCGCCGCTCCCGCTGCGGCAGCCGCCGTCGTGGTCGCCGCCGAGCCAACGGGCTATGTGGTCAAGTCGCCGATGGTCGGCACCTTCTACCGCTCGTCCGCTCCTGGCAGCGCCGCCTATGTTGAAGTGGGCTCGACCGTCAAGGAAGGTGATACCCTGTGCATCATCGAAGCGATGAAGCTCCTGAATGAAATCGACTCCGACAAAGCCGGTGTCGTGACCCAGATCCTGGTCGAAAACGGCCAACCGGTCGAATTCGGTCAACCCTTGTTTGTGATCGGCTAAAACCCAGTCCACACGGCCGGCAACGGCCGTTTGCAGTTTTAGCCCCTCACACTTGTTGTTTCGCCGGCTCGCCGGCTCTCACAGACATACGCGAACCTACCATGTTTGAAAAAATCCTGATTGCCAACCGTGGTGAAATTGCCCTCCGTATTCAGCGCGCCTGCCGCGAAATGGGCATTAAAACGGTTGTAGTCCACTCCGAAGCCGACAAGGACGCGAAATACGTCAAGCTGGCCGACGAATCCGTTTGTATCGGCCCGGCACAGTCGTCCCTGAGCTACCTGAACATGCCCGCCATCATCAGCGCCGCTGAGGTGACGGATGCGCAAGCGATTCACCCTGGCTATGGCTTCCTGTCGGAAAATGCCGACTTCGCCGAACGCGTCGAGAAATCTGGCTTCGTCTTCATCGGCCCCCGCTCGGAATCGATCCGTTTGATGGGCGATAAAGTATCGGCCAAGCAAACCATGATCAAGGCTGGCGTACCGTGCGTCCCGGGCTCGGAAGGCGCGTTGCCCGACGATCCGAAAGCGATCGTGCAAATTGCCCGCAAGATCGGCTACCCGGTCATCATCAAGGCCGCCGGCGGCGGTGGCGGACGCGGCATGCGCGTGGTGCACACGGAAGCTGCCCTGATCAACGCCGTGGCGATGACCAAGACGGAAGCCGGCACGGCTTTCGGCAACCCTGAAGTGTATATGGAGAAGTACCTGGAAAATCCGCGCCACGTGGAAATCCAGATCCTCGCCGACGAACACAAGAACGCCGTCTGGCTGGGCGAGCGCGACTGCTCCATGCAGCGCCGCCACCAGAAAGTGATCGAAGAAGCACCAGCGCCGGGCATCCCGCGCAAGCTGATCGAGAAAATTGGCGACCGTTGCGCCGAAGCCTGCCGCAAGATCGGCTACCGCGGCGCCGGCACGTTTGAGTTCCTGTACGAAAACGGCGAGTTCTATTTCATTGAAATGAATACCCGCGTGCAGGTGGAGCATCCGGTCACCGAGATGATCACCGGCATCGACATCGTGCAAGAGCAGATCCGCATCGCCGCCGGCGAAAAACTGCGTTTCCGCCAGCGCGACGTCTTGCTGTCTGGCCACGCCATCGAGTGCCGCATCAACGCCGAAGATCCATTCAAGTTCACGCCATCGCCAGGCAAGATCGTGTCGTGGCATGCACCGGGCGGCCCTGGCATCCGCGTCGATTCGCACGCCTACGCCGGCTACTACGTGCCGCCGCACTACGACTCGATGATCGGCAAAGTGATCGCTTACGGCGCCACGCGCGAACAAGCGATCCGCCGCATGCAGATCGCCCTGTCCGAAATGGTGGTCGAAGGCATCAACACGAACATCGCCCTGCACCGCGAACTGATGATCGACGCGCGCTTCATCGAAGGCGGCACCAACATTCACTATCTGGAACAGAAGCTGGCCGACATGCCGGATCTGGGCAAGAACCTGAATGGCGGCAGCCCCAGCATCGCCAAGAAGTCCGAAATCAAGGCGGGCGCATGAGCTGGACGGAAATCGTCATCGAAATCGCCCGTGACAACGCCGAGGCCATGTCCGACGCGTTGATGGAAGCGGGCGCCCTGTCGGTGTCGGTGGAAGACGCCGATGAAGGCACGGAAGCCGAGCAGCCCCTGTTTGGCGAACCCGGCATGGAACCGAAGGAAGCGGCGTGGGAACGCAGCCGCGTGGTGGCGCTGACCGACGTCGACGCCGACCAGGCCGCCATCGTGGCCGCCGCAGCCCAGGCTGTCGGCATGACGGAAGTGCCCGCCTTTACCATGCGCCCCGTGGAAGAGCAGGACTGGGTGCGCCTGACGCAGTCGCAATTCGCACCGATTCACATCGGCAAGAATATCTGGGTCGTGCCCAGCTGGCACGAGGCACCGGACCCTGACGGCCTGATCCTGGAACTGGACCCTGGCCTGGCCTTCGGCACGGGCAGCCATCCGACCACGCGTTTGTGCATGGAGTGGCTGGAAGCCAATCCTGCTCCAGGCAAGACCGTGCTCGACTACGGTTGCGGCTCCGGCATCCTGGCCATGGTGGCCAAGAAACTGGGCGCGCAAACGGTAGCCGGCGTCGACATCGACCCGCAGGCGATCGAATCGGCGCGCGACAATGCCGAACGCAACCAGTGCGACATCGAATATTTCTTGCCAGACACGTTTGCCACGTCGGCACACGCCACAGCCAAGTTTGACATCGTCGTCGCCAACATCCTGTCGAGCCCATTGAAGCTGATGGCGCCGATGCTGTCGGGCCGTGTCGCCGATGGCGGCGCGCTGATCCTGTCCGGCGTGCTGGCACGCCAGGCCGAAGAAGTGGCCGCTGCGTACGCACCGTTCATCGAGCTCGGTGTGTGGGCCGAGCAAGACGGCTGGGTGGCGCTGCATGGCCGCCTGGGCAGCACGCAAGCGCCTGCGCCCCGCGCGGAAGGTGCATAAGCACAGCAATGGCCCTCGCCACCAAATGCCCCCATTGCAACACGATATTTCGGGTCGCTGCTGACCAATTGAAGTTACGTGGGGGCATCGTACGCTGTGGCACGTGCAGAGAAGTGTTTGACGGCAATGCCGCGCTGGTCGATCCAGCTGCGGCATCGCCGTTTTTAACATCGGCCCCCGGCACTGCCGCCCCGCTGCCAGACAGTTACCCTGCCGACAACAGCTTGCCGTCCGCCACGGACGACGAACCCATCTATTCCCTCGACTTCGACACCTCGTTCGACCCGTTCGGTATCTTGCCGGAAACGGCGCAGCTCAAGGACGATGAAGACGATGGCGAGCACATCGAGCTGGACCTCGACGTGGCCCTGCCCGAAGAGGTACCGGCCGCCGCACCGCTCGACATACCTCTCGATAGACCTGAACCTGAGGAAACACCGGCGGAACTGCCCGAACAGCCCCTGCCCCAGCCGATGGCGCCTTTCAAGCGCCGCCAGGTCGATGACGCGCCCGCCTTTGTCACGTATCTGCGCGACAGCCGCCGCGAGCCGAACCTGGAAGCAGCGGCAGCCCCAGTCATCCCAGCCGAAAAAGTCAGCCTGGACAAGCCTGCGCCCGCGCGCCGTGAACCGACGCTGGCCGACCACTCGTTCGAAGCGTTGCCCGTCGCGCCGGAACCAGCCGAAGAGCAGGAAGAACCCGTCCTGCCGCCAGCCGACGACGAGCCGGCCTTTGTGACCTTGGGACGGCGCCGCGAACAGAGCGGCAAGGCCTTGCGCATGGCCATGGCCGCCGGCTCGGCCGTGCTGCTTTTGCTGTTATTCCTGCAAGTGATGACCACCTTCCGCAATCCGCTGGCGGCGCAATTTCCACAGTGGAAGCCGACCCTGGTCGCGCTGTGCAAGCTCAGCGGCTGCCAGGTCGACTTGCCGGCGCAGATCGAGGCGCTGGCCATCGAACAGGGCGAGTTGCAGACCTTGAAGGACCACACCTTTTCGTATATCTCGCTGCTGCGCAACCAGAGCCGCAGCGTGCAAGCCTGGCCCAGCATCGAACTGATCCTCAACGACGCCAACGACAAGCCCGTCTTGCGCCGCGTGATCGCGCCGCGCGACTACCTGCCAGCCAATATCGACGTGAGCAAGGGCTTTGCGCCACGCTCGGAACAAACCATCAAACTGTATTTTGCATTAGACCAGCTCACGGCGTCTGGCTACCATATCGCCATCTTTTACCCTTAACAGACACTATCATGACCAAAACATCGCTGATCTGCGGCTCGCTTGCCACCGACACCATCATGCAATTCCCCGGCCGCTTCGGCGAATCGCTGCTGGCCGACCAGTTGCACAAGGTGAACGTGTCCTTCCTCGTGCCCACCATGCGCACGGAGTTCGGCGGCTGCTCGGGCAACATCGCCTACAGCCTGAAAATGCTGGGCGGCGACCCGCGCATCGTCGGCGTCATGGGGCAAGACAGCGCCGCCTACCTGGAGCGCCTGCAAAAGCTGGGCATTTCCACCGCCAACATCCTGATCAAGGCCGACAGCTACAACGCGCAGTGCTTCGTCACGGCCGACGCGGACAATAACCAGATCAACGCCTTCCACCCGGGCGCCATGTCGTTTGCGCATGAAAACCCGATCGCCAATGCGGGCCCGGCCAAGGTCGCCATCATTTCGCCGGACGGCGACCAGGGCATGCTCAGGCACGCCGCCGACTTGGCCGAGCTGGGCATCCCCTTCATGTTCGACCCGGGACAGCAGTTGCCACGTTTCAATGGCGAACAGTTGATCGACTTCATCAACAAAGCCACGTATGTGTCGGCCAACGATTATGAAATGGAAATGTTGATGGAACGCACGGGCTTGACCCTGCAGGACATCGCCAGCCGCCTGGAAGCGCTGATCGTCACGCGTGGCGAAAAAGGGTCGGAAATCTATACGGACGGCAAGCGCATCGACATTCCTGTCGTGACCGCCAAGGAAGTGCTGGACCCGACCGGCTGCGGCGATGCCTACCGTGCCGGCTTGCTGTTCGGCATCACCAACGACCTGGGCTGGGAAACCAGCGGCCGTCTGGCCAGCCTGCTGGGCGCTATCAAGATCGCCACCCAGGGCGCGCAAAACCACGTGTTTACGCCAGAGAGCATCGCCGACCAGTTCGAAGCGGCGTTCGGTTACCGCTATTAATATGCAGGTCGGATGTGCGCGGCGCGGCCGCGCGTCATCCAGCAACATCATTGGCATGGCAAGTGCTGATGTCGGTTACGCTACGCTAACCCGACCTACGCCACCATCATCGCACCACAATAATCATCCCCACCAGCACTTGCGCGATCTGCAACAGGATCAGCGCGACCAGCAACGACAGATCCAGGCTGCCGATCAACGGCACGACCTTGCGGATCGGACGCAGCAGCGGCTCGTTCAGGGCCCGCACGAACGGCGCCAGCGGCGCATGCGGATTGACCCAGCTGAAGATGGCTTCGATGATCAGCAAGGCCATGAAACCGTAGAGTATCCATTGCAGGAAGCGTTGCAGCGACTTGAGCAGCACCACTTCGACGGGATAGCCGGAAATAAACAGCACCGAGCTGGCCAGCAGCACGATCAGGAAGGCGCCGATCAGGCTGGCCCAGTCATACCCGCCCACGCCCGGCACCACGCGGCGCAGGGGGCGCACCAGCCAGTCGGACAATTGAAACGTGAATTGCGCCACCGACGAGGGGGGCCGCACGCGCACCGCCTGCATCCAGAAGCGCAGCAGCAGCACGCCGCCCAGCAAGGTAGCGATGGTATCAACGATCAATGTAAGGATAACGATCAGCACGACTAATTCTCCAAAAAAAAACCGCTGTGTGATTGAGTCACACAGCGGCGTGTTGCCTCATCCAGGCACCCGTATCGTTGGAATTACGATGGGCGGGTGCTGGTTGGGAATGGCCAGGCTGCAGCCGGTGCCAACACGGTTTTTGCTACAGGTGCGATAGGTGCCGATGGCTTCGCGACAGGAGCTGCCTTCTTCGGTGCGGCCTTTTTAGGCGCGGCCTTCTTGGCGGCTGGCTTGGCGGCCACGGCGGCTGGTGCCGCTGGAGCTGCTGCCGGCGCTGCTGCTGGTGCGGCTGCCACGACTGGCGCTGCGGCTGGCTTGGCGGCAGGTTTCGCTGCTGCTTTTGCTGCCGGCTTGGCGGCTGGCTTTGCTGCAGGCTTGGCGGCTGGCTTCGCTGCAGCTTTTGCTGCTGGCTTGGCTGCCGGTTTTGCTGCGACCTTGGCAGCAGGTTTCGCTGCTGGCTTGGCTGCCGCTTTGGCTGCTGGCTTCGCTGCTACCTTGGCTGCTGGCTTCGCTGCTGCCTTTGCCGCTGGCTTCGCTGCTGCTTTTGCTGCCGGCTTCGCTGCTACCTTGGCCGCTGGCTTGGCTGCCGCCTTAGTTGCTGGCTTGACTGCTACCTTGGCTGCTGGCTTGGCTGCCGCTTTGGCCGCTGGCTTCGCTGCAGCTTTTGCTGCTGGCTTGGCTGCCGCTTTTGCGGCTGGCTTCGCTGCTGCCTTGGCGACGACTTTTTTCGCTGCTGGCTTGGCTGCCGCTTTGGCGGCCGGTTTCGCTGCTGCCTTGGCTGCAGGTTTCGCTGCGGCTTTTTTCACTGCTGGCTTGGCTGCAGCTTTTGCTGCTGGCTTCGCTGCTGCTTTGGCGGCCGGCTTGGCTGCCGGTTTTGCTGCGGCTTTTTTAGCTGCTGGCTTGGCTGCCGCTTTGGCGGCCGGTTTGGCTGCTGCCTTGGCGGCAGGTTTTGCTGCGGCTTTTTTCACTGCTGGCTTGGCTGCGGCTTTGGCGGCTGGTTTTGCTGCTGGTTTCGCTGCGGCTTTGGCAGCTGGTTTAGCGGCAACCGTCTTCGCTGCGGCTGCCGGCTTCTTCGCGGCAGGAGCAGCCTTGGCGGCTGGTTTCTTTACTTCTGATTTCTTAGCGGCTGTTGCCATTTGTCTCTCCTTCATCTGAGATGAGAAATTTAAGCTACAAGATTTAAACCCGTCCGACCCACCACAGGGATAGGCCAGGCGAATTATTCATCGGCGCAAACGGTCGTTTGCGCTAATGAATTCGGCACCAGCTGAACTGCTGCAACTCCTCACGTTTGCAGCACTTCAGCCATCGTCGGTGCCACCCTGCTTTATCTCGCAGCTGGTGGCAAAGTCTGAATTCGGTCATTCGTTTTCGATGCCGTGCGTTTTTTCGCTCCTCGCATCGCGCTCGCCACAACACCGATGCGTCAAATAAAAAACCGCCATGCCTGAAAAAATTCGGGCACGGCGGCAGACGAAAACGGTGTGGTTTTGTGCATATCCGTGTAAATCTGTATCCCTGTTTTGCGAGGTTTTTTCGCTACCGCGCTGGTTAAAAAACCCCGCATTCTAACGCTCGCATTTGCAATCTCATAAAGTACACGAAAACCTTGTCAATGCGCAACCGGCACGACACGTTTTCGTCCGCTTTTTTGCACGATACGCGTGCTATCGCACAATCGCGCGGCAAATGCCGCCGCCAGCGTGTGCGGAAACGATATTTACACCCCGCCCCGCGCGCATTGGCGCCATCAAAAAAATGCGTCGCGGCGTGCGCGATGCGGCAAAAAAATGGCCGCACTTTTCTGCGCCGCCGCGCCACTGCACTTCATGAAAAAGCAGCGCAAAAAAAACGCGGCAGGCGATGCCGCAGCCGGTCTCCAGGATGATGGCGGCAGGCTGGAAAAAGCAGGCGAGGCTAGCGCGTGTCGCCGGAAGACGCGGGCCGGGAAAGCGCCAGCGCCGTATCGATGAAGGCGCGCAGTTTGGGCTGACTTTGGGTACGGGCGGGAAAATACAGGAACAATCCGCTCGTCGGCGGCACGTAGTTTTCCAGCACCCGCAGCAAGCTGCCGCTGGCCAGGTCAGCTTCGATTTCCACGTCGGGCATATACGCCAGGCCCAGACCCGAGCGCGCGAAATCGGCGATCAGCGTGGTGTCATTGACGACCAGGGGTGCGCCGGTTTCCACCAGAAACTCCTCGCCATCGCGCACGAAGCGCCAGCGGTGCAAGGCACCGGAAGTGTGGAAGCGGTAGGCCAGCATGTCGTGGCGCATCAGGTCTTCCGGAATCAGCGGCCGCCCTTTCCGCTCGAAGTAGCCGGGCGCGCCAACCACGGACCAGCGCAAGTCCCCCGTCAGGCGTACGGCCACCATCTCCTGCTCCACCGACTGTCCCAGGCGGATGCCGGCGTCGTAACCGTGCGCCAGCAGATCAACGGCGCCATCGTCAAGCGACAGGTCGATGGTCACGTCAGGATAGCTGCCGCGAAAACGCGGTATCAATGCGCGCATCACCAGCGCGCCCAGCGCGCGCGGCACCGTCAGCCGCAAATGGCCGGCGGGCCGGTCGCGAAACATGGTCAGCGCGGCGAAGGCGTCATCGATCTGCCGGGTGGCGCCGGCCAGGCTGGCGTACAGGCCCGCGCCGGCTTCGGTGAAGGCGACATTGCGCGTATTGCGCTTGAGGAGCAGCACGCCATGCTGGCGCTCCATCACCTTGACCGCCTTGCTGACGGCCGTCACCGTCACGCCAAGCTGCAGTGCCGCGGCGCTGAAACTTTTGCGCTCGGCGACCGCGAGAAAGGTACGGATGCCATCGAGAGAGTTAGTTTTCATGCGCGATCACGCCGCCAATAATGAACCTGAAGTGTAAAGCCCATCATCCCTACTCTACTATTTCTCTGCAATTGAAGGCCATATGATGGTCGCTCCCTACTCTCCATTGAAAGGAAGCACCATGTCTCTCCTCATGCCGGCCATCGTCGGCGACTACTTTAGCGCCGACAACCATCACGATAGCAAGGCCGTGGCGCAGTGCTTCACCGCCGATGGCGTCGTTCACGACGAAGGCCGGACCCATGCGGGCCATGCCGCCATCCAGGCCTGGAAAGAAGCTGGCAGCCAGCAGTACGGCGCCACCGTCAGCCCCATCTCGGCCGATACCCAGGGCGTGCGCTGCGTGGTCACTGGCAGCGTCAGCGGCAGTTTCCCCGGCAGCCCGCTGGCGCTGCGCTTTGCCTTCACGCTAGCCAGCAATCGCATCCAGACCCTGGAGATCGGCGCATGAATACCGATTTCAAGGACAAGCGCGTGCTGATCACGGGCCGCACCATCCCGACCGTGTGAGCCCGATGCAATAAGCTCTCCAGATAGCAAAAGGCCCCGCATTTGCGAGGCCTTTGTTACATACATGACTTGTGACGCTATCGGCTGGCTTATTCCCAGTTCAGCGCGCCGCCGGTCTGGTATTCCGTCACGCGCGTCTCGAAGAAGTTGCGTTCCTTCTTCATGTCGATCATTTCGCTCATCCACGGGAATGGATTTTCTTCCTGGGCGAACAGCGGCTCGATGCCGATCTGCTGCGCGCGGCGGTTGGCGATGAAGCGCAAATAGCCCTTGAACATCGGCGCGTTCAGACCCAGCACGCCGCGCGGCATGGTGTCTTCCGCGTATGCGTATTCCAGTTCCACGGCCTGCATGAACAACACTTTAATCTCTTCGCGGAATTCGGCCGTCCACAGCTGCGGGTTTTCCATCTTGATCGTGTTGATCAAGTCGATGCCGAAGTTGCAGTGCATCGATTCGTCGCGCAGGATGTACTGGTACTGCTCGGCCGCGCCCATCATCTTGTTCTGGCGGCCCAACGCCAGGATCTGCGTGAAGCCGACGTAGAAGAACAAGCCTTCCATCAGGCAGGCAAACACGATCAGGGATTTGAGCAGCTTCTGATCGTTTTCCACCGTGCCGGTGACGAACGCAGGGTCGGTCAGGGTGTTGATGAACGGGATCAGGAATTCATCCTTGTCGCGGATCGACTTGACTTCGTTGTAGGCGTTGAAGATCTCGCCTTCGTCCAGGCCCAGCGATTCGACGATGTACTGGTAGGCGTGCGTGTGGATCGCTTCCTCGAACGCCTGGCGCAGCAGGTACTGGCGGCACTCGGGCGCCGTGATGTGGCGGTAGGTGCCCAGCACGATATTGTTGGCGGCCAGCGAGTCGGCCGTCACGAAGAAGCCCAGGTTGCGCTTGACCAGGCGGCGCTCGTCGTCCGTCAGGCCGTTCGGATTCTTCCACAGCTCGATATCGCGCTGCATGTTCACTTCCTGCGGCATCCAGTGGTTGGCGCAGCCGGCCAGGTATTTGTCCCATGCCCATTTGTACTTGAACGGCACCAGCTGGTTGACGTCCGTCTTGCCATTGATGATGCGCTTGTCGTCGGCATTCACGCGGCGCGCCACTTGCTCGGCGTTCGCTTCGGACGGCTCGGCACCTGCCGGCAGGTTCAATTCGGTATTTCCCAATGGCGCTTGCTGCGCCGGACGCGGCACAGCTGCCGACGTGGTTTCATCATCCCAGGACAACGACATATTCTTCTTCCTTTCCATGCCGGCGAGCCGGCGATCCGCAACAGGCCCGTTGAATCGGACAATGCGGATATTGACAACATTGAATCAGCCCAGACGCTCTGGGCTGACAACTAAAATCTTACTGGCAGGCTTCGCACTCTTCAAAGCCGTCATCACCTGGGCGCAGGTAGCAGGCTTCGCCATCGGCGTCGTCCGCTGCCGCTGCCACCACTGGTGCCACGGCCACCGCTGCTGCCGCCACGACCGCTGCCTGGGCGCTTTGTGCGCTGGCCGACATGCCGCCGTCGACTGCCACGGCGTTCAGGGCGCCCGTCTTGGAGGTCGATTTCTCCATGTGGGTAGCGGCGATGGTACGCAGGTAATAGGTGGTTTTCAGGCCACGCAGCCATGCCAGCTTGTAGGTCTCGTCCAGTTTCTTGCCCGATGCACCAGCCATGTAGATGTTCAGCGACTGAGCCTGGTCGATCCACTTCTGGCGACGCGAAGCCGCTTCCACCAGCCAGCTTGGCGACACTTCAAAGGCGGTGGCGTAGATATCGCGCAGGTCTTGCGGGATGCGGTCGATCTTCACCAGCGAGCCGTCGAAGTACTTCAGGTCCGAGATCATGACTTCATCCCACAGGTCGCGCGCCTTCAGGTCGCGCACCAGGTAGCCGTTGATCTCGGTGAATTCGCCAGACAGGTTCGATTTCACGTACAGGTTCTGGAACGTCGGCTCGATACAGGCCGACACGCCGATGATGTTCGAAATCGTCGCCGTCGGGGCGATCGCCACGCAGTTCGAATTGCGCATGCCGAACTTGGCGATGCGTTCGCGCACCGGAGTCCAGTCCATGGCCGACGAGGAATCGACTTCCAGGTAGCCGCCGCGCTCTTCGGCCAGCAGTTTGACCGAGTCTTGCGGCAGGATGCCGCGGTCCCACAGCGAGCCGGCGTACGACTCATAGCGGCCGCGCTCTTCGGCCAGTTCCGTCGACGCCAGGTAGGCGTAGTAGCAGACGGCTTCCATCGAGGTGTCGGCAAACGATACGGCGGCGTCCGAGGCGAACGGCACGCGCATCATGTGCAGGCAGTCCTGGAAGCCCATCACGCCCATGCCGACCGGACGGTGGCGCATGTTCGAATTGCGCGCCTTGTCGACGGCGTAGTAATTGATGTCGATGACGTTGTCGAGCATGCGCATGGCGGTGCGGATGGTCTTGGCCAGCTTGACGTGATCGAGCTTGCCTTCCTTCATGTGCGCCGGCATGTTGACGGAACCGAGGTTGCAGACGGCGATTTCGTCAGGACCCGTGTTCAGCGTGATTTCCGTGCACAGGTTCGAGCTGTGGACGACGCCGACGTGCGACTGCGGGCTGCGGATGTTGCAAGGATCCTTGAACGTGATCCATGGGTGGCCCGTTTCAAACAGCATCGACAGCATCTTGCGCCACAGGTCCAGCGCGGCGATCTTCTTGAAGACGCGGATTTCGCCGGCGGCGGCCTTGGCTTCGTAGCCCAGGTAAGCCTGTTCAAAGGCCTTGCCGACCTTGTCGTGCAGGTCTGGCGTGTCCGATGGCGAGAACAGGGTCCAGTCGCCTTTTTCCATGACGCGCTTCATGAACATGTCGGGAATCCAGTTCGCCGTGTTCATGTCGTGCGTGCGGCGGCGGTCGTCGCCCGTGTTCTTGCGCAGGTCGAGGAATTCCTCGATGTCCATGTGCCAGGTTTCCAGGTAGGCGCAGACGGCGCCCTTGCGTTTGCCGCCCTGGTTGACTGCCACGGCCGTGTCGTTGACCACTTTCAGGAACGGCACCACGCCTTGCGACTTGCCGTTGGTGCCCTTGATGTGGGCGCCCAGGGCGCGCACTGGCGTCCAGTCGTTGCCCAGGCCGCCGGCGAACTTGGCCAGCAGCGCATTGTCCTTGATGGCGTCGTAGATGCCTTCCAGGTCATCGGAGACGGTGCTCAGGTAGCACGACGACAGCTGCGAGCGCAGGGTGCCCGAGTTGAACAGGGTCGGCGTCGAGCTCATGAAGTCGAACGAGGACAGCAGGCTGTAGAACTCGATGGCGCGCGCTTCGCGGTCCGCTTCGTTCAGCGCCAGGCCCATGGCCACGCGCATGTAGAACGCCTGCGGCATTTCGATGCGCACATCCTGGATGTGCAGGAAGTAGCGGTCATACAGGGTTTGCAGACCGATATAGCCGAATTGCAAGTCGCGGTCGGCGACGATGGCTTTCGCCAGGCGCTCCAGGTCGAAACTGGCGAGTACCGGGTTCAGCAGCTCAGCGGCGATACCCTTGGCAATGTATTGCGGGAAATACGTCAGGTATTCGGCGGCAGCGGCCGCTTGCGGCACTTCCTTGCCGAACACTTCCTTGCGCACCGTGTGCAGCAGGATGCGGGCCGTGACCTGGCTGTAGGCCGGATCTTTTTCCATCAGCGCGCGCGCCGCCAGGATGGCCGACTTGTGCAGCTCTTCGACAGGCACGCCGTCGTACAGGTTTTTCACCGTTTCAGCCAGGATGGCGTCGGCATCGACGTGCTTTTCCAGGCCGGCGCAGGCGGCGTTGATCAGGTCCCGCACTTCCTGCATGTCCAGCAGGCGGCGCACGCCGTTGTCGGTGACGTTCAGCTGGGGCGCGGTCACTTGCGCGGACGCGCCTTGCGCTTCCTTCTGCAGGCGGCGCTCTTCCATGTGCTTGGCGCGGTACAGCACGTAGGCACGCGCCACGTCGTGCTCGCCCGAACGCATCAGCGACAGTTCCACCTGGTCTTGCACGTCTTCGATATGGAAGGTGCCGCCGCCCGGATGGCGGCGCACCAGCGCGGCGACGACGCCGTCCGTCAGTTGTTCCACCAGTTCGCGGATGCGTGCCGAGGCTGCGCCCTGGCCGCCGTTAACGGCCAAAAACGCCTTGGTCATGGCGATCGCGATCTTCGAAGGCTCAAATGCCACCACCGCACCGTTGCGGCGGATGATGCGATAGTCGCCCAATGCCGCGCCCGTGCTCGCCACGCTGTTGGCCGCGCCTGGCGCTGGCGATACTGGCGTTGGATGGATGGAAATATCTTGTGGTGATTGCATTGAAGCTCCCGTTGTCAGCTAAAGTCAGCCTGCAGTTTTGCTGCCGCGTGTGTTGTTGAATAGAACGCCCGATGGTCAGGGTTTCTTCAGGTATTTGTTGCTAAATAGTAAATTCTTAATGCATAAAACAGAGTCAGACGCCATATCGCCACACCGTACTGCCCGGCTGGCGCGAAACACGATCAAGGGTGATAAACCGCCAGTTCCAGTGCTTTATCAGCAATCCGGGTAGCTTTGACAATAATTCTGAAAACGTCTGTGATGGCACTAGATATAGTCTTTACATCCAACTTCTGCACTAATTGTAGTACCCATCGGAGGGTGATGCAATAGTTTTCCGGCATCCGCCAGCGTAATTTTTTGTATTTTCATATACGATTTCGGTTGACTTTTCAGGGTGTGGATGGAAAGCCAAATCCCCGCGAAGTAAGCGCTAACGCAGGCTGCCCTTGCAAGGTTTCCAGCCAGCATTTTTGATAAAAATGCCAGTCAAAAAACGGCCCCGGATCCGTCTTCCTCCCCGGCGCGATATGCTCGTGGCCGCGCACCTGCGACAGCCCGTAGCGCGCCACCAGCGCCGCCGTCAGCGCCGCCAGCACATGGTATTGCCGCCGCTGGAAGGGCACATCGTCCGCGCCTTCCATTTCGATACCGATGGAATAGCCATTGCACTGCGGGCGTCCTTCGAACATGGACGCGCCCGCATGCCAGGCACGTTGATCAGTAGAAACATATTGCAACAACGCACCATCGCGCCGCACAAAAAAGTGCGCCGACACCTGCAAGCCACGCAGGTCGGCGAAAGAAGGATCGGCATTATAATCTACCCGGCCCGTAAACAAGTCCGACACATGCGGCCCGCCAAAGTGGCCGCCCGGCAAGCTGATGTTATGGATCACCAGCAAGTCGACTTGTGCACCGTCCGGGCGCGCATCGTGGTGCGGCGAGTCATAGCGCAGCGCGCCGTCGCACCAGCCGTCTTCATCTATCGTCCATACGCTCATCAAGTAAAGCTTCCTGTATCGTCAATTTCTGCATGCGGTAACGCAACTGGCGCACGCTCAGGCCCAGCTGGCGCGCCGCCCGTGCCCGGTGGTAGCGCGCCTGCACCAGCGCCAGCATGATCATGTCGCGCTCGGCCTGGCGCAAATACACGTCGAGCGGCAGGACGGGGGCCACGCCATGCGCGGCCATGCCGGGCAGGCATAGTTGCCGTTCCGGCAAGTCCGGCAATGCCGGCGCCGCCCGCAAAGGCATAGTACCCGCCGTGGATGGCAAGGCCAGCCCGTCAAGCGCGATCACGCCGCCGTCGGCAAAGGCCAGCGCCCGCTCCAGCACGTTTTCCAGTTCGCGCACATTGCCGGGAAACGCATACGCGGCCAGGGCCGCCAGCACGGGCGGCGCCAGGCTCACGGCCCGGCGTGGCGACAGGCGCGCGAGGATCACCTCACATAATACCTGCAGATCGCCGCGCCGCTCGCGCAGCGGCGGCAGCGCCAGCTCGATCACATGCAGGCGGTAAAACAGGTCCTGGCGAAACGTGCCGGCGGCCACGCCGCGCGCCAGGCCATGCTGGCTCGCGCACAGGATGCGCACGTCGACGGCTTCGTCGCTACTGCCGCCCAGCTTGCGTACGCGGCGCTCCTGCAGCACACGCAACAGTTTTACCTGCATGGCCAGCGGCAGATCGTCGACTTCATCGAGCAACAAACTGCCGCCATGGGCCGCCTGGAACAAACCCTGGCGTTCGTGCAGCGCGCCCGTATAAGCGCCCGGGCGGCAGCCAAAGAATTCCGCTTCCATCAGCGCTTCGGGAATAGCGCCGCAGTTGACGGCGATAAACGGGAAGCTGGCGCGCGCGCCCTGGGCATGGATGGCGCGCGCCGCCAGTTCCTTGCCCGTACCCGATTCGCCGCGGATGGCCACCGGCGCGCCACAGCGGGCGATGCGGCCGATCTGCGCGCGCAGCGCCTGCATGGGCAGCGAGTTGCCGCTCAGTTGCGGCGCCGGCGGCATGCCGGTGGCGGTCACGGTATCCGGACCAGGATTGGGACGGGACATGGAAGCGCGCCTTTCCGCAATGGCGGCGACGAACCGCCTCATGCAGATGCTACGCCGGACGGAGGCCGGAGGACGTTACGATACGGATGAGAAACGCCAGCGTACCTGCGGGCTTGCCCTTACAAGGTGGCGTGCGCGTGGCTGCAGTAATCGTGGCCCTTGGCCTGTACGTTTTCGGAGGCCGGGTAGTACACGCCGCAGTGGGCGCAGCACAGCATCAGCTCGGCATCAGGCAATTCCTGCGGCCGGCCGGGCGGCGCAAACGGGTTCGGCTGCTGTTGCTGCTGCGCGCGGGCCCGTTGCTGCATGCCACGGATCTTGCTGCGGATAGCGAACAGCACCAGGAACACCAGCGCCAGCCAGAATAAAACACGTGTCATGCGAATCCTCGGTGTAAAACCACTTCCAGTACAAAACGGCTGCCGACATAGGCCAGCAGCAAGGTGGCGAAACCGGCCAGGGTAAAGCTCAGGGCCGTCTTGCCGCGCCAGCCGCGAAAGCGCCGGCCTGCCAGCAGCGAGGCAAACAGCAGCCACGACAGCATGGTAAACACGGATTTGTGATCCCAGTTGAGCGCCTTGCCAAACAGTTGCTCAGAAAACACGATGCCCGACAGCACGGTCAGGCTGAGCAAAATAAAACCCAGGCCGATCATGCGGAACAGCAGCTTTTCCATCGTCAGCAGGGCTGGCAGCTGGTCCAGCGCCGTGCCGATGAAGCCGCGGCTTTCGCTGCGCGTATGCAGACGCGATTCCTGCAGCGCCATCAGCACGGCGTGAAAGGCGGCAATCGTCAGGGTGCTGTAGGCGAGCACGGCCACGGCAATATGCCAGCCGAAGACGGCCGACTTGCCTTCCATGCTGACCTGGCTGCCAGGAAAGGCCCAGGCCAGGCCAATGGCGAGGACGGCGCTGGGCATGACCATGCGGCGCAGTCCGTCCAGGCTGAAATTGCGGTTCTCTATCCAGTAGGCGCCCACGGAGACCCACAGCGCGGCCGACAGCATGGCGGAAAAACCGAAGCGCAAGGTGCCCGGCGCCATCAGGTCGAACCACAGGGTGGCGGCGTGCGCCAGCCAGGCGACGCCGGTCAGGCCGGCGATGAGCCGGGCACGGGACGAGGGAAGCACCGCGCACGCCGCATACAACAGGGCTGCGATGAAAAAGAAATAGATCTGCATAGTTTAAGTTTACACCATAGCCGGCAAGCGCGATTCAAGCGACAGTATGGGCTACAGGCAATTCGCCGCCAGCCGACACCGCAAGCCTGCCATGATATCGCGCCTCGGGCGCGGCGGGGTGGCGCACCCTCAAGATTTTGGCAATCTTTCCTGCGGCGCACTGCCGCCGCGTCACGGCCACGTTGCCATCTGGATGAGCCAGCCCTATAATTATGTCCATAGAGCAACAATATTTCACTTTTCGCCACTCGCCCACCACCGCCATGTTTTCTTTCAAAAAAATTTCCTGGACCTGTCTCCTGCTGGCCGCCTGCACCGTATTAAGCGGTTGCATGAAAGATGCGCCTTCCCAATCCACATACGAGGAGTATTTCCGCACGTCCATCCAAAGCTATGACCTGTACAAGGAGTACTTCGACATTGCAAAGCTGGAAAAGCTGAACGGCTGGAAAGAGAACGAACAGTACGAAATCAAGGGCTCGGCCGTGCTGCGCGCCAAGGTGGGCTACCTGGAATTGCTGGCCGACGTGGCCGACAAGCTCGAAACGCAGGCAAAGACGGACGGCTCCGTGGGCATGACCATGGGCCTGGGCCTGATGGCGCGCGGCATGGGCGGAGAGAACAAGGTCTTCCGCGAATTCTGGGTGCAGCAGCAGGAAAAGAAGGCGATTCCCGCGCCGCTGCTGGCGCGCCAGGCGGCGATGACGGCCGAGCGTTTCGACAACCTGATGCAATGGTCGGACCAGCTCGTGCAAGACAATTACGGCGCCATCATCAGCCGCCAGCTGAAGAAAGGCGATGAGCTGACCCGCATCTACACGCTGAGCTTCCGCCAGACGGAGAAGGGCTGGATGGGTTTTAACGCCCGCTAAGGCCACCCTTCCATAAAAAAACCTCCGCGCCATCGCTGGTGCGGAGGTTTTTTTCATGGCTGCCTGATTTACTTCACGTTCAGGCTCTTTTTCGCCTGCTCCAGCAAGTCCGTCTTGACCCAGTCCTTGGCCACGGGCGGCTTCGTCATGCGGCCCACGCCCGTTTTCACCATCACGTCCGTGGTGATCTGGATATGCTCGGGCGAGATATCGTACGAATACGGCGAATTGCTGATCGCGTCGTCGAAGTCATCCTTCGTGATCTGGCCGCGGAACACGACTTCGCGCACATATTTTTCCGCCGTCGCCTTGTTGTCGATAAAGGTCTTGGTCGCTTCGACGAAGCAGCGCATGAATTTTTCCGCCACGGGACGGCGTTCCTTGTAGAACTTTTCCGTCATCACCATGGTCCGCACGGGCTCGCCGATCGGCGTGTCGTACGGTTTGATGACCTCAGTGCCGAAACCCTTGTTGATCGCCTGCGACGATTGCGGCTCGGACTGCATCATCGCGTCGATATTCTTGCCCATCAGCGCCTGGTTCAAGTCGGCGTAGGCGAGAAATACCAGCTGCACATCCTTGCCCTTGGTTTCCGAGTACGTCAGGCCCGCCTGCGACAGCTCGGCCAGCAGCAGCACTTCCTGGATGCCGCCGCGCGTCACGCCCACGCGCTTGCCCTTCAACTCCTTGACGCTGGTGATCTTTTGCCCCGCCCCGCCCACCAGGCGCGCGCCGCCCTTGGCAAAACCGGCGACCACATAGATCGGGGCACCGCCGGCGCGGCCGGAAATGGCCGCTTCGGACGCCGTCGCGCCAACGTCCAGCTCGCCCGCGATAATCGCCTGCATCACGTCGAGGCCCTTGGCAAAGATATGCTCTTCGACCTTGATGCCGCACTTGGGCGCGATTTCCTTGATGTACGACACGGCGCCGTAATGGGCGAATTTCAAATTGCCCAGGCGCACGACTTCCTGCGCCTGCACGGCGCCCATGCCGAAGGCCAGCATGAGGGCGGCGGCGATACCGGTCTTCAGGGTTGATTTTTTCTGCATCGGGTTCTCCTGTGGTGGTTGGTGTGTGCCCGCAAGGGCAAAACTACGCGAAACACTGCTTTTATTATCAGGAGATAGTACCGCGTGTTAGAGCCAGGGCAACATTTTTTTGCCGGCAGCCACGCTGCCGGCGTTGTTATTACTGCCCCGCCAGCGCCACCACCGGATCGAGTCCCGACGCCTTGCGCGCCGGCATGAAGCCAAACACCAGTCCCGTCACCACGGCGCAGGCGAATGCGCCGGCGATGGCGCTCAGGGAAAAGATCACCGGCACGTCCCACACCAGCAGCAAGCCGGCCACCGTCACGCCAACCACGATGCCGGCCACGCCGCCCACCACCGACACCAGCACGGCTTCGGTGAGGAACTGGCGCAGGATGTCCCGCCGGCGCGCACCCGTCGCCATGCGGATGCCGATTTCGCGCGTGCGCTCGCGCACCGTCATCAGCATCACATTCATGACGCCGATGCCGCCCACCACCAGCGAGACGGCCGCGATCAGGCTGAGCATCATGGTCATATTGTCCTGCGTCTTCGCTTCGGCGGCGATCGAGGCGGCCGCGTTGCTGATGCCGTAGTCGCGGATGCGGTGGCGCTCGAACATGGTGGCGTCGACCGCCGCCTCCACCTCCGTCACGCGCTTGACGTCGTCCACCGCCATCACCGTGTAGGTGGGCTCGCGCTGGCCGAAGACGCGGATGCCGGCCGTGGAAAACGGCAGCAGCAGCACGTCGTCTTCATCCTTCTCGCCCGTCAGCGCGCCCTTCGCGCTCATCACGCCGATCACCTGGAACGGCACGTTGCCGATCAGGATGCTCTGCCCCACGGGATTGGCCACGTCGGGCATCAGTTTTTCCGCCAGGTGCGCGCCCAGCACGGCCACGGTGGCCATCTCGCGCTCGTCTTCCTCGGTAAAGAAGCCGCCCTTGGCCACGGGCCAGGTCTGGATCTGCGGCAGGGCCGGCCCCGTGCCGCGCACATAGGTCTGCACGTCGAGGTTGCCGTGGCGTATCACCTTGTTGCCAGTGACATTCGGCAGCACGTGGGAAATACCCGGCACGTCCTTGAGCGCATCGAGGTCGGCCAGGGTGATGCTGCGTCCGGGGATGCGCGAGCTTTCGCCACGCGACGCCATGTACAGCAGATTCGAGCCGAACGCGCCTAATTGGGCCATTACCTGCTGGCGCGTGCCCAGGCCGATGGCCAGCATGACGATCACGGAAGCGACGCCGATGACGATGCCGAGCAAGGTCAAGCCCGTGCGGAAGCGGTTGATCCACAGCACGCGCCAGGCCGCGCGCGCCGCATCGAGCAATTCCGTGCCCAGCGAAGCGCCCGTGTCATGGGCGGCGCGCGACATGTCCAGCGGCGGCAGGGCCGTCGACGTGGCGGGAATGGCGATGGCGCCAGAGTCTTCGACGATTTCGCCATCGCTGATCTCGATCACGCGGCGCGCCTGGGCCGCCACCTTGCGGTCATGCGTAATAAGGATGATGGTGTGGCCCGCGTCGGCCAGTTCGCCCAGCAGGGCCATGACTTCGGCGCCGCTGCTGCTATCTAACGCCCCCGTCGGTTCATCGGCGAGGATGATGCGCCCGCCATTCATCAGCGCGCGCGCGATCGACACGCGCTGCTGCTGCCCGCCCGACAATTGATTCGGCCGATGATCCAGGCGTTCACCGAGACCCAGGCGCTTGAGCAGCGCCGCGGAACGCGCATGGCGGGCCGCTGCCGGCATGCCCGCGTACAGGGCCGGCACTTCCACGTTCTCGCGCGCCGATTCCGTGGCGATCAGGTGATACCCCTGGAAGACAAAGCCGAACGCTTCACGCCGCAGCCACGCCAGTTCATCAGGGTTCAGGCTGGCCACGTCCTGGCCAGCGAAGCGGTAGGTGCCATCGCTGGGGCGGTCCAGGCATCCCAGCAAATGCATCAGGGTCGACTTGCCGGAACCGGAGGCGCCGACGATGGCGACGAATTCACCGGCACCAATCGACAAGGTCAGGCCGCGCAGCACTTCCACGGCTGGCGCGCCATCGTGGCCGCCGTAGCGCTTGCGGATGCCTTGCAGCTCAATCAAAGGCGCCGGCTGGCCAGATTCTCCGGGTTGCCCCAGCGACGCGGCCTCGCTCATCGCGCTCACAGCTGGAACCTGCTGGCGCCGCTGCTGGATGGCTGCTCGCCCGTGACCAGCAATTCGCCTTCGCGCAAGCCTTGCAGCACTTCCGCGCTGAGGCGGTTGCGCACGCCGACGGTGACGGCGCGCGTATCGACCTTGCCGTCCGCACCCATCACGCGGGCCGTGAACTGCCCCGGCTTGGCGCCTTCTTCCGTCGACGGTTTCAGGGCCGGCAAGGGCACGGCCAGCACATTGTTCGCCGCCGCCGTGACGAACACCACTTGCGCCGTCATCTGCGGCATCAGTTCGCCGTCCGCGTTATCGACGTCGAACAGCACTGTATACAAGATCACCTTGCTGGTCGACGGCGCCAGGGCCGTGCCGGCGGCGGAACCGCCGGGCACTGGCGGCGCAGGCAGGACTTGGCGCACCTTGCCGCTCCAGCGCCGCTGGTCGCCGCCCAGGGTGGTGAAATACACGGGCATGTCCGGGCGCACGCGGCGCACGTCCGCTTCCGACACTTCCGTCCATACCGTCATGGCCGACAGGTCGGCGATGCGCAGGATGTTCGGCGTCTGGTACGTGGCGTTCAGGGTTTGCCCTTCCTTCGCGTCCAGGCCCACCACCTTGCCGGCCATCGGCGCGTAGATGCGCGTGTAGCCGAGGCGCGCCTCGTCCGCCTTCAGGCTGGCCTGGGTCTGGTCGATCTGCGCCTTCAGGTGGTCGATCTTGGCGCCGGCCGAGGCCAGCGTGGCTTCGGCAGTTTCCAGGTCGGCCAGCGGTGTCGAATCGAACTTGGCCATCTGTTTCTGGCGCACGTGCTGCTGGCCCGCCAGGCGATGCTGCGCCTGCTGGTCGGCCAGCTGCGCGCGCAACCCAGCCAGCGCGGCGCGGCCTGCGTCGACCGTGGCTTGCTGCACGCTGGGGTCGATCTCGGCCAGCAGCTGGCCTTTATCGACGTCGCTGCCCGGCTGCACGTGCAAACGCGTGATCTGGCCCGACACCTGCGCGCCCACGTCGACATAGGTTTGCGGCTGCAGGGTGCCGATGGCCGTGACGCTCGCTTCGATGTTGCCGCGCTTGACGGGCGCCGTGTCGAACACGGTGCTCGGGCCGCGCGTGGCCCACAGGCCGCCGGCGCCGAACAGCGCCAGCAAGACCACGCCGCCCAGGATGCGGGCGCGGCGGGAAGGCAGGCGGGCCGCCATCAGGCAGCCGCTTTCAATATAGTCACAACATCAATCGGTGTCGCCAAACGTGAAAAGTGCATCGGTCTATCCTTGAAAATGGCGGTGAATATCACCGCAGGAACGTCACAAGACCTGCCAGCGCGGCGACGGCTGCCAGCAGGGAACTACGAAACAGCAAGCGGGGCGCATACGGCAGCAGCAGGGCCACCAGCAGGGCGCCGGCCGATATGAAACCGAGCCAGGCGACGACGCCGACGGTCGCGCTCCAGCCGGCCACGCAGGGCCAGATGGCCAGCGCCAGCAGGACCGCGCCCGCCAGCTGCAGCGCGCGCCGCACGTTCGGCGCCGCATCCCTGCCCCAGACCTGGCCATGGTGGCGGTCCATCGCCAAGGAGAGGCTGGCCATGCCCGCATACGACAGGCCCAGCGCGCACAGGATGGTAGGGATCATGACTGTCCTTCCGTAGTGATGTGCAGGCTGGCCGAGGGCGCGGCGCTTTCCCTGGCGGCGGCCTTGCTGGCCGGTTTTTCCTTGCGCTTGTGGACTTTCCATGCGCCCCAGGCGGCCAGCAGGCCGAAGGCCATGCTGCCCAGTTCCACGCCGGCGCTTTCCCAGTCGCCGCGCGCGATCTGCGCCGCCAGGTTATCGCCCGTGCTCAGTACATTGAGCACGGGCAGCAGCAGGCACAGGGCCGCCAGCAAGCCCAGTTGCTCGATCCACGCACGCTTTTCCGCGCGCAGGCAGGCGTGCACCAGCATCACAAACCACACGCCGAAGAAGGCGCGCAATTCCCAGCCGGCGCGGTGTTCGACGCCGACGGGAATCAGGCGGTTGGCCCACAGGAAGCCCACGCAGGCGATGGACAGGCCGGCAATCGCCGCCACGTTCAGGCAGGCGACGATGCGGTACACGCGCTGCGTGTAGGTGCCGAACTCGCCGCCCGACTTCTGGCGGCGTTTGACCATGAACAGGATGGCGCCCGTGCCCATCATGGCCGTGCCGGCCAGGCCGCAGAAGAAGTACAGCCAGCGCATCGGCGTGCCGCCGAAGCCCACCATGTGCAGGTTCGACATGACGGCGCGCGTCAGGCCCGCGCCGCCCGTATCCGACTCGCCGGGACGGCGCAAGGCGACCTGTTCGCCCGTGGCCAGCGCATAGCAGGCCCTGCCCGTGTTGGCGCTGATGCGTTCCATCGTGTCCGTCTCTTCATTCCAGCCGTACATGCACACGCGCATGGAGGCGTCGTTCGGGTTGTCCAATACCACGGCGCGGATTTCCTGGCCGATGGCCTGCTCGGCGCGCAGCGCGTACGGTTCCAGCGCGGGAATGGCCAGCGGCTGGCCTGTCTTCGCGGGCTTGCCCACATCGTTCCAGTCGGCCAGGAAGGCCTTCTTGGCGTTGTCCATGCCGTATTGCGCGACCACGGGGGCCGGCACATAATCATCGCTGAAGAACGCCAGCCCCGTGTAGGCGATCATGAACTGGAACGGCAAGGTCAGCACGGCCACCGCGTTGTGCGCGTCGAGCCACGAACGCTGGCCCTTGGCCGGGCGGAAGGTGAAGAAATCCTTGAAGATGCGCTTGTGCGTGATGACGCCGCTCACCAGCGCCACCAGCATGATCATGGTGGTGATGGCGACGATCCACACGCCGATGCGTCCCGCGTGCAGCTCGTAGTGGAAATCGACGAAATGGTGGCCGCCGATGGTGTCGCGCTCCGTTGCCTCGCGCGCATGTTCGATGACGGCGCCCGTCAGCGGATCGAGGTCCGCCGAGCCATAGCCGCCGGCGGGCTGGAACCAGTAGGCGGACAGGCCGTGGCCGGGACGCTGCACGGGCCAGATTTCCCACATGTCCGCCTTCGGGTGTTCCTTCGCCATGAAGTCGAGCGCCAGTTCCAGGCGGTGCCCACGGTCCGTGACCTTCGGCAGCGGCGGATCGTTCGCATGCGCCGCCTCTTCCAGTGCATGTTCGGGCGTCATCCAGTGGGTGATCGGCTCGTCGAAGACGGCCAGGGTGCCGGTCAGGAAAATGGCGAACAGCAGCCAGGAAATCCACAGGCCACTCCATGTATGCAGCCAGGCCATGGCCTGGCGCAAGCCGCCCTGCTGCGGCATCTTGGCCACTTTGTCTACCTTGACGGCGTTCATGCGGCACCCCGCGACAGCAGCAGGCCGATGCCGCCGCAGGCGATGGCCGGCAGCAGCATGCCGAGCCAGGCGCGGCGCAGGTCCTGCACGGCAAAGACCCAGATGACGGCGCAGGTATAGACGACGAAGGCGCTCAGGGTGGCCGTCAGCACGGCTTCGGCGCGCGACAGCGGCAGCACGGCCGCCAGCAGCACGGCCACGCCGGACGTCAGTGCATAGCCGCCAAAGATGGCGGCGAGCACGCGCGAGAACAACATCATGTGGGCCGATTTCATCATCGCGGCGCTCCCTGTGGCATACGCTGGCTCACACCGTCGCGGGCCAGATTCAACTGCACTTCCATAAGCCATGCATCCTTCATCAAGATAGATCATTCAAAAGCGGTTATTTACAGTTTGTAGTTCAAGGTCAGCATCAGGTTGCGCGGCGCGCCCACCATGTTGCCGAAGACATCGGAATAGATACTCTGGTAATAGCGCTTGTCGAGCGCATTGTTCACGTTCAGGCGCAGCTCGGCGCGGCTGTCGATCTGCCACGCCGCGTTCAAGCCCACGATCGCGTAGCGGCCCTGGCGCAGATGGTAGGTGCCGTCGTTTGATTCGGTCGCGCCCTGCCCGTATACGGAAGCACCGACGCGCCAGCCCTGCGCCGCGCCGGACAGGCGGTAGCTGGTGGCCAGCTTGAGCTGCTGGCGCGGATAGCGGCTGTTGAAATCCTTGCCGATATTGGCCGGATCGCTGTCGCGCTTGAATTGCGCCTTCACATAGGTAAAACCGGCCGACAGCTGCCAGTCGGGCGTCAGCGCGCCCGCCACGTCCAGCTCCACGCCTTCGCTGCGCACTTCGCCCGACGCGCGCTGGCAATAGCCCCACGTGCTACCCGGGCAGGGGTTCGGGCCGGCCAGGTCGTCCACGCCGCGGTTTTGCTGGCGGATCTGGAACACGGCCGCGCTGGCATTGAGGGCGCCGCCGAAGTATTCGCCCTTCACGCCCGCTTCATAGTTGGTGCCGCTGATCGGCTTCAATGGCTGCGCATTGGCGTCGGTGGCCGCCTGCGGCTGGAAGATTTCGGTCCAGCTGGCGTACACGGAATGCTGCTTGTCGAGGTCATACACGACGCCGGCATACGGCGTGAATTCGCGCGCCACCGAGTAGCCGGCATCGTCCTTGTACCAGCTGACGCGACCGCCCAGCACCAGCGACAGCGGGTCGGCCAGGCGCATGCGCGTGCCCGCATACACGCCACTTTGCTCGGTGATGCTGGCCGTGCGCCACTGCGCGTAGTTGATGACGGGACGCGCCACGCTGCCCGCATCCCAGTTGAACGGGTCGAGCACCGGCGCCGCCGCGCCCCAGCTGTACGGTGCCCAGCCGCCATAGCTGTTTTTCGACGAACGGCGGTGGCTGGCGCCGACCGTCAGCTCGTGCTCGCGGCCGAACAGGCTGTAGCTGCCGCTCGCATACGCGTCGTAGCTGGTGTTGGCCAGCTCGGCGCGGTAGCTTTGCGAATTGAAGCGCAGGGTGTCGCCACGGCGGTTGATGCCGGAAAACGTCGTGTCGATCTCGGGCGTCTTGCGCGTGGCTGCCAGCTTGGCTTTCCAGCCATTGGCAAAGCGGTGTTCCAGTTCGGCGAAGATGGTTTTATCCGTCTGGCGCCAGTCATCGAAGTCGCTGCCCAGGTAAGTGGAACGGGGCAAATTCAAAAAGCGGCCGTCTGCGGCCGTCACCACGCCCGTCGAGACGCCGTCGTTGTCCGTCTTGCGGTAATGCGCGCCCACCGTCAAGGTGGTGTCGGGGCGCAGGTCCGCTTCGATGATGCCGTACAGCTGGTGGTTGCGGCCATGCAGCACGTCGACAAAATCCTTCTTGTCCTGCACCGTCACGACGATGCGCCCGCGCAGGGTCTTCGCTTCGTTGAGCGCGTTGGCCGCATCGGCTTCCAGGCGGTAGTTGCTCCAGCTGCCCACGCTGGCCGAGAATGACGCTTGCGGCGCGGCCGTCGGACGCTTGCGCACCATGTTGATGGCCGCGCTGGGCGTGCCGCTGCCCGTCATCAAGCCCGTGGCGCCGCGCACCACCTCGATGCGGTCATAGATGGCCAGGTCGTCATTGTCGCCATTGAAGGTGCCGTTCGCGCCCAGGCTGGTGGGCAAGCCATCGAACAGGATGTTATCGATTGGAAAGCCGCGTGCGCTGAAACTGCCCGAATCGCCCGTAAAGTTGCCCTTTTGCATGACCAGCCCCGTGATCGACTGCACGGCGTCGTCCAGGGTCGTGATGCCCAGGTCGTCGATCTGCTGGCGCGTCAGCACGCTGACCGACTGCGGCGTCTCGCGCAGCGACAGGTTCAGCTTGGTTGCCGTATTGCTCACGCCCGTCGTGTAGGAGCCGCTGCCTTCCGTTGTCGCATCGCGCCCCGCCGTGACGGACACGCCGAGCATGGTCTGTTCGGTGGCGGGGGTGGCTGGCGCCTGCTGCGCGATGGCCGGCAAGCTGGCGGCCAGGCACAGGGCCGCAGCCGCTTGCGCCAGCGGACGCAATGCGGAATGAGGAGACGGCAAACTGACAAAATTCAAAGCGTGAGACATGCAAGTTCCTGATAGTAGTGGCGTCATCAGACGGTGAAAAACAGGCGCCCTACTCTGTAGGTGCCGCGAAAACGAAAAACGGGCAGCCGGATGGCTAAATATTTTTTAATGACATGGCCGGTTCGACCGTCACCCAGTAGCGCGTGCGGCTGCGCACCTGCACGGGCAGGGAATTGGGCAGCATGTTCAAAATGCGCTGCGTGTCGGCCAGCGGGAACACGCCCGACAGGCGCAGCTGGGCCACCGCCGGTGCGCAATCGATCACGCCGGGACGGTAGCGGGCCAGGTCGGCCAGGAAATCGCCCAAGGTCACGTCGTCGACGATCAGCTGCCCGCGCGACCAGGCGTCCGCATACGCACTGAGGGCGTGCGGCGCGTCCAGCGCGTGGCGGGAAAATGCCACGCCGTGCCCGGCCGCCAGCAGCAAGGGTGCGCCGCCGTCGCGGGGACGGATTTCAACGGCGCTGTCAAACACGTCCACGGTGCTGTAGTCATCCTGCTGACGCACGGCAAAGCGCGTGCCCAGCGCGCGCACCAGGCCTTCGCGCGTGGCCACCACCAAAGGCGCGCCGCTGCCGGCGCCATGGCCGCTGGTGACGAGGATTTCGCCGGCCAGCAGCTCGATCAGGCGGCGGCTGGCATCGAAACGCACGTTCACGGCCGATCCCGTATTCAGGCTGAGCACACTGCCGTCGTCCAGCGCCACCTCGCGCCGCTCGCCCGTGGCCGTGCGGTAGTCGGCACGCAGGACGCGCACGCCATCCCAGGCATCCGTCTGCGCGGCCAGCATGCCGCCGCCGGCCGCCACGCCCAGCCACGCCAGCAACTGGCGCCGCTTGCCGTTGACGGCTTTCTGCTCCGTGCCGGCCAGCGCCTGCGCGGCCGCACCGCGGTGCAAGCCGTTGAAGCGCTGCGACACGGCTTCGATATGCCGCCAAGCCCGCTCATGTTCCGGATCGGCCTCGCGCCAGCGCTGCCAAGCGGCCTGTTGCGCCGAATCCATCTCGCCCGACATCAGCATGGTCAGCCATTCGGCCGCCTGCTGCTGCACGTCCTCGCGGATGGCCGCCGGGGCCGCAGCATTGCCCACCTTGCTCATGCCGGCAGCGAGAAAAACACCTGACGGTTGGCGCGCGTCAGGTATTGCTTGACCGAGCTGGCCGACACGTTCAGGCGCGCGGCGATCTCGGCATAGCTGAGTCCTTCCAGTTGCGCCATAAGGAACGCCGTGCGCACGGGCGCGGGCAAGCCAGCCAGGGCCTGGTCGATTTCCTGCAAGGCTTCCAGCGCCAGCAGCCGCTCTTCCGGCGCGGGCGCCACTTCGGGCGGCAGGCAGGCCAGCGCTTCCAGATAGGCGTCTTCCAGCACTTGCCGGCGGTGGCGATGCGCCACCAGGCGGCGCGCGATGGTGGCGAGAAAAGGCCGCGCTTCACGGATCTGCGGCGCGGCATCGGCCGTCAGCACGCTGACGAAGGTGTCTTGCGCCAGGTCCGCCGCCTCGCCCGCATTGCCCAGCTTATGCCGCAGCCAGCCCTGCAGCCAGCCGTGATGGCTGCTGTAGAGCGCGTGCAGGTCTTGTTGCTGTGCAAAATCGGCGGCCGACATGGCATCCCTTTCCGCCCGGGCGTGCGGCGCCCGAGAATGTAAATAAGAATTATTCTCATTTTAACCGCGTTCCTGCCATTCATGCAATCGCGGCATTGCCAGAAATACCAAGTAATTCAAACGCCGGCCAACCGCCAGGCGGTGCAGCGCGGGACCGCCAGCCACCCGCGATGGGGTAAAATGGCGGCCATCGTCCGGCTTTCGCCGCCCACTCCCAAGCTTTTCATTGCAGGTTCATCATGCTAGATAATCTCACCCAACGGCTTGCCAAAGTCGTCAAGACCATGCGCGGCGAGGCGCGCCTGACCGAAGCGAACACCGCCGACATGCTGCGCGAAGTGCGCCTGGCGCTGCTCGAAGCCGACGTCGCCCTGCCCGCCGTGCGCGAATTCATCGCCAAAGTCAAAGAAAAAGCCATGGGCGAGGATGTCATTTCCTCGCTCACGCCGGGCCAGGCCCTGGTGGGCGTGGTGCAGCGCGAGCTGGCCGCCCTGATGGGCGCCGACCTGGGACCGGAAGCGTCGCAGATCAGCTTTGCGCAGCAGCCGCCCGCCATCATCCTGATGGCCGGTCTGCAGGGTGTGGGTAAAACCACCACCGTCGGCAAGCTGGCGAAATACCTGAAAGAAGAAAAGAAGAAGAAAGTGCTGACCGTCTCGGCCGACGTGTACCGCCCAGCCGCGATCGCCCAGCTGCAATCGGTCACCGCCCAGGTGGGCGCCGACTTCTTCCCGTCCACCAGCACGGACAAGCCGGTCGATATCGCGCTGGCCGCGCTGGACTGGGCGAAAAAGCATTACCACGACGTGCTGATCATCGATACGGCGGGCCGTCTCGGTATCGACGAAGAGATGATGCGCGAAATCGCCGCCGTCCATGGCGCCGTGAAACCGATCGAAACCCTGTTTGTCGTCGACGCCATGCTGGGCCAGGACGCCATCAACACGGCGAAAGCCTTCAATGATGCCCTGCCGCTGACCGGTATCGTGCTGACCAAGCTCGATGGCGATGCGCGCGGCGGTGCGGCCCTGTCCGTGCGCCACATCACGGGCAAACCTATCAAGTTTGCCGGTGTCTCGGAAAAACTCGACGGCCTGGAAGCGTTCGACCCGACCCGCATGGCCAACCGCATCCTGGGCATGGGCGACATCCTCGCCCTGGTGGAAGAAGCGCGCAAGGGCGTCGACAGCAAGGCGGCGGCCGACCTGGCGCAAAAGATCAAGGTCGGCGGCAAGTTCGACATGAACGACTTCAAGGCGCAACTGGGCCAGATGAAGAAAATGGGCGGCATGGCCAACCTGATGGACAAGCTGCCGGCCCAGTTCCAGCAGGCGGCAGGCGGCAAGAACATGGATCAAGCCGATAAACAGGTGCGCCGCATGTGCGGCATCATCGACTCGATGACGCCGCAGGAACGCGCCAAGCCTGAACTGATCAAGGCCACGCGCAAGCGCCGCATCGCCGCCGGCGCCGGCGTGCAAGTGCAGGAAGTAAACCGCATGCTGACGCAATTCGAGCAAATGCAGACGATGATGAAGAAATTGTCGGGCGGCGGCATGATGAAGATGATGCGCTCCATGAAGGGCATGATGCCTGGGATGAGGTAAGGCGTCGAAGTCCCCGCTCGCGGGGACTTCGACGGCATTCATTACGCCGCACACCCAAGTAAAAACATCGTTCTAAATAATGCCGGATTGCATTTTCATGTGTCCGGCATCACTGTTCCCTCCCTCAGCAGCCCCCCTCCCCGCATAGCAAGCAACCATGCCATTTACGGGCAAAAACGCCGTTCTGCGCTCCCAAGCGGTGCGCCCGGGCGACAGCATTGCCATTTCCCTGCTTTTTCCTCGTGAAAACGTGAAAAACACTTGCATACTAGGTAAATCCACACCAATATTAGCCGTGCGATTAATTGCGCAATTTCCCATGTGTTTGTTAAGGAGGCTCGAAGATGGCAACAGCCAAAAAAACCCCAGTAGCAGCGCCAGCCAAAGCAGCAGCAGCCAAGCCTGCAGCCGCCAAGAAAGCAGCACCCGCAGCCAAGGCAGCAGCTAAACCAGCAGCGGCGAAGAAAGCGGCAGCACCGGCAACACCACGCAAGCCAAACGCAGCATTCATGAAAGCAATGACGCCATCGAAAGATCTGGCCGCCGTTGTTGGCGCAGCACCACTGCCGCGCACGGAAGTGACCAAAAAGGTATGGGATTACATCAAAAAACTCGATCTGCAAGATCCGGCCAACCGCCGCATGATCAATGCGGACGACAAGCTGAAAGCAGTTTTCGGCGGCAAAGCCCAAGTCTCCATGTTTGAAATGACCAAACTGATCTCCGATCATTTGAAATAATCAGATACGCACAGGGCGTCTACGCCGTGTGAGTGCCCCGCCGCTTTACTGCGAGCGGGGCATTTTTTTTGGGCATTTTGGGGTCAGACCCTCAACACCGTTAACACAGAGCTCTGCGCCAACGCTGCCGGGGGTCTGACCCCAGCCTTCATTTGAATTCCCACTGCCGCCAAGCCGCCCGCACCGCATTCGGATACTCGGCCCTGCCCCGGCTGCCGTTATACCGCCCCAGCGCCAGGTACAAATCACCCTTTTCCATGTCCAGGTACATGCGCAGGATCGCGCAGCCGTAGCGCAGATTCGTCTGCATATGAAACAGCTTGCTGCGGTCATGATCGCCGATGACGCCCGTCCAGAATGGCATCACCTGCATGTAGCCGCGCGCGCCGGCCAGCGAGACGGCGTATTTGCGGTAGGCCGACTCGACCTGGATCAGGCCCAGCACGAGGGCAGGCTCGAGGCCCGCTCGGCGCGATTCGTACCATACGGTTTCCAGGAATTCCGTGCGCAGCTGGGCATCCGGCAGCTTGCGCTGCAGGCGCGACGACATCTGCGCCAGCCATTGCTGGTAGCGCTGCAAGTCGGCGGGCGTGGCAAATTTGGGTTGCGGCGGGCGTTCGTCGCGGATCGCATGCGACAGGGCCAGGCGGACGGAGTCGGCCAGCGCCTCCTCCTTCTGGTTGCCGGCCTGCGCCGGAGAGACGCAGGCCAGGCAGGCGGCCAGCGCGAGCGCGCCAGCCGTCTTGCTTACGGATAGACGCTTCACTGCGCCATTTGGCCCTGGATGAAGGCGACGATCTCGTCCGGCGCCACGCCGGTCGCTTCCGCGTCGCGGCGGCCCTGGTATTCCAGCTTGCCTTCTTTCAGGCCGCGCTCGCCGATGACGATGCGGTGCGGCACGCCGATCAGCTCCCAGTCGGCGAACATGGCGCCTGGACGCAAGCCGCGGTCGTCGACGATGACGTCCACGCCAGCGCCTTGCAGGGCCGCGTACAGCTTCTCCGTCTCTTCCTTGACCAGCTCGCTGCGGTCCATGCCCATCGGGCACAGCACGACCTCGAATGGCGCGATCGACGCGGGCCAGATGATGCCCTTGTCGTCGAAGTTCTGTTCGATGGCGGCGCCCAGGATGCGCGTCACGCCGATGCCGTAGCAACCCATCTGCAGCGGCGCAGGTTTGCCGTTTTCATCGAGGAAGGTGGCTTTCATGCTTTCCGAGTACGCCGTACCCAGCTGGAACACATGGCCCACTTCGATGCCGCGCTCGATGGCAAGCGCGCCCTGGCCGTCCGGCGAAGCGTCGCCGGCGACGACATTGCGCAAGTCGGCCACGATGGCAGGTTCGGCCACGTCGCGCCCCCAGTTGGCGCCCGTGTAGTGGAAACCGGCGTCATTCGCGCCGCACACGAAGTCGCTCATGTGGGCGACAGTGCGGTCAGCCACCACGGTGACGGGCGCTTTGGTGCCGATCGGGCCCAGATAGCCGGGAATCGTGCCGTAGACTTCCAGGATTTCCGCTTCCGTCGAGAAACGGTGACCGGCCAGGCCGGCAACCTTGCCCACCTTGATCTCGTTCAATTCATGGTCGCCGCGCAGCAGCAGCATGAAATGCTGTTTCGTGACTTTCTCGTCCTTGCCCGTCGTTTCCACGGTCAGGGCGATGGTTTTCACGGTGCGCGACAGCTCGATACCGAGCAGGGTAGCCACGGTTTCGCACTTGACGGTGTCCGGCGTGGCAGTTTTCGTCAGTGCCTGGGCGGCGGCCGGGCGCTCGCCCACTGGCGGCAGCGCTTCGGCCGCTTCCATGTTGGCGGCGTAGTCGGACGTCGGGCAGTACACGAGCGCGTCTTCGCCCGTGTGGGCGATGACGTGGAATTCGTGCGAACCGGAACCGCCGATGGCGCCGTTATCGGCTGCCACGGCGCGGAATTTCAGGCCGAAACGCGTGAAGATGCGCGTGTAGGCGTCAAACATGACCTTGTACGACGCTTGCATGCCGGCCAGGTCGCGGTCGAACGAGTACGCGTCCTTCATCGTGAATTCGCGGCCGCGCATCAGGCCGAAGCGTGGGCGGCGCTCGTCGCGGAACTTGGTCTGGATATGATAAAAATTCAACGGCAACTGGCGGTAAGACTTGATTTCCGTGCGCACGACGTCCGTGATGACTTCTTCCGACGTCGGCTGAATCGCGTATTCGCGGCCGTGGCGGTCTTTCACGCGCATCAGTTCGTCGCCCATCTTGGTCCAGCGGCCCGTCTCTTGCCACAGTTCGGCTGGCTGCACGAGCGGCATCAGCAGTTCGATACCGGCGGCTTTGTTCATCTCGTCACGGATGATGGCTTCCACCTTGCGGATCACGCGCAAGCCCATCGGCATGTAGGTATAGATGCCGGAACCGAGGCGTTTGATCATGCCTGCACGCATCATCAATTGGTGGCTGACGATTTCCGCGTCAGAAGGTGCATCTTTAAGTGTGGAAATAAAAAAACGGGAGGCGCGCATAACGGTGAATTCTTTTTAAAAAGAGAGGGTTATAATCAACCTAATTTTAAAGGATTAGCTGGCTGATGCGTCCATACTTTACACAAATGCGCTCAATTGGTGCGATTCCGGCGCTTTTCGCACCCCGAAAAGGTCACCGGCTTGCGAAGTTGTGGGTAATTATGTAAAAAAGGACGCACTGTCGCAGAAAGTTTGAGGTGCATTATGCTCGACCGTGAAGGGTTTCGGCCCAACGTCGGCATCATCCTGCTAAACGCCCAGAACGAGGTGTGGTGGGGCAAGCGGGTGCGCGAGCACTCATGGCAGTTTCCGCAAGGCGGTATCAAATATGGCGAAACACCGGAACAAGCCATGTTTCGCGAACTTGAAGAGGAAATCGGACTCAGACAGGAACACGTCAAAATTGTCGGCCGCACCCGCGACTGGCTGCGCTATGAAGTGCCAGACCACTTCATCAAGCGCGAGATTCGCGGCCATTACCGTGGCCAGAAGCAGATTTGGTTTCTGCTGAGAATGTGCGCGCGCGATAACGACGTCAATCTGCGCCTGACCGACCATCCCGAGTTCGACGCCTGGCGCTGGCATGAATACTGGGTCCCGCTCGATGTCGTCATTGAATTTAAACGCGATGTGTACCAGCGCGCCTTGCAGGAGCTGTCCCGCTTCCTGACCTGGCCCGTGCATGGCAACGCACAGCAAGCGCACCGCCACACGTCGCGCTACCTGCGCCAGCCCCATGCGCCACGGGCACAGGACGGTACGGCTGTGGCCAAGCCTTGCGACGGCATTGCCGCCGAAGGATGTACGCCGGAGCTGATTCTGCCGGGCAAGGAGTAGTCTGCCGCAATGAACGCACTCTCCCACGCAAAAGGGGCAGCCTGAACAGGCTGCCCCTTTTTTCATGCCGGCAGGAAACTCCCCTGCCGGTCAGGCTGGCTTAGTTTGCTGCAGTAACTGGCGCAGCGGCGGGAACATCCAGCGTGATGGCTTTGAGGCCCAGGATATTGCTGCTGTAGTGGCGGATCTTGTTGGCCAGGGCCGGGTCGTTATTCAGCTTTTGACCGTACGACGGCACCATTTCCACCATCTTCGCTTGCCATTCCGGTGTTGCCAGGCGGCTCTTGAATGCCGTTTGCAGCACCTTGATCATGATCGGCGGCGCGGTCGAAGCGCCTGGCGATGCACCCAGCAGGGCGACGATGCTGCCATCGGCGGCGCCGACGACTTCCGTGCCGAACTGCAGCAAGCCGCCTTTGACAGGGTCATCCTTGACGATCTGCACGCGCTGTCCGGCGTTTTGCAGGGTCCAGTCTTCCATCTTGGCGTTCGGCAGGTATTCGCGCAGGGTCTTCAAACGGTCTTCCGGCGTGTTCATGACCTGTTCCACCAGGTATTTCGTCAGCGGAATATTGTCGTAGCCGGCTTGCAGCATCGGTTTCACGTTGCCCGTGCCGATCGAGGCAGGCAAGTCGATCCACGAACCGTTTTTCAGGAACTTGGTCGAGAAGGTGGCAAACGGGCCAAACAGCAGGGCTTTCTTGCCATCGATGATGCGCGTGTCCAGATGCGGCACGGACATCGGCGGCGAACCGACGGATGCCTTGCCGTAGACCTTGGCCGCATGCGCCGCCACCAGTTCAGGATTGGTCGTCACCAGCCATTGGCCGCCGACCGGCACGCCGCCGTAGCCCTTGGCTTCAGGAATGCCCGATTTTTCCAGCAGCGGCAGCGAACCGCCGCCGGCGCCGATGAAGACGAACTTGGCGCGCATGGTTTTTTCCTTGCCTGCGTTCAAGTCTTTCACCGTCACGTTCCACACGCCATCGGCGCCGCGCTGGATGTCTTCCACCTGGTGGCGCAGGTGCAGGACCATGCCGTGGCTGTCCGTCAGGTATTTCACGAGACCGCGCGTGAGGTTGCCGAAATTGACGTCGGTACCGATTTCCATGCGCGTCGCGGCCACTTTCTGGCCCTTGTCACGGCCTTGCATGACGAGCGGTGCCCACTGCTCGATCTGCGCCTGGTCTTCCGAGAACAGCATGCCCTTGAACAGGTTTTCCTTTTGCAGCGCGGCATAGCGCTTCTTCAAAAAGGAAATATTGTCGTCGCCCCAGACAAAGGCCATGTGCGGCACATTATTGATGAAGGTTTGCGGCGCGCCCAGGTGCTTGTTGGCCACCTGATAGGCCCAGAATTGCTTGGAGATTTCGAATTGCTCGTTGATGGCAACGGCTTTCTTGGTCTCGATGCTGCCATCGGCCGCTTCCGGCGTGTAGTTCAATTCGGCGAATGCCGAGTGGCCCGTGCCAGCGTTGTTCATCGCGTCCGAGCTTTCGGCGGCCACGGAATCGAGGCGCTCGACCATTTCCATCGTCAGCGACGGATCGAGTTCCTTGAGCATGCTGCCCAGGGTGGCGCTCATGGTGCCGGCGCCGATCAGCAGCACGTCGACCGGTTTTTCGGACGAGGCCGGAGGGGTCTTGTTACATGCCGCCAGGATCAGGCACGACATCAAAAGTAATAGCGATTTACGCATACGTAACTCCGTTTATGAATACTGAAGGATGATTCTTGCGCGCCACCGTGGCGGCACCATCGCTGTATGGAATGCAAACAGCCAGCCAGCCGGAACGCCAGGGCGGCCGGACAGCTCGATGTCGATGGTGATAGGCATGCTGCCGCGCTCCGGGATAAACCAGGAGCAAGATCTGGTGGCAAAGGTGCGGGCAATGGAAACAGAAAAATGGCAATAAAATCGCCGTCATGTCCAGAGCAAATATCAAGAGCGGCGATTTTATCACCGTTATTTGGCGCCGCCGGGCCGTGGCGGTAGTGGATAATACTTACTGCAGGGTATTAAATTGCGGTGACTATCAGGTCATGAAAGCGGGCGCCAGACGGCAAAAAGAGCATCCTCGATGCCCTTCGTTGACGTACGCGGTACAATGCCGGCTGCCCTTTAGCCATAGCCATTCAGCCATGTTCAACCCCTCTTCCGACGACGTGCGCCGCTTCTTTTGCGACACCTTGCGCAAGCACCGCGCCCATGAAATCCTCACGCCGATGGAAGCCATCGCGCTCGACTGGATACTCGAACACCCCGAGTATGAAAACGAGCTCTCCGACGTCGAAGCGGCGCTGGCGCGCGACTATTCCGTCGAAGGGGGCCAGGCCAACCCCTTCCTGCACCTGTCCATGCATCTGTCGATCACGGAGCAGGTGCAGGTGGACCAGCCGCGCGGCATCCGCCCGGCCGTCCAGCAGCTGACCCAGCGCCTCGATTCGGCCCATGCCGCCCAGCACGAAGTGATGGAATGCCTGGGCCAGATGATCTGGGCTTCGCAGCGCTCGGGCTTGCCGCCGGATACAGAGGCGTATATCGACTGCGTGCGGCGCCGCTGATCAGGTAGTATCATGTTGCCAAGAAACTCAGCCACTGAAGGATATCTTGGCCCATCACACCATTCTCGTACTCGGCGGTTACGGTTTTTTCGGCACGCGCATTTGCCAGGCGCTAGCCGGCAATCAGAATATCCATCTACTGGTGGCCGGGCGCGACGCCGCCAGGGCCAAGGCACTGGCGGCGCAATTGGGCTTGCCACCGCGGCAAGCACTGGCGCTCGATGCCGATGCACCTGATCTGGCGCGGCGCCTGGCCGAACTGGGCGTCGATACGCTGATCCATACCGCAGGCCCGTTCCAGGGCCAGGATTACCGCGTCGCCCGTGCGGCGATCGAGGCCGGCGCCAACTATATCGACCTGGCCGACGGCCGCGATTTTGTCGCCGGCATCGTCAGCCTCGACGACCTGGCGCGCCAGCGCGGCGTGTTCATCACCAGCGGCGCCAGCTCGCTGCCAGCGCTGTCCTCGGCCGTGGTGGACCGCTACCTGCCGCGCTTTCGCCAGCTCACATCGATCCGCCACGGCATCGCCTCCGGCGCCCGCGCGCCGGGCATCGCCACCATGGCCGGCATCTTCTCGTACTGTGGCAAACCGTTCCAGCGCCTGGTTGCCGGCAGCCAGCAGACCACGCACGGCTGGCTCGACCTGAAGCGCCACCGCTTTGCCGCGCCCGTGGGACCGCGCTTGCTGGGCAGCTGCGACGTTCCCGACCTGGCCCTGTTCCCGCAACGCTATCCCGGCCTCGACACCGTCACTTTTCACGCCGGTTTTGCCGGTGCGCCCGGCCATCTGTTCGTCTGGGCCGCCGCGCAACTGGTGCGCCTGGGCCTGTTGCGCAGCCTGCTGCCGCTGGTCAGGCCATTGCACGCCATCAGCCAATGGGTGGAACCGCTGGTCAGCGACAAAGGCGCGATGTTCGTGACGCTGCAAGGCACGGGACTCGATGGCCTGCCGCTGACGCTGAGCTGGCAATTGCTGGCGGCGCAAAACCACGGCCCGCATATCCCGTGCGGCGCGTCGATCGCGCTGGCGAACCGGTTGGCCAGCGCCAGCAGCGGTGGTGCGCCGCTACCGCGCGGCGCGATGCCCTGCGTCGGCCTGCTCACGGTGGAAAATTACCTGGCCGCGCTGCAAGGCCATGACGTGACCGAGGTACCGGCATGAGCTGGTACCTGTTCGTCAAATGGCTGCACATCCTCAGCGCCACCATCCTGTTTGGCACGGGCATCGGCATCGCTTTCTTCAAGTGGATCAACGACCGGAGTGGCGAGGTGCGTGCGATCCGCCTGTCGGCCGAAAAGACCGTGCTGGCCGATTGGCTGTTCACCACGCCGGCCGTCATTGTCCAGCCGCTGTCTGGACTGGCCCTGGCGCACCTGGCCGGCTATCCGATCCTGTCCGGCTGGGTCCTCGCCTCGATGCTGCTGTATGCGGTGGCCGGCGCCTGCTGGCTACCCGTGGTATGGCTGCAGATCCGCATGCGCAGCCTGGCCCGCCTGGCTGACGACACGGGCACACCGCTGCCGCGCCTGTACTGGGTCTATGCGCGCTGCTGGTTCTGGCTCGGCGTGCCCGCATTTGCCGCGCTCATGCTGGTCTACTGGCTGATGGTTGCCAAGCCCGCGCCATGACGCCAGCCAAGCTGCAAGGGCTGTACTGGGCCATGCGCCTCGGCATGGCCTTTATCTGGCTATGGACGGCGTTTGTGTCCTGGTATCTGTATCCGCATGCCGAATCGCTCGCATGGCTGCGCCGCAGCGGCATCACGCTGCATACGGAACACGTGTTTGCCGCCTCCTGCCTGGCCGACCTGGCGATGGGCATCGCCTCGCTGTTCCATGCCAGGCCGTTGCTATGGTGGACGCAGTGCGCGCTGGTGGCCGGCTATACACTGGTGATCGCCGTCTTCCTGCCGGAATTCCTGATACACCCTTTCGGGCCGCTGACGAAAAATATCCCGCTGGCCGCCGGCCTCGTCTTCCTGGCCCTGTATGAAAAAAGCCGTGGCTAGCACGGCTTCGGGAGAGCAATCACAACACTCGGCGGCGCAGCAACCGATCAGGCTGGCCGTACCGCCTGTGGCAGCGCGGGTGCCTTCGCCTTGCCCATCAATCCCAGCACCACCTGCAGCGCCATGGCGATGGCGCCGCCGATGAAGACCACGTCGCCGAAGGTGCGTATCCAGCGCAGGTTCTGCAGCAGCGGCTGCTGCATGAACGCTTCGCTGCGCGCATACCACAGGCCTTCCGTCACGCTGGCGTGGAACTGGATGATGCCTATCGGCAGCAAGCTGGTAAAGATCATCAGCACCAGGCCCACATTCAAGCCCCAGAACGCCGTCTTCATCAAGGCAGGGCTGAAGCGGTAGTCGGGACGCAGATAGCGCAGCACCAGCAAGGTAAAGCCCAGCGCCAGGAAACCGTACACGCCGAACAGCGCAGCATGCGCATGCACGGGGGTCGTGTTCAGGCCCTGGATGTAGTACAGGGCGACGGGCGGATTGATCATGAAGCCCAGCACGCCAGCGCCCAGCATGTTCCAGAAGGCGACGGCGACAAAGCACATCAGCGGCCAGCGCAGGTTTTCCATCCATGGCGCGCGTTCCTTCAGGCGCCAGTTTTCCCACGCTTCGTGTCCCAGCACGATCAGCGGCACCACTTCCAGCGCGCTGAAGCTCGCGCCGATGGCCATCACGGGCGTGGTGGTGCCGGCGAAGTACAGGTGGTGGAAGGTGCCGGGTATCCCGCCCAGCATGAACAGCGAGGCAGAGGCCAGGCTGGCCGCCGTGGCCATGCGCACCGACACCAGGCCCAGGGTCGAGAAGATGAAGGCCAGCGCCGTCGTGGCGAAGACTTCAAAGAAGCCTTCCACCCACAGATGCACCACCCACCAGCGCCAGTACTCCATCACGGACAGGTGCGTGCGCTCGCCGTAGAACAGGCCGGCGCCGTAGAACAGGCCGATGGCGCCCACGGATGCGGTCAACAGCGCCAGCAGGTTCTTGTCGCCGCCCGGCTTGCGCAGGGCCGGCACGACACCGCGCAGCATCAGCACGAGCCACAGCAGGATGCCGATGTATTTACCGATCTGCCACAAGCGTCCCAGGTCCACATATTCATAACCCTGGTGACCGAGCCAGAAATTCCACTCGGGCGGCATCACTTGCGCAATGGCCAGGTAGTTGCCGATGAAGGAGCCGACCACCACGGCGACGAGGGCCCAGAACAGCACGTCGACACCGAGGCGCTGCCACTTGGGATCCTTGCCGCCATTGATCAGGGGCGCGAGGAACAGGCCGGCCGCCAGGAAGCCCGTGGCGATCCAGAACAGCGCGGCCTGGATATGCCAGGTGCGCGTGAGTGCATACGGGAACCAGCGCGACACGTCGATGCCGTAGAACTGCTGCCCTTCCACCGTGTAGTGCGCCGTGAAGCCGCCGATGAAGACCTGGAAGATGAACAGCGCCACGACCAGGAACAGATATTTTCCCAGTCCCCGCTGCGAAGGCGTCAACGCGAACGTGGTGAGCGGGTCGCGCGGACCGGCCGCCGGCAGCGCTTCGTCATGGTCGCGCAAGAAGGCCCAGCCCCAGACGAGGAAGCCCACGCCGGCCAGCAGCACCACCACGCTGGCAACCGACCAGACGAGGTTTTCGCCGCTGGGCTGGTTGCCGATCAGCGGTTCGTGCGGCCAGTTGTTCGTATAGGTCACTTTCTGGCCAGGACGTTCGGTCGCGGCGGCCCATGCCGTCCAGAAGAAGAATTGCGTCATCTGCGCGCGCCGCTCGGCGCTGGGCAGGGTGTTTTCCTTCATGGCGAAGTGTTCGCGGCTTTTTTGCAGCGCCGGCGCGTCGGAGAACAGCTGGTCGTAATAGTGCGCCGTGTTGGCGATCGCTTGCACGCGGCGCGGCGACAGGCGCAGCACTTGCGCATCATCGGTGCGGTTACCGCGGTATTCGAGCCTGAGCGCTTCGCGCAGCGCCGCCTGCGCGGGGCCGTCGAGCTCCGCGTACGCCTTGCCATGCTGCTCTTGCGCGGCCAGTTCCAGCCAGGCCGTCAGTTCGCGGTGCAGCCAGTCGGCCGTCCAGTCGGGCGCCTGGTAGGCGCCGTGGCCCCAGATGGAGCCCAGCTGCATGCCGCCGACCGATTGCCAGGCCGTCTGGCCATCGAGGATGCCCTCGCGGTCGAACAGTTGCCGGCCATCCTGTGCAAGCACTTGCGAGGGGATGGGCGGCGCCTGCCGGTACACTTCGGCGCCGTAGTAGCCGAGCAGCGAAAACGTCACGATCAGTACACCGATCAGGGTGAACCAGAGTTTTTTGTAGGGACCCATGGGTCTTTCCTTTGTCAGTGCACCACGGCCGGCGCAAAGCGCTCGAACAGGATATTGTTTTCAGTATGGATGTGCGCCATCAGGTCTTCGCGGAAGGTGCGCAAGCCCGTGTACAGCGCGCGCCAGGTGGTGCAGGCGCCGGCCGGCGCGGTGATGTCGTTCGTCATTTCCTCCATCGCGCGCAACGCCACGCCATGGTCGTCGTGCTCCATGCGCATCACGTTGATGGGCGCGCCGGCGCGGGGGCCCTGGCCGCGCACGATCATGGGGAACAGCACGTCTTCTTCCTTGCGCATATGGCTTTCCAGTTCCTGCGCCATGGCCGACAGGTGTTCCGCCAGCCCGTGCGGACAGTCGGCGCGGTCGCCATGCACCTGCTCGACCTTGCGCGCCAGCCGTATCAGCTCGGGCAGCTGCTCGCGGTGCACGGCGTGGTAGCGCGACAGGATGTGTTCCACCAGCTCGGTGGCCGAAGCTTCCTGCCAGTCACGCTCGCCGCTGGCGTCAGTCCGTCCGGCCAGCACTTGCAGTTCCTTGACGATGGGCGCCGTGTCCACGCCGGCCGCCTCGGCCGCCGCGCGCAGGGTCTTGTTGCCGCCGCAGCAGAAATCCAGGCGGTGCGCATCAAACAGCCGCGTGGCGCCAGGGATGCGGCGGGCCAGCTGGCCCAGGGATTGGTCGATCATTTCCATAATGGTTCCTTGATGATGAATGGGGTTTATTGACGGGCACCGGCGTGGTAGACGCCGGGCACGGGTTCGCCAGTCACTTCCAGCACGCCCACGGCGCCCTTGCCAGCGCGCGACAGCGCATGGTCGACCAGCAGATAGCTGCCAGGATGCTGTACCTTGAGTTCGACGATGGTCGCGCCGCCCGGTGCCACCAGGGTGGTTTGCACGTCGTGTTTCGGGCTGCTGATCGAGCCTTCGCTGTACACCTTGTCGAAGATCTCGCCGATGATGTGGAACGATGAAATCTTGTTCGGGCCGCCGACGCCGAAATAGATGCGCACCGTTTCGCCGACTTTTGCCTGCAGTTTGTGCGTCTTGCTCAGGGCGCCCACTTCGCCGTTGAAGACGTAGTAGTCGGGCAGCTCATTGGCCATTTTTTCCAGGTTCGGTTCCTGGTGCACGGGGGCGCCGTGCGGACGGCCCGTGTACATCTCGCCCTGCATCACGTAGTACTCGCGGTCGACTTTTGACAGGCCGCCTTCCGGTTCGACCAGGATCATGCCGTACATGCCGGCCGCGATATGCTGCGGCACCAGCGGCGTGGCGCAGTGGTACACATACAGGCCCGGATTGAGCGCCTTGAACGTGACGGTTTTTTCCTGCCCCGGCGCCACCTGCGTGTGCTGTCCGCCGCCATGGCCGCCCGTCACGGCGTGCAGGTCGATCGAGTGGATCATCTTGCTGTCCTTGGCGTTGAACAGGGTCAGCTCCACCGTGTCGCCCACCTTCGCGCGCAGCATCGGGCCGGGCACTTGCCGGTTGAAGGTCCAGTAGGTAAAACTGGTGCCGTCATCGAGCTTGCCCGGCAGTTCCACCGTCTCCATCCGGTATTTCAGGGTTTGCGGCGCGCGCGCGCCGATGGCGTTCGGCACGGAGGCGGGATTGGCCGCCACATTGACGGCCGAGGGATCGGGGCCGCGCATCGGCGACGGCGCGGGCGTGTACAGGGCCAGCGCGGCGGCCTGGCTCGATTCGCTGGCAGCGCTGCCGGCGCCAGCGGCCTTCGGTGCTCCGGCTTCGGCCAGCGACGTGCCGCTCACTTCCAGCTTGCCTTCCATGCCGATCTGGCGGTGGCCGGGGATCGAGCAGTAATAGGTGAACGTGCCGGCGCGCGTGACCTTGAAGCGCACGGTGGTGCTGCCGCTGTTGGCGCTGAACTTGGCCGAGGCCACATTCAGTTCCGGGATCAGCAGATCGTGCTCGGCGCCTTCGCCGCTTTTCAGCACGAGTTCCACCGTGTCGCCCACCTTGGCCGCCAGCACGGGGTTGACCTGGCCCTTGGCGTCGATGAACACCATCTTGCCGTCGACGATATTGGTTTGCAGTTCATAGCGCTTGACTGCGGCGGTAGCGGGTTTGGCGGCGGTGGCGGCGGCACTGGCCGGCAGGCTGGCCTGAGCTTGCACGGACAGGGGCATGGCCAGTACGCAGACGGCGGCGGCAATGGCGCGGAGGGAGGGAGTCGTTTTCATCAAGCTTTCCTTGGTCTTGTATGCCGGTTCGGCACCCTTACCTAGGCAATCCGTGTGCCAGGAAAAACTTGTTTTAAATCAACGATTTGAAAAATGCAGGGTCGATATGACCCTGTTCAAGCATGGTCCGTTGTACCCTGCATGGTACTTATGACCACCACCGCCATCCACCTGCTGTTACTCACCGACCTGGTCGCCGACCTGCCCGTGGCCGTGCGCCTGCAGCGCCTCGTCGGCAGCCTGCGCGCCCACTTCGGCTGCGAGGCTGTGGCCTTGCTCAAGCTCGATGGTGAGCATTTGCGCCCCGTGGCGATGGCCGGCCTGGCCAACGACGCGCTGGGACGCCGCTTCGCCGTCGCCGACCATCCGCGCCTGGCCGCCATCCTGCAGCGGCGCGGCGTGCTGTGCTTCCATCACGACAGCTCGCTGCCCGATCCCTACGATGGCCTGATCGCCGAGCGGGCCGGCGAGCCGCTGCCCGTGCACGACTGCATGGGCATGGCGCTGGACCTGGAAGGCGAACGCTGGGGCGTGATCACGCTCGACGCGCTGCAGGTGGGCACCTTCGATACGCAGGCACAGCGCGACCTGGGCGAACTGGCCTGCGCCATCGAGGCGGCCGTGCGCGTCACGCGCCTGGAGACGGAAATCCGCGCCCTGCGCCTGTCGGGCGGCGCCATGCTGGCCGATGCCCAAGCGCCGCGCGAGGAACACGATTTCGTGGGCCAGAGCAACGCCATCACGCACTTGCTGCACGAATTGCAGGTGGTCGCCGATTCCGAACTGCCCGTGCTGCTGCTGGGAGAGACGGGCGTGGGCAAGGAATTGTGCGCGCACCGCCTGCACCGGCTGTCGCGCCGCGCGGGCAAGCCTTTGATCCACGTCAATTGCGCGGCCTTGCCCGAGTCACTGGCCGAAAGCGAATTGTTCGGCCATGTGCGCGGTGCGTTTTCCGGCGCCGTCAGCGACCGGCCCGGGCGCTTCGAGGCGGCCGAAGGGGGCACCCTGTTTCTCGATGAAGTGGGGGAATTGCCATTGTCGATACAGGCCAAGCTGCTGCGCACCTTGCAAAATGGCGAAATCCAGCGCCTGGGCGCGGACCGGCCGCGCCGGGTCAACGTGCGCGTGATCGCCGCCACCAACCGCAGCCTGCGCGAACACGTGCGCGACGGCTCGTTCCGCGCCGACCTGTACCACCGTTTATCCGTGTATCCCGTGCCGATTCCGCCGCTGCGCGAGCGGGGCAATGACGTGCTGCTGCTGGCCGGGGGTTTCCTGGAACTGAACCGCGCGCGCCTGGGCTTGCGCAGCCTGCGCCTGTCCGCCGCGGCGGAAAACGCCTTGTGCCACTACCGCTGGCCGGGCAATGTGCGCGAACTGGAACATGTGATCAGCCGGGCCGCGCTGAAAGCCGTGATACGCGGCGCTGACCGCAAGGACATCGTGACCCTGGAAACGGATATGCTCGACCTCGATGCGCTGGAAGCGCCGGCCGGCACGGACGCGCTGCCGCTGGCGCCAGCCGCGTGCGGCACGCCGGCGGCGCCGCTGCTATCGATGCATCAGATCGTGGAAGCGAGCCAGCGCCAGGCCATCCGGCAAGCGCTGGTCCTGCATCAGGATAACTGGGCCGCTGCGGCGCGGCAGCTGGGACTCGACGCCAGCAACTTGCACAAACTGGCGCGCCGGGTGGGGCTGAAAGCCTGAGCCGGCGTTACCGCTCAGCGATGAGTGACCAGGCTGCTCGGCAAGCTGTGCAGGTAAGCGGCAAGGTCCTTGATGTCCTGGTTGCTCAGCGGTTTTACCTGGCCCGTCATGATGGCGTTGTTGCGGCCGTTGGCCTTGTCGCCCCGTTTATACGCGGTCAACGCATGTTCCAGGTAATCCTTGTGCTGGCCCGCCAGTTTCGGGTACGACGGGTCGATGGGCGAACTGTAATCCTTGCCGTGGCAGGTGGCGCAGCTGTATTTTTCGGCCAAGGCCTTGCCCGTGTTGATATTGCCGGCGGCGCTGGCGGAAAACGAGACGGTGGCGCAAACGAGGGCGGCGAGTAGTTTTTTCATCAGGCTGGTCCTCAGTTCGTCTTGGCTTGTTGCGCATAATACGCGGCGACATCGGCGATATCCTGGTCCGACAGGCTGCTGGCGATGCCCTTCATGCTGGGGTGCTTGCGGTCGCCCTTCTTGTAGGCTTGCAGCGCATTCTCGATATATTTTGCCGGCTGGCCGCCGATCATCGGCACCTGGAATACTTCAGGAAAGGTTGCCTTGTAACCGGGAATGCCGTGGCAGCCGATACACATTTCCACCTTGGCAGGGGCTGCCTTGGCGTTTCCTACAATGTCAGCCGCTGTGACGGCATTTGCTATGCCGGCAAGCACGAGAAGTGCAAATATTTTTTTCATAGTGGCAATGTGAACAAAGGTAATCGGAGAAACGCCAGAGCTGGTTTTTTTTGATTTTATGTGTTGACAATTAAGGTTGCCAATTAATCTGCTGCTTGCCGATTCTAGCCAAGATATTCTTGCAAGTCCACCTATAAAACCCGCATTGTAGGCACGCAGGCACAGGCCGTCCGCGTGACGCTGGGCCACAGTTCTGTTTATACTCACCATTTCCCCACTTTGGCAGACCGCTCATGCAAGCACAGCACACCCAGCAAGGCCAACGCTTCGAAGGTTCCGACAGCTATGTCGCCACCGCCGACCTGAAACTGGCCGTGAATGCGGCGCTGACCCTGCAACGCCCGCTGCTGATCAAGGGCGAACCGGGCACGGGCAAGACCATGCTGGCCGAGGAAGTGGCCGCCGCGCTGAACATGCCGCTGATGCAATGGCATATCAAATCGACCACCAAGGCGCAGCAGGGCCTGTACGAATACGACGCCGTCTCGCGCCTGCGCGATTCGCAGCTCGGCGACGAGCGCGTGCGCGACATCCAGAACTACATCGTCAAGGGCGTGCTGTGGCAGGCCTTCACGGCGCCCGAACCGGTGGTGCTCTTGATCGATGAAATCGACAAGGCCGACATCGAATTCCCGAACGACCTGCTGCGCGAACTGGACCGCATGGAATTCTATGTGTATGAAACGCGCGAAATGGTCACGGCGCGCCACCGTCCGCTCGTCATCATCACCTCGAACAACGAGAAGGAATTGCCGGACGCCTTTTTGCGCCGCTGCTTCTTCCACTACATCAAATTCCCGGACAAGGACACGATGGAGCAGATCGTCGCCGTCCACTACCCACACCTGAAACAGGAATTGCTGGCGCAGGCGCTGCAAACCTTCTATGAAGTGCGCGACGTGCCGGGCCTGAAGAAAAAACCGTCGACGTCGGAATTCCTCGACTGGCTGAAACTCCTGCTGGCCGAGGACATTCCGGCCGAAGCCTTGCGCAGCAAGGACAACAAGGCCGTCGTGCCGCCGCTGCACGGGGCGCTGCTGAAAAACGAGCAAGACGTGCACCTGTTCGAGCGCCTGATGTTCATGTCGCGCACCAACCGCTAAGGAGCGCCGGTGAACGACATCAGCCCCGACAAGGTCTTCGTCCCCCTGGAACTGCACGGCATCCGTCTCGAAGCGCTGGCGCCGCACCATGCGGCCGGCCTGCGCGCGGCGGCCATGGATGGCGAACTGTGGAATCTGCGCGTCACCTCCGTGCCCGAGCCGGACCAGGTTGACCAGTACATTTTCAAGGGCATCGAGATGCGCCCCACGCGCTTCGCCTTTGCCGTCGTCGACGCGGCAAGCGGCGAGGTGCTGGGCACCACCAGCTACCACGACGTGGTACCGGCCATCGGGCGCCTGGAAATCGGCTACACCTGGTATGCGAAGCGCTGCCAGCGCAGCCACGTCAACACCACTTGCAAATTGCTGCTGCTGGCGCACGCCTTCGACACGCTCGGCTGCGCGCTGGTGGGCCTGCGCACCGATAATTTCAACCACGCCTCGCAGGCGGCCATCGAACGCCTGGGCGCGAAAAAGGATGGCGTGCTGCGCCACCATGCGCTGCGCCGCGACGGCACCGTGCGCGACACGGTCATGTACAGCATCACGCGCGGCGAGTGGCCGGAAATTGCCGCCCATTTGCGCTACAAGCTGGCGCAGCGCCCCATCGCCGCACTGCCGCGCGCGGGAGAGCGGTCGCCATGCTGATCGATTTCTTCTTCACGCTCAAGGATGCGAAGATTCCCGTCTCGATCAAGGAATTTTTGACCTTGCTCGAGGCGCTGCAAAAGAACGTCATCGACGCTTCGATGGATGATTTTTACTATCTGTCGCGCCTGACCCTGGTCAAGGATGAAGCCCATTTCGACAAGTTCGACCGCGCATTTGCCCAGTACTTCAAGGGCGTCAACGCGGCCTTCGACACGAACGCGGCGATTCCGCTCGACTGGCTGTTCAAGCGCATGCAGCGCGAGCTGTCCGAGGAGCAGAAGGCGCAGCTGGAAAAATTCGGCTACGACAAGCTGATGGACCGCCTCAACGAACTGCTGAAGGAGCAGAAGGAGCGCCACGAAGGCGGCAGCAAGTGGATAGGCACGGGTGGCACGTCGCCGTTCGGCAATGGCGGCACGAATCCGGAAGGCATCCGTATCGGCGGCAAGGGCGGCAACCGCACGGCCGTGAAAGTGTGGGAAGCGCGCAGCTACAAGGATTACGACGGCGAGCGCGAACTGGGCACGCGCAACATCAAGGTGGCGCTACGCCGCCTGCGCAAGTTCGCGCGCGAAGGCGCGGAAGACGAACTGGCGCTGGACGCCACCATTGCCGCCACGGCGAACAACGCGGGCTACCTCGACATCAGGATGCGGCCCGAGCGCAAGAACCGCATCAAGGTGCTGATGCTGTTGGATGTGGGCGGCAGCATGGACGACCATATCGAGCGCACCGAGGAACTGTTCTCGGCGGCGAAGACGGAATTCAAGAACATGGAGTTCTTTTACTTCCATAACTGCGTCTACGACTATTTGTGGAAGAACAACCGGCGCCGCAACGCCGAGCGTTTTCCCACCTGGGACGTGCTGCGCAAATACCCGCCAGACACCAAACTGATCTTCGTCGGCGACGCCACCATGAGTCCCTATGAAATCCTGCAGCCGGGCGGCAGCGTCGAATACAACAACGAGGAAGCGGGGTCGACGTGGCTGGCGCGCTTTACCCAGGCGTTCCCGAAATTCATCTGGCTCAATCCAGAGTCCGAGGGCTTGTGGCAGTACCGCCAGTCGATCGGCGTGATGCGGCAGTTGATGAACAACCGCATGTTCCCCCTGTCGATCGACGGGCTGGAGCGGGGCATGCGCCTGCTCAGTAAATAAAAACGCCTAACAAAAAGTCCATGGCGGCAGGGGGCCGCCATGCCGTACACTGCGACACGGCACTACCGTGCGGAGCATCTCCGCCGCGGGCGGGTACCATACGCTGGTACCAGTCCTGCCCTACCCTGCTGCATCCTGTGCGCGGCCGCCATGGCCGCGACACTGTTCGATTGCGCACATCGTGCGCGCCTTCTGCTCCGGTAGAATCGGCGCATCGCTCTGCGCAAACAATGCACCATCGCTGCACCACGACATTGCCGCGCCAGCCCCCGTGCTGCCGGCCGGTGCCAGCGCCATTTTCAAAGGAATGAGCATGCAAAGTCTGATCTCGATCGCCGCCGACCTGTCCTGGCCGTTCGCCATTACCCTGGCCTGGGTAGTGGGCGAATTCGGCCACCGCTGGACGGGCCTGCCGCGCATCAGTTTTTACGGCGTGATCGGCTTCGTCCTCGCGCAGACGCAGGTCGGCATCCTGCCGCAGACGGACGCCGGCCCCATGCTGGTGCTGGCCGACGTGGCCTTCGGCCTGATCCTGTTCGAGGTAGGCTACCGCATCAACCTGCGCTGGCTGAAGAACAACCCGTGGATCGCCGTCACGGGCCTGGTCGAGTCCCTGCTGACCTTTACCGTCGTCTACTTCATCGGCATCGAATTCGGCAGCACTTCGATGACGGCGCTGCTGCTTGCGTCGCTGGCCATGTCCACCTCGCCGGCCACCATCATGCGCGTCATCAACGAGGAACGCAGCTCGGGCCAGGTCACGGAACGCATCGTCCACCTCACGGCCTTGAATTGCGTGCTGGCCGTCTTCACGTTCAACATCATCGTCGGTTTCTGGATGTTCCAGAGCTCCACCGATTTGATCGAGGCGAGCAGCAGCAGCGCCGCCGTGCTGGCCGCCTCGGTTGCCGCCGGCACCGTCTTCGGCATCGTCGTGCCGGCCATGCTGCGCCGCCTGGGCAATATGGCGCAGGACGCCACCGTGGCGTTCGCGCTGTCGGTGATGCTGCTCGTCGCCCTGACCTACACCACCAGCCTGTCGCCGCTGCTGGCCACGCTCACCTTCGGCCTGGTGGCGCGCCACCGCCGTGTCGCCTTCAGCCAGGCGCAGCGCAATTTCGGCGCCATGGGCGAGCTGCTGACGGTGCTGCTGTTCGTGTATGCCGCCTCGACCCTGGAATGGGCCAGCGTGACGGCCGGCGCGGGCCTGGCCCTGGCCGTCGTCGGCGGACGCTTGCTGACGAAGGTCGCCGGCGTGGCCGCGTTTTCGCACGTGAGCGGCATTTCCTGGCGCAAGGGCGTGCTGACGGGCGTGGCGCTGACGCCCGTTTCCGTCTTCATCATCCTGCTGCTCGAACACGCGCGCCAGCACGGCGTGAACTTCGGCGACGAATTGAACGCCCTGGCCGCCATCACCCTGGGCCTGGAACTGGTCGGCCCCGTGCTGGTGCAGCGCGTGCTGATGCTGGCCAAAGAAACCCATGAAATCAAGGAGCGCTAAATGCCGCTGGAACCCTTTGGCCAATCGGCCGCGCTGACCTTCGGCGTCGAACTCGAACTGCAACTGGTGAACCTGTCGGACTATGACTTGACGGCCGCCAGCCCCGACCTGCTGCATCTGCTGAATAAAAAGCCGTTCCCCGGCAACGTCACGCCGGAAATCACCGAGAGCATGATCGAGATTAACTCGAGCGTGCACACGCATCACGGCCCCCTGCTGGCGCAGTTGCAGGAAATCCGTGACACCTTGATCACGGCCGGCGACAAGCTCAATATCGGCATCGCGGGCGGCGGCACGCACCCGTTCCAGCAATGGTCGTCGCAAAAGATCTTTTCCAAGCCCCGCTTCCAGGAAATCTCGGAGCTGTACGGCTACCTGGCCAAGCAGTTCACCATCTTCGGCCAGCACGTGCACATCGGCTGCGCCTCGGGCGATGACGCCATGTTTTTGCTGCATTCGCTGAACCGCTACATCCCCCACTTCATCGCCCTGTCGGCTTCCTCGCCCTACGTGCAGGGGCGCGACACCCTGTTCGACTCGGCCCGTCTGAACTCCGTGTTCGCGTTTCCCATGAGCGGGCGCGCGCCGTTCACCCTGAGCTGGGACCAGTTCTCCAACGAGTATTTCGCCAAGATGGAGAACACGGGCATCATCAAGAGCATGAAGGACTTTTACTGGGATATCCGTCCCAAGCCGGAATTCGGCACCATCGAACTGCGCGTGTGCGACACGCCGCTGACGGTGGAGCGTGCCGCCGCACTGGCCGCCTACCTGCAGGCACTGTGCCGCTACCTGCTCGAACGCAAGGAGGTGCCGCCGGTCGAAGACGATTACCTCGTATATAACTACAACCGCTTCCAGGCTTGCCGCTTCGGCCTCGATGGCGCCATCACGCATCCGAAAACCTACGAGACGATGTCGCTGCGCGAAGACATCATGACGACGCTGCGCAAGATGGAACCGCACGCCGAGGCGCTGGGCAGCACGCCGGCCCTGAAACACCTGTCGGACGTGGCCAAGCAATGGAGCGACGCGCAATATCTGCGCAAGCAGCACAGCTTGCAGGGCAGCGCCGAGGGCATGGTCGATTCGGCGATCCGCTGCTTCCGTGGCGAAGCGATGAACTACTAAGGCTGCTCTGCATGGTAACGTAGGTCGGATTAGCCCGTAGGGCGTAATCCGACAACATTGTTAGCGCCAGTGGTTGGCGTCGGATTACGGTCCTTGGGGTCTGACCCGCCGGGTCAGACCCCAGCATTCAATAACGTCAACCAAAAAACCACACCGCGCCTCCCCGTTATTTACAGCGCCATCCCCCGCTTGTTACAATAAGTGAGAATGATTCTTATTATTGTTTAAAAACGCCAGCCCACCGGGCCGGTCATGCAAGGGGAATGCGATGCCGCTGGCAAAGCCGTTACAACGCCAGGACATCGCGACACTGTATGCCGACCACCACGGCTGGCTGCAGGGCTGGCTGCGCAAGAAACTGGGCAGCACGGCGTGCGCGGCCGATGTGGCGCAGGACACCTTCATGCGCCTGCTCGACCGCGAAGACGCCGTCGCCGCGCGCGAGCCGCGCGCCTTTCTCGCCACCGTCGCCCAGCGCGTGCTGTTCAACCATTACCGCCGCCAGAAACTGGAACAGGCTTATCTCGACGTGCTGGCGCAGCTGCCGCCCCTGCATGCGCCGTCGCCCGAGGATCGGGCGCTGCTGCTGGCCACCGTGTTTGAACTCGACCGCATGCTCGACGGCTTGCCGCCTCCCGTGAAACGGGCTTTTTTGCTACGCCAGCTCGACGAACTGCCGCAGGAAGACATCGCGCGCCAGCTCGGCATCTCGCTGGCCACCGTGAAACGCCATCTGCAGCGCGCCGGCAGCGCCACGCAGGCGTGGCAGCAGCTGCAAACGCAGCACGAACACCTGCCGTCCGCCGTGCACGCGACCCTGCTGCGCGCCTGCGTGCAAGCGAACGCGCCGCGCCGCCACGCCGTCAAGACGCTGGCACTGCTGCTGGCCTGCGGTGCCTCGCTGTATGCGTTCGAACGCCGCAGCCCATGGCGCGGCTGGATGGCCGACTACCGCACGGCCGTCAACCAGCGCCGCGTCGTGACCCTCGATGACGGCACGCAGCTCACGCTCAATACCAATAGCGCAGTCAATATCGCTTACGACGGCGCACAGCGCCGCATCGAACTGCTGGCTGGCGAAATCTTCATCGCCACCGGCAAGGATGCGGTGCAGCGCCCCTTCTTCGTCGGTACGCCGCACGGCAGCCTGCAGGCGCTGGGCACGCGTTTCACCGTGCGCCTGCACGAGCAATACGCCAGCGCCGGCGTGCTCGAAGGGGCCGTCGCCGTGCTGGCCGATGATGGCGCGCAGCGCATGGTGCTGCGTCCCGGCGAAGGCGCCCATTTCGACGGCACGGGCGTGCACCGCCAGGCCCTGGCGCCGTATGGCGGCGCGTGGCTCAATGGCATGCTGGTGGCGCGCGACATGCGCCTGGCCGATTTCCTCGCCGAGCTGTCGCGCTACAGCGACCATCCATTGAGCTGCGCGCCCGCCATCGCCGGCCTGCGCGTCTCCGGCTCCTACCCGCTGGCCGATGTCGATGCCATCCTCGACGCCGTCGGCGCCAGCCTGCAGCTGCGGCGCCATACCGTCACGCGCTTCTGGGGCCATCAAGTCGTCAGGATCGAACTGGCGGCCCGCTGAAAAATATTTTCTGCAAAGTGAGCTGTTTCGCCGTGCTTGCGTGACCTGGAAGATAGGCAGTCTCCATCTTGCGCATCCACGAAAGGTTTTATTCCATGCACCACGCTTCGCGTTCCCTCCTTACCCGCACCGTCCTCGCCTGCGCCCTGTCGCAGATCGGCATGGCCCTGGCCCTGCCGGCATCGGCCCAGGCGCAAACCCGGCAAGTGCGCACCTACAGCATTCCCGCCGGTGCGCTCGGCGACGTGCTGACGCGCTTCGGCAGCGACAGCGCCATTTTATTGTCGTTCTCCAGCGATGCCACGCAAGGCTTGCGCAGCGCCGGCCTGCAAGGCAGCTATGGCGTGCACGATGGTTTCCGCATGCTGCTGGCCGGCAGCGGCCTGCAAGCCGTGCCGCAGGCGAATGGCGGCTACCTGCTGCAGAAAATCCCCGCCAGCGCCGGCGCCCCTTCGGCGGGCAGCCGCGGCGTGGCCGTCATGGGCGGCGTCACCGTGGTGGCGGCAGCCGAACGCAGCGCCGTCACCAGCGGCACGGGCAGCTATACGGGCGGCCCCGCCAGCGGCGCCATGGGCCTAGCCCTGACGCAGCGCGAAACGCCGCAATCGCTGACCATCGTCACGCGCCAGCAGATGGATGACCAGAACAGCAATGCCGTCTCCGACGTCATGAAGAACGTCAATGGCGTCAACGTGCAAAACTATGACAGCGACCGCTGGAGCTTCTGGGCGCGCGGCTTTTCCGTCACCAATTTCCAGTATGACGGCGTGTCGGCCATCTATGACGGCGTCTACGACTGGGGCACGACGAACAGCGACATGGCCATCTACGACCGCATCGAAGTGCTCAAGGGTGCAACGGGCTTGATGAGCGGCTCGGGCGACCCGTCGGCCACCGTCAACATGGTGCGCAAGCGCCCCACCGCAGCCTTCGAGGGCTCGGCCACCCTGGGTGCGGGATCCTGGGACAACTACCGCGGCGAAGCCGATGTTTCCGGCCCGCTCAACGACAGCCGCACGGTGCGCGGCCGCCTGGTGGGCGCCTACCAGGACAAGCATTCCCACCTGGACCGCTACACACAGCAGAAATCCGTCGCCTACGGCATCATCGAAGCGGACCTGACGCCCGTCACCCTGCTGACGGCCGGCTTCACGCACCAGGACTACAAGCCGCGCGGCTCGACGTGGACCGGCTTCCCCGTGCTGCTGGCCGACGGCTCGCGCACGGATTTCCCCACCTCGTGGAACCCGGCCACGGACTGGAGCCGCCGCGACATGCAGAACACCACGCTGTTCTCGTCGCTCGAACATACGTTCGCCAACGAGTGGAAACTGAAATTGAGCGCCAACCAGCTGCGCAGCAAGCATGACAGCGTGCTCGGTTCAGCCAGCGGCGGCAATCCCGATCCCGTCACGGGCGAAGGCGCCTACTTCTTCATGGGTAAATACAAGGGCGACCGCCGCCAGACCACCGTCAACGTGGACGCCAGCGGACCATTTACGGCCTTCGGCCGCCGCCACGAAGCGATGCTTGGCTATTCTTCATCGACGGCAAAGCAGGATGGCCCCGTATATGAGTCGGTCTATCCGCCCGTGGAAGGCAGCTACTTCGACTGGCGCGGCCAGTACGCGGAACCGGCGTTCACGCGCCTGGGCAACGACAACGACAAGACACGCCAGAGTGGCCTGTATGGCGCGCTGCGCCTGCGTCCCCTGGATGCGCTGTCCGTCATCGTCGGCGCGCGCGTCAGCAACTACAAGCAGGACCAGGACCGTACCTTCTTCGACAGCGGCACAGCGCACATCACCTCGCGTATCGACGAAAGCAATGTCATCACGCCGTATGCGGGCGTCGTGTATGACCTGGACAAAACCTATTCCCTCTTCGGCAGCTACACGAGCATCTTCGCGCCGCAAAGCAACCGCGACATGAACCGCAACTTCCTCGCCCCCGTGCGCGGCAAGGGTTTCGAGGCGGGCGTGAAAGCCGAATTCCTGGAAGGTAAAGTCAACGCCAGCGCCTCGCTGTACCAGATCCGCCAGAGCAACGTGGCCAACTATGTGGGCGAGGTCAATGGCGAGGAAGCGTATGAAGGCATCGACGGCGTCACCAGCCGCGGCCTGGAAATGGAAGTGACCGGCGAAGTGCTGAACGATGTGAAACTGAGCGCCGGCTATACCTATACGCGTATCCGCGACAAGGATGGACAGGAAGTGTTTTCCACCATGCTGCAAACGACGCAGCCGCCGCACCTGCTGCGCGTGCAGGGGACATGGCGCCTGCCGGCCAGCCTGAATAAAATCACCGTGGGAGGTGGCGTCAACTGGCAAAGCGGCTTCTACGGCCATATCTGGAACCCGGCCGCCAATGACTATGCGCGCATTGAACAAGGCGGCTTTGCCCTGGTCAACCTGTTGGCCCGCTACGAAATCAGCAAGAACACAACGGCCAGCCTGAACGTGAACAACCTGACGGGTAAAAAGTACTTCACGGGCCTGGGCCTGTTCCAGACGGGCTTTTACGGCGAACCGCGCAATGTCATGCTGACCTTGCGCACGAAGTTTTAATCAGTTGCCGTACAGCGCCAGCGCCCAGGCTGGCGGATGCAATTCCAGCGCCAGGGACTGGTAAGCGGGATCGAAGCGCGCCGCCAGCAAATACACATTGGCGGCGCCCTTCGGTTCCCAATTCCCCGTAAAGCCCTTTTCGCCGGCCGCCACGCGCTTGCGGTCGAAGGGCACGGCGCTTTTCGCGAATTCCTCGTGCGTCTTTTTGCCCTGCGCATACGGTGACAGCCAGGCCAGCGCCTCGGCAAGGCGCTTCGCTTCCGGCGCGCCATACCAGTCGTCGCCATGCGCCTGCGCCATCAGAGCCGTCGTCAGCAGCGGCTCCAGGCTGTAGGTGGTGTAGTGCAGGGCGTCGCGCTGCTCGAAGTCGAAGGGCACGCCGCCGGCGCCGATATTGCGCGGCACGTGCGCCAGGAAGCGCTCCTTCGCGCGCGCGATCAGCAAGGCGTCGCCCGTGACATACGCGGCGGCCGTGCCGATCTTGATGCGGTGGCTGTGCCAGTTGTTGCGCGCCGTGGACGGGCCGCCCACCTTGATGGGATCACTCAGATACCCGTTCGCCAGGGTGCGGCAAAACGCCTGCACCTGCTCGCGCTCGACGCCGTTCAAGCGTTCCTGTACCAGGTCAAAGCCCATCAGCAGGCTGGCCAGCTCCGTCTCGTCCACGGGACTGAACGAGGGCTGATAACTGCCGCTCCAGGCCAGCAGCAGCTGGCGCGCCGCCTCGAAATGCGCCATCTCGCCAGACAGCCGCCAGGCCAGCGCCTGCAAGCGCGCCTGGCGCCAGTCTTCCTGCGCCTGCTGGCTGGTCTCGCGCCCGCCCTCGCCCTTCAGCAAGCCGCCCGTGCGCACTTCGGCCATCAGATGCACGGGCCGCGCCGCATCCTTGCGCGCCGCCTTGAGCACCTGTTCGGCGATGGCCGGCGCCACCTTCGCCTTGAGCATGCGGGCCCGCGCGGCGGAGGTCAAGGCAAACGCCAGCGGGCCGTCGTGCGGACGCGGCGCCGCGCGCAAGCCCGCCAGGGGCAATGCCAGCAGGCCCGTCAGCACCATGCGCCGGCGCATCAGGTGCGCACTCAAAACCGCGTCTCCCGCGCCGCGCGCAAGAAATTATCGAGGATGGGCGTGCAATCGAGCAGCTCGACGCCGCCCGCCGAATGGAATTCCGGGTGCCACTGCAAGCCCATGACGAAACGCGCCCGCTGGTAGCGGATGGCTTCGACGATGTTGTCCCCTTGCGAATACGCTTCCACGGTGACGTCGCGCCCCAGGTCCTTGACCGACTGGTGGTGGATGGAATTGACGAGCGCCTCGCCCGCCTTCGGGAACATGCCCGCCAGCGACGAGCCTTTCGGGAAGACGATGGTGTGGCGGTGACGGTCATACAGGTCGTTGACGTGCGAGGTGGCGCCTTCCACGTCCGAAGCGATGTCCTGGTACAGTGTGCCGCCAAAGCCCACGTTGATCAGTTGGCAGCCGCGGCATATGCCCAGCACGGGTTTGCCCGCATCGACGAATTCGTGCAGCAGTTCCAGTTCGTACAGGTCGCGCGCGCGGTCGCCGTTCCATTCGGGCCGCGTGGCCGCCTCGGAATACGTCTGCGGCGAGACGTCGGCGCCCCCCTGCAGCACCAGGCCGTCCAGGTGGCGCGCATAGTGGCGCAGGGTGATGTTACTCGGGTGTAGCTGACCGTTGGTATTGACGGTCGGGATCATGAACACCAGCACGTCGCGCGACATGACCCACTGCGCGATCGACTCTTCCAGGTATTGCAGGTTCTTGCTGCGCAGGCCAGTGGCGCCCGGCTCGGGGTGGAAAATGCGTGCCGAGATGCCGATGCGCAGGGTGCGCCGCATGAAATCGCGGCTGGCCTTGTCGCGCATGGAGCGGTAGCGCGACGAGATCACCCGCCAGGCCAGCGCCAGCGGCGTGTCGTTATCCTTCAGGTAGCGGGGGGCGGCGTCGCGCGCGCGGTGCTCGTCATCGGGTGCCCGGCGGCCGACCCGGTCGGGCCGCGCCGGTGCTGGCTCTGGCGGCGCTGGGTCGGTGGACGGGGGCTGCTGGGGATCTTTTTCGTCTGACATGGCGGGGCTGACTGAAAGCGGAGAACGGTTTCAATATAAACCCCTGCTTCCGAAAGCACGATTCAATTTTGTAACAAAAGCATACCTGCGGGGCATCCACGCAACACGCCGGCGGCAAACGCATACGCCCCGTTTACGCTGGCGGCCCCGCTTTTTAGAGAATCTTTACGCCCCCGCTGCTAATCTTGAACGTACCTCAACCACCGCTGCAAAGCCACCATGGAACCCCATTCACGCCTGTCCGCACATCAAGCCCTGCCCCACCGCCACCCGCGCCTGCCCACTGTCCTCATGCATATCACGGTCGACAAAGCCTGCCTGGCCGAGCTGCGCCAGCTGGTCGTCAGGACGTGCGGCGGCATGCTGTCGTTCATGCGCGTCGAGGCGGTCGACCACGCCGAGCGCATGAAAGTCTGGCTGTGCGTGACGGAACCGGCCCTGCGCCTGACGATGGACGCCGTCATGCGCCTGCTGCCGGCGGCGGAATTTGGCCGCATCAGCCAGGGGAAATCGCTATGAACCAGTATTCCTGCGAGCAGGCGATGTCCTCGATGCGCATCACCACGCACTTCCAGGGCATCTGGGTGCCGATGGTCACGCCCTTCCGGGATGACGACGGCGACATCGACTTCGACGCGGCCCAGCAGCTCGCGTGCGAGCTGGCCGCCAGCGGCATCGACGGCCTCGTGGTGTGCGGCACCACGGGCGAAGCGGCCATGCTGAGCGCCGCCGAACAGACCATGCTGTTAGACAGCGTGCTCGAAGCCGTCGGTCCACGCTTCCCCGTCGTGATGGGAATAGGCGGCAGCGATACGCGCAATGTCGTCGCCACGGTTCAGCGCTACAACGACCATCCGCTGGCCGGTCTGCTGGTCTCCGCCCCCGCCTATGTGCGCCCGTCGCAGGACGGCATCGTGCGCCACTTCCAGGCCATCGCCGGCGCCACCGACCAGTCCATCGTGCTGTACAACGTGCCGGCCCGCACGGGCGTCAATATCGAACCGCAGACGGCCGCCCTGCTGGCGCGCGACTCGCACTTCGTCGCCATCAAGGAAGCGGGCGGCAAGCTGCAGCAGCTGGGCGAACTGCTGCTCGACACGCGCCTGGACGTGCTGTGCGGCGACGATGCCCTGCTGCTGGCCAGCCTGTCCATGGGCGGCCACGGCGCCATGTCGGCCGCCGCCCAGGTGCGCCCCGACCTGTATGCGCAGCTGTACCACCTCGTCAGGCAGGGCCGCCACGGCGCCGCCGGCGCCCTGTTCAAGACCATGCTGCCCGTCATCCGCCTGCTGTTTGCCGAACCGAATCCCGCTCCCGTCAAAGCAGCGCTAGCCATACAGGGCAAGGTGCGCAACGCCTTGCGCCTGCCGATGACGCCGATGTCTTCCGCCGGCCAGGCCGCCCTGGCCGCGGCACTCGAGCCCCTGCTGGAACTGCCCGTATGGACGGCCAGCGACAGGGATGCGCCGCGCGAAGGCTGCCTGCTGCAGCTGGTTTCCCCTGCCAACATCATGCCAGCCGTGCGCCAAGATGATCATCGCCATCACGGATGAACGCGGAGGGATGGAGAAATCCGTCCTGGCCGGGCGGCTGGCCGCGTCGCGCGCGCTGGCCGGGCGCAAGGTATTGCTGCTCGACGCCGATCCGCGCCAGGGCGCCATGGCGCAGGCGAGGAATATGCACGACGGCGCCATGCACGGCAGCCTGACGCGGCCGCGCCTGATGGCGCGCGCCATCAGCGCCAAGGGTTTGCAGCCGGAGCTGGAACACCTGGTGCACTGCTACCACGACATCGTCATCGACAGCGAAGGCCGCGACTCCATGGGCAGCCGTTCGGCCCTGGTCGCCGCGCGCGTACTGGTGGTGCCGCTCGACGGTGTCGTCAACGCCGCCGCGCAATCGGGCCTGGCGCGCCGCATCGCACATGCGCGCAGCATCAATCCGGGCCTGCGCGTGCTGCTGGCAGCGGACACGCAAGCGGTGCCCGCCCATGCCCTGGCCGCGCAGATCCCGGCCGCCCGCGTGGTCAGCCTGGGGCAGCTGTACTGCGCCGTTTTCAACCTGCCCGCCTAGCCGGGCCGGGCACGCAAAAAAAAGGCGGCGCATGCGCCGCCTCTCTTCTCTGTCAATTAAAACGTCTTGCTGACCGTCAGCTGCAGCGCCGTCTTGCCCATGAATTTGCCATTCACGGGCGAGGCATAGGCCGATTTGCCCGCGTTCGTGCCGATCACGGCCAGCGCGCCCGTCACGATGCCGAAGTCGCGCGTGACGCCCACTTTCCAGTCCGTGTAGCTCGATGCATCATTGTTCTTGACCTTCTGGTGGCCCGCGTGCAGGTTGCCGGTCCAGCCGTTCGTCAGGTCGATATTCGCGCCGATGTCCAGGTAGCCGCTGTTCTTGCTGTTGACGATGCCGAACAGGTTCGAAACGGCGTGCGAATACTTGATATAGGCGGGGCCATACGACAGCTGGCCGTAGACTTCCTGCGTGTCCGCGTCGGCCAAGCCGGCGACGTGCTTCAAGCCGTTGTCCGCATACACATAGGCGAGCACGCCCACGTCATAGCCAACATCGCTACTCAACTGGCCGCGCTTGCCCGCATACAGGTCCACTTCCACGTCGCCGCTGCCGCCCGCGTCCTTGGTCCACTTGATGGTGGAAGCCCAGGCGCCTGCATACAGGCCCGTCGGATTGTTGACGTAGTCGACGCCGCCCTGCAGCGCCGGTTTCAAGCGCGTCTGCGAGATGCCGCGGTAACGGTAGTCGGATACGCCGGCCACGTTGAAGCTCACTTCATTATCGGGCTTGGCCTCGTCCGCGTGGGCCAGGCTGCCCGTCAAGGCTGTGGCGACGGCAAGTGCAAGTAGCATTTTGTTCATGGTTGTTCTTCTTCATCGGTGGTATGGGCCTTTGCCAACATGGCGCAGCTGGCCCGCCGCTGCAAAAAATCGCTGCAAAAATTTTAAGTAAAGCGTCCCCCTGGCGCGCGCGGCGCCTGTTTTCAAACAGGGGATATAAAGTTGGCTAGAGCGGCAGCAGCAGCCGGTAGCCGACGGCCGTTTCCGTCAGCAGGTACTGCGGCTGGGCCGGATCGGCTTCCAGCTTCTGGCGCAGATGGCCCATGTAGATACGCAGGTAGTGGCCGTTTTCGCTGTTCGACGGCCCCCACACTTCACGCAGCAGTTGTGGATTGGTGACCACCCTGCCCGCGTTTTTCACGAGCACGGACAGCAAACGGAATTCCGTCGGTGTCATGTGCACCAGCTGCTTGTTGCGCGTCACCAGACGGTCCTTCAGGTCGACGCGCACGTCGCCAAACTGCACCACACCATCGTCGCTGGCGGCGGGCTGGCGCTGGCGGCGCAGGGTGGCGCGCACGCGGGCCAGCAATTCGCCCACGCCAAACGGCTTGGTCAAGTAGTCATCGGCGCCCGCATCGAGCGCGCGGATCTTGTCCTGCTCGTCGACGCGCGCCGACAGCACGATGATGGGCACGGCCGACCATTTGCGGATGTCGGCGATGAAATCGATGCCATCACCATCGGGCAGCCCCAGGTCCAGCACGATCAGGTCGGGCCGGCGCGTGCCCGCATCGATCAAGCCCCGCTGCATGGTGGCGGACTCGAAAATCTGCCAGCCCTCGTCTTCCAGCGCGGCGCGCACGAAGCGGCGGATTTGCGGCTCATCCTCGACCAGCAAGGCGGTGGCGGAAGGTTCGTTCATATTGATTTTCCTGTTTCATAGTCGTTGGCGTCATCGAACTCGAGCTCGGGCGGCGCCGGCGGCGTACCCAGCGGCAGGCTGAAGACGATGGAGGCCCCCTGTCCCGGCACGTGCGGCTGTGCGTGGATGGTGCCGCCGTGGGCTTCGACGATGGCGCGGCAAATGGCCAGCCCCAGGCCGACGCCAGGCTTGTTCGATTCGCGTTCGCCGCGCGTGAATTTTTCAAAGATGGCTTCTTCGCGGCCGGGCGGCAAGCCCGGGCCATCGTCCAGCACCGTCACCTGCAGGAACTGGCCGTGCACTCCAGCCGCGACCGTGATGGTGCTGCCGGGCGGCGTGTACTTGGCCGCGTTTTCCAGCAGGTTGCACAGCACACGCTCGACCAGCACGGCGTCGTAGCGCACCAGCGGCAAGTCCGGTGCCAGCTGCGTCTGCACGGCATGCTGCTGCAATTGCGGGCCGCTGGCGCGCAGCGCGCTGCCCACCACTTCTTCCAGCGCCTGCCATTGCAGGTTCAGGCGCACCTGGCCGCTCTCGATGCGCGCCATGTCCAGCAAGTTCGCCACCAGGGCGCTCATGCGCACGGTTTCGGACTGCAGCGAGCGCGCCATGTCCAGCTGCGCGGGCGACAGCGCCGGCCGCGACAAGGCCAGCGATTCGGCCAGGCCCACCAGCGACGTCAAGGGCGTGCGCAAGTCGTGCGACAGGGCCGCCAGCAGCGAATTGCGCAGCCGCTCGGACTCCATCTGCAGCAGCGCGCCCTGGGCCACGTCGATGTAGTGCACGCGCTCGAGGGCGATGGCCGCCAGAGCGGCAAAGGTATCGAGGTGCTGGCGCTGTTCCGGCACCAGCAGCCAGCGTCCGCGCTGCGCGCCCTCGAGCGGCAGCAGCGCCAACACGCCGCGCGTGCGCATCGGTGCGATCAGCGGCAGGTAGAAAATGGGTGACGCCGGCAAGGTGTCGGTACCCGTGCCTGCCGCCTGCGCATGGTCGAAGGCCCACTGGGCGATGCCGATATCGAGCGCCTCGCCGCCGTTCGCAGCTTGCAAGCTGCCTTCGTCATCGGGCAGCAGCAAGGTGGCACGTGCGCGGAAAGCCCGTTCGATGGCGCTTTTCGTGATGTCGAAAATCTGCTCCGTCTGCAGCACGCCGGACAACTCGCGCGAAAATTCGTACAGGGCGCGGGCGCGCGCTTCGCGGTGCGAGGCCACGCGCGCCTGGAAGCGCAGGCCGGCCGTCAGGTGGCCCGTGATCAGGCCCACGGCCAGCATCACGCCAAACGTGATCACATACTGGAAATCGCCCACGGCAAACGAGAAACGGGGCGGCACGAAGATGAAATCGAAGCTGGCCACGCCCACCAGGCTGGCCAGCGCCGCCGGCCCGCGCCCCAGGCGCACGGCCACCAGCACCACCGTCAGCAGGGACAGCATGGCGATATTGGCCAGGTCAAGATAAGGCTGTAATGGAACCGAGGCGAGGGCCGTGGCCAGGCTGACGCCGGCGGCCACGATGTAGCGCCAATGGCGCGAGGACCGGCGCGGCGCTTCCGCATCGTCGCCGCTTGCGCGCCGGGGCGCCGCATCGGCTGGCGGCAAGCCCACCTCGATCAGATCGATATCGGGCGCCAGACTGGCCATGCGCGCGGCCGGCGGCGCCTGCCACAGGCGCGCCAGCACACCAGCGCGGCCACGGCCCACGATGACTTTGGAGATATTCGCGCTGCGCGCATACTCGACCACGGCGCCGGCGATGTCGGCGGACGGCACAATGGCCGTGCGCGCGCCCAGGTCCTGCGCCAGTTTCAGGGTTTTCAAAATACGTTCGCGCTGGCCCGCCGGCAGGCGCTGCAAACGTGGCGTTTCCACGTACAGCGCATGCCATTCCGCATTCAGCTGGCTGGCCAGGCGCGCCGTGCTGCGGATTACGTGTTCGCCCCCCGCGTGCGGTCCCACGCAGGCCAGCAGCGCGGCGCCCGTCTTCCATACGGGGTTGATCGATTTCTCGACGCGGTAAGCCTGCACGTCGTCCTGCACCCGGTCCGCCGTGCGGCGCAAGGCCAGTTCGCGCAGGGCGATCAGATTGCCCTTGCGGAAAAAATGCTGCGACGCCCGCTCGGCCTGCAACGGCTGATACACCTTGCCCTGCTTCAGGCGGCGCAGCAGTTCATCGGCGGGGATATCGACGAGCACCACTTCGTCGGCGCGGTCGAATACCGTGTCGGGCAGGGTTTCGGCCACGCGCACGCCCGTGATCCCCCCCACCACGTCATTGAGGCTTTCCAGATGCTGCACGTTGACGGTCGACAGCACGTCGATGCCGGCCGCCAGCAATTCCTCGACATCCTGCCAGCGCTTCGGATGGCGCGAACCGGCCACGTTCGAGTGGGCCAGTTCATCCATCAGTATCAAAGGCGGCGCGCGACGCAGCGCTTCGTCGAGGTCGAACTCGTACAGGGTCTTGCCCCGGTACTCGATGGCCTTCAGGGGCAGCACGGGCAAGCCGTCCAACTGGGCCGCCGTATCCTGGCGCCCATGCGTCTCCACCACGCCCACCAGCAAGTCCTGGCCATCGGCCAGCAATTTGCGCGCGGCCGCCAGCATCGCATACGTCTTGCCGACGCCGGCCGAGGCGCCAAAATAAATGCGCAGCCGGCCGCGCGCGGCTTTCTTTTCCTGCGCCTGCACTTGCGCCAGCAGGGCATCAGGGTCGGGGCGTTGGCTGTCGTTGGGGAGCATGTTGTATTTTAATCTTCTTGCTTAATGCTATCTTGTTATTTTGCCGTGGCGCCAAGCGGCGACGTAAGCACGTAGGTCGGATTAGCGCTTGCGCGTAATCCGACGACATTGTTGGCCTGGCTGGTGGTGGTGTCGGCTTAAGCTGCGCTAAGCCGACCTACGCGCCGTTGTCAGCTTACTTTGCCATGGCATCGAGCGCCAGATTCAGTTCCAGGACATTCACGCGCGGTTCGCCGAAAAAGCCGATATATGCGGTTTTCTGCACCTTGGCGATGGCGTTTTCCACTTGCGCCAGCGGCATGGCGCGCACACGGGCCACGCGCGGCGCCTGGTACAGGGCGCCGGCCAGGCTGATTTCCGGATCCAGGCCGCTGCCCGACGCCGTTACCAGGTCGACGGGAATGGCGCGCATGTTGCCGGGATCCGCTTCCGTCAGGGCGGCGATGCGCGCCTTGACGGCGTCCACCAGGGCCGGATTGGTCGGTCCCTGGTTCGAGCCGCCCGAACCGGCGCCGTTATTGGCCATCGGCGCGGTGGCCGATGGACGGCCCCAGAAGTACTTGGGCGACGTGAAGGACTGGCCGATCAGGGTCGAGCCGACGGGTTTTCCGCCACGCTCGACGATGCTGCCGTTGACTTCATCGCTGAAGGCCAGCTGGCCGATGCCGGCCGTGGCGAATGGATAGACGACGCCGCAGATCACGGTCAGCGCGGCAAACAGGACCAGGGCGGGACGTACGATGGTGCTCATGATGGTTCCTTTAGACTAAATTGAGTGCGGACAGCAGCATGTCGATCAGCTTGATGCCGATGAAGGGCAGGACGATGCCGCCCAGGCCATAGATCAGCAAATTGCGGCGCAACAGGCTGGCCGCGCCGATGGCCCGGTATTGCACGCCTTTGAGCGCCAGCGGAATGAGCACGACGATGATCAGGGCATTGAAGATCACGGCCGACATGATGGCCGACGCGGGGCTGGCCAGGTGCATGATGTCCAGCGCCTTCAGCTGTGGATAGGTGCCCACGAAGGCGGCCGGAATGATGGCGAAGTACTTGGCGATGTCGTTCGAAATCGAGAACGTCGTCAGCGAGCCGCGCGTCATCAGCATCTGCTTGCCGATTTCAACGATTTCCAGCAGCTTGGTCGGGTTCGAATCGAGGTCGACCATATTGCCCGCTTCCTTGGCCGCCTGCGTGCCTGAATTCATGGCCACAGCCACGTCGGCCTGCGCCAGCGCGGGCGCGTCGTTGGTGCCGTCGCCCGTCATCGCCACCAGGCGGCCTTCGGACTGGTAGCTGCGTATCAGTTTCAGCTTGTCTTCCGGCGTCGCTTCGGCGAGGAAATCGTCCACGCCCGCTTCGGCCGCAATCGCGGCAGCCGTCAGCTTGTTGTCGCCCGTGATCATGACGGTCTTGATACCCATGCGGCGCAATTCCGCGAAGCGCTCCTTGATGCCGCCCTTGACGATATCCTTGAGTTCCACGGCGCCCATGACACGGCCATCGTCGACCACCACCAGCGGCGTGCTGCCGCGGCGCGCGATGTCGTCGACGGCACGCGCCACTTCATCGGGATACGGCTGGCCCAGCGCTTCCACATACTTTTTCATGGAATCGGCCGCGCCCTTGCGCAACTGGCGCACCTGCTGTTCGCCCGCGATATCGACGCCGCTCATGCGCGTTTGCGCCGTGAACGGTACGAAGGTAGCGTGCAGGCTGGCCATCTCGCGTTCGCGGATATTGAACTTCTGCTTGGCCAGCACGACGATGCTGCGCCCTTCCGGCGTTTCATCGGCCAGCGAGGCCAGTTGCGCCGCGTCGGCCAGCTGCTGCTCCGTCACGCCGGGCGCAGGCACGAAGCTCGACGCCTGGCGGTTGCCCAGGGTGATGGTGCCCGTTTTATCGAGCAGCAGCACGTCCACGTCGCCGGCCGCTTCCACGGCGCGGCCCGACGTGGCGATCACATTGGCCTGCATCATGCGGCTCATGCCGGCCACGCCGATGGCGGACAGCAAACCGCCGATGGTGGTCGGAATCAGGCACACGAGCAGCGCGATCAGCACCGTGATCGTCACGGGCGTGCCAGTGCCAGCCGCCGCCACGGAAAACAGCGAGTATGGCAACAGGGTCACGGTGACGATCAGGAAGACAATCGACAGGGCCACGAGCAGAATCGTCAGGGCGATCTCGTTCGGTGTCTTCTGGCGCTTGGCGCCTTCGACCATGGCGATCATGCGGTCGATGAAGGCTTCGCCGGGGTTGACGGAGACGCGCACCAGCAGCCAGTCGGACAGCACGCGGGTGCCGCCCGTCACGGCGGAAAAGTCGCCGCCCGATTCGCGGATGACTGGCGCCGATTCGCCCGTGATGGCGCTTTCATCGACGGAAGCCACGCCGGCCGTCACTTCGCCGTCGGCGGGAATCACGTCACCGGCTTCGACCAGCACCGTCATGCCCTTGCGCAGGTCGGTGGCCGGCGTGGGCAGCCAGGAAGTGCCGTATTTCGGTGTCTGCATTTTCTTTGCCATCACCGTTTGCTTCAGGGCGCGCAGCGAGGCCGCCTGCGCCTTGCTGCGGCCTTCGGCCAGCGCTTCGGCGAAGTTCGCGAACAGCACGGTAAACCACAGCCACACGGCGACGGCGACGATGAAGCCGAATGGCGCTTCGCCCTGGCCGCCGCTGATCCCGGCCTGGGTCGCCAGCAGGGTCGTGATGATGCTGCCCACGTAGACGACGAACATCACGGGGCTGCGCCACTGCGTGCGGGGGTCGAGTTTTTTGAACGCATCGACGACGGCGGGGCCGATCAGTGCGGAATCGAACAAAGTCAGGCTTGTGCGTGACATGGTAGCCTCTTATTTGATGAAAAGTTGCAGGTGTTCGACGATCGGGCCCAGGGCCAGCGCGGGAACGTAATTCAATACACCGACGAGCACGACGACGCCGATCAGCAGGCCGATGAACATGGGGCCGTGCGTGGGCATGGTGCCGGCATTGGCCGACAGGCGCTGCTTGGCCGCCAGCGAACCGGCCACCGCCAGCACGGGCACGATCACGCCGAAGCGGCCGAACCACATGGCGATCGCCAGCATCACGTTGTAGAACGGCGTGTTGGCAGACAGGCCGGCAAACGCGCTGCCGTTGTTGTTGGCGGCCGATGTGAACGCGTACAGGATTTCGGAGAAACCGTGCGCGCCCGGGTTGGCCACGCCGATCTTGCCCGGTTCGACCATCACGGCGATCGCCGTGCCCGTCAAGACTAGGGCTGGCGTGATCAGGATGGCAAGCGACACCATCTTCATTTCATAGGCCTGGATTTTCTTGCCCAGGTATTCAGGCGTGCGGCCTATCATCAGGCCGGCGATGAAGACAGCCAGGATGGCGAACATCAGCATGCCGTACAGGCCCGTGCCCACGCCGCCGAAAATCACTTCGCCGAACTGCATCAGCAGCAGCGGCACCATCCCGCCCAAAGGCATGTAGGAGTCGTGCATGGAATTGACGGCGCCGCACGATGCGGCCGTCGTCACGGCCGCGAACAGTGTCGAGGAGCTGATGCCGAAGCGCGTTTCCTTGCCTTCCATATTGCCGCCCGATTGCAGGCTGCTGGCCTGCTGATCCACGCCCAGCGCTTGCAAGGATGGATTGGCTTGCTGCTCGGCGCTCATCACGCCGGCCGTCATGACGACAAAGATCAGGGTCATGGCGGCCAGCACGGCCCAGCCCTGGCGCATGTCGCCCACCATGCTGCCAAAGGTGAAGCACAGGCCGGCGGGGATGATAAAGATGGCCAGCATCTGCAGGAAGTTCGACAGCACGGTCGGGTTTTCATACGGGTGCGAGGAATTGGCGTTGAAGAAGCCGCCGCCGTTCGTGCCCAGCAGCTTGATCGATTCCTGCGACGCGACGGGGCCCATGGCGATCGTCTGCGTCGCCGCCACTTGCGCTTCCATCACGGGCTTGCCGGCCGCATCCAGCACGGGCTGGCCGTCGGCTGTCACCTTCGGCGTTTCATACGCCACGTGATCGAGCAGGGTCACTTCCTTGTAGGCGGAAAAATTCTGGATCATGCCTTCGCCCATGAAGACGACGGACAGGGCCAGCGACAGCGGCAGCAGGATGTACAGGGTCGAGCGCACGAGGTCGACCCAAAAATTGCCGATCGATTTGCCCGAGCGCGAGGCGAAGCCGCGCACCAGCGCGAAGATCACGGCGATGCCGGTGGCCGCCGAAAAGAAGTTCTGGCATGCCATGCCCAGCATCTGGGTCAGATAGCTCATGGTCTGTTCGCCGCCGTAGCCCTGCCAGTTGGTATTGGCGACGAAGCTGACGGTGGTATTGAACGAGGAATCGGGGCTGACGGCGCCCAGGCCCTGTGGATTCAACGGTAAAATGCCCTGCAGGCGCTGCAGGCCGTAGACGAAGACGGCGCCCACGGTATTGAAGACGATCAGGGCGATGGCATAGCTTTTCCAGCCCATGGCCTTGTCGTCGGGCAGGCCGGACCAGCGGTACAGCAGGTTTTCCAGCTTTTGCAGCCAGCCCAGGCCGCGCACGGGCGCATCGCCGGCCACCTTGGCCATGTACAGGCCCAGCGGATAGCCGGCGGCCAGCAGCACGGCCAGGAAGGCCACCAATAACAGTATCGATTGCGTCGTCATCACAGTTCCTCCGCCTTCAGCAGCGCCACCAGCAGGTACACGAGCAAACCAGCCGAGACGACGGCGCCCAGCACATAAAACGCGTTCATTTGACGCTCCCTAATTTGTCGCAGGCGACGGCAAAGCCGGCCGCCAGGACGAAAAACACGGCAATCAAGCCGAGATACACGAGATCCATTCCCACCCTCATTCAGGTTTGTTTTGATAGTGAGCAGATTAGCCAAAAGGGTCTAAAAAATTCGTAAAGACTGGGGAGGCGCATGTAAACAAGATGTAAAAACGGGGGCTTTACCGCATAAAATCCAGCACAATTGGCGCAAAACCACGCCTGAGGCGCACTGTTGTTGCCCTGGAGTAGCGCTATTGCTCGCGGGACAAGATAGAATGCGCGAGCGTCCGCACAAGGACGCCTGGCCTGCCGCACTGCCCTCCCCCAGTGACGCTGGACGGGATATACTGTATATTCATACAGTTATCGCCGCCGCTGTCATTGCGCCCGCAGTGCCCTGGCCTGGCGTTCCAACCACTGTCTTTACTTAGCTTGAACACGTATGGCCACTAAAAAACCAGCATCCGACTACAGCGAATCATCCATCCGTGTCCTGAAAGGACTGGAACCCGTCAAGCAGCGCCCGGGGATGTACACCCGCACTGAAAATCCGCTGCATATCATTCAGGAAGTGATCGACAATGCCTCCGACGAGGCGTTGGGCGGTCATTGCACGCACATCGCCGTCACGCAAAACACGGATGGCAGCATCACCGTGGAAGACAATGGCCGCGGCATTCCCGTCGGCCTGCACCCGGAAGAAGGCGTGCCGACCGTGGAAATCGTGTTTACAAGGCTGCACGCGGGCGGCAAGTTCGACAAGGGTTCGGGCGGCGCCTACGCGTTCTCGGGCGGTCTGCACGGCGTCGGCGTGTCCGTCACCAATGCGCTGTCCACACGCCTGGAAATCACCGTCTGGCGCAAAGAAAGCGACGGCAACGGCTTGCACCACATGGTGTTTGCGAATGGCGACGTGATCGAGCCATTGAATTCCCGCCCCGCCCCGCGCGACGGCAAGAAGTCGGGCACGCGCGTCACGGCCTGGCCCGATGCAAAATATTTTGATTCGCCGAACATCTCGCAAACGGAGCTGCAACGCCTGCTGCGCTCGAAAGCCGTGCTGCTGCCGGGCGTCACCGTCACCCTGACCAACGCGAAGACGGGCGATACGCAGACGTGGCAGTACGCGGAAGGCTTGCGCGGCTACCTGACCGAAACGCTGGCGCAGGTATCGAATGGCGAAACCCTGATTCCCCTTTTCGAGGGCGCGCAATACGCGGGGCCGGACTCGGAAGGCTTTGCCGAAGGCGAAGGCGCGGCCTGGGTGGTGGCGTGGACGGAAGAAGGCGCCATCGTGCGCGAATCGTACGTCAATCTGATCCCCACCTCGAATGGCGGCACGCACGAATCGGGCTTGCGCGACGGCCTGTTCGGCGCCGTGAAAAACTTCGTCGAAATGCACTCGCTGCTGCCGAAAGGCGTGAAGCTGCTGCCGGAAGACGTGTTCGCGCGCGCTTCGTTCGTGCTGTCGGCGAAAGTGCTGGACCCGCAATTCCAGGGCCAGATCAAGGAACGCCTGAACTCGCGCGACGCCGTGCGCCTCGTGTCGACCTTCACCAAGCCGCCGCTGGAACTGTGGCTGAACCAGCACGTCGACTACGGCAAGAAGCTTGCCGAACTGGTGATCAAGCAGGCGCAGTCGCGCCAGCGCTCGCTGCAAAAAGTGGAAAAGAAAAAATCGTCGGGCGTGGCCGTCCTGCCCGGGAAGCTGACCGACTGCGAATCGTCGGACATCGCGCGCAATGAACTGTTCCTCGTCGAGGGTGACTCGGCGGGCGGTTCGGCCAAAATGGGCCGCGACAAGGAATTCCAGGCGATTCTGCCCCTGCGCGGCAAGGTCTTGAACTCGTGGGAGACGGACCGCGACCGCCTGTTCGCCAATAACGAAATCCACGATATCGCCGTGGCCATCGGCGTCGATCCGCACAGCGTGGGCGATACACCCGACCTGTCCGGCCTGCGCTACGGCAAGATCTGCATCCTGTCCGATGCGGACGTGGATGGCTCGCACATCCAGGTATTGCTGCTGACCTTGTTCTTCAAGCACTTCCCGGTCCTGATCAACAAGGGCCACATCTGCATCGCCCGCCCGCCTTTGTACCGGGTCGATGCGCCCGCGCGCGGCAAGAAGCCGATCCAGAAAATCTACGCGCTCGACGACGGCGAGCTGGTGGCCATCGAAGACAAGCTGCGCAAGGAAGGCGTGAAACAGGGCGCCTGGTCGATCTCGCGCTTCAAGGGCCTGGGCGAGATGAACGCCGAGCAACTGTGGGAAACGACGATGAACCCGGACACGCGCCGTTTGCTGCCCGTGACGCTCGGTGAAGTCGATCATATGGCTTCGGCCTTGCGCTTCAATATGTTGATGGGCAAGGGCGAAGCGGCAGGACGCCGCGCCTGGATCGAAGAACACGGCAATGAGGCGGAGGCGGATATCTGATGATCATCGGCATCGACCTGGGCACCACCAACAGCCTAGTCGCCATCTGGCGCGACGGCAAGGCTTCCATCATCCCGAATGCGCTCGGTGAACACCTGACGCCATCATGCGTGAGCATCGATGACGACGGCACTGTGCTCGTGGGCCGAGCGGCGCGCGAGCGCCTGCAGACGCACCCGCAGCTGACGGCAGCCGTCTTCAAGCGCTACATGGGCAGCGAAAAGAAGATCACCCTCGGCACGCAGCAATTCCGCCCGGAAGAACTGTCGTCGATGGTGCTGCGCGCGCTGAAGGAAGATGCCGAAGCCTTCCTCGGCCACAAGGTCGAGGAAGCCATCATCACCGTGCCCGCGTATTTCAGCGATGCGCAGCGCAAGGCCACGCGCATCGCCGGCCAGCTGGCGGGCTTGCGCGTGGAGCGCCTGCTCAACGAGCCGACGGCCGCCGCGCTGGCCTATGGCATCCGCGACAAGGAACAGGAAAGCAAATTCCTCGTTTTCGACCTGGGCGGCGGCACGTTCGACGTGTCGATCCTCGAGCTGTTCGAAGGCGTGATGGAAGTGCGCGCCTCGGCCGGCGACAATTTCCTCGGCGGTGAAGACTTCGTCACCGTGCTGGTCGACGCCTTCCTCGAAGGCAGCGGCCTGCGCGACGCCGTCGGCAGCCGCCTGCTCGACCCGCGCCAGCAACAGCTGCTGCGCGATGAGGCCGAGCGCGTCAAGCGTTTGCTGTCGGAGCAGCCGTCCGTGCGCATGGCCACGCGCTACCAGGACAAGGAATACAGCTGGGAGATCGGCGAAGACAAGCTGGCGCAATTGTGCGAGCCGCTGCTGGCGCGCCTGCGCCTGCCCGTGGAACGGGCGCTGCGCGACGCCACCATCCGCGCCGCGGAATTGAATGAAGTGGTGCTGGCCGGCGGCGCCACGCGCATGCCGCTGGTGCGCAAACTCGTGTCGCGCATGTTCGGCCGCTTCCCCGCCATCCACCTGGACCCGGACGAAGCAGTGGCGCTGGGCGCCGCCGTGCAGGCGGGCCTGAAAATGCGCGACGCGGCCCTCGACGAAGTGGTCATGACGGACGTGGCGCCATACTCGCTGGGCATTTCCATTTCGCGCCAGGTCGGTGCGAACCAGTATGAAGGCGGCCATTACCTGCCCATCATCGAGCGCAACTCCGTGGTACCCGTCTCGCGTACGGAAAACATCACCACCATCTACGACAACCAGAAGGAAATCAACGTGGCGATCTTCCAGGGCGAATCGCGCCTGGTGGCCGACAACGTCTTCCTTGGCAAGATCAGCTTCCCGATCCCCGCGAAAAAGGCTGGCGAGATCGGCATCGACGTGCGCTTCACCTATGACATCAGCGGCGTGCTGGAAGCGGAAGTGACGGTGCTGGCCACGCAGGAACGCCACAAGATGATCATCAGCGACAACGCGGGCGTGATGACGCCGGAACAGATCGAGCAGCGCTTTGCGGAACTGGCCGACCTGAAGATCCACCCGCGCGAGCAGCTGGAAAACCGCACCCTGGTCACGCGCGCCGACCGGCTGTACGAACAGTCGCTGGGCGACGTGCGCCAGTATCTGGCTGCGCACACGGCCAACTTCCAGGCCGCGCTGGAAACGCAGGACCCGAACACCATCCGCAAGGCCCGCCAGGCATTGGATGACGTGTTGCGCCAGGTCGAGAGCGAGAGCTTCCTGTAAATGGACGGCGGCATGGACAACGGACAGCGCAGCCTGTGGACAATCCTGGGCACGGAGCCGACGGGCGACGAGCGCGCGCTGAAGCGCGCGTATGCGAAGCGCCTGAAGGTGACGCGCCCCGAAGACGATCCTGCCGCCTTCCAGGAACTGCGCGACGCGTATGAATACGCGCTGCGCCATGCGCACCTGTTTGCCGAGGAATTTCCGGAACCGCAAGAGGTCGAAGCGCCAGAAGCGCCGGCCATCGAAGCGGCCGAGCTGTGGGGCGTCATCGACGAACCCGCGCAGGAAGCGCAGGAGCCGCCTGCGGAACTGTGGGGCGTCATTGCCCAGGAGCCCGCACCGCCGCCGGAACTATGGGGCGTGGTCGCCATCGATCCGGCGCAGGAAGCGGCCAGCCTGTGGCAGGCATTCCTGGAACAGTCTCGGCACACGGATGGCGGTGAGGTAGTGGCCGGCATCCTGCAGGACGACGCCATGCTCAACCTCGACGTGCGCGAGGAATTCGACTTGTGCGCGCTGCGCTACTGCGCCAGCGCCGGCTATGACCTGGCGCTGCGCCAGGCCCTGTTCGAGCAACTGGGCTGGGACCGCGATTTTTCCTACCTGGCGCGCAGCCATGGGGATCTGGTGCGCAGCGCCGTGCAGCGCTACCGGGCCGACCGCTCGTTCGCCCACTTCAGCGACAACCGCGACAGCTACCCGGGCCTGGACTGCATCATGTCGCAGCAGTCGCCTTCGGCCTACGCGCGCCAGCTGTTCGACCAAAAATTCACGCTGCAGCTGCGCGAACTGCTGCACACGATACGCTGGCAGCACGGCGAGATGCTAGCCTGGAAGCTCGATACGGACTTGTTCGAACGGTGGGAACACGCCGTCCATGCGAAGCGCTACTTCAAGCAGACGGCACTGGCCTCGGGCGGCCTCGGTTTCGTGCTGCACTTCATGCTCGCGGGCGTGCTCGATGCGGCCGGCTTCAAGCTCGGCGACATGGCGGCCTATGCCAGCCTGCTGGGCTTCCAGGCGCTGGCCTTTTCCCTGCTGGCCATGCATGCCTTGCGCTGGCCGGCGCCCCTGTTCGCGCGCCTGGAAGCAATGCAAGAAGCGCTGCAGGAACGCCTGCCCGCGCTGTGGCAGCGGCCCGGCTTGCGGCAACTGGGCTGGATCGTGCCCTACCTCGTGCTGGCGCTGCTGCTGTTCCTGCCCGAGCGCAGCGACACCGTGCGCCTCGTTACCGCGGCCGGTTTGTGCGCGTCGGCCCTGCTCGCGTACGCGATGAACCGCCAGCTGCTGCATGGCATGCTGCTGCTCCTGTGTCTGGGCCTGTCGCTGTTCGCGGCCATGTTCATGAGCGGCAAAGGCCCGTCGGCGCTGGCCATCGGCGATGCCATGCCGATGATGTTTTGTCTGGCGGCGCTGGCCCTGCGCTGCGCCACCGGCCTGTATGGCGATTGCGGCTTCCCCGAGGCGCTCTTGCCCCGCCTGCGCGCCGCATGGCTGATCGGCTGCGCGGGCTTGCTGTCCTTGCTGTATGTGCAGCAGCTGCCAGCCGCCCTCGTCGGCGCCGCGCTGTATGCCTGGTCGTGCGCCGGCTTGCTGTTTTCCCCCACCGATTTCAAATGGAAGACGATCTGGCCGGTGGTGCTGGTGCCGTCCCTCGCCAGCGTCGTGCTGGCCGGCCACGCCCCGGCCATCCGCGCCATGCCGATGATGCATCACAGCGTCGAACTGGCCCTGGCCGTGCTGTATCTGACCTTGCGCTATATGTATCTGACGTACGGCAAGTCCTTTTCCAAATCCGGGCTGTCATAATCAGCCCCACGAATTCAACCGCAACCACTCAACACCGAAACAAGCGCCATGTCCACACAAACGAATTTATTTGACGATGCCCAGCCTGAGCCGATCGAGCCGGATGAACCGGTATTCGACGGCGAAGCGCTGACCCTGTCCACCTTTGCCGAGCGCGCCTATCTCGATTACGCCATCTCCGTCGTCAAGGGCCGCGCCCTGCCCGACGTGTGCGACGGCCAAAAGCCCGTGCAGCGCCGCATCCTGTATGCGATGAACGAGCTGGGCCTGAACTCCACGGCGAAGCCGCGCAAATCGGCGGCCGTGGTCGGCGACGTGCTCGGTAAATTGCATCCGCACGGCGACCAGTCCGTGTACGACGCGCTCGTGCGCATGGCGCAGGATTTCTCGCTGCGCTACCCGCTGATCGACGGCCAGGGCAATTTCGGCTCGCGCGACGGCGACGGTGCTGCGGCCATGCGCTACACGGAAGCGCGTCTGACGCCGATCGCCAAGCTGCTGATGGATGAAATCGGCATGGGCACGGTGGACTTCCAGCCCAACTACGACGGTTCGACGGAAGAACCGAAACTGCTGCCGGCGCGCCTGCCCATGGTGCTGCTGAACGGCGCCTCCGGCATCGCCGTAGGCCTAGCGACGGAAATCCCGTCGCACAACCTGGCCGAAGTGGCGAAAGCGGCCGTCGCCATGATCCGCGATCCGAAGATGACGCACGCCGAGCTGATGGCCATCATTCCCGGCCCCGACTTCCCCGGCGGCGGCCAGATCATCACGCCGCCATCGCAAATCCAGGACATGTACGCGAGCGGCCGTGGCAGCATGAAGGTGCGCGCGCGCTGGAAGATCGAAGAGCTGGCGCGCGGCCAGTGGCAAGCCGTCGTGACGGAACTGCCGCCGGGCACCTCGTCGCAAAAAGTGCTGGAAGAAATCGAGGAGCTGACGAATCCGAAGATCAAACTGGGCAAGAAGGCGCTGTCGCCGGACCAGGTGGCCCTGAAAGCGCTGATCCTCAATTCGCTCGACACCATCCGCGACGAATCGGGCCGCGCCGCTCCCGTGCGCCTCGTATTCGAGCCGAAGTCGAAGAACCAGGACCAGACGGAATTCATGCTGATGCTGCTGGCGCATACGTCGCTGGAATCGTCGACCTCGATCAACCTGGTGATGATAGGCGGCGACGGCCGTCCGCGCCAGAAAGGCCTGGGCGACATCCTGCGCGAGTGGATCGATTTCCGCTTCGAGACCGTCACACGCCGCACCGGCTACAAACTCGGCAAGGTCAAGGACCGCATCCATATCCTGGAAGGGCGCGAAGCGATCCTGCTCAATATCGACAAGGTGATCCAGATCATCCGCAATTCGGATGAACCGAAGGCGGCCCTGATCGACGCGTTCAACCTGTCCGAACGCCAGGCCGACGACATCCTGGAAATCCGTCTGCGCCAGCTGGCGCGCCTGGAAACGATCAAGATCCAGCAGGAGCTGGCCGAGCTGCGCAGGGAAGAAAAGTCGCTGCAGGACCTGCTCGACAACCCGGGTTCGATGAAGCGCGCCATCATCCGCGAAATCGAAGCGGACGCCAAGCAGTTCGGCGACGCGCGCCGCACCCTGATCGAGGAAGCGCAGAAAGCCGTGGCGGAACAGAAAGTCGTCGATGAACCGGTCACCGTCATCATTTCGGAAAAAGGCTGGGTGCGCGCGCGTACCGGCATCGGCCACGATGCGGCGCAATTCACGTTCAAGGCCGGTGACAGCCTGCATGGCGCCTTCGAGTGCCGCACGGTCGACACCCTGCTGGGCTTTGGCAACAACGGCAAGATTTACTCGGTTCCCGTTTCGGCGCTGCCCAACGCGCGCGGCGACGGTGTGCCGATCACGACCTTGTGCGACCTGAGCGGCGGTACCCCGGGCAATGCCGTGCGCATCTTGCACTACTTTGCGGGCAATGGCGCCACCAATTTGCTGCTGGCGTCGAGCGCCGGCTACGGCTTCATCGCCAAGGCGGGCGACATGGTCAGCCGTCTGAAAGGCGGCAAGGCCTTCATCACCCTCGATGACGGCGACGTGCCGCTCGAACCGAAAGTCATCGCCGAAGCGGCCAGCGCCCTGGCCTGCCTGACGGAAGGCGCGCGCTTGCTGGTGTTCGGCCTCGATGAAATGAAGACCCTGTCCAAGGGCGGCACGGGCGTCAAGCTGATCGACCTCGATGCCAAGGACAAGCTGCTGGCCGTGCAGCCGATCACCCAGCGCGGCGTGGTCGTCTCCGGCATCGGCCGGGCGTCGAAACCGCAGGATGCGTCTCTGGGCGCCACGGCCCTGGCCGACCACTTCGGCAAGCGCGCCAAGAAAGGCAAGGCGCTGGCGGCCAAGCTGAAACCGGTGTCGATAGCGGCCATCGGCTGATCACCATCGCGCTACACGAAAAGACAGGTTCGCCTGTCTTTTTTTTTCGCCTATCGCAGCGTATCGAAGCAGGAAAAATAGTTTTACAGATACGCCCCGTGCTCCCGTTATCCCTGCAGGCATGCCACCGGCATGCCGCCCACGGACAGGAGAACAGCGATGACAAACAACGTTTCAGGCAGGCCGCCATGCAGCGTTTGACACCGGCCGAGCGGCTGGTGGCGGCCATGGCGGCCGAAGGTCTGCCCTACAAAAGCATCGCCAGGGAACTGGGCAAGTCGCCGGCCACCGTGCGCAACCAGCTGCACGCGATTTATCAGAAGCTGGACGTGGGCAACCGCACGGCGCTTGCGCACAAGCTGCGCGGCCAGCCTTAGCGCCGCGCCAGGCGCAGCACGTCGGGCGTCGCTTCGACGATATCGATCACGTCCTGCGCCCCGGCGCCATCACCGAGCGCATAACGGCCCATGCCCAGGGGTACGAGCCGGGTCACGGGGCCGGCGCGGGGCCGGTCGTCGGGGCCGGGCGCCATCGGCGTCAAGGTCGCCGCCCCTTGCGCCATGGCGCCGGCGGGCGCGCCGAATTCCAGCACCTTGCGCCCCTTGCGGCTGGGAGGAAAGACAAACGTGGCCGTGGGCCGGTACACCTCGATGCCGTCCGCATCCTCCTCGAACGAGTGCGTCCAGCTGCCGCTGGGCAGTGCCGTTGTCATGCCATGCATGGCGATCCCTCCCTCAGAAGCACGATACCACGCCGCCCAGGTTTTCATAGCCCGTCACGGAGGGCGACCAGGCCGTGCCGTTCCAAGCCTTGTGGAACAGCGCGCCATTCGTGCCCGTGACAAACACGTCGAGGCGGTCCGGCGCCCAGGCCGTGGCGCGCGGACGCGAAGTACACACGCCACCCAGGTTGTCAAAGCCCGTCAGGGAAGGCGACCAGGCCGTGCCATTCCAGGCCTTGTGATACAGGGCGCTGTCCGTGCCGATGACGAACAGGTCAAGCCGGTCCGGCGCCCACGACACGGCTTCCACCTCGCCCACGCAGATACCGCCCAGGCGCTCGAAACCATCGTTGGAAGGCCCCCATTTCGCGCCATCCCACCATTTATGGTACAGCGCGCCGTCGGTACCCGTGACAAAGACGTCGAGGCGGTCCGGTCCCCACGCCACGGCCTTCGGCGACGAGGTGCAGATGCCGCCCAGGCGTTCATAGCCCGTCAGCGACGGTCCCCAGGCCGTGCCATCCCACCACTTGTGGTACAGGGCCCGGTCCGTGCCGACGACGAAGACATCGAGGCGGTTCGGCCCCCATGCCACGGCTTCCGGCTGGCCCAGGCAGATGCCGCCCATGGCTTCGTAACCGGTCAGCGACGGCCCCCAGGCCGACCCGTTCCACCACTTGTGATACAGGCCGCGGTCCGTGCCGACGACAAACACGTCGAGGCGGTTCGGCCCCAAGGCCACGGCGCGCGGGTCGCCCACGCACAGGCCGCCCATTGCTTCATAGCCGGTCAGCGACGGTCCCCAAGCCGTGCCGTTCCACCACTTATGGAACAAGCCGCTGTCGGTGCCCGTGACGAACACGTCGAGCCGGTTCGGCCCCCACGACACCACTTGCGGCGCACTGGTGCAGATGCCGCCCTGCCCTTCATAGCCGCTGACGGACGGCGCCCAGGCCGTGCCATTCCAGGCCTTGTGATACAGGGCGCGGTCCATGCCAACGACGAAGACATCGAGGCGGCTTGCCCCCCAGGCCACGACGGGAGAGGAGCTCTGGCGCGGCGTGGCGCCTGCGCCCCCGCCACCTGTACCGATGCTGGCGCGCGGGCCATCGAGGCAAGCCTGCATGCGCGCCACCTGGCCCGCCGTGAACATGAACATGGCGGGATCGTCGACGTAATCCATGTAGTTCATGAACATGTCGCCATTCGGTCCGTTATTGCACGACACCTGGGGAAACGAAGGCTGGCCCGTGTTCGGCCCGCCCTGGTTCGGCGTGTCGGCCACGTTGTCCGTGCCCGAGCATCCGGTGCCGTCGTCGCCCCAGATATGGTTCAGGTTCAGCCAGTGGCCGATTTCATGCGTGGCCGTGCGGCCCAGGTGAAACGGCGGCGCCGCCGTGCCCATCGTGCCAAAGGCCGATTGCAAAATCACCACGCCATCGGTGGCGGCCGGGCCGCCGGGAAACTGCGCGTAACCGAGCAAGCCGCCACCCAACTGGCATACCCAGATATTCAGGTAACTGTCGGCCGGCCAGGCATCCATGCCACCCGTCGCCTGCGACTTGACGGCATCGTCCGCGCCAAACGAGGCTACCGTCGTCTGGCGCCGCTCGATGCCGCTGGTGGCCGCGCCATGCGGATCGGTCGTGGCCAGCGCAAACTCCACGCGCGCATCGGCCGTCAGCGGCAGGAATGGCGCCGGCGTGCTGTTGACATCGGGGTTGACGCGCCGGAAGTCGCGATTGAGCACATCGATCTGGCTGGCGATCTGCGCATCCGAGATATTCTGCTCGGCCGTATTCCACACCACGTGCACCACCACCGGAATGTGCGTCACGCCGGAACGCCCGGCAATGCTGGCGTCGCCCTCGTACAGTCCCGCCAGGTTTTCAATATCGGCGCGCACGTTCGCGTACGACGGATCTTCGGTCAGCAGGCGGCGGTGCACGTCCATCGTGGCGCAGGTGCGCTTCTGCGGAGTGCCGCCCCCCTGCCCGCCGCCCTGTCCTCCATCACCGCCGCCGCCCATGCCGCCACTGCCGCCACCATCGCCGCCCATGCCACCGCCAACGCCCACCTGCATGCAACTGGCGCCCGCCATGCCCTGCGGCGCCTGCTGCATGCCGCCGCCCGGCATGGCGCCGGCATTCCCGGCGGCCGCACCCTGGGCGAGCGCCGCCTGGTCCGCGTACGACATGCCCAGGCGCGGCCCCGGCATCGCATCCGCAGCCCCTGCGTCGGCGTGCATGTCACCTTCGACCGGCATGGATGGCATGGCAGGCATGTCTTCGGCCGAACTGGTGGCCGGTGATTTTTTCGTTTTAGCGGTGCTCATGATGTCTCCTTCGTCTATGTGCCAATTCACTATGGCACGGCGAAAAGAGGAGCACTTGCGCGAGATCAAGACTGGCAAGCGGTGCCAGGGAAAAGTGGCGGACGAAAAAAAAGACAGCCGAAGCTGTCTTGTGGCCTGCGGGCCGAAGCCCGCAAACGGTGTATTACTTGGCGGCGGCGGCCTTGACTTCAGCGTCGGCCTTGGCCTTGACTTCTTCCGTCTTGGTGGCGGCGATGGCTTTATCCTGGTTCGCTTCCACTTTTTCCTTGGCGACCTTGGCGTCCGCTTTCACGGCGGTTTTACCCGCTTTCGCATCGGCCTTGGCGGCGGCCTTGTCAGCCTTGGCTTGCGCCTTCATCTTGTCTTCCGGATCGGCGTCGACCACTTTGTCGTGAGCCTTGGCCTTGGTTTTATTTGCCTTGTGCTGGGCGTCGGCTTTCTTTTCGTCGGCCTTCATTTCAGCCTTGGCGACGTTGGCGTCAGCTTTGGCATCGACTTTGGCTTCCTTGTTGGCAGCCTTGTTGATGTCATGCTGCGCAGACGCCTGGGCGCTGGCAACGGCTGGGGTAGTTGGCGCCGTTTGCGCGATGGCAGCGGTGGCAAACAGGGTAGCGATCAGGGTGGCGAGTAATTTGTTCATGATGAGACCTTTCAATATGGTTTAATTTTATTCTTACTAAAGGCGGGCAAAATGCTCAAAATTTGCCAGGCATCGCGCTGTTTCTTGATGTAGCGCAATGGCATGACTTCATAGTAAAGATATCCGGCAAACCACACAGTGCGTTAGCGCACTCAACGGAAAATATGTGCAAATCAGCAAATTTCCCATTGGGTGCGATGCAGGTCTCAGTTCCTCATGCGCCCACGGCCAGGGCCAGGGCCGCGTGGCGGGCAGCCACCCATTCCTCGTTGGCCGGCTCCACGCCCACGACAATGCGGCTGGCATCGGTGGAGATACGGCTGGCATTGCGCGCATTCGCCTCCCCGTCGAGCACGGGGCCGATAAACCCCAGCTCGTCGCAGATGCGCTGGCGCAGCTCAGCGCTGTGTTCGCCGATACCGGCCGTAAACACCAGCATGTCCAACCCACCGAGCACGGCCGTCAGGGCGCCGATCTCGCGCACGATGCGGCGGATATATAAAGCCAGCGCGGCGCGGATGCGTTCTCCCGTGGCATCCTGCCGGTCCTGCTGCGCCAGCAAGATGGGCGGGTCGGCCGACACGCCCGACACGCCCAGCAAGCCCGACTCGTGGTACAGCACGTGCGCCACTTTTTCCAGCGACAGCTTTTCGATTTCCATCAGGTAGATCACGGCGCCCGGATCGAGCGAACCGCAGCGCGTGCCCATCATCAGGCCATCGAGCGCCGAAAAGCCCATGGTGGTGGCCACGCTGTGCAAATTCTCCATCGCGCACAGGCTGGCGCCGCTGCCCAGGTGGGCCACGATGACCTTGCCGCGCGCGGCAGCGCCAAAACGCTGCTCCAGCACCAGCGACTGGTATTCGTACGACAGGCCGTGGAAACCGTAGCGGCGCAAGCCCCGCTCCCACGCATCGTAAGGCAGGGCCAGCATCTGCTCGACCTGCGGCACCGTGTGGTGGAAGGCCGTGTCGAAGCACGCCACCTGGGCGATGTCGGGCCGCGATTCAAGCAGCACTTCGATGGCTTCCAGCGCGAACGGCTGGTGCAGGGGCGCGAGCGGCACATAACTTTTCAGGTCGGCCAGCACGGCAAAATCGATGCGCACGGGGGCGAAATACTTGCTGCCGCCATGCACCACGCGGTGCGCCACGGCGCGCAAGGGGCGCCCGTCCAGCTGCGCCACCACTTGTGCGCGGATGTATTCGAGCGCCGCATGATGCGGCTGCTGCGGATCGAGCTGCAGGGCGACGGCAGGCAGGCCGCCGGCGCGGTAGGTGGCGTTTTCGCGGCCGATGCCTTCGACCTTGCCGCTCCATTGCGCCTGCTGCGGCAGCACGCCGCCCGCCTGCTCAAACAGGGCGAACTTGATGCTCGACGAACCGCAATTGAGCACGAGGATCAGGGCGCCATCGGCATGTGTGATTGGTGCGTTCATGGCGGCGTGCTCCGGTAATGGTTGGCCAGCATCACGGCGATGGCGCACGAGGCGATGCGGCTGGCGCGCGAGTCGGCGCGGCTGGTGAGGATGACGGGAATTTTCGCGCCCAGCACGATGCCGGCGCTGTCCGCGTCGCCCATGTATTCGAGCTGCTTGGCCAGCATGTTGCCGCTTTCCAGGTCGGGCACCAGCAGGATATCGGCGCGGCCCGCCACTTCCGAGACGATGCCCTTGACGGTGGCGGCGGCGATCGACACGGCATTGTCAAAAGCCAGCGGGCCATCGAGGATGGCGCCCGTGATCTGGCCACGGTCGGCCATCTTGCACAGGGCGGCCGCGTCCAGGGTGGCGGGCATGTCCGCATTCACCGTTTCCACGGCAGCCAGGATGGCCACGCGCGGACAGGCCACGCCGATCACGTGGGCCAGGTCAATGGCGTTGCGCACGATGTCGGCCTTCATGGCCAGGTTGGGCGCGATATTGATGGCCGCATCCGTGATGATGAAGGGACGCGGATACGCGGGCGTCTGCATCAGGAAGCAGTGGCTGATGCGCCGCTTGGTGCGCAGCCCGGCGCTGGCCGACAGCACGGCCGACATCAGTTCATCCGTGTGCAGGCTGCCCTTCATCAAGGCTTCCACTTCGCCCTTGCCCGCCAGTTCGGCACCGCGCGCGGCGGCCGCATGGCTATGCTCGACATCCTCGATGGCGATACCTTCCAGGCTCAGGCCAGCCTCCAACGCCACCGCTTCCAGGCGCGCGCGCGGCGCCACCAGCACGGGCGTGATCAGGCCGGCCGCATGCGCGTCGAGCGCGCCGGACAGACTCAGTTCATCGCAAGGGTGGATCACGGCTACCCTGATCGGGCCCAGGGTGCGCGCGTGCTCGAGCAGGCGCCGCGTGCCGTCGCCGTTATGCAGGCGCACTTCGGGCAAGGTGGCGCGCGCCCGCTCGATCTGCTCGGCGGGTGCGATCACCTGCGCCTCGCCCTCAAGCACCACGGCGCCAAGCTGGTTGACGCAGCGGCAAGCCAGCGTCACGTGGCGGCTGCGCGGCTCGAGCGCCGTGACGGTGACGCTGATGGCCAGGGTATCGCCCACGCGCACCGGTTGCAAAAAGCGCAGAGTCTGCCCCGTGTAGACGGTGCCGGCGCCGGGCAGGCGCGTGCCCAGCACGGCGGAAATGAGGGACGCGCCCCACATGCCGTGGGCGATCACGCCCTGGTAGCGGGTGGCGGCGGCAAATTCCGTATCGAGGTGCTGCGGGTTGTCATCGCCCGACATCACCGCGAACAGGGCGATATCGTCCATGCTCAGGGTGCGCGTGATGCTGGCCGTGTCGCCGATGGCGATCTGGTCGAAGGTACGGTTGCGTACGATATTCAGCTCATCGTCTTGGGAAGTAGTCATCGTGGTCTTCTATACAGGGGTAATGTGTTTGGCCGGTTTGGCTTTCGGGCCGACAGCGGATGTGCGCGCGTCCGGCGGCAGCGCCTTCGCCTGTGCCTTGACCGCGCGGTCGAAAACATCGAGCATCTGCTGCAGGCTCGCTTCCTCGTCCGGCGTCGGCGCCTCGGGCACTTGCAGCACTTGCTGCAGCCACTCGGCCAGCGCACCGATGTCGTCAGGGTCGGCGCGCGACAGCAAGGCCGGCAAGGCGGCGATGGCCGCATCGAAATCATGCAGCATCAGGCGTGCCTGCTGGCGCACGATACCGCGGAACTCCTCCATGCCGACGTCCTGCCGGTATTGCGGCTTGATCAGTTTGAGGGCCAGGTTGACCCTGCGCTCGTCGGCGATCATGCGGAAGCGGTAGATATAGAACAGCGCGCGCACGGCCGCTTCCACCAGGCCGCCCCGCTGCATGTCCTCGTCCATCTTGCGCGTTTCGCAGCGCACGTATTCGCAATGCTCGGGCGAGATGCCGGGATGGGGGCGCGGCGGCGTCGTATCGCCAATAGCCTGTCCCGTCAGCGCCTGCACCAGCGGCGAACCGTACACCAGGTCGAAGGTGGTTTCCTGCACCGTATCGCGCCAGTCGCGCCAGCCGTTCAAGCCGGCCGTGATGGCGCCGGAAATGGCTTCCTGCATGGCCAGCAGCGGGTTGTCGGGCGCCACCGGCTGGCGTTGGGCGCGCACTTTTTCCGCCTCCTTGGCCACCAGCCTGGCCAGCGGATTATGGTCGGTCCAGCGCTCGTACGACACGCGCAGCGGGTGTGCCAGCTGCAGGAAGCGCGCCGTCTGCGGCGTGACCATGGCGCGCACCCACGGCTGCGCAAACGTGCGGTACAGGGCCAGGTTCACTTCGGACACGCGCGCGGCGGCGGCAAACTTGCGGTCGTTTTCCACGCTCGGCTGCACGATGGCGCGCACGTCGTCGATGCCGCGGTGCTCGACCTGCAGCACGTAGTCGCCGCTGGCCAGGTCCGCGTTCGGCGTATCGGGCGTCTTGTCGACGATCCGCGCTTCGTAGATACCGGCCGGCAGCAGGTTGATCAAGTCGATATTACTGGCGAATTTCTGGTGTTCCTTGTGCCCCACCTTGGCCGATACAAAGATGCCCAGGTGGCCAATGCTGTCATGCACGGCGTAGACGATGGTCTGGTCGTGCATCAGTACGTCCTTGTCGTCGCGGTACAGGTCCGTGATCCAGCCCAGCGCCTGCGGCGGCGGCGTGATGTTGTCGCCATTCGAGCAGAACACGACGATGGGCGAACGGATATTGCGCAAGTCCAGGCGCACGCCGTCGGAGGTGATCAATTCGGCCGTGGCCAGGCGGTTGCCGATGAACAGATTGTCGACGATGTACTGCATCTCGACGTCGTTGAGGAAGACGTGGCCGCCCCAGTATTTTTCAAATTCCAGGTAACGGGGCGCTTCCGTATCAATGTTCGCGTACAAGTTGTACTGCTTGCTCCACAGCGTGTTGGCCGGGTTGAGCTTCTCGAAATTTTGCACCAGGCTGGCGCCGTCGAAGCGGCCGTTGCCCAGGTCGCCCGCCAGCGCCGTGGCCCAGCTGCCGCCCATCAGGCCGCCCGCGTAGCGCATCGGATTGCGGCCATGCCAGCCGGCCCAGTACGAGACGGGCGCGCCTGCCACGATGATGGGACCGAACAATTCCGGGCGCATGGCCGCCGTCATGAGGATTTGCCAGCCCGCCTGGCAATTGCCGATGACGACGGGTTTCCCCTCGCTGTGCGGATGCAGGGCGATGACTTTTTCCAGGAAGGCCGCCTCGGCGTGCATCACGTCTTCCACCGTCTGTCCCGGCACGGGATCGGGCAGGAAGCCGATGAAGTAGCATGGATGGCCTGCGCGCAGGGCCACGCCGATCTCGCTCTCGGCCTTGAAGCCGCCGATGCCGGGACCATGGCCGGCGCGCGGATCGACGACGACGAAGGGCCGCTTCGATGGATCAGGTTCGGGCGCATCGGGCGTCAGGATGCGCGCCAGGCCGTAGTTGACGGGACGCGCCAGTTCCAGGCCCGACATCACCAGTTCGGCGGGGAAGTCGAGCACGTTCGGCACTTCCTCGGCCATGTGTTCCTGGTACTGGTTGCCGCGCCGGCGCATCACGTCCGCGTACAGCACGATGCGCTGCCACGAATCGCGCGCATAGTCGCCCAGCACGCCCAGCGACGGCAAGCCGCCGGTGGAGAAAAATGGTGCAGCTTCGGTTTTCATGGCTATCCTTTTCATGCAAAAAACGCCGGACCATTCCGGCGCGGGAGCTACGCCATCTGGCTGATGGTCTTGCGAAAACGGGCAAGGGCAAACGTGAACAGGGCCGTGCCGATGGCCAGCAGGGCCAGGAACGGTTTCCACACCACGTCGATGCCGGCGCCCCGGTACAGGATCGCCTGGCTCAATTCGACGAAATGCGTGGTCGGGGCGATCAGCATGATGTTCTGCACCAGTTCAGGCATGCTTTCGCGCGGCGTGCTGCCGCCCGAAAGCATCTGCAGCGGCAGCAGCACGAGGATCAAGAGCATGCCGAACTGCGGCATGCTGCGCGCCACGGTGGCGAGGAAAATACCCATCGACGTGGTGGCGAACAGGTGCAGCGCGGCGCCGCACAGGAACAGCGCGATCGAGCCTTCGATCGGCACGTGCAGCATGCCGCGCACCACCAGGTTCAGCGACAGGGCAGCGGCCAGCAGCACCACGAGGCCCATGGACCATACCTTGCCCAGCATGATTTCGGCCGGCGTCACGGGCATCACCAGCAAATGCTCGATGGTGCCGTGTTCGCGCTCGCGGATCAGCGCCGCGCCAGTCAAAATGATCGACAGCATCGTCACCTGGTTGATAAGCTCCATCAGCGAGCCAAACCAGGCCTGGCTCAGCGACGGGTTGAAGCGCGCGCGCATCACCAGCTCCACGGGCGAGACGGTTGCGCCCCGGTAGCGCTTGGCGAATTCCGATATCTCGCCGGCGGCGATCTGCTGGATGTAGCCGCTGCCGCTGAAAGCCTGGCTCATGCGCGTGGCGTCCACGTTCAGCTGCAGTTCCGCCTGGCGTCCGCCCAGCACGTCGGCCTGCAGCTTGGGCGGGATCGTCAGCACGAAGGTGTACTGTCCCGCGTCGAGGCCCGCGTCGACCTGGCTCTGGTTGATCATGGCCGGCGGCGTGAACTGGGGCGGGAAGAAGGCCGAGGCGATGCGCCCGGACAGCGGCGAGCCATCCTCGTCGACGATGGCGATCGACGCCATGTGCAGCGTTTCCGGCTTGGCCGTGGCGGCCACGTAGATCGCCAAAGTGAACGTGTAGAGGATCAGGATCAGCATCATCGGATCGCGGATCAGGCTCCAGATTTCCTTCACGCCCAGGCGGTAGATGTTTTCAAGATGGCGCATATCAGCTCTCCTGCTTCTTCAGCAGCGCCACGGTCACGCCGAGGATCACGGGGATGGCGATGATCAATGGCCAGAACGAGGCGTGCAGGTCGCCCAGTCCCAGCGCCTTGTTGAACACGCCCCGGCTGATATTGAGCATGTGCGTGGCCGGGTACATCAGGCCGATGGCCTTGCCCACGCCTTCCATCGACGAGACGGGATTGAGCAGGCCGGAAAACTGGATGGCCGGGATCATGGTGCCGATCATGGTCACGAACAGCGCCGCGATCTGGCTGCGCGTAAAGGTCGAGGCGAACAGGCCGATGCCGGTGGCGCAGATATTGAAGATGAACGTGGCGCCGATCAGGGTCGCCAGGCTGCCCTTGACCGGCACGCCAAAAGCGGTCACCGCCAGCAGCGCCATGAGAAGGAAGTTGAACATGGCCAGCACGACGTAGGGCACCTGCTTGCCGAGCAAGAATTCCAGGCGCGTGACGGGCGTCACGTACAGGTTGATGATGGAACCCAGTTCCTTTTCGCGCACGACGGACAGCGCCGCCAGCATGGCCGGCAGCATCAGCAGCAGCAAGGGAATCACGGCCGGCACCATGGCGGGCAGGCTTTTCACGTCGGGGTTGTAGCGGTAGCGCGTCTGGATGGCGACGGGGTTGCTCATCGTGATGCCATAGCGGTGCAAGGCCTGGTCGGCCAGCCACAGCTGATGCATGCCCTGCACGTAGCCTTGCACGGTTTCCGCGCGCATCGGCATGGCGCCGTCGATCCACGCGCCCACCTGAGCCGGCGCGCCGCGCTGCACGTCGCGCGCGAAGCCGGGCGGGATCTCGATGGCCAGCGACAGTTCTCCGCTGCGCATGCGCTTGTCGATATCGGCATAGTCGCGCAGCGGCGCTCGCTCAATAAAATAGCGCGAGCCGGCCAGGTTGTTCGTGTAATTCTGGCTCAACGTCGTCTGGTCGTGGTCGAGCACCGCGTAACTCAAGTCTTCCACATCGAGGCTGATGCCGAAGCCGATGACGAACAGCAGCAGCACGGAGCCGCCCAGCGCCAGGGTCAGGCGCACGGGATCGCGGCGCAATTCCAAAGTCTCGCGCCACATGTAGCTGAGCATGCGGCCCAGGCTGAAACGGCTGCGCCGGTGTTCCTGTTGCGGTGCGACCGCTTCCGCCTTCTGCACGGGCGCCTCGCTTTCCTGCACCGCCGGCGCCGTGCCGCCGCCCGCCTCTTCCAGGTAGGCGATGAAAGCCGCTTCCAGCGAGGGCGCGCCCTTCTTGCGCACCAGTTCGGCCGGCGCATCGCTGACCAGCACTTTACCCGCATGCATCAGCGAGATACGGTCGCAGCGCTCGGCCTCGTTCATGAAGTGGGTGGAGATGAAAATGGTGACGTGGTCGCGCCGCGCCAGCTCGATCATCAGGCGCCAGAAATTGTCGCGCGCGATGGGGTCGACGCCGGACGTCGGCTCGTCGAGGATCAGCATTTCCGGCTTGTGCACCATGGCCACGGCCAAGGACAGCCGCTGGCGTATGCCCAGCGGCAGGCTGTCGGGCAAGTCGTCCATCACCGCACCCAAGTCGAAGCGCTGCGCCATTTCGTCGATGCGCGCAGGTATCTCGCCCTCTGGCACGTGGAACAGGCGCGCGTGCAGCACGAGGTTCTGGCGTACCGTCAGTTCGCTGTACAGCGAGAACGCCTGCGACATGTAGCCGACCCGGCGGCGCGTATCGATGTCGCTGGAATCGACCTGCTTGCTGAATAGCCAGGCCTTGCCCTCGGTCGCCGGCAGCAAGCCCGTGAGCATCTTCATGGTGGTCGACTTGCCGCAGCCGTTCGAGCCCAGGAAGCCGAAGATTTCGCCGCGGCCGATGCGGAAATTCACGTGGTCGACGGCCGTAAAATCGCCGAAGCGCATGGTCAGGTCCTGCGCCTCGATGGCGACGTCCTGCGCGCTGGCGGCATCGAGCGGCGTGATGAGGACGGGCTGGTGGCCCGCGCGCTTCGCTTCCGGCAGCAGCTTGATGAAAGCCGCTTCCAGGTTGCCGCTGTCCGTGCGCGCCAGCAGTTCGGCCGGCGTGCCCGTATCGAGCACCTTGCCGTCATCCATGGCCACCAGCCAATCGAAGCGCTGCGCCTCGTCCATGTAGGCCGTGGCCACCATCACGCTCATTTGCGGGCGCTGCACGCGGATGCCGGCGATCAGGTCCCAGAACTGGGCGCGCGCCAGCGGATCGACGCCGGTGGTCGGCTCGTCGAGAATCAGCAGGTCAGGATCGTGGATCAGCGCGCAGCACAGGCCAAGCTTCTGCTTCATGCCACCCGACAGCTTGCCCGCCGGGCGCGCGAGGAACGGTTGCAAGCCCGTGCTGCGGGTCAGCTGGTCGATGCGGCGGCGGCGCTCGGCCGCGTCGTGGCCGAACAGGCGCGCGAAAAACTGCAGGTTTTCCTCGACCGACAGGGTCGGATACAGATTCTTGCCCAGGCCTTGCGGCATGTAGGCGATGCGGGGGCAAACGTCGTCGCGGTGGCGCGCATCGCGCATGTCGCCACCGAGCGCCATCACTGTGCCCTGCTGCACGGCGCGCGCGCCCGCCACCAGCGACAGCAAGCTCGATTTGCCCACGCCATCGGGACCGATCAAGCCCACCATGCGGCCGGCCGGCACATCGAGGTCGATGCCGTCCAGCGCCACCGTCTTGCCGTAATGCTGGCTGACGCCGCGGATGCTGACGACAGGGGAAGTGGAAGCCACAGTCACTGCGGAACCTTCGCCGTCAATTCAGCGGGCCAGGCCTGCTTGGTATCGAGACGCACCCAGGCCACGCCGGGCAAGCCCACTTTGACGAGGGCCAGATGCTTTTGCAGCAGCTCGCGGCTGATCTGCGCTTTCACGCGGAACATCAGCTTCTGGCGTTCGCTGGCCGTTTCCACGGTCTTCGGCGTGAACTGCGCGCTGGCGGCGACAAACGAGATCGTCGCGGGAATCACGTACTGGGGCGCCGCGTCGAGGATGATGCGCACTTCACCGCCCAGCGCCACCTTGCCGGCCGCCGTCTCGGGCAGGAAGAAGGTCATGTAGACGTCCGACAGGTCGACCAGGTTGAGCACCTTGCCGCCACCGGCCAGCACTTCGCCCTGCTGCGCCACCAGGTATTGCACGCGGCCGTCGCGCGGCGCCGCCAGCTGGCCATCGGCCAGGTCGGCATCGATGCGCGCCGTCGTCGCCTCGGCCGCCACGACGGCGGAACGCGAGCCGACCACCTGCGCCTTGGCCGCGTCGATAGCCGCCTGCGCCGCCGTCACCTGCGCCCTGGCCGCATTCAGGGCGGCGGCCACGCTGCGCACGCGGGCACGGTCGTCATCGAGTTCCTGCACCGAGGACGCGCCTTCTTTCGACAGGGTCTCGGAGCGGGCCAGGCGGCGCTTGGCCGCATCGAGTTCGCTTTCGCGCTGCGCCACCATGGCCAGCGCGGCCGCCTTGTCGCTCTCACGCACGGCCACCTGTGCCTGCGCGCCGACCACCGCATCGGATGCCTGCTGCTGGCGCGCGCGCGCTTCGTCGCGCTGGGCCATCAGCGAATCGACCTGCATGGTGGCCAGCGGCTGGCCCGCCTTGACGAAGTCGCCCTCGCGCACGAGGATCTCCTTGACCCTGCCGGCCAGCTTGGTGGCGACGTCGATTTCCGTCGCTTCGATGCGGCCATTGCCGCTGACAAAACCTTCGCCAGGACCCGTAGGACGCATTTTTTGCCAGGCCACATAGCCCAGCACGAGAACGGCCACGACGAGTGCCGCGGGGATAAGTTTTTTCTTCAGTTGAGCATTCATGGTATCGGGGCGATCAAATTAGTGGGTGGAAGCGGCGGCGGAGGCGACGGGCGCGCCGCCGCCCAGGGCCGCATACAGGCTGACCTGGCTCGAGAGCAGAGCGCGGCGCGTCTGCACCAGCTGCTGCTCCACCGTCAGCAGGTCGCGCTGCGCGTCGAGCACTTCCAGGTAGGGCGCGGCGCCATTGTCGTAGCGCAGCTTGGCCAGGCGTGCCCGTTCGCTCTGCGCGGCCAACGTCGTCTTGCCGATGTCGACCTGCAGCGCCAGCCAGCGCCGGTTCGACAGCGCGTCGGCCACTTCGCGGAACGCGCCCTGCACGCTCTTTTCGTAATTGGCCACGGCCACGTCGCGGCGCACCTCGGCCAGGTCCATATTGGCGCGCAAACGGCCCGCGTCAAAGATCGGCAGCACCAGGCGCGGCGCGAGATTCCAGGCGCCGCTGCCCGAGTCGAACAAACCGTTCAATTCCGCGCTGGCCGTGCCGTAGGCGGCCGTCAGTGAAATCGTCGGGAAGAAGGCGGCGCGCGCGGCGCCGATATTGGCTTGCGCGGCACGCAACTGGTGTTCGGCCGCGATCAGGTCGGGGCGCTGCGTGAGCAAGGCCGAGGACAGGCCCGCATGCAGCGGCTGCAGCACGCTGGCGTCGTCGAAGCGGCGCACCTCACCAGCCACCGGCGTCAGATCGACGGGGCCGCCCACCAGCTGGGCCAGCGCGTGCGCCTGCACGGCGCGCGCCTGTTCCAGCTGGGCCGACAGCGAGAGGGCCTGGCTGAGCAGGGTTTCCACCTGCGTCAGGTCCAGCTTGGAAATCGAGCCTACCTCAAAGCGGCGGGTGAAGATGCGCAGCGATTCGGCGCGGCTGTCGACGGTGGCGCGCGCCAGTTCCACCCTTTCGTCGAGTTCACGCAAGCCCAGGTAGCCATTGGCCACCTGCACCACGAGGGCCACGCCGACGGCGCGGCGCGCCTCGTCGCTGGCCAGCAGGGTTTGCAGCGCGCTGTCTTTGAGGCTGCGTACCCGGTCCCAGAAATCGAGTTCCCAGGCGCTCACGTTCAAGCCCGCCTGGTACTGCGCGCTGGTCATGGCGCGGCCCGTCGGACTCAGGTCATCTGGCACGCGTGCGCGGCTGCCGGAGGCGCCCAGCGCGATGGTGGGAAATTGCTCCGCGCGCTGGATGCCATACGCGGCGCGCGCCTCTTCCACGCGCAACGCGGCGATGCGGATGTCGCGGTTGCTGGCCAGCGCCTGCGCAATGAGCGCCTGCAGGCGCGGGTCGGCAAAGTAGCTTTGCCAGGCGACGTCGGGCGCGTGCGCGCCGGCCGGATCGGTTTCCGGATACTGCGCCGCCACGGGCAGCGGCGGTGGCGCATACGGCGGCGCCATCGAGGCGCAGCCGGCCAGGGCCAGCGTGGCTGCCAGGGCGGCCAGCATGGCGCGGTGTGGCAAGGTAAAAACAGCCATGGTCATCATCTTCCAGTCAATTCAGAATGTTGTAGCCGCCATCGACGTACAGGGTGCCGCCCGTGATGGCACGCGCGCCGTCGCCGGCGAGGAAGGCGCACAGCGCGCCCACGTCCTCGATGGTGGCCAGGCGGCGCATGGGCGAACGTTCGATGGCGTCGGCCATCAGGCGGTCGAAATGGGCGATGCCGGAAGCGGCCCGCGTTTCCAGTGGCCCCGGCGAAATGGCGTTGACTCTGATGCCTTGCGGGCCCAGTTCGGCGGCCAGGTAACGCACGGACGCTTCCAGCGCCGCCTTCACGGGCCCCATCAGGCCGTAGTCGGCGATGACTTCCTCGGCGCCCAGATAACTCATGGTCATCAAGCTGCCGCCGTCCGGCATCAGCGGTTCGGCCAGTTTCGCCATGCGCATGAAGGAGTGGCAGGAGACATCCATCGCCTGCGCAAAACCGTCGGCGGAACTGTCCGTCACGCGACCATGCAAATCGTGTTTCGGCGCATAGGCGATGGAATGGACGACGAAGTCGATGCGTCCCCACTGCCGTTCGATCTGCGCGAACAGCGCCTCCAATTGCCCCGGCACGGCCACGTCGAGCGGCGCCATGATGGACGCCTGCACTTGCTGCGCCAGCGGTTCCACGTGCGTTCTCGCCTTGTCATTGAGCCAGGTGACGGCCAGTTCCGCGCCGGCCGCGCGCAGGGCGTTGGCACAGCCCCAGGCGATGCTTTGCGCGTTGGCGATGCCCACCACAAGCCCCCGCTTGCCCTGCAAGGGCAGGTGCGGCAAGGGGGCCGTCATGCCGGGACTGGACGCAGGGCGGGCCACGGCGTGGCCGCCTGAACGCAGCGCACGGCGCCCGCATGCATGGCGGCGGCGCACATGGCCAGCGTAACGCCGCCGGCGCGCGCATACGGCAAAGCAATCGGAGTGTGGGGATGGAGGGTACTGCACGCGTCAGGCGCGGGGGTCTGCATCTTCATGAATCTGGCTTCCGTCACTGAAATTCGAGGCCGGCACCAGTGCATTCTCGGGGAACTGGTACAGGGCGAAAATTACTCTACAGCATTTAGATACGTGATTCGCGATGAGTCCGGTCCGCATGCTTATCGTTTTGAGCTAGGTCAACTATAAGTGCGATTGCGGCAATGCAACATTGATATACATCAAATTCTACATCAATATTATTTAAATGAACTAATTGACAAGCAAGCGAATCGCAGTGCTTGTTTGACAACATCGTGGGGCTGGCGCACAGAAAAGCGGCCGCACAAAAAGAAGGGGGATTGCCTGGAAAACAAGCGGTGGGGCGACTTGGCGCGAGGCGCCAGGCGGGGAGCGGGAAAAATCGGGGCCATGCTATTGCGATGCAACATGGCCCCCATGCACTACTGGAATGACAGGAGCGGCCTTATTTGCCTGGCGCCGGGGCCGGACGCGAATACAAATCGATGATGGTGCTGATGCCATCCTGGCAAACGGAGCAGAACGTCTCGCTGCGGTCGAACATGATGCACTGCATCTCGGGCCGGTAGTAGCCGGACGACTCGTAGTGCGCGCCTTCGAAGGCGCCCACCGCATGGCGCTGCGGCGCTTTCGAGAACAGCTGCTGCGTGTACGCCAGGTCGGCCTTGAACAAGGTGCTCATTTCGCTTTCCGTGCGGTTGGCCGCGCGCAAAGCCGCGCGCTGCTTCTGGTATTCGCGCGCATGGCTGTCGTACGCCTCCTTCGGCCATGGCGTCGGCAGCGGCGTGCCCGCCTTCACATGGTTTTTCCATTTCAGCTTGGCCGGATCGCGCAGCGCCGTGGCGTTCGGTTCCCACGGTTCCTGGCGCTCGCCATTCGATTGATAGGCCACGGGCGAAGTGTAGTACTCGTCGGCCAGGCCGGCGAAATGGTGGCCGAATTCGTGCACGAACAGGTAATTGGCCCAGTCGCTGTTGGCCGCCGCCGTGCTGAACTGGCCGAAGATGCCGCCACCGCCGTAGGTATCGTTATTGACGAGGATTTCGATGAATTCATACGGCGCGTACTGGGCCAGGTCGCGCAGCGCGCGGTTGTCCGTCGTCAGCACATAACGCTCGCTGCCGAAGATGTCGTAGCGCGTGCCCAGCGGCGACGCGTGGTGCACGCCCGTCGATGGGCGCGACACGCCCGACTCCGGCGTCGGCGCGGCCATGGCCCACACATTGAAGTCATTGGCCCGCTCGCGGAACGGCGACACGGTAAACAAGTGCTCGGCCAATTTGCGCGCCGTCGCTTCGAACTTGCCCATTTCGGCCGCCGTATAGCCATCGCCCATGATCAAGAGGTCGACCTTGCCGGACGATGGACCGCTGATGCGGATCGGTATCGGCTTGACGGGCGCCGGCGGCTGCTTGCGTATCACGTCCTGCGCGGCCGGATCGACGTCCGTGCTCCACACAATGGAAAACAGGCCGCGCTCGTCGCGCTTGAGAATGCGCACGCGCACGGGCTGCTCGGGCTGCGGGAAGCGCACAGATTCCTGGAACGCGCGCGTGGTGGTTTTCGCTTCATCCGTGCTGGCCCATTCGCCGAAGATGGTGGAAAAACCGCGCGAATACAGCACCTTGCCCGACTTGATGTCGACCACTTCCAGCATATTGTTGCCGCGGTTGCTGTCATCGATGGGGCGCGCCAGGTTGCCCGCCCATGGCAGGGGCTCGACCAGCACGCGCTCGACCGCATAATGCTCGCCCAGCGCATTGCCGCTGTGCTGGTAATCGAGGCGCATGGTGGCCGGCTGGGCGGCACTGGCCGCTTGCGCGGCAGGGGCGATGCCGGCGGCCAGCGCCAGCGCGCAGAGGAAGGATCGAATCGGGGTCTGCTGCATGTCATTCCTAAAACGGTAGAAAAACAGGTGAAGGGATCGGTTTTCCAAACAATCGGCGGGCCTGCCGGCAGGCGCGGGAAAAACCGCTGCGGCACATTGTAGCGACAGGAAGGGGACGTGCAAAGTGGCCAGCTTGACCCGGCAAGGCAATCGGCATATATTAGACTGACCAGTCGATTAATTAAAGGTAAGTCCATGCGCACCATCGATCCCGATAAACACGCGGCACGCCGCGACGCCATTCTCTCCGCCGCGCGCCACTGCTTCGCGCACAAGGGCTTTCACCAGACCAGCACCGCCGCCATCTGCGCGCAGGCGGGCATGAGCCCCGGCAACCTGTTTCATTACTTCCCCACCAAGCAAGCGATCATCGCCGCCATCGTCGACCAGGAAGGCAGCGAGACGGCCGCCTATTTCGCGGGCGTGCAAGGCAGTGCCGATGCCTACGGCGCCCTGCTCGACTTCATGGACCTGGTGCTGGCGCTGGCGGCCGACGCGGACTTTGCGGGACTGGCGCTGGACATTGCCGCCGAGGCGATGCGCGATACGGACATCGCGGTCAGGGTGGCGCGCAACGACGCCAGCCTGCGCGGCGGCGTGCAAACCTTGCTGGAAGAGGCGGCCGCGCAGGGCCAGGTCGACGCCGCGCTGGCCCCCGCGCAAACGGCCGGCTGGATCGCCGCGCTGATCGATGGCATCTTCAACCGCGTCGCCGTCGATCCCGATTACGCGCCGCTGGCGCAGCGGGCCAGCCTGCACCTGTTATTGGCGCGCTTCCTGCGCCCTGCCCTGGTATGAGCGCCGCCATGAGCCGCTCACCGAGTACGCCGCCCGCGCGCATCGCCGACGTCGACGCCCTGCGCGGCTGCGCCCTGTTCGGCATTTTGGTCGTCAATATCGGCGCCTTCGCCACGCCCTGGTTCGGCCTGGGCCTGACCGATCCCGCCTTTCACGGCGGCGTGGACCGCGCCACGCACTTCCTCGTCGCCCTGCTGTTCGAAACCAAGTTCTACCTGCTGTTTTCTTTTTTGTTCGGCTACAGCTTCACCCTGCAGTTGCAGGCGGCCGCGCGCGCCGATGCGCCATTCGTGCCGCGCATGCTGCGCCGGCAAGCGGGCCTGTGGCTGATCGGCGCCCTGCACGCCGTGTTCCTGTTTCATGGCGACATACTGACCACCTACGCTCTGCTGGGCATCATGCTGCTGGCGCTGCACCGCTGCGGCGAACGCCAGGCACTGTCCCTGGCGCTGGTGCTCGTCGCCGTCTGCGTCGCATTCTGGGCAGGCATGGCCTGGCTGCAAAGCCTGCAGCCGCCGGGCGACGCCGCGCAGCTGGCCGTGGCGATGGCGCAAAAAGCGGCAAGCGCGCTGGCCGCCTACCGCGCCACGCCAGCCGCCGTCGTCCATCAGCACCTGCGCGAACTCAATGACATCTGGCTCGTCCTGCTGCTGGTGCAGGCCCCGTGTGCGCTGGCCATGTTCCTGTGCGGCCTGGCCGCCGGCAAGCGCGAGATGCTGCTGCATGCGAGCGACTATCTGCCGCTGCGCGGCCGCCTGCTGCGGGCCGGCACGCTGGCGGGATTGCCCGGCGCCGCCTTCTATGCGTGGACCTCCGTGTATGGTGACAGCCAGGCATGGCAGGTGGCGGGACTGGCCGTGGGACTGGCCACCGCTCCGCTGCTGGCGGGCGCCTACCTGGCATTAGCCCTATCTCTGTTCGAGCGTCTGCGCGACGGCACGCTGTTTGCGCTGCTGGGCGATACAGGCCGCATGGCCCTGTCGAACTACCTGCTGCAGTCGGCCATCTGCGCCGTGCTGTTCCTCGCGTATGGCGCGCGGCTGATGGGCAGCGTCTCGCCGCTGGGCGCCCTGGCGCTGGCCGCCATCATCTTTTGCGCGCAGCTGCCATTGAGCCGCTGGTGGCTGCGCGGCCACGCTTATGGCCCTGTCGAGTGGCTGCTGCGGGCCCTGACGGTCGCCGCGTGGCCGCGCTGGCGGCGCTAACGCGCCACTTACTTGTAGCGGTACAGGGGCTGACGCAGCTGGATCGGGCGGATATCGAGGCGCAGCTTCAGCACCGAGTACGCTTCCGCCTCGGTCGAGCTGTAGCCGACGCTGTTGACGGTTTTACTGAAGCGGAACTCGAAGCCCAGGTCCGGGTACGGGTCGCGCGGGTTGCCGAAGGCGATGCCGATGGCTTCCTGCTGCGCGTTGTCGATCAAATTGCCCATCAGGTCGAGCACGGCGTTGTTGCCGAGGATATCGTTGGTAAACACAGGTTCGCGCATGTCGGGCTGGTTCGGATCGAGCTTGTTGTCGGCCTTGTCCGGCGACGGCGTAAACACGCGCGTGACGAGATTGAATTTGTCGCCACGGTCCAGATAGCTGATGGCCGCGTTGCTGATATTGAAATTTTTCACACCACGGTCGCTGATGGCGCCCGACAGGTCGATCAGCAGGGCGCCGCTGTAGCCGATGACTTCCACGTCGCGCATGGCGTCGACCACCATGGCGCTGTTTTCATCGATGCCCAGCCCCAGGTGATAGCCTTTTTTCAGCATCACGGGAATCATGCGGGCAAAACGCCCACGCACCAGCAGATGCTGGTCGACGAACACGTCGCTGCCGATGAAGCCCAGGCCCGGCGCGATCTCGCGGCCATCCGTCACGCCCATCTTGAGCATGTCGAGCACGGGTTTGGCATCGTAGAACATGGTCGTGCTCATGATGGCCGCGCCGGCGCTGGAACCGGCGATCACGCCGCCGTTGCGGTAGACCGACCAGATGGCTTCCAGCGCGGCCGTGCGGCTGCCGTCCGGGCGCAGCAGGGCTTGCGTGATGCGCCCCTGGTCGCCGCCGGCAAAATAGATGCCGGTGGCCGACTTGATCTGCGTGACGATGGCAGGGTCTTCGGCCGCCTTGCGGTAATCGCGATTGGCCAGCTTGACGGCCAGCGGCACGAAAAAGGCCTCGGCGCCATATTGATTGAGTTTCTTGATGATGTTTTCACCGGATTTTTCCGGGTTCATCGCGGCCGACGCCAGCACGGCGATGCGCGCGCCCGGCCCGCCCGACAGCTTGACGATACGTTGCCAGACTTCGGCATTGTCGGCGCGCAGGCCGCCGCCGATGATGACGAGAGTGCCCTGCGGCGCGCTGCCGATGGCACTGCCGGCCGGCGCCGCCACGGCATGGACGCTGCACAATGCCAGCACGAACAGCAGCGCGGCGCGGAAGGTGTGGTACAGGCTTGAAGATGATTTCATGGTGCCTTTCGAATACAAGAAAAGTGGCGCGCACTTGTCGATACCGGCGCGCGCCCTTGCTGCCAAACTGCTGCTTGCAACCCAACTCCAGCGAACGACGATACTACCTGCCGCATATGACAACGTTGTTGCGGCATCCCCGACTTTTTTTACTTGAAGCTGTAATTGGCGCTCGCATAGAAGCGCCGGCCGCGCGGGTCCGTGTAGCTGGGATCATAGCCGGACAGGAAAAAATAGGCCTGGTTCGAGTATGGCGGACTGGTATTGAACAGATTCTGTATGCCCGCGCGCAGCTTGAACTGCTGGCTGACCGCATAGGCCGCCGACATGTCCCACAAGGTGTACGCCTTCACCCGGTTCGGCTTGACCAAGCTGCCGTCATCGATGTTGATGGCCGAGTTCTGATCCCGGTAGCCGCTCGAATACGTGTTCGACAGGCTGGCCGAATACGGGCCGCTATCCCAATCGAGTGTGATCGTGTGGCGCCAGCGCTGCACCACGCCGTCCGTGACGAAGCGATTGAGATTGCTGATGAAATCGTCGCCGGGACTGGTCTGGATTTTTGAGCCCAGCACATACGTGCCGCTCAGGTGGCCGCCAAAGCGTCCCCACGCCGTTTGCACGCCATGCAGGTCTGCCGTGATATCGATGCCCGCAGCTTTTTGCGCACCGCGGTTTTCCTTGCGCAGCTCGATATAGTCGATTTCATTGTCCTCGTTGCGGTGCACGAGGTTGCCGTACTTGGCCAGGTTGCCCAGGATGATGTCGTCGCCGATTTCGCTGATCAGGTTCGTGCGCCTGATGTTCCAGTAATCGGCACTGAAGGTCCAGTGCTGGCTCGGTTCGAGCACCAGGCCCACCGAGAACTGGCGGCTGCGTTCCGGTTTCAGTTTGTCGTTGCTGTAGCGGCGCGTATCCCAGTCTTGCGCGCAATCGGCATAATTGTTGTCCACGGTGGCGCACAGCACGGGATCGGGCAGGGTCGCCGTACTGCTGTAGACGGTGGGACGGTGCAAGTCCGACATCGACGGCGCGCGGAAACCCTTGCCGGCCGAAGCGCGCAGCAGCACCTGCTTGCTGGGCATGTAGGTCAGGCCGACCTTGGGACTGAGGGCGCCGCCCACCTGCTCGTAATGGTCGTAGCGGCCTGACAACTGCGCCTGCCATTGCCTGGTCAACGGCAGCAGCAATTCGCCATAGACGGCTTGTACATTGCGGCTGTCGCTGGTGCCCCTGCCGCCTTCCGGCGCCGCATCGTTGCTGATGTTGTCGCTCATGAGCAGCGCCGATGGGCGAAACTCGGTGCGTTCGCGCCGCACTTCGCCGCCCACGGCCAGCGCCATGTCGCCGCCGCCCATGGGCATCAAGGCGCGCGACACCTTGAAATCGAGCGAGTCCATGACGCCGCGCGCATGGCGCACCTCGTCGTCGACCTGGATGCTGTCGAGCAGCCCCCGGCCTTTCGCGCCGGAAGGCCCGAAGGGATTGATGTCGCCGGCGGCTATCCCTGCCTGCAGCTTGTCGTACAAGACGTAGCCGTGGGTATCGCGGTCCTTCACCACATTGACGCTGTGATTGAAGCCCACGTCGTAATCCCAGCCGGCGAGCGTGCCGGTGGCGCCCACGACGTAGCGCTGGCTCTCGCTGGTCAGCTGGCTGGTGCGCATGCCCGCCTCGTTCAGCCGCATGCGCAGTTCCAGTTCGCGCTCCACCTGCTTGCCATCGTCATCGAGCAGCGTGTCGAAACCCGCATTGGCCAGCTGCGGCACCTTGCTGTAATCGAGGTAGCCGATCACGCGCGCCGACGACCCCACGTAATGGCTGCGCGAGCGACTCAGCGCCACTTCCGCATACAGCTGGTGATCGTTATTCAATTTCAGCACGCCGCGCGTGAGCAGGTTCTGCTTGTCCGTCTTCGGATACAGCTCCGTGTCGCCCATATAGTTATAGGTACAGGCATCGACGCCACCCGTGCCCGCCGGCAGGTACAGATTGGCCGGCGGCGCGCAGTTCGGAATGCCAAAATTGATCTGGCGGTTGGTGATCGGCTGGCCATTGAGCAGGAAGCCGTTGTCCTGCAGGTGCTCGCGCTGGGCGCTGGACAGGCGGATATTCGCCGGGCTGGTAAAGTTCGACAGCAAATGCCCGAGGCGCTGCGGAATCTGCAGGTTCGGGATGAACTTGCGCTGCGAGGAGCGCAAGCCGTCCGTTTTTTGCAGGTCGACCACGGCGAAGATATTGTAGCCATCCGCAGCCAGGTCGCCCGTGCCGGCCGTGATGCTGGCCGTGCGCTTGCCCGCGCCGCCTTCATCGGTGCGGCTGCCGTAGACGTTCAGCTCCACGCCCTGGTAATCCTTGCGCGTAATAAAATTGATGACGCCGCCGATGGCGTCCGTGCCGTACAGGGCCGAGGCGCCATCGAGCAGCACTTCCACGCGCTGCAGGGCGGCGGCCGGGATGTTGTTCAGGTCCACGCCCGCATCGTCGCCGGGCGAGGCAAAGTTGGCCATGCGCCGGCCATTGAGCAGCACCAGGGTCGACGAAGTGCCCACGCCGCGCAGGTTGGCGCTGTTGAAGCCGCGCTGGTCGCCGCCCACGTTGATGCTGGCGCCGTCCGTCAGGCCGCCCACGTTGGCCGACACGCGCGCCATCAGCTCGGCCGCCGTCGTCACGCCTGCCTTTTCGATTGCGGCGCGCGTGATGATCTGCACGGGCAGCGCCGTTTCCGATTCCAGGCGCTTGATGGCCGACCCCGTGATCTCCACGCGCTGCATTTTTTTCGGTGCAGGTTCTGTCTCCTGCTCCTGCGCCTGCGCCTGCGCACCATTGCCCAGCATGCCCAGCGCCGCCGATACGCTCAGCGCGCCCAGCGCCACGCGCACGCCTTGCGCCAGCACCGACTCGCGTGGCAAGGCGCCGTCCTGTCTTTTCATCTGCATTGTCACTCTCCCCCTGATGTTGATGTCTGATTTTTATAATGATTTTTGGACTGCCTTGCGCTGCTTCGCCGCTGTTTTTCGTGGGCCCTGCACGCCATGTTCGCCGCCATACAGATAGGCGGCGATGACGTCGCTCAAGCGGGCCGCTTTTTCTACGTTCTTTTTGTTCGATACCATCAGCGCCACGGCCAGCGCCTCGATCATGGCCAGCGCCGTGCTGGCGCTGCTGGGCAGGACAGGATGCGTGCTTTGCGCGTACAGCGCGTGGTCGGCCAGTTCGGCCAGCGGCGACGCGGGCGAGTCGGTGAGCGCGACGATGCAGGCGCCGCGGTCGCGCGCGAAGCTGGCCAGGCCGATGCAGTCGAGCGTATAGCGGGGAAACGCGATCACCACCAGCACGTCGTGCGCCGTCAGGTTGACCAGGTGGCCGGCCGCTACTTCCGAGCCGCCGATGCCCACCACTTCCACCACATGCGGGCAAAACGGTTGCAGGTGCTGCACCAGCATGCCCGCCAGGTTGGCCGACAGGCCAAAACCCATCACATACACCACCCTGGCGCGCGTCAGTCGGCGCACCACGGCCTGCATGGCGGGCGGCGACAGGGCATCGGACGTGGCGGCGATATTCGCGGCCGCATACTCCAGGCTTTGCGTGATGGGCGAGGTGGCGCGCGCGCGCCGTTCTATCGTGCGGCGCAGTTTGTCGACCGGCTGCAACAGCGATTGCAGGGTTTCGGCCATGGCGCCGCGCATGGCAGAATAATTCTTCTGGCCGATATCGCGTGCGAAGCGGCTGATGGTGGCCGTCGACACCTGGCAGCTGTCGGCCAGTTCCTCGATGCCCAGCGCCGTCACGCGCATCTGGTTGCGCAGCAGGTAATCGGCGATCTGCCGCTGCGAAGCCGAGCCGCCAGCCAGCACGTGCAGCAGCGCCTGCCCCAGCGGCGATTGCGCGAACGCGGCATCGGGCGACGCCAGCGTGGTGGCAAATGGCATGGGGGCGTTGCTTCTGGCAGGACTGGCGGATGCTCTCATATCACTGGCGGCCTGTATTCTTGGGCACTGCGGATCACTGGTGGAAGGCGAAATCGGGTCGCTGGAACTTACTGTACTCATATCAAAAAGAAAACTCAACAAATATTTGTAAAAGGATTTTCATTGATTTACTTCGTGAAAATATTGCTACATAATCGACCGGAATCCATCAACCATGCACCTTTCCGGGGCGCCCACCATGCAAGTACAACAGCATCCCATCTCCACCGCGCACGCCAGCATGTCCTGCCAATTGAGCAGCTTCCACTTCGGCGCCGCGGCCGCCACTAGCCGCAGCGGCAAGAAGGTGTATATCCAGGCGGCCCTGCACGCGGACGAGGTGCCGGGCATGCTGGTGTCGCAGTTTTTGCGCCGCGAACTGCTGGCGCTGGAAGCGGCGGGCAAGGTCCACGGCGAAATCATCCTGGTGCCGGCTGCCAACCCGATCGGCCTGGCGCAAGCCATCCATGGCGCACCGTTCGGCCGCTTCGACCTGACCACCGGCATCAATTTCAACCGCGCCTACCGCCACGTGGCCGATGAACTGAAAATCACGCTGGCTGGCCAGCTGGGACAGGATGCGCAAGCCAACGTGGCGCTGATACGCGAGCATGCGCGCGCCGCCATCGCCGCCTGGCGGCCGGGCACGGATGCGGAAACCTTGAAGAAAACCCTGCTGGGCATGGCCATCGACGCCGACATTGTGCTCGACCTGCACTGCGATAACGAGGCCGCACTGCACATCTATACGGGCACGCCGCTGGCGGCGCAGATCGCGCCCCTGTCCGCGCTCCTGGGCGCGCGCGCCGTGCTGCTGGAACTGGCGGCCGGCGAAGAGCCGTTCGACGAAGCCTGCAGCCGCTTGTGGTGGGATCTCGACGCGCACTTCGGCGGCCGCTATCCGATTCCCGCCGCCTGCCTGTCGACCACCGTCGAACTGCGCGGCGAAGTGGAAGTGAGCTACGTCCTGGCCGAACGCGACGCCGCCGCCCTGCTGCGTTTTCTCGCCATCGAGGGCGTGCTGGAGATCGACGGCGCCGACGACAACCTGCCCGCGCCGCAATGCGAGCCGACGCCGCTGGCCGGCGTGGAGCCGATCCTCGCGCCGCATCACGGTGTGCTGGTCTACCTGCGCGAAATGGGCGAGGTGCTGGCCGCCGGCGATGCGGTGGCCGACCTGATCGACCCCGTCAGCGGCGAGACGACGACCTTGCGCTGCACGGTCGCCGGTGTCTTTTTTGCGCGCAGCGCCCACCGCCACGTCCTGCGCGGCATGAACGTCGGCAAGGTCGCCGGAGCCGTCGCCTACCGCGGCGGCAGCCTGCTGAGCCAATAAGTGACACCCATGAGAAAATTCAAGCTCCCCAATACCTTCGTCCTGCTGTGCGGCATCCTGGCCATGATCGCTGTGGCCACGTGGCTGGTGCCGGGCGGGAAATTCGACACCCAGCTGGTGAACGGCAAGCAGTTGATCATCCCCGGCACGTTTCACTATGTCGACAACAAGCCGCAAGGCCTGGCCGCGCTGATGATGGCGCCCATCAAGGGCTTCGTCGACGCCAGCCTGATCATCGGCTTCGTGCTGATCGTCGGCGGCGCCTTCGCCGTGCTGCAAAAAACGGAAGCCTTCGATTCGCTGATCAAGGCCATCGCCAAGGCGCACACCAGTTCGCGCTTCGTGCGCGCCGCCATCATCCCCGTCTTTTTCACCATGTTCTCGCTGGGAGGCGCCACCTTCGGCATGAACGAGGAAGCGATCCCCTTCATCCTGATCTTCGTGCCGCTGGCCCTGGCCCTGGGCTATGACACCATCACGGGCGTGTCGATTCCCTTCATCGGCTCGCAGGTGGGCTTTTCCGCCGCCTTTTTGAACCCGTTCAACGTCGGCATCGCGCAAGGTATCGCGGGCGTGCCGATCTTTTCCGGCATCGGCTATCGCCTGATAGTGTGGGCCATCGCCACAGCGGTCAGCATCGTGTTCTTGATGTGGTACGCGGCGCGCATCAAGCGCCATCCGGAGAAAAGCCCGACCTACCTGCTCGATATCGAGAAGCGCAGCGAGCACTCGATGGACCTGGACAGCTTTGCCGGCATGACGCGCACGCACCGCGCCGTGCTGTGGATCTTCATGGCGACCTTGCTGACGATGGTCGTCGGCGTCGTCAAGTACGACTGGTTCATCGATGAAATCGCCGCCCTGTTCCTGGTGATGGCCATCGTCGTCGGCCTGGTTGGCCGGCTCGACATGGATAGCCTGGTGGCGTCGTTCGTGCAGGGTGCGCGCGACATGGTCAGCGTGGCGCTGGTCATCGCGCTGGCGCGCGGCACCATGATCCTGGCGCGCGATGCGCAGATTATCGACACCATGCTGCATGCATTGACGCCGCTGGTGGCCTCGTCGAGCCCCGTCTTCGCCGCGCAAAAGATGTTCTTCATGCAGTCGGTGATCAACTTCTTCATCCATTCCGGCAGCGGCCAGGCGGCGCTGACCATGCCCATCATGGCGCCGCTGGCCGATCTGGTGGGCGTGACGCGCCAGACGGCCATTCTGGCCTTCCAGTTCGGCGAATTCACCACGCCGATGATCCCCACGTCCGGCATCACCGTCGGCGTGCTGGCGCTGGCGCGCGTACCGTGGATCACGTGGGCCAAGTGGATGATCCCGCTGCAGCTGATCTACCTGGTGCTGGCGCTGCTGCTATTGATTCCGCCCTGCCTGATGCACTGGCAGTAAAACGGAACACGCCATTGACCGATGCCGATGGCGAGTTGAAAAATGCTGTGAATGGCCCACCGTCTCCACCGGATTGCGATGATCAGCGTCGATGCCAGACGCCCTGCCCTACTGCGCGCATACACTGCCAACTCAGTTCTGGCTCCACTGCGGTAGGTACTCTTGCACAACATCCTCGACTGAACTCGCCTGCAGTGCATCGCGGCGACGCTTGAGCGGATCGCGCTCGGGCAATGCACTCATCCATTGTTTGAAACGGACAAAGGCCATCGGCTCGAGCGTATTCATCCTGGCCATAGCACCGTTGGTGGCGACGATGACCGCAGAGAATTGCGCTGAATCGAGCAACTCCTGGGCACGCGGTGCTTGCGCCACCCAGAAATCGTCGTCCTCATCGCTTAAGCGAATGGGATGCGGATCATCACCGACCTGCACGCGGCGGATAATATCCACTTCGAATCCATCTTTATTGACGGCGGTATATTTCTGCGCGTCCCGGATCCGGAACGTCGGGTCCACTTTCTGAAGCACGCCCAGCATGGAAACGTCAACTTTGCTCAAGGCGGTAGCGAATGCGACGCGTTTTCGTACATCCCACAGCAGATCAATATCGCGTGTTGCTACCGCATCGTCTTCAAAGGTCATGCCGGCAGCCGATTCATAGGCATACAGCGCGTGCGTACCAACCACGCGAAAGTGCTCACCGAGCCTGGTAGCCGCCAGGCGGTTCAAAATATCCACAATAATCGGCGCGACGCGTCCAACGCGAAGTGCACGGTTCATGCGTTTATGCTTGAGCAATGAAGCCTTCAGACCATCTCGCCGCTCGGCAGCCATTTCCTTTCTCTGACGGAAACTGGCGTACATTGCTTCCGTTTCCGGCGAGCGCCGCCCCAGACTTTTCTCACTGCCGGAGGCACTGGTACGTACCAGATAGGCATCGTCAGGCGCTGAGGCAGGCCCCTTATGCCAATACATACCCCCTCGCACTTTGGCGGCCTCGGCAAGAGCATCTTCATAGGCCTCAAAAGTGGCGACCGCATCAATATATTGTCGCGTGGCGTCGGCAGGCCGTTCTCGCATGACTAGGCTCCTCGGTACATTTATCTATTTTTTGATTTTATGCCGAAAAAATATAATAATCAATTACTTACAAAGCAATATTCGGGTGTTGATATTTTATAGAACCTGAAAAGAACACTAGCACCAGAACACAAGCGATGGTTGATCGCACGCTGCACGGATGCCAACGGGATGCCCATGCCACCGAGCCGTGCTGATGGTGCAAGGGACAATGCTCGCTGTATTGACGTTGCTGTCACGTGGGCTGGCAAGAAGCGGGGTGACTGCCGATGATGCTGTATTGCTGAAGCTGATGGCGCTACTGGTATGGCTTACTGATACTGCAGACAATGCATGGCCGCGCTTACAGGGCGGCTTTTTCTTCGGCATTCAAACGCTTGGCGCTGACGTACACGGTGTGCATGGTGGCTTGATCGGCGCTGGCGACAAGGGCGGCGGAAGCGGCTGGCGCGGCGCGGAACTTCGGCACGGCGGCGGTGGCCAGGCTGGTGGCGGCGGCGACGGCGATGATGGCAACGAAGATGGCTTCCATGTTTTTAGCGATGTTCATGATGGTGTCCTTTGAGTGGCTGGTTGTGTGCTGCGATGATTGAACTGTAGGCCGATCCCCCCTGAACTGCCATCGGATTGCGACCAAACGCACGATTTGCGGGACAGAATACAAACAGCCCGGATGAAACGCGCAACGGGCCATCGCCGTGGCATTTGAGGCTTGCCGGCCCCATTCCTGGCCATTTCAGCGCCTTGCAAGCCCCTAAAAGCCCTACCGCCAGCCAACCTTGTTTATAATCGCCGTACACTAAAGGACTTCTTTCATGACTGATCAATTCTCCAAAAAGGGCGAAGCCTGGTCGGCCCGGTTTTCCGAACCGGTCTCGGACCTCGTCAAGCGCTACACAGCTTCTGTATTTTTTGACAAGCGCCTGGCGCTGTTCGACATCGAAGGTTCGCTGGCCCATGCGGAAATGCTGCATGCGCAAGCCATCATCAGCCCGGCCGACTACGCGGAAATCCAGCGCGGCATGGCGCAAATCTCGCAGGAAATCGCCAGCGGCCAGTTCGAATGGCTGCTGGACCTGGAAGACGTCCACCTGAATATTGAAAAACGCCTGACCGAACTGGTAGGCGACGCGGGCAAGCGATTGCACACGGGCCGCTCGCGCAACGACCAGGTGGCCACCGACATCCGCCTGTACGTGCGCTCCGCCATCGACGACATCACCGCCCTGCTTGCGACCTTCCGCAGCGCGCTGACGGATCTGGCCGAGCAGCATGCCGACACCATCATGCCGGGCTTTACCCACATGCAGGTAGCCCAGCCGATCACGTTCGGCCACCACATGCTGGCGTATGTCGAAATGTTCGGCCGCGACGCCGAACGCATGGCCGACTGCCGCAAGCGCGTCAACCGCCTGCCGCTGGGCGCCGCCGCCCTGGCCGGCACCACCTTCCCGATCGACCGCCTGCGCGTGGCAAAAACGCTGGGCTTTGACGACGTGTGCCACAACTCGCTCGACGCCGTGTCGGACCGCGACTTCGCCATCGAATTTTGCGCCGCCTCCGCCGTGCTGATGATGCACGTGTCGCGCATGGCCGAAGAACTGGTGATCTGGATGAGCCCACGCATCGGCTTCATCGACATCGCCGACCGCTTCTGCACCGGCTCGTCGATCATGCCGCAAAAGAAAAACCCGGACGTGCCGGAACTGGCGCGTGGCAAGACGGGCCGCGTCTACGGTCACCTGACTGGCCTCTTGACCCTGATGAAAGGCCAGCCGCTGGCCTACAACAAGGACAACCAGGAAGACAAGGAACCGCTGTTCGACACCGTCGACACCGTCATTGACACCTTGCGCATCTTCGCCGATATGGCTGGCGGCATCACGGTGAAACCGGAAGCGATGCGCGCGGCCGCCCTGCAAGGCTATGCGACGGCGACCGACCTGGCCGACTACCTGGTCAAGAAGGGCTTGCCGTTCCGCGACGCCCATGAAGCAGTGGCCCTGGCCGTGCGCGCCTGCGTCGACGCGGGCTGCGACCTGGCCGACCTGTCGCTCGAGCAGCTGCGCGCGTTTTCCCCGTTGACGGACGAAGACGTGTTTGCCGTGCTGACCCTGGAAGGTTCTGTCGCCGCGCGCGACCACGTGGGCGGCACTGCGCCGCGCCAGGTACGCGCCGCGATCGCCCGCGTGCGTAAGCAGCTGGAAAAATAAACGGCGCCTGCGCCTTCGGACGCCTCGCTGCATCGCTGCAGCGGGGCGTTTTTCATTGGCTATGTCACCGTCAGGTGTGGAAACGCTCCCAGCGTTGCCTTCAATAATGTTTCTGGCGAACGGATGCGCCCGGCATCTAGTATCCAGCGCCAGCCCAGGTAGTTCGGCAGGTAGCGCGTCGCGACGCCGTGAAAGGGACCCAGCCATTGCCGCAGTCGGCTGTGATAGGCGTTGACGTTCTGCACATGGGCGGCACCCTGCACACGGATGCCGGCGCGCAAGTTAACGGCCTGATGACTGATGCCCGATTCTCGAGCGAAGGCCCGGTAGGCGGCATGGCCGTCGGTGACCAGCAAGATGTCTTTGTCGATGACGGGCAACAGGCAATGATGCAGCTGCGCTTTCGTCAACGTTCCTTTGCCCGTGACGAAATCGAGGGTTTGTCCCGTGCGGTCGCGGGCCACCAGGATGCAGACCTGTTCATTGGAAATGCCGCGCTTGTGGGCATGGCCGCCCCGGCAGCGGGCCGGACGCGTCAGATGCCGCGATCCCTTTTCCGATTCCAGCACATACAACTCGTCCGCTTCGGTAATACCATGCAGTCGATGGGGCCGGTCTGTCTTTGCCAGTGATAAGAAACGGTGACGCCAGCGGAACGTGGTGTTGCGGTGTACGCCCAGCTGTAACGCCGCCTTGCGCACGGAATCGGATGCCAGAAGGCAATCGGCGTAGTCGAGCCACAACGATTTATGCCGCAATCGGGCCAGCGGCGTGCCGGTCAGCGCATTGAAGGTGCGGCCGCATGGCACGCAACGATAACGCTGCAGTCCGTGTGCATGGCCGTGCCGGTGAGCATGGTTGCTGTTGCAGGCGGGGCAGGCCAATCGCGGCTGGGCCACATTTTCCAGCAGCGCGACGGTCGCGTCGTGTAGCGCGCCGCCACGCAGCAGGGCAATGCCTGCCTGCCGCTGGCGGTGGCTCAAAGCGGCGAACTGGGCGATGAAGGTTTTCCACTGGCTTGGCTGCATGGAAGGCTCCCGTTTGTCTGCGATGTACAGTCAGACAGCAGGGGCACAGGAAGATTCCTAGGACTTCCCCTACTTAGCGGGGACAGAGCCTTTTCATTGCGCGACGATTTTCGACAGCACGGAAAAAGCCGCCCCCGTCTGCGACGCTTCCAGCAGCAAAGTCAGCTCCGTATACGTGCAGATGATGTTGATCAAATTGATGCGCTCCCACGCCAGGCGCTTGAGGATGGCGTGATACACGCCCGGCGTGTAGCAGGTCTCTGGCGCCAGGTGCAGGGTCACGGCCGTCACCCGCTCCAGGCGCGCCAGTTCCTGCTCTTCGCCGAACACCTCTTCCACCAGCGCATGCAGCGAACGGCTGCAGATCACCATCACCTCGTTGACGCCGCGCGTCACGGTAATGAAGGTGCCGCGCTGGGGTGCGGCCAGCGCCAGCAACTGGCGCTGGCAGTCATAGGTCTGGTCGGAATAGCGGTAGGTAAAAATCATCAATTCGCTGCGTGTGGACAGCTCTCCCGCGCGGTGCGCCAGCACGATCTCGCCGCTTTTCTGCTGCGGCATCCGTTCGGCCAGGCGGCGCAGCGCCATCACCACGGCGGCCTGCCCCACCGGTTTCCACAAGTCGGTCTGCAATTGCGGCTGCAGCTGGCGCGCCAGTTCCGACAGGTTCAGCAAGCCACGGCCCAATCCCTCGCTGAGAAAGGCCGATTCCATCACGATCTGTTCCACTTTGGTCGCTATCGAAAGCATAGTTCTTCGGGCCGGTGATTCCGGTGCACGCACCAGGAGCCGGCAACCCTTCCTGAAAAAAGGATGCACTGCGCCAGCGGCCACGCCGGGCGGCGCGGTCGGACTCGCGGAAAAGATCCCCCTCGCGGGGGGAAGAGCCGGCTGGCGGCGGCTAGGAAGGCGGATGCAGCATGAATGCCGCTCCAGAGGGGAAATGGCTGAAACCAACAGCAGAAAACAGAACTGACGTCATGTGAAACTCCCGATTTTTTTCCCGATGCGCTGTATCTGGACGCGGTCATTGCCGCGTGCGCTTTTTTTGTCTTCGCGTGGTCCGCAGGGAACAACGCGAAGAGCTAGTGTAGATCGCAACATTTAGAAAAGGCAACAGTGTTTTTCCAACAGAACGCTCCATTAGGGGAAGTAGTCCATAACAAAAGTTGCAGCTTGTGGTAGATCAAACTTTCCACCGATGCGATGCCGATAAATGTTCAATTCTTAACAAAAAATCGCGGAGTGACCCATTTCTTGAATTTTTTGACATGGCGATCTCGACAAGTTTAGTGTCCCCCTACCCGGCGTCATGCCACAACAAAACGGCAGGCTATCCGCCCGCCGCCAGGCACGCCGGGGTGGCCATCAGGCATCGCGGCCAGCTCATTCACCATTTCCTTAACCGATACCCTGGAGCAGAAATGAATTTACGTTTGACAATAGTTGCCGCATCCATCGCCGCCCTGCCGCTGATGGCCACCACGGCAGACGCCGCCACGCCGCTGCCACAGACCTTGATGGCCGCCCCGGTCGCCCTGGCTTCTCCACAAGAGACCGCCAGCTTGGTCAACAAGCTGGCCGCGCAGGCGCGCAGCCGTGGCCTGAATACCGAACATGGCTTTGCCGTCGGCACCCAGCATCCTGGTGTCAGCGGCACGCGCGTGAGCCGCGTACAGCACACCTACAAGGGCTTGCCCGTCTTCGGTTCCGAAACGGTCGTGGTCAGCAACAGCGCCGGCGACATCGTCAGCGAATCCGTGTCGGACCGCGCGTCCGGCCTCGGTAGCGGCGGCGTCAATTCCGTCACCCGCAGCGCCACCACCGATATCGACACCACGCCCGCCATCAGCGCGGCAGCCGCCATCGCCGCCGCCGTGAATAACATCGGCGTGCGGGCCGTCGACCACGTGCCGCCGCATGCGCAGCTGCTGATCTATCCCGTCATGAAAACCGTGCGCGTGGCCGGCGCCGAGAACAAATCGGAAGCCGCGCTGAACGCCCTGGATGTGCAGGACGTGGTCGACCATTACGAGCTGGCCTACCTGGTGCAGACGCGCATGATCAGCGGTAACAAGCCGGTCTACTACGACACCGTCGTCAGCGCCAAGGATGGCCGCATCCTGCGTCAATGGAAAGCCCTGAAAACCGTGGCCGGCATCGGCAACAGCCAGTACAACGGCCAAGTGCCGCTCAACACCACGCTCACGGGCAGCACCTACACCATGAAGGACCCGAGCCGCGGCACGGGCGGCAGCTTCGGCGGCATGGCCATCACGAATGCCAACCACGGCACCAGTTCGGGCAGCGTGTACAGCAGCACCAGCAATACCTGGGGCGACGGACAGCAATACATCAACGGCGGCAGCACCACCAACGCCAACGGCCAGACGGCGGCCGTGAACGCGATGTGGGGCTTGATGAATACCTACGACACGCACAAGAATGTGCTGGGCTGGTCCAGCCTGGACGGCAACAACACGGCCACCCACATCGCCGCCCACGTCAACACGGCCTACGACAACGCCTACTACGACAGCAGCTGCAAGTGCATGTACATCGGCGACGGCGGCAGCTCGTTCAACAACCTCGGATCCATCGACGTGATCGGCCACGAAATGGGCCACGGCATCACGGACGCCACCTCGGGCCTGATCTACTCGCAGGAGTCGGGCGGCTTGAACGAATCGAGCTCGGACATCGCCGGCGAAATGGTGGAAGCGTATGCGCGCGCCGGCGGCACGGGCACCACGATTCCCAACACGGGCAACGATTGGATGACGGGCAAGGAAATCGCCAAGAATGGCCAGCCGCTGCGCTGGCTGTACAAGCCGAGCAAGGATGGCAGCAGCCCGAATGCGTGGAGCAGCACCATCAAGAACCTCGACGTCCACTACAGCAGCGGCCCGAACAACCGCATGTTCTACTTCCTGTCGCAAGGTTCGAACTCCACGTCCAGCAGCGACTACTACAGCTCCTACCTGAACAAAAGCCCGCTGGCCATGACCGGTATCGGCAGCGACAAGGCTTACCGCATCTGGTTCAAGGCAGCCACCACCAAGTTCACCTCGTCGACCAACTACGCCGACGCGCGCAACAAGGTGCTGCAGGCAGCCGAGGAACTGTATGGCGTGGGCAGCGCCGAGTCTATCGCCGTCAAGCGCGCGTATGCGGCCATCAACGTGGGCGCCGACGTCGATGAATCGACGACGGGCGGCGCGGTGACGATCACCAGCCAGCCGGCCAGCATCACCGTCGCACCGGGCGCCACCGCCTCGTTCGCCGTGGGCGCGGGCGGCGGCACGACACCGTACACCTACAAATGGTTCCGCAACGGCGCCGTGATCAGTGGCGCCACGTCGCCGGCCTACAGCTTCACGGCCGTAGCGGCCGACAGCGGCGCCGTCTTCAAGGCCACAGTGACGGATTCCTCGTCGCCCGCCGTGACGGCCACGTCGAACAACGCCACCCTGACGGTCGGCACGAGCAGCGCCACCGAGCGCGTGACGAACGGCGGCTTCGAGTCCGGCGCCACGGGCTGGAGCGGCACCACGGGCGCCATCGGCACCTTCACGGGCCAAACCGCGTACGAAGGCACGAAGTACGCCTGGCTGGGCGGCAATGGCACCACGGCCAGCGAATCGCTGACGCAAAGCGTGGCCATTCCGGCCGCCGCCACGTCCGCCAGCTTGAGCTTCGCGCTGCATATCGACACGGCAGAAACGGGCAGCACCGTGTACGACAAGCTGGTCGTCACCGTGAAGAACAGCGCCGGTACGGTGCTGGGCACCCTGGCCTCGTATTCGAACGTGAACAAGGCCGCCGGCTACCAGATCCGCACCTTCGACCTGATCGCCTACAAGGGCCAGACCGTGCAGATTTCGTTTGCCGCTACCGAGGATGCATCGCTGCAAACCTCGTTCGTGATCGACAAGGTCAGCCTGGTTACCCAGTAAGCGGCTGAATTGCGGGCAAGCCATCGATACAAGGCTTGCCCGCACGGCACGATTGATTTCCTGGCAATTCCAGTCTACCCTGAGGCAGTGATTGCCTCTTGCCTGCTGCCGGTACCCGCGACGAATTGAACTTTTTTTGGATTGTTCCTGACCGATGCCTACTTCGACCTTGTCCGCACGCGCTGTCCCCTTTTCACATCACCCCATTTTCACGCCCCAGGCCCTCGCCATGCTCGCCTGAGCCGACGATGCAGTTCCACCTCCAGGTGCAGGGCCCGGCGGGCAGCCAGGCGCTGGCCATCGACGCCGCCAGCGAGGCCGAGGCGATCCGCGCGGCCGTGCGCGGCGGCTGGCGCGTGCTGGCCGTCGACGCTGGCGCCACGTCAGACACGGGCGCCGCGGCGCTGCGTCCCGGCAAGCAGGGCCTGCCCCTGCTGCAATTCAGCCAGGAGCTGCTGGCCCTGCTCGAAGCGGGCCTGAACCTGGGCGAGGCCATGGCCACCCTGCACAACAAGGAAACGCGCGCGGGCGCCAAGGCCACCCTGGCCGCCATCGTGCTCACCCTACAGCAGGGCCTAAGCTTTTCCGACACCCTGGCCGGTTTTCCCGACATCTTCCCCGACATTTACATCGCCACCGTGCACGCGGCCGAACGCTCGGGCAACCTGCCCGAGGCGCTGGCGCGCTTCGTCGCCTACCAGCTGCAGTTCGACGCCATCCGCAAAAAACTCATTTCCGCCGCCATCTATCCGTGCATGCTGCTCGTCGTCGGCGGCCTCGTGACCCTGTTCCTGCTCGGCTACGTAGTGCCCAAGTTCAGCGTCGTCTACGAAAGCTCGGGCCGCGAGATCCCGTGGATGTCGCAAATGCTGCTCGGCTTTGGCCAGACCCTGGCCGCGCATCCGCTGCTGTGCGCCGGCGCGCTGGCTGCCGTGGTCGGCGCCGTGGTCTTCGGCATCGCCAACCGCGCCATGCGCATGGCGCTGGTGCTGCGCCTCTTGCGCCTGCCCGTGCTGGCAGCAAAGGCGGCGGAATTCCGCCTGGCCCGCTTCTACCGTGCCCTCAGCCTGCTGCTGCACGCCGGCATCCCGCTGCACAAGGCGCTGGCCATGGTCGGCCCCATGCTGCTGCCGGCGCAGCAGGAGCAGCTGGCGCAGGCGCGCCGCGCGGTGCAGGAAGGCATGCCGTTTTCCACCGCCTTGGAACAGGCCGGCATGGCCACGCCGGTGGCGCAATCGCTGCTGAAAGTGGGAGAGAACACGGGCCGACTGGGCGACATGCTGGAACGCTCGGCCAAGTTCCACGACGAGGAATTCGCCCGCTGGGTGGACTGGGCGTCGCGCCTGCTCGAACCGCTCTTGATGACCATCATCGGCGTCGTCATCGGCGGCGTGGTGGTGCTGATGTACATGCCGATCTTTGAACTGGCCGGGAGCTTATCGTGAGGAGCATGCCATGAACGCACGCGACGAAGAACGGGCCGTGCTCGATGCCGCCATGCTGCGCCGCGCCCACGCCAGCGCGCTGGAACAGGGCCGCCCGCAGATGGCCGTGCTGCAGGAAACGGCGGCCCTGCCGCCCGAAGTCTTTTTGCGCCAGCTGGCCGCCCTGTTCCGCTACCCGGCCTGGACGATGGCCGAGCTGCAGGCCGCCTTGCCCGCCTTTGGCCTGCTGCCCTACACGGATTGCGCCCAGCGCGACTGCGTGCTGCTGCAGCCTGGCGTTCCCGGCGCGCCGCCCGTGCTCGTCATCGGCAACCCGTTTGCCGAAGACTTGCTGCAGTGGGCCGACTTCGCCCTGTCCACACCGTTTACGGTGGCGCTGGCGCATCCGGACGATCTGGCCGCCTATCTGCTGCAGCAGGAAAGCGTGCAGCAGGCGATGCAGGAAATGCAGCATGGGGACGATGTGCCTGGCCTGGACCAGAGCATCGAAGACATCTCGCTGATCCGCATCAGCGAGGACAGCAGCCCGGTGGTCAAACTGGTGAATTCCACCATCTACGACGCCCTGAAATTCCAGGCCAGCGACATCCACCTCGAATGCGACGTGGCCAGCCTGGTCATCAAATACCGCGTCGACGGCGTGCTGGTGCAGGCGGGCCAGGTGCAGGGGCTGGCGATGGCCGAGCAGATCATCTCGCGCATCAAGGTCATGGCCGATCTCGACATCGCCGAGCGGCGCGTCCCGCAGGATGGCCGCTTCAAGGTGCGTGTAAAAGGGGCGGAGATCGATTTTCGCGTTTCCATCATGCCCAATATCTTTGGCGAAGACGCCGTATTGCGCCTGCTGGACCGGCGCGCGCTGACGGAGGCGGCGCAGGCGCTGCGCCTGGAAAGCCTGGGCCTGAACGAGGACGCCATCGAGCAGATCCGCCGCCTGGCCGCCAAGCCGCACGGCATGCTGCTGGTGACGGGGCCCACGGGTTCCGGCAAGACCACCACCCTGTACGCGGCCATCACGGAAATCAATACGGGACGCGACAAGATCGTCACCATCGAAGACCCCGTCGAATACCGCTTGCCGCGCGTGCTGCAGATTCCCGTCAACGAAAAGAAGGGGCTGACGTTCGCGCGCGGCCTGCGTTCCATCCTGCGCCACGACCCCGATAAGATCATGATCGGTGAAATCCGCGACGATGAAACGGCGCAGATCGCCGTGCAAGCCGCGCTCACGGGCCACCTGGTGTTTACCACCGTGCACGCGAACAACGTCTTTGATGTGGTGGGCCGCTTCCTGCACATGGGCGTCGACGCCTACAGCTTTGCGGCGGCCCTGAACGGCATCGTGGCGCAGCGCCTGCTGCGCCTCAATTGCGCCCATTGCGCCGTCGACGCCAGCGCCGAAGTGCTGGCCGATGCGCAGCAATTGCGCGACAGCGGCCTGGCCCTGCACCAGGTGCAGGACTGGCAGTTCATGGCCGGCAAGGGTTGCGGCCACTGCCGCGGCACCTGCTACAAGGGCCGCAAGGCCGTCGCCGAAGTCTTGATGCTCAGCGACGCGATGCGCGAAATGATCTGCACGCGCGCGCCCCTGAGCCAGATGAAGGAAGAAGCGGCGCGCAACGGCTTTCGCCTGGCGCGCGAAGCGGGCCTGGACTTGGTGCGGCGCGGGGAAACCACTTTAGCGGAGCTCAATCGTGTCACTTATTGAACACCTTGCCCGCGCCACCGTGTGCCTGCACCTGGCGCCGCACGGGCTGCACGGCGTACTGCGCCGCGCCGGCCTTCCCGTGGCGGACAGCGCCTTCCACCTATCCATTGCGAATCCCGACGCCAGCTGGGAAGTGGCGCTGGCGGCCCTGCGCGGCTGGCTCGAACAGCATAGTGAAAAAAAACTGCCGCTGGCCGTCAGCCTGGCCAGCCGCTGGTGCGCCATGCAAGTGGTGCCGTGGAGCGGAGCACTGCTCGACCGGGCCAGCGCACAGCGCTTCCTGCATAGCCAGTTCGCCGCCGTCTACGGCGATGGCGCGCGCGCCTGGCGCCTGGCCGCCGACGACGCGCCCTATGGCAAGCCGCGCCTGGCCTGCGGCATCGATGCGGCTCTGCTGCAAGGCGTGCAGGATGCGGCGGCCGCGCATGGCAGGCGCTGCCTGTCCATCGAACCGATCGCCGGACCGGCCTGGCGCAGCATCGCCGGTGCCAAGCCCGACGCCTTCGCCCTGGTGGAAGCGGGACGGCTGCTGCTGGCAACGGCGAGCGGCGGGCGCATCACGGCCCTGCACAGCCAGTCCTGCGCCGCGGACTGGGGCGATGAACTGGACCGGGCCTGGCGGCGCTGGAACTTGCGTGCGCCACAGCTTGACGCCATCGACCAGGTGGCGTTGATCGACTTGAGCGGCGTGCCGCAAACGAACGTGCCGGAACGCTTCGTGCCCGTCGCCGTGGCCAGCGGCGCCCACCTGATGCGGGAGGCCGCATGGGCCTGAGCCGCCTGGAGTTCCTGCCGCCTGGAGCGGCGCAAACCTTCAAGGGCTGGCGCCTGGCCCTGTGCCTGGCGGGCGGCTTGATGCTGCTGCCGGCCGCCGTGTACTGGCTGGTGCAGACGCAGGAAACGCGGCGCCTGGAAGCGCAACTGGCGCAGCTGCAGCCCGCGCGTCCCGAGCGCGCGCCCCTCTCGGCGAGCCAGCAGCGCGAACGCGACCTCGAACTGAAACAGGTGGCTGCCGCCGTGCGCCAGCTTAACCTGCCCGTCACCCGCCTGGTCAAGACGGTGCAGGCGCCGCGCGACGTGCGCGTGGCCCTGCTGGGGCTGGACCTGAACGCGCAGCAGGGACAGGATGGCGCCAGCGTCCTGAAGATCGCCGCCGAAGCGGAAACGCCGCAGGACATGCTCAATTACCTGGCCTTCCTGAACCAGCAACCGATGTTCAGCTCCGTGTATCTGCTCAAGCACGAGATGAACGCGAACACTCCGGAACACCCTTACCGTTTTCAGCTGGAGGCGCAATGGCGGCAATAAAACCCGTGTTAAAAGCCGGCACGCCCGTGGCCCGCGCGCGTCTGCAGCTGCACGTGCCTCCGCGGCTGGCGTGGGAAGCCGCGCGTCTGTGGCGCATGCTGGGCTGGCCCAGCGCCATCGGTGCGGCCTGTCTGGCGCTGGCCGCTTTCGCCGTGCAGCAGGGCGATGCATTGGCCGGACGCCAGCAGCAATTGCGCGCGCAGCTGGCCATGATGGCGAGACAGGCGGCGCTGCCGTCGGCACCCGTCACGCTCGATGCGGATGCCGACAGCCTGGCCGCCTTTCACGCCTACCTGCCCGCGCATGACAGCATTCCCGACCAGTTGAAAGCCTTGCTGGAAGTGGCGCAAAAGAGCGGCGTCACCCTGGCCAAGGCCGACTACAAGCCGCAGGAAGACGGCAACACGGCCTTTTTGCGCTACCAGATCACCCTGCCCGTCAAGGCCGAATACGCGCAGCTGCAAACCTTTATCGTCGACGCCCTGCAGGCGCTGCCCACCCTGACCTTGGACTCCGTGCTCTTCAAGCGCGAGCAGATCGAGGCGGGCGAGATCGACGCGCGCATCCAGTTCATCCTGCTGGTGAAGAAGGCGGAGGTGCGCCGATGAAAAAAGCCGTACTGGGAGGCGCCGCCGTGGCGACCTTGCTGACCGCCCTCTTCGCCCCCGAGGACGAAGGCAGCATCGTGGGACCGGCCACGGCCACGCCGCGCCAGGTGGAGCGGGTGGCGCCGCCCCCTATCATCGTCGCCACTGCCGCTGCTGCGCAAACGAATCGCGCACTGGCCATCGAACCGCGCCGTGGACTCGACGACGAGGAAGCGGCCAGCCTGTTCGCCAAGCAAAGCTGGCAACCTGAGACGCCGAAAAAAATCATGCTCGACCAGCAGGCGGCCCAGGCCGCGCTGCCCGCCGCCCGCGTCGATGCGAACGCGCCGCCACCGCTGCCATTTCAATTCCTGGGCCGCTTTGTCGACGAAGGCAAGGCGGCCTACTTCCTGCAAGCGGGCGAACGCAACGTGGTGGCGCGCCCCGGCGACACGCTCGAAGAGCGTTACCGCTTCGACGGCGTGGTGCAAGGCGCCCTGCAATTTACCTATCTGCCGCTCAACCTGAAACAGACACTCGCCGTAGGGGACCTCAATTGAAACGACGCGCCGCACGTATGTCTCGTAATCTCATCACCCTGCTGCCGGTGCTGTCCCTGCTGGCCGCCTGCGCCGGCAACCAGGCCTATAACGATGGCCAGGCCATGCTGGGCGCGGGGCGCACGGAACAGGGACTGGCCCTGCTGGAACAGGCGGCGCAGGCCGAACCGACCAACGCCAAGTACCGCATCGCCGTCACCAACGGCAGGATGCGCGCGCTGAACAATCTGAATGGCCGCGCCGAGGCGCTGCGCCAGCAGGGCAAGCTGCCCGAAGCGCAAGCGCTGTACCAGCAGGCCTTGGCGCTGGACGCCAGCAACGACGTGGCGCAGCGGGGCCTGGCCGGCGTGGCGCAGGATGAACGGCACCGCAAGCTGGTGCAGGAAGCGCAGGCCAGCTACCAGCGCGGTGGCGAAGCGAATGTCGCGCAGGCGCAGGAAGCCTTGCGCCAGGTGCTGCAGGAACGCCCCGCGCAGCGCGAGGCGCTGGCCCTGAAAAGCCGCATCGGCGAAGCGTCGTCGAAAAGCCTGCCGGCCGGCGGCAAGCTGGCGGCCGCCTACAGGAAACCCGTCACCCTCGAATTTCGCGACGCGCCGCTGCGCTCCGTGTTCGATTTCATCAGCAAAGTGTCGGGCCTGAACTTCGTCTTCGACAAGGAAGTCGACCCGGCCCTGCGCGCCACGATCTCCGTGCGCGACACCAGCATCGAAGAGGCGATTGCCATGCTGCTGGGCGCCAACCAGCTGGAACAAAGCGTCACCAGCGACAAATCGATCACGATCTATCCGAACACGCCGCAAAAGGTGAAGGATTACCAGCAGCTCGTCGTGCGCACTTTTTTCCTCGCCAATGCCGACGTCAAGACGGTGGCGTTTTCCATCAAGACCCTGCTCAAGGCCAAGGACGTCGTCACCGATGAACGCCTGGGCATCATCATGCTGCGCGATACGCCGGAAATGGTGCGCATGGCCGAGCGCATCATCAATGTGCAGGACCTGGCCGATCCGGAAGTGATGCTGGAAGTCGAGGTGCTGGAAGTCAAGCGCACGCGCCTGATGGAACTGGGCGTGCGCTGGCCGGACCAGGCCAGCCTGACCTTGGCCGGCGTTGCAGGCAGCACGGGAGGCCTGGGCGGCCTGAAAGTGGCGGACCTGCACCGCATCAATGGCGACAATATCAACCTGGGCATCGGCGGCGTCACCCTGAACGCCAACAAGACGGACAGCGACAGCAATATCCTGGCCAATCCGCGCATCCGCGTGCGCAACAAGGAAAAAGCCAAGATCCTCATCGGCGACCGCGTGCCCGTCATTACCGTCACGACGAATAACGGCGTCAGCTCCGACAGCGTCAACTACATCGACGTGGGCCTGAAACTCGACGTGGAACCGAACGTCTACCTGGACGACGAGGTGGCCATCAAGATCAACCTGGAAGTGTCAAACGTCGTCAAGGAAGTCATCAGCAAGACGGGCACGCAGGCTTACCAGATCGGCACGCGCAGCGCGTCCACGGTCCTGCGCCTGAAGGATGGCGAAACGCAGGTGCTGGCCGGCCTGATCAGCGATGAAGACCGGGGTACGGCCAACAAGGTGCCGGGCGTGGGCGAACTGCCCGTGCTGAACCGTTTGTTCGGCAGCCAGAAGGACGACGCCATGCGCAGCGAGATCGTACTGTCGATCACGCCGCGCCTGCTGCGCAGCATCCGCCGCCCGGACCTGATGACGGCCGAATTCAACTCGGGCACCGAAGCATCCGTGGGTGGCCGCGCCAGCGTGGGCGGCTCTCCCGAGGCGATCGCCGCGCCCGAGCAGGCCGCGCCACGCGCCGGCTCGCCCATGACGGGCGGCGACGAGGCGCCTGCGGCTGGCGAAAAATCAGGCAAGGGTGGCCAGTGAAACCAAGGGGATTTACCTTCATCGAGCTGATGATCACCCTGGCCATCATGGCGACCCTGGCCACGGTGGCCGTGCCGATGGCGCAGGTGGCCTTGCAACGGGCGAAGGAACAGCAATTGCGCAGCGCCCTGATCGAGATGCGCGAAGCGATCGATGCCTACAAGCGCGCTTCGGACAATGGCCGCATCAAGCTGGCGCTGGGCGCCTCCGGCTATCCGAAAAAACTCGAGGAACTGGTCGAGGGCGTGCCCGACCAGCGCAGCCCGTCCAAGCAAAACATCTATTTCCTTCGCCGCCTGCCGCGCGACCCGTTCCAGCCCAGGGAAGAAGGCAGCGCCGCCGACAGCTGGAGCAAGCGCGCCTATGCCTCGCCGCCCGACAACCCCAGCGAAGGCGAAGACGTGTTCGACGTCGCCTCGCGCTCGACCAAGGCAGGCCTGAACGGCGTGCCGCTCAATCAATGGTGAACCCGATGCCTGCCTCCTCTCTACGTCGCGGCTTTACCCTGGTCGAACTGCTGGTGGTGCTGGCGATCATCTCGCTGCTGCTGACGATCGCCATCCCCCGCTATTTCGGTTCCGTGGAAAAATCGAAGGAAGTCGCGCTGAAGGAAAACCTGCAAGTACTCAGGAGCGGCCTCGATAAATACTATGCCGACAAGGGCGAGTATCCGGCCGCGCTGGCCGACCTGGTGACCCACCATTATTTCCGCAGCGTGCCGCTCGACCCCGTCACGGAGTCCGCCGTCACCTGGCAGCTGATCCCTTCGCCCAATGGCGAGATCGGCGGCGTGGCAGACGTGCGCAGCGGCGCCAAGGGCAAGACGCGCGAGGGCATCCCCTTTGAGCAGCTCTAGTTTTCAACGCCGCGCACAGGGCTTCGCGTATATCTGGACCCTGATGCTGGTGGCCTTCATGGGCGTGGGCCTGGTACTGGCCAGCGAATTGCATGCCACGGCCGCGCGGCGCGACAAGGAGCGCGAGCTGCTGTTCATCGGCCATGAATTCCGCAATGCGCTGGGCCGCTACTACGACAGCACGCCGGGCGACGGGCGGCCCCGCTATCCATTGACCCTGCAGGAACTGCTGCGCGACCCGCGCTTCGCCAACGCCCGACGTCATCTACGCCGCGTGTATGCGGATCCCGTCACGGGCAAGGCGGAATGGGGTCTGCTGCGGCAGGAGGGACGCATCGTCGGCATCCATTCGCTGTCGCCGCAGCTGCCCATCAAGCAGGACAATTTTCTCGATGAAGACGCGAGGCTGCGCCGCAAGCAGCGCTACGCGGACTGGCACTTCACGTATCCGCACGACCTGGTGCTGGCCCCGCCCGACGCGGCCGGCGGCGCGCCCGGGCTCAAGCCGAAAGGCGCGAACTGATATCATGCCCGCATTCCATATTCAGCATCGAGCAAAGGAGCAGGCATGAGCATAGGTGGCACATCCATCGAACAGGCATTGGCATCGCTGTCGGACATGACGGGCGGCATGGTCGCCATCGGCAAGGACGAACATGCGCAACGCATCGCCAGGGCGCAAGCGTTCATGCGCCAGCAGGGCATCGCCGCGATCTACCTGAACGCGGGCGCCAACCTCACCTATTTCACGGGCACCAAATGGTATGCCAGCGAACGCATGGTGGGCGCCATCCTGCCGGCCAATGGCGACATCGAATACATCGCTCCCGCGTTCGAGGAAAGCACCTTGCAAGGCTTCATGCTCATTGAAGGCCGTGTCAATTGCTGGGAAGAGCATGAAAGCCCGTACCAGCTGTTCGTCGACGTGCTGGCGCGCATAGGGATAGCGCAGGATGCGGCGGCGCCGCCGCGCGTGGGCATCTGCGAAAGCGCCGCCTTCTTCATCTACGATGGCATCAAGCCGCTGGCCCCCGGCTATGCGCTGGAAAACGCGCGCACCGTCACGGCGTACTGCCGCAGCCGCAAGTCCCCGGCGGAAATCGCCCTGATGCAGCGCGTGATGGACATGACCCTGGCCGTGCACGTGGCCACGGCCAGCATGCTGGTCGAAGGCATCACGACAGTGGAAGTGGAAGAATTCATCCAGCGCGCGCACCGCAAGGTAGGCGCGCCCCGCTCGTATTTCTGCATCGTACTGTTCGGCGAGGCGACGGCCTATCCGCATGGCGTCAACTATGTGCAAACCCTGAAAGCGGGCGACACGGTGCTGATCGACACGGGTTGCCAGGTGATGAACTACATCTCCGACATCACGCGCACCTATGTGTTTGGCGCCATTAGCGAACGCCAGCGCAGCGTGTGGAACAGCGAAAAGGCCGCGCAGGCCGCCGCCTTCGCTGCCGCCCGGCTAGGCGTGCCCTGCGGCGACGTGGACCGCGCCGCGCGCGTGTCACTCGAAGCGGACGGCTACGGCCCCGGCTATAAGCTGCCGGGCCTGCCGCACCGCACGGGCCACGGCATTGGCCTCGATATCCACGAGTGGCCCTACCTGGTGGGCAATGACACGACGCCGCTCGACGTGGGAATGTGCTTCTCGAACGAACCGATGATCTGCATCCCGGGCGAATTCGGCATCCGCCACGAAGACCATTTTTACATGACGGAAAACGGTCCGCGCTGGTTCACGCAGCCCGCGCACAGCATTGATGATCCGTTCGGGCTGCGGGCTTAAGCAGCCTTCGTTAACGCCAGCCGCCGTGCCGCCGGCACGGTGGCAGCCACTGGCGCGCCTCCCCGCGCCAAGTTGCGCACTTCGGATGCCACCGCGGCATATCCGGCATCGAATTCCCCGCCCAGCTACGCGTCATGCTCATGCTGGCCGGGAATGGCTGCAAAGACGGCCAGTTTCTCATGCAGCTTGACGGCCTGCCGCCTCCTGGTGCGGCGATATTACCAATAAATATAAATTAACTTTCAAATAATTAATTTACATTTTTACCACATTCTGATGTAATGGCCATCCAGGGAGAAAATATGGCCAAGATACGCGTGATTCAATTTCATCCTTATGATCCAACCCACCCCAATGTGGGCGGCATAGGCAGCATTATTCGCGCACTGATTAAATTTGCACCGCACGACTTCGATATCTATTTCGTCGGCGTCAGCGTCGATATTCAGCTCCACCCGGTCGGCCGCTGGCAACAGTTGGAACTGGATGGACGCAGCTTTCATTTCCTCCCGGTGATGGAGGCCCCTATCGGCCGGCGCGAAAAGATACCGCGCACGCTGAAATTCGCCTGGGCCTTGTGGCGTCATCGCGCGCAAATTGATTTGCACGGCGCCCTGCTGGAATTTCACCGGATCGAGCCCAGCGCCGTATTCTGGCTGGCGTCCAACCATAAAATTCTGTTCCTGCACGGCCATCACGGGAAAGACTATTACAATCCAAAATCAGAAGTGAAATGGTCACGCTTCCCGGCCATCTATTTTTGGCTCGAACGCCATTTGATCGCACGGATCAAGCAGGTCTATATCGTCAGAGCCGACGCGGTCACGCATTACCAACAACATTATCCGGCCATGCGCGATTGCATTCAATTCATTCCCACCTGGGTCGATGAGACGGTCTTCCATCCGTTGCCGGTGAGCGGACGCCGGCAGTTGAAACAGCAATTCGCCCGCCAGCACCAATTTGACCGGGGCAAAAAAATACTGCTGTTCGTGGGGCGCTTTGTCGGTCAAAAAAATCCGCTGTTATTGTTACAGGCATACCAGGAATTCAAACGCCATCGCGACGACACCATTCTGATCATGATAGGTGTGGGCGAGCTGGAATCGGACATGCGACGCTTTATCCTCGAGCAAGGGCTGGGGGCAGACGTTCGCATACTCGCTCCCCGTTCCCATCAGCAGATTTCAGAATGGATGAATGCCGTTGATTGCCTTTGCCTGTCATCGGCCTTCGAGGGTATGCCAGTGGTTCTCCTGGAAGCCCTCTATTGCGGCGTGCCGGTGGTCAGCACCGATGCTGGCGAGGCAGCCCGCCTGATTCCCAACGACAACATCGGGCGCCTCGTGCGCGAGCACGCACCCCTGCCCTTCATGCTGGCGATCATGCAGATTTTGTCGCAGCCGTCGGATCCTTGGGCCTGTCAGCAGCAGGCAGCTCCGTACACGGCCCAGACGATACTGCATAGGCTACACTCGCGCTACCGCGAGCTGGTTGAAAGCGTCGGCGCAAAGCCGCCGTCAGCGGCCGCTCGATAAGCAGGTACGCCACATACCCCAGACCGATGGCACCCAGCAGTACCAGCAGATAGGTGCAGCGGGGGCCGAGCAGCGCCGCCAATTGGCTCTTGATCAGCAGCTTCAGCAGCAAGCCCTGGAGCTGCTCGTGGATCAGGTAAATGGTATACGAGGCATTTCCCAGCGCGACCAGGACGGTTGGCACGCGGATATATTGTGCCGTCTCCAGCTTGGCCGCGCCGGCCAGCAAGAAAGCAAAGCCCAGTATCAGTAGCAGATACGATAATTCTTGGGGCAGTGGCGCGACCAATAATGCGGCTGCCGATATCCCGCTCCCCACCGCCAGCTCGATCCAGCCGCGCCCGCCGCGCCGGTATAGGTAGAAGGCCCCCATGCCGAACAGGAAATACAAATTATAGGCAGCAGTATAAACATTGCCCGCGCTGCGCTGCGCTACAGCCGGATAGTTATAGTAAATAACGCTGAACAGGGCGACCGCTGCAAATCCCGCCATGCCCAGGCGCCGGTTAAGAATCAACAGCGAAAACATCGCATAAAAAGCCACTTCATGAAACAAACTCCAAGCCACCGTCAATGGCGGTACGGCAGCGGTGAATCGTATCAAGGTCAATGATGTTAGCCAATCGGCCCAGCCAGAGGGAATGCGCGCATCGGTGCCCAGGCCGGCAGCCACCAGCAGGCAAAATGGGACGGTATATAGCCAATAAATGGGATACAGCCGAATAAAGCGCCGGAAGATAAAGGGCCGCCACGCCGACGGCTGGCCTATCTCGTGGTAATGGGCAAATAGAATAATAAAGCCGGAAAGGACAAAGAAAAACCGTACCCCGCCGATGTGGCGTGTCCATTCATAAAAAACCGGCTCGCCACCGTAACGCGGCACTCCCATGGCGATCGACAGATGAAAGGCGGCGACACTGATGGCCGCCAGCGCCCTCCCAGCTTGTAGTATTTTTAGCATTCCATAATATTAACATTTAATATTTTTAAATCATCTGTAAATCGCCGTGCGCGAAAAAAAAACGCCGCCCGCGCGAAGATCGCGGGCGGCGCCGTTCACGCCAGTGCTGCGGCAGACGCTTATTCGCGCTTCGACACCAGGGTCAGGATGTCATAGCTGGCCACCAGTTCCTCGTTCTGGTTCGTCACCTGCACGTCCCACGCGACCACGCCCTGGCCCACGCCAAACACGTCCTTGCGGTTGCGGTCGACCTTGCGCTTGCACGTGAGGCGGGCGCGGATGGTGTCGCCAATCGCCACCGGCGCGACGAAGCGCAGGTTGTCCAGGCCATAGTTGGCCAGCACGGGACCGACACCGGGCGAGACGAACAGGCCGGCGGCGGCCGACAGCACGAAATAGCCGTGGGCGATGCGCTTGCCGAACTGCGATTCCTTGGCCGCGATTTCATCGAAGTGCATGTAGAAGAAGTCGCCCGAGATGCCGCCAAAGGCGACGATGTCCGCTTCGCTGACGGTCCGGCGGTGCGTGAGCAGCGAGTCGCCCGTCTTCAAGTCCTCGAAGTGCTTGCGGAACGGGTGGATCGGGCTTTCATTGACATCCGCGCCGCGTACGTATTCACCGGTGATGGCCGCCAGCATCGTCGGCGAGCCTTGCACGGCCGCCCGTTGCAGGTAATGGCGCACGGCGCGCACGCCGCCCAGCTCCTCGCCGCCGCCCGCGCGGCCAGGGCCGCCGTGCTTCAGTTGCGGCAAGGGAGAACCATGCCCCGTCGAATCGACGGAAGCGACGCGCTCGAGCACGTGCACGCGGCCATGCGTGGCCGCCACTTGCGGCACCACGCGCGCGGCGATCTTCGGATCGCGCGTCACCAGGGTGCTCACCAGGCTGCCCTTGCCGCGCGCGGCCAGGGCCAGCGCTTCGTCGATATCGTGGTAACCCATCATGGTGCTGACAGGGCCGAACGCTTCCACGTCATGCACGGCGTCGTTGCCGAAGGCGTCGCGGCACATCAGCAAGGTCGGCGAGAAGAAGCTGCCATCCAAGGCGCCATCGCCCAAAGGATTGAAACCGTCGGCCGCGCCGAACACCACCTCGTTACCCTGCGACAGGGTGGCGACACGTTCGGCCACGTCGTTCTGCTGCTCTTTCGACGCCAGCGCGCCCATGCGCACGCCTTCGATGGACGGATCGCCCACCACCACCTTGGCCAGGCGCTCGCGCAGGCGCGTGCCGACGGCGTCCATCAGATGCTCGGGCACGATGATGCGGCGAATCGCCGTGCACTTCTGGCCCGACTTGCCCGTCATCTCGCGCACGACTTCCTTGACGAACAGGTCGAATTCCACATCGTCTGGCGTGACGTCCGGCGCCAGGATGGCGCAGTTGAGCGAATCGGCTTCGCCGTTGAAGGGCACGGACTGGCCGATCAGGTTGGGATTCGTGCGCAGCTTGGCGGCGGTGGCGGCCGAACCCGTAAACGTGACGAAATCCTGGCCGTTCAGGCGGTCCAGCAAGTCGCCCGTGGAGCCGATCACCAGCTGCAAACTGCCGGCCGGCAGCAAGCCCGATTCATGCATCATGCGCACGACGGCCTGCGTCAGATAGCTCGTCGCCGTGGCCGGCTTGGCGATGCAGGGCATGGCCGCCAGGAAGCTGGGCGCGAATTTTTCCAGCAAGCCCCAGATGGGGAAGTTGAAGGCGTTGATATGCACGGCCAGGCCGCCGCGCGGCACCAGGATGTGCGTGCCGGCGAAACCGCCCTTCTTGCCTAGCGCGATGGCCGGGCCTTCGTGCAGCACGTTCGACGACGGCAGCTCGTTGCTGCCCATGCTGGCATAGGCGAACAGGGTGCCCGTGCCGCCTTCGATATCGACCCAGCTGTCGGCGCGCGTGGCGCCCGACAGATGCGAGATCGCATACAGCTCTTCCTTGCGCTCGACCAGGTACAGGGCCAGCGCCTTCAGGCGCGCGGCGCGCTGCTGGAAGTCCAGCGCCATCAGGCCCGACACGCCCGTCTTGCGCGCATAGGTGACGGCTTCGTCGAAGTCGATCTTTTCCGCATGCGTGTGATAGATGACGCGGTTGTTCAAGGCGCTGTGCAGGGGCACGGCGGCGCTTTCGCCCAGCCAGCGGCCGGCGATCAGGCTTTGCAGGGTGGATATTTGAGCCATGTGGTTTCTCCGTTAGGGGTCAGACCCGTCGGGTCTGACCCCAGCATTTAAAGGGTTAAAGGTTACTGCGCCGCTGCGTTCTTGTGCAGGTGCAGCGGCAAGGCGGATTCGAAATTCAGGCGCTGGCGGTTCGCCTCGACTTCCGTCAGGGCTTCCACCTCGCGCATCGTCTGCATGGAGCGCACGGCCAGTTCGTGGTACTGGCCCGTGCCCGAGCTTTTCCATTTGATTTCATCGTCGGTCAGTGCGCGGATGATCTTGGCGGGCGTGCCGACGACCATGCTGCGCGGCGCGACGATCATGCCCGCCTTGACGAAACTCATGGCAGCGACGATGGATTCCTCGCCGATGACGGCGTTGTCCATCACCACGGCGTTCATGCCGACGAGCGCATTGCGGCCGATGCGGCAGCCGTGCAGCACGGCGCCGTGGCCGACATGGCCGTCGACTTCGACCACCGTGTCGCAGCCGGGAAAGCCGTGCATGACACACGTGTCCTGCAGGTTCGCACCTTCTTCCAGTATCAGGCGGCCGAAGTCGCCGCGGATCGAGGCCAGCGGGCCAATATAGCAGCGCGGCCCGATGATCACGTCCCCGATCAGCACCGCCGACGGATGCACGTAGGCGCTGGGGTGGACGACGGGGGTGACGCCGTTGATTTCGTAGACTTTGACCATATTGCTCTCCAAAACATTATTGCCAGCCGTAGCGGCTGATGTCGGATTACGCGCAAGCGCTAATCCGACCTACGTCATCACATACCCAAGTAGGCGCTCTGCACCTGCTCGTTATGCAGCAATTCAGGACCGGGCCCGGACAAGGTGATGGCGCCCGTCTCGATCACATAACCCACGTCGGCGATCGACAGGGCCGCATGCGCGTTCTGCTCGACGAGGAAGATGGTGATGCCCTGGTCGCGCAGTTCGGCCACGATGCGGAAGATTTCCGCGATCAGGAGCGGCGCCAGGCCCATGCTCGGTTCGTCGAGCAGCAGCAGTTGCGGACGGCCCATCAGCGCGCGCGCCATGGCCAGCATCTGCTGCTGTCCGCCCGACAGCGTCCCGGCCAGCAGCAAGCGCTTTTCCTTCAGGATCGGGAACAGGCCGTACATGCGCTCCATGTCACCGGCCACGTCTTGCGGCGGACGGGTAAACGCGCCCAGGCGCAGATTGTCTTCCACCGTCATGGGGCCGAATACTTGGCGCCCTTCCGGCACCTGGCAGATGCCGGCGCGCACGCGCTTGTCGGCGCTCATGCGGCTGACGTCCTGGCCGGCGAAGGCGATACTGCCGGCGCTGATCGGCTGCACACCGGAGATCGCCCGCAGCAGGGTCGTCTTGCCGGCGCCATTCGCGCCCACCAGCGCCACCAGCTGGCCCTGGCGCACTTGCAGGTCGATGCCGTGCAGGGCCTGGATGCGGCCATAGTGGCTAGTCAATCCCTGGATGTCGAGCACCAGCGGTGTCTGAGGTTTTTCCATCTTCATCATGCCGCCACTCCCAGATAGGCCGCCACCACGTCGGGGTTCGCGCGCACTTCGGCGGCGGTCCCTTCGGCCAGCTTCTTGCCATAGTCGAGTACCAGGATATGGTCCGACAGATTCATCACCAGTTTCATGTCATGCTCGACCAGCACCACCGTCACGCCCGATTGCGCCACCTTGCGGATCAGGGCTTCGATCTCGCCTGTCTCCGTGTGGTTCAAGCCGGCCGCCGGTTCATCGAGCAGCAGCACCTTCGGCTTGGCCGCCAGCGCGCGGGCGATTTCCAGGCGCTTCAATGCGCCATACGACATCTGCCCCGCCTCGTCATCGACATGCCGGCCCACGCCGACGAATTCCATCAGGCTGGCCGCTTCATCACGGCAGGCCGCATCGGCGCGACGCACGGACGGCAAACGCAGCATGGAGGCGAACAGGTTCTGGTTCAGCCGCAGATGCGCGCCCACCATCACGTTATCGATGGCCGTCATGTTCATGCACACCTGCAGGTTCTGGAAGGTGCGGCTCATGCCGCGCCGCGCCAGCGCATCGGGCGACATGGCGGCCACGTTCTCGCCATTGAGCAAAATTTCGCCCTTGGTCGGCGTATAGACGCCGGTGATCAGGTTAAACAGAGTCGTCTTGCCTGCGCCGTTCGGCCCGATCACGGAGTGGATATTGCCTTCCTTGACCGTAAAGCTGACGTCCTGCACCGCGTGCACGCCGCCGAAGCTCTTGCTCAGCTTGTTAATTGTCAACATCTCAGACCTCCTGTGCAGATTTAGGCGGTGCTTTCGGCGTGGCTGCCCGCTTGCGCGAACGGCTGGCCAGGCTCGGTACCAGGCCTTTCGGCATGAAGATCATGGTGGCCATCAGGATCACGCCAAACACCACCGTTTCCCAGCCTTCAAAACTGGACAGCAGCTGCGGCAGAATCGTCAGCAGCGCCGCACCGATGATGGAACCGAAGATCGACGCCATGCCGCCCACCACCACCATCGTCACCAGCTCGATCGAGTGGAAGAAGCCGGCCAGGTTGGGCGTGATGAAACCGATGTAATGGGCGCTGATACTGCCCGCGATGCTGGCAATGACGGCCGACAGCACGAACACGCGCACCTTGAAGCGCGTCGTATCGACGCCGACGACGCGGGCCGCCACTTCCGAACCGTGAATCGCCTGCAGCGCGCGCCCGACAGGCGAGTCGATCAGATTCAACGCCAGCCATGTGACCAGCAGCAGCAATACGGCGCACACCAGGTACCACGATTTTTCACCGGCGATTTCCAGGCCGGCGACACTGAAGGCGGACACGCCGATGCCGTCCGGGCCACCCGTCCACTGCGTCTCGTTGTTGATGACGATGGAAATGATGATGCCCAGGCCCAGGGTCGCCATGGCCAGCGTATGGCCCTTGAGCTTCAAGACGGGGCGGGCCAGCAGCAGTGCCAGCAGACCAGTCGCGACGGCGCCGGCGGCCAGCGCGGCCAGCGGCGGCCAGTTGTAGTGCGTGGTCAGCACGGCCGACGCATACGCGCCCAGGCCATAGAAACCCGCGTGACCGAGGCTGATCTGGCCCGTGTAGCCCATCAACAGGTTCAGGCCGATGACGACGATGGCGTTCAGCGCAATGCGGATCGCCACGTCATAGTAGAACGCGTTGGTGAGGAACAGGGGCAGAATGGCCAGCACGAGTGCCAGCACCAGCAGGCCGCCATGGCGCGAGCGGGTAAATAAATTCTTCATACACGCTCCGAATTTTTAGCGCCGAACAAGCCTTGCGGCAGGAAGAACAGGATCAGCAGGATCAGCACGAAGGGCACCGCGTCCTTGTAGGCCGACGAGATGTAGCCGGCCGTCATGGCTTCGGCGATGCCGAGGATCAGGCCACCGGCAATCGCGCCCGCGCCGCCACCGAGGCCACCGAGAACAGCGGCGACAAAGCCTTTCAGGCCCAGCATGATGCCAGCGTCGTAGGACGTGTAAGTGATCGGTGCGACGAGGATGCCGCCCGCAGCACCCAGCAGGGCCGACAGGCCGAACGAGAACAGCAGTACCTTGCGCGTGTTGATACCCACCAGTTGCGCGGCCAGCTTGTTGTGCGAGGTGGCCAGCATGGCCTTGCCCATCAAGGTGCGGCCGAAGAACCAGCCCAGCACCAGCACGATGACGACCGTCACGCCCAGCACCCACAGGCTTTGCGGCAGCAGGCTGGCGCCCAGGAATTCGATCGGCGCATCGCCGGAAAACGCTGGCAGTGAGTGCGTATCCTTGCCCAGCCAGATTTGCACAAGGCCGCGCAGCACGAGCGAGGCGCCGATGGTGATGATCAGCAGCGTGATGACCTGCGCATTTTGCGCCGGCTCGATCACGGTTTTTTCCATCAGCAGGCCAACGATACCGGTGGCGATGACGGCCAGGATGATGGCCAGCGGCAGCGGCACGCCGGCGGCCGACATCACGGCGGCCAGCATCCCGCCCAGCATGATGAATTCGCCCTGGGCGAAGTTGATCACGCCGCTGGTGTTGTAGATGATGGTAAAGCCCAGCGCCGCCAGCGCATAGGCGGAACCGACCGTCATCCCGGAATACAGAAATTGTAGAAATTGTGCGACTTCCATGGTGTCTCCAATATGTTCGGCGATGCGCGGGCCGCCTTCGAGGGCGGCCTCGCGCAGGTACTTCCGGCTTACCTTGTTTCGAACATCACTTCGACAATTGCCATTCGCCGTTCTTCACTTCGACCATGCGGAACGCCGACAGATCCAGGCCCATGTGGTCTTTGGCCGACATGTTGAAGACACCGGTGGTACCCACAAAACCCTTGGTCGATTCCAGCGCCGCGCGCACTTTTTCGCGGTCCGTGCCGCCGGCGCGCTTGATGGCGTCCACCGACAGGTTCAGGGCGTCGAGCGCATAGCCGCCGAAGGTCGATGGGTCGATCTTGTAGCGGTCTTTATACGTCTTGTCGTAGCCGACGACGACGGCCTTCTGCGCGTCGCTGTCGGGCAGCATGGCACCGATCAACAGGGCCGGCGTTGGCAGGCGCACGCCTTCGGCGGACTTGCCCGACAGTTTCAAATACTCATCCGACGCCACGCCATGCGACTGGTACAGCGGCAGCGCGGCCATGCCCAGCTGGCCATAGTTCTTCGTCACGACTGCCGGGCCCTGGCCCAGGCCAAACACGAAGACGGCTTGCACGCCCTTGGTATTCTTGATGCGCGTGAGCTGCGCCGTGATGTCCGTGTCTTTCGGGCCGTAGGTTTCATCGGCCACCAGGGTGATGCCGTATTTGGAGGCGACAATTTGCGATTCCTTGCGGCCCGAGGCGCCAAAGCCGCTCGTTTCCGACAGCAGGCCCACCTTGCTGATGCCGCGTTTCTTCATGTCCTCGAACACCTTCTCGGCCGCCATGCGGTCCGTGTGCGGTGTCTTGAAGACCCATTTCTTGACCGGGTCGATGATCACCACGGCGCCCGCCAGCGAGATGAACGGCATGCTGGCGCGCTCCACCAGCGGCGCCATCGCCATCGTCGCACCCGTGGTCGTGCCGCCGATCAGCACATCGACCTTGTCGGACTCGATCAACCGCTTGGTAAAGCCGTTGGCCTTGGCAGCATCGCTGCCGTCGTCGTAATGCACGAGTTCCAGCTTGCGTCCCAGGACGCCGCCGGCTGCGTTGATCTTCTCGATATACAGCTGCAGGGTTTTCAGTTCAGGGTCGCCCAGGAAGGCGGCAGGTCCCGTGACGGACAGCACGGAACCGATCTTGATGTTCTCGGCCGCATACGCACCCGCTGCGGACATGGCCAGCACGCCGGCGATCAGGGTTTTCTTGAAGATATTGGCAATCATTATGGTCTCCACCAGGTTGGCACTACGGTCAATTTTGGTTGGCGCTTTTTTACAAGCCTGCGCCTTTTGTTTTTACTTTGTTATACGCGTTTATACGCGTTCGATCACGACAGCAATCCCCTGCCCCACGCCGATGCACATGGTGCACAGCGCATAGCGCCCGCCAATCCGTTCCAGCTGGTTCAGCGCGGCCATCACCAGGCGCGCACCCGATGCGCCCAGCGGGTGACCGATGGCGATCGCGCCGCCATTCGGATTCACGTGGGCCGCATCGTCAGCCAGACCCAGGTCGCGCGTGACGGCCAGGGCCTGCGCCGCAAACGCCTCATTGAGTTCGATGACGTCCATCTGCTCTATGGTCAATCCCGTCTGCGCCAGCACCTTGCGCGACGCGGGCGAAGGGCCAAAGCCCATGATGCGGGGCGCCAGGCCGGCCGTGGCCATGCCCAGCACTTTTGCACGCGGCGTCAGCTTGTATTTGTCGACGGCGGCGGCGGACGCCAGCAGGATGGCGCAAGCGCCGTCGTTCAAGCCCGAGGCATTGCCGGCCGTGACCGTGCCATCCGGCTTGACCACGCCCTTGAGCTTTGCCAGCATCTCCAGCGAGGTATCGGGACGCGGATGTTCGTCACTGGTGACCATCTTAGGATCGCCCTTTTTCTGCGGCACGGCGACGGGCACGATTTCGCGCTCGAACACGCCGGCAGCATGGGCGGCGGCCCAGCGCTGCTGGCTGCGCAAGGCTAGACCATCCTGGTCGGCGCGGCTGATGCCAAATTCCACGGCCACGTTTTCCGCCGTTTCCGGCATGGTGTCGATGCCGTACTGCGCTTTCATCTTGCCGTTCACAAAACGCCAACCCAGGGTCGTGTCCTCGATTTTCGCCGCGCGCGAAAATGCGCTGTCGGCCTTGCCCATCACGAAAGGCGCGCGCGTCATGCTTTCCACGCCGCCGGCGATGATCAGTTCCGCCTCGCCCGCCTTGATGGAGCGGGCAGCCATGCCCACGGCATCCAGGCTGGAGCCGCACAGGCGATTGATGGTATTGGCCGGCACGTCGACCGGCAAGCCGGCCAGCAGCGCGGCCATGCGGCCCACGTTGCGGTTGTCTTCGCCCGCCTGGTTGGCGCAGCCGTAGAACACGTCGTCGATGGCGGACCAGTCGACGGATGGGTTGCGGGCGATCAGCGCCGCGATCGGCAGCGCGCCCAGGTCATCAGCGCGTACGCTGGACAGCGCGCCGCCGTAGCGGCCAAACGGGGTACGTACGGCGTCACAGATAAAGGCTTCGTTCATGTCTGCTTCCTTGTTCGGGCTATCAGGAGAAAATCTTCGGGCGCTGGTCGACCACGCGGCGGGCCTTGCCCGTCAAGGTGCGCTCGATGCCGGCGGCGGCCACCAGGCGCACGCGGGTGCTCACGCCCACGTGGGTCTTGATGCGGTGTTCCAGTTCGCGCGCCAGCGCGTCCGTTTCGCTGGCCGAGATGGTGGCGGTCAGGTCGATGCGCAGCTCGGCGATCACTTCCAGTTTGTCGAGGTGGCCGTCGCGCGTGACCACCAGCTGGTATTGCGGCGCCAGACGCGGCATCTTGAGGATCAGCTCTTCGATCTGCGTGGGGAAGACGTTCACGCCGCGGATGATCAGCATGTCGTCGGAACGGCCCGTGATCTTGCCGATGCGGCGCATCGAGCGCGACGTCGGCGGCAGCAAACGGGTCAGGTCGCGCGTGCGGTAGCGGATGATGGGCAGCGCCTCTTTCGACAGCGAGGTAAACACCAGTTCGCCCTCTTCGCCGTCCGGCAGCACTTCGCCCGTTTCCGGATCGATGATCTCCGGGTAAAAATGGTCTTCCCAGATGACGGGACCGTCCTTGCTCTCGATGCATTCGGACGCCACGCCAGGGCCCATCACTTCGGACAAGCCGTATATATCCACGGCGTCGATGCCGGCGCGCGCTTCGATTTCCGAACGCATGGCGTCCGTCCACGGCTCGGCGCCAAAGATGCCCACTTTCAGCGACGATTCGGCCGGGTCGAGGCCCTGGCGCGTGAATTCCTCGATGATGTTGAGCATGTACGATGGCGTGACCATGATGATAGACGGCTTGAAATCCTGGATCAGTTGCACCTGCTTTTCCGTCTGCCCGCCCGACATCGGGATGACCGTGCAGCCCAAACGCTCGGCGCCATAGTGCGCACCCAGGCCGCCCGTGAACAGGCCGTAGCCGTACGAGATATGGACCATGTCACCGGCGCGCCCGCCGCCTGCACGGATCGAGCGCGCCACCACGTTGGCCCAGGTGTCGATGTCGTTCTGCGTGTAGCCGACCACCGTGGCCTTGCCCGTGGTGCCGCTCGACGCGTGGATGCGCACCACTTGCTCGCGCGGCACGGCGAACAGGCCGAACGGGTAATTGTCGCGCAAGACCTTCTTATCGGTGAACGGGAATTTGGCCAGGTCCGCCAGGGATTTGAGGTCGTCCGGATGCACGCCCGCTTCGTCAAAAGCGGCGCGGTAATGGGGCACGTTGTCATACGCGTGCTTGAGCGTCCATTTCATGCGTTCGAGCTGCAGCGCCTGCAGTTCATCCTTGCTGGCGCGCTCGATCGGCTCGAGGTCATTCGGGGAAGGCGTACGTTGGACCATCATTGTCTCCTGAATCGTTTCTATCACTGTGTAATTTGTACCGGCAGTTCAAACCTGCTCTTGTAATTTCAAACGCTAATCACTTCGCCCGCCACGCGGATCGACTTGCCGCGGAAGAGCGCAATGGCGCGGCCTTCCTGATTGCTGACCTTGACGTCATAGACGCCGCTCTTGCCGGCCAGCGCCTGTTCGACGGCGTGCGCCGTCAGCACGTCGCCTTCGCGGCCCGGCGCCAGATAGTCGATGGTGCAGCCGGCGCCCACGGTATTCATGTTGTAGCTGTTGCAGGCAAAGGCGAAGGCGCTGTCGGCCAGGGCGAAGATGAAACCGCCGTGGCAGGTCTGGTGGCCGTTGAGCATGTCGGCACGCACCGTCATCGTCATGCGCGCATGGCCGGGGCCTACATCGGCCAGGGAGATGCCCATGGCGGCGGTGGCGTTATCGCGCGACAGCATCGAGGCGGCGGCCGCTTCGGCCAGGGTTTGCGCGGTCATGTTGTGGTCCTTATTGGACATATCATTCGGCATGAAACGGTGCTCCATTGGCGAGTTTGCGGCGCAGCAGCGGCGAGACCCGGTAGCGGTCTTCGCCATAGCCCAGCGCCAGATGCTGCAATACGGTGACGATGTGCTGGACGCCGACGGCATCGGCCCAGGCCAGCGGTCCGCGCGGATAGTTGACGCCCTTCTGCATGGCGATATCGACGGCGGCCACCGTGCACACGCCCTGGTTGACTGCGTCGGCCGCCTCGTTGGCCAGCATGGCGACCGTGCGCATGACGGCCAGGCCAGGCACGTCGTCCAGGCGCGTGACGATGAAACCGGCCGCCTGGAACAGGCCGACGACGGCCGCGTAGGCGGCGTCGCTGCACTGGTCGGCGCGGGCCACTGCGATGCGTTTGGCACCGGCGTAATCGAGCGCCAGGTCGAACAGCACCGTATCCGGATGCTGGTTGTCGTGCGCACGCTGGGTGGCGCTGCGGCCATCGGTCAGATAAATCGCGGCGCCATGGCAATGCAGGGCCGGCGCTTCGTCGTGCGATTGCCCTTCCTGCGTCACGCGGCGGCTGACGGTGATGCCGGCCTGCTCCAGGCGCTGCACCAGGCTGTGGATGATGCCGCTGTGGCCACGGCCATCGCCGCCGATGGCGGCCGACAAGGCGACGAATTCCGGTGTCGGCTGCGCGCCTTCCGCCTGCGCCACAGGCGCGCTGGCGCCTTCGCCATACGGGTAGAAGCCGCGGCCCGATTTGCGGCCGAGGAAACCAGCGTTGACCATTTCCTGTTGCAGCACGGATGGCGTGAAACGCGGGTCGTTGAAATAGGCGCCGAACACGGATTGCGTGACGGAAAAATTCACGTCATGGCCAATCAGGTCCATCAATTCAAAGGGCCCCATGCGGAAACCGCCCGCTTCGCGCAGCACCGTGTCGATGGTGGCGGCGTCGCCCGCCTGCTCGTTCAGCAGGCGCCAGCCTTCCGCGTAGAACGGACGGGCGACGCGGTTGACGATGAAGCCCGGTGTCGATTTCGCATGCACGGGGTTCTTGCCCCAGGCAAGCGAGGTGTCGTAGACGGTGGCGGCCACCTGCTCGCTGGTGGCCAGGCCACTGATCACTTCGACCAGCGCCATCAGGGGCACGGGATTAAAGAAATGCATGCCGACCAGGCGTTCCGGGCGGCGCAGTTTGGCGGCAATCGCCGTGACGGAAATCGACGACGTGTTCGTCGCCAGGATGCAGTCGTCGCCGACCAGCGCTTCGAGTTCGGCGAACAGGCCGCGTTTGACGTCGAGGTTTTCCACGATGGCTTCCACCACCAGGGCGCAATCGCTCACATCGGCCAGGCTGCCGGCCGCCTGCAGGCGCGCCGTGGCGGCCGTGGCTTCGTCTGCCGTCATGCGCCCCTTCTCGGCCAGCTTCGCGTACATCTTGCCGATGTCGAGCAAGGCCTTGCTGACGGCTTCCGCGCGCGTATCGTACAGTTTGACGCGGTAGCCGGCGGCGGCCGCCACCTGCGCGATGCCGGCGCCCATGGCGCCGCTGCCGATGACGGCGACGATACTGTTGTTGTCCAGAGCTGCCATATCAATGTCCCTTGAATTGCGGTGCGCGCTTTTCCATGAAGGCGGCCACGCCTTCGCGGTAATCGTCGCTGTTACCGAGATCGCTCATCATGCGCGCTTCCAGCGCCAGCTGCTGCGGCAAGGTATTGGCGCCGCTGGCGGCCAGCGCCTGCTTGGTGTAGGCCAGGCCCTTGGTCGGCGCCGTGGAAAAGTGCACGGCCAGCTTGCGCGTTTCCTGCGCCAGTTCTGCATCCTCGACGCATTTCCAGATCAGGCCCCAGTCTTCCGCTTTTTCCGCCGTCAGTTTTTCACCGAGCATGGCCAGTCCCATGGCGCGCGCCGAACCGATCAAACGTGGCAGGAAGAAGGTGCCGCCCGTGTCCGGGATCAGGCCCAGCTTGCAGAACACTTCGACGAAACTGGCCGACTTGCCGGCGATGACGATGTCGCAGGCCAGCGCCAGGTTGGCGCCCGCGCCGGCAGCCACGCCGTTGACGGCGCAAATCACGGGCATGGGCAAAGCCTTCAAGGCCAGCACCAGCGGCGCATAGTTCTTTTCCACCGATTCGCCCAGGTCCACGCCCTTCGAACCCGGCTCCACGGCGCGGTCGGACAAATCCTGACCCGCGCAAAAGCCGCGGCCCGCGCCCGTCAGCACGAAGACGCGTACGGTGCTGTCGGCGTTCACCTTGGCGATCGCGTCGCGCACTTCCTCGTGCATGGCTTGCGTAAAGCTATTGAGCTTGTCGGGACGGTTCAGGGTCAACGTGGCGATGCCCTGCTCGATGGTGAAGAGGATGTTTTGGTAGGTCATGGCGTGTCTCGCTATTTTATTTATTGGCCCGCAGCGGAAATCTGGGGTCAGACCCGGCGGGTCTGACCCCGGCATTTATTCAGCCTGGTCGAAATCGACAATCACCTTGTCGGTGACAGGAAAACTCTGGCAGCTGAGGACAAAACCGCGCGCCACTTCGTAGTCTTCCAGCGCGTAGTTGACGTCCATTTCGACCTTGCCGTCGAGGATCTTGCAGCGGCAGGTCGAGCATACGCCGCCCTTGCACGAGTAGCGCATGTCCAGCCCGGCGCGCAGGCCCGCGTCGAGGATGGATTCCTTGTCCTTGTCCATCGTGAAGGTGGTGTGGTTGCCGTCCATGATGACGGTCACTTCCGTTTCCTGCACGGCGTCGGCGGCCAACTGGGCGCGCGGCTTGTGGGCATTTTTCGGGATGCTGGCGGCGAACAGTTCGATCTTGATGTTCTGCTTGGGCATGCCGGCCGCCTGCAGGGCGGCGGAGACGCCGAGCATCATGTCTTCCGGGCCGCAGATAAACGCATTGTCGTAGTCTTCCACCTTGATCCAGTGCTGCAGAAACTGCTCGCATTTTTCCTGCGTGATGCGGCCGTTGAACAATTCGATGTCCTGCTGCTCGCGGCTCATCACGTACACGAGGTTCAGACGCTCGAGGTACACGTCTTTCAAGTCCGTCAATTCTTCCTTGAAGATGACGGACGACGAGGCGCGGTTGCCGTAGAACAGGGTAAAGCGGCTCAGGGGTTCCGTCAGCAGGGTCGTCTTGATGATGGAGAGGATGGGCGTGATGCCGCTGCCGGCCGCAAAGGCCAGGTAGTGCTTGCGGTTGACACAATCGAGCGGCACGTTGAAGTGCCCCATGGGCGGCATCACCTCGATGGTGGCGCCAGCTTTCAGGGTGTCGTTCGCCCAGGTGGAAAAGGCGCCGCCGGGCGTGCGCTTGATGGCCACGCGCAGGGTGCCGTCCTGCACCGCCGAACAGATCGAGTACGAGCGGCGCACGTCTTCCGCATTGATATTGGCGCGCAGGGTCAGGTGCTGGCCTTGCTGGAAGCGGAACTGCTGCTGCAATTCAAATGGCACGTCGAACGTGACGGCGATGGTGTCGCGCGTTTCATTGCGCACGTTGGCCACGCACAGCGGATAAAATTTACTCATGCTTCATCTCCAGTTTCTTCGGAACGTGTGCCTGATTTTTTTAGTGGCACTTGAAGTAGTCAAACGGTTCGCGGCAATCGATGCATTTGTACAGGGCCTTGCACGGCGTGGAGCCGAACTGGCTGGTCAGCTGCGTGTGCGTCGAGCCGCAGTTCGGGCAAATCACGTCCAGCTTCGGCATGGCCTGGCGCTTGACGCCGCCACGCAAACCGCTGATATCGATCACCTGCTGCTGCGGCGGGGCGATGCCATAGCCTTTCAGCTTGGCCTTGCCCGATTCGCTCATCCAATCCGTCGTCCACGCGGGCGCCAGCTGGTTCACCAAGGTCACCTTGGCCACGCCATGGCTGCGCAAGGCTTCCGTGACGGCGTCGGCGATCACCTGCATGGCCGGACAGCCCGAATACGTGGGCGTGATCGTCACGATGCACGCATCGCTATCCGTGACTTCGACGGCGCGCACGATGCCCAGGTCCACCACCGAAATGACGGGGATTTCCGGGTCCGGCACGTCGCCGAGCCAGGCCCAGACCTGGGCGGCGTCCAGCGCCGTGGCGCCAGCGACCGTGTTCATTACCACTCCGCCCCGGGATAGGCGCGCTGCAGGAACTGCATCTCGGCCAGGATGAAACCCAGGTGTTCCGTGTGCGTGCCCTGCTTGCCGCCTTTTTGCATCCAGGCGTCGGGCGCCGGCATGGTCAAGGTGGCTTCGGCGAAGATCTCGGCCACGTGTTCGAGGAAAGCCCGGCGCAGCACGTCCGATGGCGGCGCGATGCCGGCGGCGACCATGGCCTGGTCGACGGCGTCGTACGTGAACATCTCGCCCGTGTACATCCACAGCTTGTCGGCGGCGGCCTGCGTCTTCGCGTGGCTGTCGGCCGTGCCATCGCCGAGGCGCACGATCAGGTCGCCGCTACGGCGCAAGTGATACGTGACTTCCTTGATCGACTTTTGCGCCACTTCGACGATGCGCGCATCCGTCGATTTCGTCAGCTCCAGCAGCTGAAAGTAATGCCAGCTGTCGAAAAAGAACTGGCGCATCATGGTGTCGGCGTAATTGCCGTTCGGCTGTTCGGCCAGCAGGCAGTTCTTGAAGTCGTGGGCGTCGCGCAAAAAGGCGATGTCGTCCTCGTCGCGGCCCGCGTTTTCCAGTTCGGCCGCATAGCTGAACCACAAGCGCGTCTGGCCCAGCAAGTCCAGCGCCACATTGGTCAGCGCCATGTCTTCTTCCAGCGCCGGCCCCTTGCCGCACAGCTGCGACAGCTGCTGGCTGAGGATCAGGGCGTTATCGCCCAGGCGCAAGAGGTAATTGACCTTGTCATCCATTGCAGGCGCTCCCATCACAGGTTCTTGACTTCTTCCGGCATCGGGAAGAAGGTGGGATGGCGGTACACCTTGCTGTTCGACGGTTCGAACAGGGCGCCCTTGTCGCCGGGGCTGCTGGCGACGATATCGGCCGCGCGCACCACCCAGATGCTCACGCCTTCATTGCGGCGCGTGTAGACGTCGCGCGCATGGTTGACCGCCATGGTGGCGTCGGACGCGTGCAGGCTGCCCACATGCTTGTGCGCCAGGCCGTGCTGGCTGCGGATGAAAACTTCCCACAATGGCCATTCTTTGCTCATGTTGCTATCCCCTATCTGTCTTATGTATTTACGCTGCCGCTTTGTTAGCAGCTTGCTTGTCTGCATACGCGACCAAGGCATCGCGGAACCATGCGCCGTCTTCATACGCTTTGACGCGCGTTTGCAGGCGTTCGCGGTTGCACGGGCCATTGCCCTTCAGGACGTTGTTGAACTCGGACCAGTCGATCTCGCCGAATTCATAGTGGCCCGTCTCCGCATTGAACTTCAGGTCGGGATCGGGCACGGTCAAGCCCAGGTATTCGATTTGCGGCACGGTCTGGTCGACCATGCGCTGGCGCAGTTCATCGTTCGAAAACAGCTTGATACGCCATTGCGCCGACTGGGCGCTGTTGACGGAGGCGGCGTCCGACGGGCCGAACATCATCAGGGATGGCCACCACCAGCGGTTCAGCGCATCCTGCGCCATGGCTTTCTGCTCGGGCGTGCCCTTGCACAGCGACATCATGATGTCGTAGCCCTGGCGCGCATGGAACGATTCTTCCTTGCACACGCGAATCATGGCGCGCGCATATGGACCGTATGAGCAGCGGCACAGGGGAATCTGGTTGATGATGGCGGAGCCGTCAACGAGCCAGCCGATGGCGCCCATGTCGGCCCACGACAGGGTCGGATAGTTGAAGATGCTCGAATATTTGGCTTTGCCCGAGTGCAAGGCGGCCAGCAAGTCGTCGCGCGACACGCCCAGGGTTTCCGCGGCGCTGTACAGATACAGGCCGTGGCCCGCTTCGTCCTGGATCTTCGCCAGCAAGATGGACTTGCGTTTCAGGGTCGGGGCGCGCGTGACCCAGTTACCTTCGGGCAACTGGCCGACGATTTCCGAGTGTGCGTGCTGCGAAATCTGGCGGATCAGAGTCTTGCGGTAGGCGTCCGGCATCCAGTCCTTGGCCTCGATCTTGATACCTTCGTCGATGCGCGCCTGGAAAGCGCGCTCTTCTTGACCCATGTCGTCGAGGGAACGGACGTTCTTGAGGCCGGTTTCAACCATTTGTGCGTACATGATGTGTCTCCCATGTCTTTGATTTTGCGCAGCAACGCGGTGCGATGAACAGATAATACGATACAAAAAACGATTTGCATACACTTGATATGAATCATTTTAAAAAATCGTATCTTGTGCCGCTTTTTTGTGCGTATGATATTGCTTATGAGAAAACACCATAAAGCGCCACCAGCGCTTCCGGCAAATTATTGCCGCGCTACCCGCGCAGCCAAGTAAACTGCTGCTTTTATTGATTCGACCGCAACACGGCCAGACCGGAACCACATGAAGAACACCCGCTGCACGGCATGGATAGCCGATTTCCTGGAAAGCGACCCACCGCGCTCGAAGTCCCTGGTGATGACCATCTTTGGCGACGCCATCGTGCCGCGCGGCGGCGCCATCTGGCTGGGCAGCCTGATCGAACTGCTGGCGCCATTCGGCGTCAATGACCGGCTATTGCGCACCAGCGTGTTCCGCCTGGCGCAGGAAGGCTGGCTCAGCTCGCAACGCGACGGCCGCCGCAGTGCCTATACGATACGCCCGGAGGCGCTGGCCCGCTTCGAACGCGCCTACCGCCGCATCTATGCGCCACTGGTCGTGCATTGGGATGGCAGCTGGACCCTGGTGATCGGACCGGCCGGCAGCATCGGCGCCGCCGAGCGGGGAGCGCTGCGCAAGGAATTATTGTGGGCCGGCTATGGTTTGATTTCTCCCGGCATCTTCGGCCACCCCGCCAGCAATGCGGAAGCGCTGGAAGATATCCTCGTGCGCAACGAGGTGCAGGGCAAGCTGTACGTCTGCCACACCACGGAATTGCCGGGCGTGAGCACGCGCCCCCTGCGCGACATGGTGGGCGACTGCTGGGACTTGTCGGAAGTGATGGCCGGCTACGAAAAATTCATCGCCAGCTTCCAGCCGCTGCTGACCCTGCTGCAAGAAGAACCCGTGTTCGACGCGGAGCAGGCGTTCGTCATCCGCTCGCTGCTGACGCACGCCTACCGCCGCGTGCAGTTGCACGACCCGCAACTGCCCGTCGAACTGCTACCCGAACCGTGGCCCGGCACGCAAGCGTATACGCTGGCGCGCGACCTGTACCGCATCACGTATGCGGCGGCCGAGGAACATATCCTGGCGACATTGCGGCGCGAGGATGCGCATGCCCCCGACGTCGAGCCGTGGTTTTTTGAACGTTTTGGCGGTCTGACTACTTGAACGTCTGAAAAATGTTCAGGGCCAGGCGCGTGGCCGCAGGCAGTACGACTAGTACGCCAAGGCCACGCAACGCCGCCATGGGCATTTTCTCAGGCGTTCACTGCTTCACCACTACTTGCTTGGCCCCTGCCAGCAAATCCTGCCCCAGCTTTTCCAGCGCATTGACCTGCACCAGCATGGTGTCGAGGATGGCGACGTTGAACGTGTATTCGGCCGGCGTCGTATAGCCGGGGAAACGTATGATGCGCAGCAATTCCTGCAAGGTCGTGCCCTTGCCCAGATGCGCCAGGGCGTCGCTGAGGGCGCTGACTTTCTTTTCCAGTTCGCGTATGTGTTTGCCGTTGTCATCCATGATGATCTCCCATGTTGGAGCTTCCACGTTAGCAAAGCATGTCCGTCATCGTTTGCGCCAGCACAAAGGCACGGGTAAAACGGGTATCATCGGGCCATTGCACACGATGCAAAACCCATACGTTTTTATCAGGAACACTCATGACCATTAAAATCAGCCAGCAATTCGACGCCGGCGCGATCGAGGTGCTGCGCGCCGACGATGCCCACTCCATCGAGCTGAACATCCGCAAGGATTCCCACGCCGACATCACGCAGTGGTTTTACTTCCGCCTGCAAGGCGCGCAAGGCGAGGCGTGCACGATCCGCTTCATGAACGCAGGCAAGTCGGCCTACCCGGACGGCTGGAAAGATTACCAGGCCGTCGCCAGCTACGACCGCGAAACCTGGTTCCGCGTGCCGACCAGCTTTGACGGCACCGTGATGACGATCGAACATACGCCCGAAGAAGAAAGCGTGTACTACGCCTACTTCGAGCCGTACCCATGGGACCGCCACCTGGCCCTGATCGACAGCGCGCAAGCGTCGCCGCTGGTGCGCCTGATCGACCTGGGCAGCACCATCGAAGGCCGCGACATGAATCTGCTGGTGGTCGGCGACGCCGATGCCGAGAAAAAAGTCTGGATCATCGCGCGCCAGCATCCCGGTGAAACGATGGCCGAATGGTTTGTCGAAGGCATGCTCGAAGCCTTGCTGGACCAGGCCAATCCGTTTGCCCGCCAGTGCCTGCAGGACGCCGTCTTCTACGTGGTGCCGAACATGAACCCGGACGGTTCCGTGCATGGCAACCTGCGCACCAACGCGGCCGGCGCCAACCTGAACCGCGAATGGATGACGCCGACGATGGAACGCAGCCCGGAAGTATTCCTGGTGAAACAGAAAATGCATGAAATCGGCTGCGACCTGTTCCTCGACGTGCATGGCGACGAAGGTTTGCCTTACGTCTTCGTGGCTGGCAGCGATGCGCTGGAAAATTTCACGCCAGCACAAAAAGCCGAGCAAGACCGCTTCATCGCCGACTTCAAGGTGGCCAGCCCCGACTTCCAGGATGAGCACGGCTACGAAGACGGCCCGTTCACGCCGGAAGTGCTGACCATGGGTTCGCCCCACATCACGCACGCCTTCGGCTGCCTGTCGCTGACCCTGGAATTGCCGTTCAAGGACAATGCCAACGATCCCGACCCGCAAACGGGCTGGAGCGGCGCCCGCAGCGCCGCCCTGGGTGCGGCCGTGCTGCAGCCTATCCTGTCCACCTTGCGCGCCTGAACGCCAGGGCCAGATCGGCCCGCTTGATCCCATGCCCCGCTCGCCGGGGCATTTTTTTTGCCCGCGCGGCAAGCGTTGCTGGTCCGGTGATTTTTTGCGCGAACATCTTGCCTGTCAGAAATTATCGTCCTACACTAAACAACAAAATCGGACCGTGCCCTTCTGCGCGGCCCCTCAAGAATACGCCGCTGGCCACCTCGCCGGCGCCCTGCAGTGCGCATCCATGGCATTGCCCTTGACATCACGGCCCCATACCTGCCGAGCTAGCTCTCTGTAACGCACACTGACCGCATCAGCATCGTCACGGACGGACGCCACCTGTCCGCAAGAACGATGCCCAGTGCACGCTTTCCGCTTTCCGCCGAGGATGAATACCCTATGTCCAAGCTTAAAATCAGTACCCGCCTGGCCTTCAGTTTCGGCCTGATCATTGTCCTGCTTATCATGGTGGCATTTGTTTCCATCAGCCGCATCCGCAATATCAATGCCTCGACGGAAAAAATCCTCAATGACCGCTATGTCAAGGTCATGCTGTCCAATGCGATACAGTCCGAGGTCAATATCCAGGCTCGCCTCCTGAGTATCGCCATCATCGGCGCCAACGATGCCGATGAAGTCAGCAGTTCCGTGAACAAGGTACAGGCGTCGGTCAAAAAGAACGTGGAACTGCTGGCGCGCCTGAAAGTCCTGGTCAACACGCCCAAGGGGCAGGAGCTGTTCCAGGCCGTGGCGAACGGCCACGAAGGCTATGGCAAGACGCGCGATGCGAATATCAAGCTGTTACAAGAAGGCAAATCGGAAACGGCGGGCATTTTCCTGCTGACGCAGCTGCGTTATCCGCAAGAAAAATTCCTGACGGCACTGGCGGCCATGGCCAGCTTCCAGGAATCGCTGATGGAAAGCGAAGGCAAGCAAGCCGGCGCCGATGGGCGCATGGCCATCATCCTGAGCCTGTCCCTTTCGATCGCCGCGACGGCCATTGCCATCGCGCTGGCCATCCTGATCAGCCGTTCCATCAGCCGCCCCATAGCCGAAGCCGTCAAGGTAGCGCAGCGGGTGGCAGCCGGCGACTTGTCGCTCACCATCGACGTGCGCGGCAACGATGAAACAGGCCTGCTGCTGCGGGCCTTGAAAGAGATGAATGACAATCTGCAAGGCATCGTGGCGCGCGTACGCCATGGCACGGATGCCATCGCCCACGGCTCGCGTGAAATCGCCTCCGGCAATATGGACCTGTCGTCGCGCACGGAACAGCAAGCCAGCTCGCTGGAAGAAACGGCCTCGTCGATGGAGGAACTGACGTCCACCGTCAAGCAGAATGGTGAAAATGCGCGCCAGGCCAACCAGATGGCGCAATCGGCCTCCAGCGTGGCCAGCAAGGGCGGGCAGGTAGTGGCCGAAGTGATCACGACCATGGACTCCATCAATGCCTCGTCGAAGAAAATCGTCGACATCATCGGTGTCATCGACGGCATTGCTTTCCAGACCAATATCCTGGCCCTGAATGCGGCCGTGGAAGCGGCCAGGGCGGGCGAGCAGGGACGGGGCTTTGCCGTGGTCGCCACGGAAGTGCGCAACCTGGCCCACCGCTCCGCCTCCGCCGCCAAGGAAATCAAGATCCTCATCGACGACTCCGTGCACCAGGTCAACCTCGGCAGCAGCCTCGTGAACCAGGCGGGCAGCACCATGGAAGAGATCGTCAGCAGCGTGCGGCGCGTCACGGACATCATGGCCGAGATCACGTCCGCCAGCAACGAGCAGGAAACGGGCATTGAACAGATCAACCAGGCCATCACGGAAATGGATGCCGTGACACAGCAAAATGCGGCCCTCGTGGAAGAGGCCGCCGCCGCGTCCGAAGCCCTGCAGGATCAGGCCGGCATCCTGGCCGAAGCCGTCAGCGTGTTCAAGCTCGACGGCACGCAGGCGCTGCCGCCGGCGCAGGTGCAAGCCATCCGCGCTCCGGCACGCGCGCCAGCCAAGCCGGCCGCCGCGCCGCGCGTTACGGCAGCGCTCGCGAGGAAAGCAGGCAAGGCGGGCACCCTGGCCGTGGTCGCCGATGCCGAGTGGGAACAGTACTAAGGCAGGACCTGCCGCAAGGCATACATCAGCCTGCGCCTCAGCCGCCCGCCACCACCATGCTCTCGATGAGAATGGACCCCGTCTCTTTGGTGCCGCGGCGCAAGGCGTCGGCGCCCACGGCCACGATGTTGCGCAGCATGTCCTTCATGTTGCCGGCGATGGTGATTTCTTCCACCGGGTATTGAATGACGCCGTTTTCGACCCAGAAACCGGAGGCGCCGCGCGAATAGTCGCCCGTCACGTAATTGGTTCCTTGCCCCATCAGTTCCGTCACCAGCAAGCCCGTGCCCAGCTTTTTCAGCATGGTGACAAAATCGTCGCTGGCGGCCGTCAGCTTGGAGGTCAGGTACAGATTGTGCGAACCGCCCGCGTTGCCCGTCGTCTGCATGCCCAGCTTGCGGGCCGTGTAAGTCGACAGGAAATAGCCTTGCACCAGGCCATCCTTGACGACGTCGCGGCTGACGGTTTTCACGCCCTCTTCATCGAACGGCGCCGAACCGACGCCGCCGATCACGTGCGGGTCTTCGAAGATCTGCACATGCGACGGCAGCACTTGCGTGCCCAGCGAGTCGTTCAGAAACGTGGACTTGCGGTACAGGGCGCCGCCCGAGGTCGCTTGCACATAAGTACCGAGCAAACCGGCCGCCAGCGGCGCCTCGAACAGCACGGGGCAAGTACGCGTGCCGAGTTTACGCGCATTCAGGCGCGACAGAGCGCGCTCGGCGGCGTACCGGCCGATGGCTTCCGGGCTCGACATTTTGGACGCGTCGCGCACGGATGAATACCAGTCGTCGCGCTGCATCTTGGCGCCCTTGCCGGCGATGGGCGCCACGGACAGGGTGTGGCGCGAAAACGGGTAGCCGCCGATGAAGCCGCGCGAATTGGCGGACACAAAGTGCGATTGCTGCACGTGCACGCTGGCGCCCTCGCTGTTGGTGATGCGCGGGTCGACGGCGAACGCGGCCGCTTCGGCCCGCTGGGCCAGTGCGACGGCTTCCTCGGTGGAAATGAGCCACGGATAGAACAGTTGCAAGTCGCGGGGGGACATTTCCAGCATGTCCGCGTCGGCCAGGCCCGCGCAATCGTCCTCGGCCGTGAAGCGGGCGATGTTGTAGGCCGCGTCCACCGTGGCGCGCAGGGCGGACGGCGAAAAGTCGGAAGTGCTGGCATTGCCGCGCTTCTTGCCGACAAACACGGTCACGCCCATGCCCTTGTCCTTGTTTTGCTCGATCGTCTCGATCTTGCCTTTTCGTACAGAAACGGACAGGCCACCGCCTTCGCTGACTTCGACGGCAGCGTCGGTGCCGCCCGCTTCCCGCGCAAAAGACAACACATCACGGGCTAGTTGCTGCAATTGCTCTTGACTATGGGTAAATACGGAGTCGTTCATGCGCTGTTTTCTTCGGAAAGCCGCTAAAAAGGTTATCATAGCAGTCGTTTACAGTTTACAGGAGCGGTCCACAAGTCCTCTCCCGCCTTATATATCATGCCAAATCCAAACCGGGGAGCTTGCGGCTTCCAATCGACCGAATTCGAACAGGAATATGAACGTCCGTCGAAATCGGAACTCAAACGCCAGATGACCGTCCTGCAAAAGCTGGGCGAAGAACTCGTCAATGAAGCACGCGACCGCGTCAAGCGCGTCCCGATGCCGGAAGACGTGCGCGACGCCATTCTCGAATGCCAGCAAATCAAGGACCACGAAGGCCGCCGCCGCCAGCTGCAATACGTGGGCAAGAAGATGCGCACCCTGGATGAAGAAGAAGTTGCCGCCATCCAACGCACCATCGATAGCTGGAAAGGCTTGTCGAAAGCCGACACGGCCAATATGCACGCGATGGAACGCCGCCGCGACAAGCTGTTGACGGACGACAAGGCGTTGACCGTCTTGCTGTCGGAAAACCCGGAACTGGACGTTCAGCACCTGCGCACCCTGATCCGCAATGCCCGCAAGGAGCAAGCCGAGAACAAGCCGCCAAAAGCCTACCGTGAAATCTTCCAGATTTTGAAAGAGATCGCCAAGAAGAAAAACGGCGGCAAGAAAGATGCCGACGAAGATGACGTTGAAGGCGAAGACGACGAGTAAAAAACTGGGGGCTGACCCCAGCATTGACGAAAAACCGGGATCAGCCCGGTTTTTTTACGACATAGACAGGTGCCCCATGACCACGATAGAAGACGAATTGATTATCGGCCTCGTGTCGATCTCGGACCGCGCCAGCGGCGGCGTATATGAAGACCTGGGCATCCCGGCCCTGGAAAGCTGGCTGTCCGCCGCCATCCGCACGCCATTCCGCCTGGAAAAGCGTTTGATCCCGGACGAGCGTTCGCAAATTGAAAACACCCTGATCGACATGGTCGACCTGAGCCACTGCCATCTGATCCTGACGACGGGTGGCACGGGACCGGCGCGGCGCGACGTCACGCCGGACGCCACCTTGTCCGTCGGGACCAAGGAAATGCCCGGTTTCGGCGAACAGATGCGCCAGATCAGCCTGCAATTCGTGCCGACGGCGATCCTGTCGCGCCAGGTGGCCGTGATCCGCGAAACGCCCGAGCGCGCCGCCCTGATCATGAACTTGCCGGGCCAGCCGAAAGCCATCAAGGAAACCCTGGAAGGCTTGAAAGACGCCGCTGGCGTGCAACTGGTGAACGGCATCTTTGCCGCCGTGCCATATTGCATCGACCTCATCGGTGGCCCCTACATGGAAACCGATCCGGCCATCTGCAAGGCCTTCCGCCCCAAATCAGCGCTGCGTCCGGCGCAACCATTACCAGAGGAAAACACATGAGCAACTTGCTGGAAACCATAGAACTCGACAGCGCACCGAATCCTACCGTCGCCATCATCTGGATGCACGGCCTGGGCGCAGACGGCAACGACTTCGTTCCTCTGGTAAAAGAACTCGATTTGCGCGGCTGCCCCGCCATCCGCTTCATTTTCCCCAGCGCCGGCACCATGCCCGTCACCATCAACAACGGTTATGTGATGCGCGCCTGGTACGACATTCTCGTGAACGACCTCGTGCGCCGCGAAGATGAGGCTGGCTTGCGTGCCTCGCAGGCGCAGATCGAAGCGCTGATCGCGCGCGAAAAGGCGCGCGGCATTCCCGCCAGCCGCATCATCCTGGCAGGCTTCTCGCAAGGCTGCGCCATGACCTTGCAAACGGGCTTGCGCCACGCGGAACCGCTGGCCGGCCTGATGTGCCTGTCCGGCTATCTGCCGCTGGCCGACAAGACGGCGGCCGAACGCACGCCGGCAAGCATGCAGACGCCGGTCTTCATGGCGCACGGCACGGCCGACCCCGTGGTGCCGGTCGGCCGCGCACAGCAGTCGCGTGACTTGCTCACCGGCATGGGTTACAAGGTGGAATGGCACGAATACATGATGCAGCACTCGCTGTGCCAGGAAGAGATCGACGCCATCGGCGCGTGGCTGAAAAAAGTGCTGGCATAAAATAAAACAGGCGCGGTGTGCGCCGCGCCTGTTGTCTTGCGAAACGCCGGGAACGATCAGTTCACCGGCGTTTTTTCATTCCAGATTTTCAGCATGTCGGGCGATGCTTCCGAGCGGATGCCGTTGTCCGTCAGTATCGATTCCGTCGCCGCCAGCATGTCCTTGCGGGGCACGACGACCATTTCCGCATCGCGCTGCTGGAAGCGGAAGGTCAGCAAGTCATCGGTCTGGTCGCGCAGCAAGGCCACCAGATGCGCCAGGCTGCGCACGCGCACGCCATTGACGGAATCAACGACCGAGAAGAAACGGGTACTGTAGCCATTCATCAGCTTGTGCGGGAAGAAGGGCGCGGCGATCACCACCAGCTCGTCGCGCTCGCTATCGGGCGCATCGCCGCGCCGCGTGGCCAGCGGATTGCCGGCAAACGCCATGCCGCCCAGGATCGCCGGGTTGCCATTCGGCGCCGCCATGAATTCCGTGGTGGCGCGCGAAAACACCATCGGGCCGAAGATGAAATAGGACGGGTAATTGCCCTGCAGCCCGGCGATCAGCATCGGATGCGCGGCCGAGACGGGTACCTTGATTTTCAGGGGTGCTCCCTGGCGCACCACCGTCAGCGGCAGTTCGCCGTCTTTCGCCAGCTGCTGCACCCGGTACTGGAAGCGCACGCGGCTGTTGGCATTCAGCTTGACCATGCCCTGGTTGTCGATGGGAAAATCGCCAATATGCGTGATGACATCCCACTCCTTGAGCGGGTAGGCCGCATCCTTGCTGGCCGGCGTCATCACGACAGCGCCCTCGACACCCTTGGCCAGCTTCAGATAGGTGCGCAACGCGGGGTTTTCCAGCGTTTGCGTCACATCGCGCATGGCCGGCTTGCCCTTGGGCGCGCCACTTTCCTGATCGCGCAGGAACAGCTCGATTTCCTCGTTGGGGATGATGTAGCCGATGTTTTGCGCATTGAGCATGCCGGCAAAGGCCAGGCCGATCATCTTGTCGCCGGCAATCACGGGGCCGCCGCTATTGCCCGGGTTGATGGCCGCATCGATCTGGATGCGCAGGCCGGAGACGGGGAAGTTGTAGCGCACGAATTCGATGCGCGAGACGATGCCCTTGGTGATCGACAGCGACGTGCCGCCCGTCGGATAGCCATACGCCAGCACGGCATCGCGCACGTCGGGCAACACATTGGCGCGCGGCACGGCTTTGTGGCTGGCGAAAAAACTGTCGTCGTCGATTTTCAGCAAAGCCAGGTCCATGCCGCGCGAGATGGCCAGCACGGTCGCCGGGATCTTGTCGCCGGCGCCGTTGGCCTGGATCTGCACCTGGCTGGCATAGCCGACCACGTGCGCATTGGTGAGGATGCGGCGGCCTTCGATGACAACCCCGGAGCCCGTCACCTCTTGCGGCGCGGCCTTGCTCCACGGCTTGTACGGATCAGGCCCGCGCAGGGTGGAAAACACCTTGACGACGGAGTTTTCCAGGGCGGAAGCGCTGGCGCTGGCGGCCGTCTCGGCGGCAAGCGCACGCACCGTCATCAAGGGGCAAAAAGAAAGGGCCAGCGCCAGGAAGGCGCGGCCCATCAGGGTGAAGCACGGACGAGTTTTCATTGAGCTTGTTGGCAATGGAAGGGAAGTAAAATTATATATTGAATAATTGCAACTTCATTACACTTTGTCCATCTTTGCCGAAGAACTCCTCTAAACTCATCTCATCAGGCGGGCATGGGCGGCACGCCCAATGCCGGCACGGCCGTCTGTGCCCCATTCATCACCATGGCCAGGAAGGTGTAGTAGCCATTGATGCCCATCAAGTCGACCACGCCGTGCTCGCCAAACAGGGCCAGCGCCCGCGCATACGTGGCGGCGCTGATCCGCTTGTTCTGCTGCAACTCGATGCAAAAGTCGTGCACGGCTTGCTCATCGTCTTTCAGGGCAAGCGGTACGCGCCGTTCAGCAATGGCGTCCACGGCCGCTTGCGCGATGCCGTTCTGCACGGCCAGCGGCGCGTGGATGGCCCACTCGACTTGCTGGTCCCACTGGCGCGCCGTCACGAGGATCGCCAGTTCCGACAACCGCGTGCCGATCGCGCTGCGGTAGCGCAGGTACTCTCCCATGCGCTGCGCCGTTTCCATCAGCTCGGGGCTGCGGATCAGCGGCACGAAGGGGCCGTACAGCGCCCCGCGCGGGCCGTCGATGATGGCTTGCGCCGCCGCGCGCTGCTGCGGGTCCAGCTGGTCCAGCGGCAACGCGGGCAAACGGTCGATATCGCTACCGGCCATCAAGCGGTCCAGGCGACCACGTCCTGCTGCTGTTCACCGAGGCCGGCGATACCCAGGCGCATGCTGTCGCCTTTTTTGAGGAAGCGCTGCGGCTTGCGGCCCTGGCCCACGCCCGGCGGCGTGCCCGTGGCGATGACGTCGCCCGGTTCCAGGGTCATGAATTGCGACAAATAGCTGACGATCTGCGCCACCGTGAAGATCATGGTTTGCGTATTGCCGGTCTGCATGCGCTTGCCGTTGACTTCCAGGTACAGGTCCAGGTCCTGCTCGTCGATGACTTCATCGCGCGTCACCAGCCACGGGCCGACAGGGCCGAAGGTGTCGCAGCCCTTGCCTTTATCCCACTGGCCACCCCGCTCCAGCTGGAACGAACGCTCGGAAATGTCGTTGACGACGCAATAGCCGGCCACGTATTTCAAGGCGTCCTCTTCCCTCACGTATTGCGCGCGCGTGCCGATGATCACGCCCAGCTCCACTTCCCAATCCGTTTTTTTCGAACCTTTTGGCAACACGACATTGTCGTCCGGGCCATTCAGGCACGTAATGGCCTTCATGAAAACGATGGGTTCGGCGGGAATAGCCATGCCGGACTCGGCCGCGTGATCCGCATAATTGAGGCCGATGCCGATGAACTTGCCGACTTTCGCCAGCGGCACGCCGAAGCGTGGATTGCCGCGCACCAAGGGCAAGGTCTTTTCGTCGAGCTTGGCCAGCTTGCGCAGGGCCTTGTCGGACAGTTGTGCGCCGTCAATATCGGCAATCACGCCGGACAGGTCGCGCAGTTTGCCTTCTTCATCGATCAGGCCCGGTTTTTCCTTGCCTGGACGTCCATAACGAACGAGTTTCATAGTCTTCCTTGGAGTTGATCATTGCCGCTGTGCAGGCTGCCATTTTACCGGATGGCCCGGCACGCCTGTAGCGGTCAATGAAAAACATCGCAAGTCCCGGCAGTTGCAAGGCCGCCAGCACGCCGAACGCCGCCTGGTAGGCCTGCGGCGGATACTGCTGCTGGCTGTTCAGAGGCCAGCAGCCGAGGATCAAGCCAAAGCCCGCCTGCACCAGGAAGGCGCCCGTGAAAATGAGCAAATTCAGGCAGGTGGCCGCCCTGCCCGTCAAGCTGGCCGGCATGCTTTGCGCGACGATCGCATACTCGAGCCCTGTCACCGTGCCCAGCAAGGTAAACAGCACGGACAGCAAAGGCAGGCTGGGCACCATATTGCTGGCCATCGCCACTTGCACGCCGACAAACAGGACGATGCCGGCGCCCGCCACCTGCATTGGTTCAATCGCGCGCCGCCCCGCCCACTCCGTCAGCATGCCCATGCCGATGGCGCCGAAGATGACGGCCGCCATGCCCAGGTACAACAAATACGCGACGTTATCGTCGGACAAGCCGCCCACGTCGGCCAGCCAGCGGCCTATCCACAAGCCCTGCACGCCAAAGAACACAGTGTGCGGCAGCAGGATCAGCGCGATGGTGCGGCGAAAGCCGGGATCGCGGTACACGCTCCAGACACTGACCTTGCTCACCTTGCTCGTGCCAGCGGCAGGCGCGGGCATGGCTGGCGACAGCAGGCGGATCAGCAAGCCGATGGCCAGTGCCGCCAGCGCCAGGCCCAGGAAGACGCCGCGCCAGTCCGTGTAGTGCAGCGCCAGCTTGACGGGCATGGTGGCCGTGGCAGCACCGAGGCCACCCACAGCGATCAGATAGCCATGCACGGACGGCAGGCGCGATGGCGCGATGGCGCACGAGACCGCTTTCACGGCGGCCATGAAACAGCCGCCCAGCCCCGCGCCCATCAAGGCACGCGCCCACATCAGCTCGGCAAAGCTGTGACCCCGGCTGAACAGCCACACGCCCAAGGCCGCCAGCGCCAGCAGCCACAGTTGCACCGCGCGGGGACCGTAGCGGTCGAGCGCCATACCGATCGGCAGTTGCACGAGCGCAAAGGCGAGAAAAAAAGCGCTGGTCAGCAGGCCCAGCTGGGCTGGTGTCAGGGCGATGGCGCCCAGCAACTCGGCCGTCAGCACGGCATTGACGCCGCGCAGCAGACACGACAGGTAATGCCCGAGCGCGAACGGCAGGAACACCAGGCAAAACACGGCCACGCCGGAGCGGGCAGGCGCAACGGCCGCGTGCATGCTCAGGCGGCCTGTGCCAGGCGGATGATTTTATGCGGCAACTGCGGCACGGGCTCATCCATTTCAAAGAAAAACTTGTCGTGGCCAAATGCGGGTTTCAAATGGTCCAGCCACGTCGCTTCCGCGTCGAACTTGGCATAAAACGGCCGGCGCACCCAGTCCGGGTTACGTGCCTGCAAAAATTGCAGGGCAAACAGTTTTTCGCCATTGATGGTGACGATGCCGTCGATGACGACCTTGCCGGGGAAGGCGCTCATGGACGGTCCGCGCACCGTGCGCGACAGGCCCGACACCATCTGGTAGGCGGCCTGGAAAATCTCGTGCGCCTTTGCCAAGGGCAACTCGAAATAGCCGCGCGGACCCGTGTCCCGTTCGACAAACATGTAATACGGAATCGCCCCCAGACGCGTGCCCGTCTGCCACAGCTCGGCCCAGCTTGCCGGGTCTTCATTGATGTGACGGATCAGCGGCCCCTGCATGCGCAAGGTGGCGCCCGTGGAGACGATGCGTTTTACGGCTTGCTGGGCAATGTTCTGGCGCAACTCGACGGCATGGCTGTAATGGCCCATCACGGCCAGGTTCTTGCCCGCCTTGACGATGCGCTCGAACAGGCGCATCAACTCATCCGCATCGCGGTCCGATACAAAACGCTGCGGCCAATACGCCACCGCCTTGGTGCCGATGCGAATGTTCTGGATGTGTTCCAGGCCCGGCGCCAGCAGCGGCTCCAGGTAGGCGGCCAGTTGCCGCGTGTTCATGATCATCGGGTCGCCGCCCGTGATCAGCACGTCCGTCACTTCCGGATGCAGTTTCAGGTAAGCAACCAGCTCATGCGACTCGCGCGCATCGAACTTCATGTCGTCCATGCCGACGAACTGGGGCCAGCGGAAGCAGAAAGTGCAATACGCGTGGCAGGTCTGCCCCGCGCTGGGGAAGAACAGCACCGTTTGTGCATATTTATGCTGCAGGCCGCGCACGGGCGCATCGTTAACCCGGGGCACGTTATGCGTCATCTGCCCGGCAGGATGAGGATTCATGCCCAGGCGCAAGCCATGCACATAGGCATCAATGGCCGCCTTGTCGCGCTGCACCAGCACCAAGTCGCGCAGGTGCGCGTACTGCTCGGGTGGCAGCATGTCGCGGTGGGGGAAGACGAGGCGGTAGATGGGGTCGTCAGGGATGTTGTTCCAGTCGATCAGTTGATCAAGCACATATTCATTGGTGCGAAATGGCAAGACGTGCGACACCACTTGCACGGCTTCGCGCTGCTCTTCCGGCAGCCATTCCCACTGCCGCGCCTGCTGAATGGTTTGCCGCGTATACGGCTTGAACTTGGGTGAAAACGGCTCGGTAATGAGTGCGGACACGATCGGCTCCTTGCCTGTAAATAGCGATAACTTTTATGAAATTGACCGTATATCGGCCAATCCCAGCCTTTTTCTCCCGCATGCCAGATCACCCAGGCATGCTGCAAAAGTCATCATAATTCTTGCCATTCGGAACCAAATTGCTGCATATCAACAAGCCGTCGAGACGTTGCATGCTGCCTACAAGCAACACCTTAGTTTGTTCCAACGCAAGCTGAGACGAACTTCGGCGACGTAAATTACGTCTTGGCAACACTTCCCTCGATATCACAAGGAGCTTTCATGAAACGCTTATTCACGGGCAGCCTGCTGTGCCTGGCATTTGCCGGCGGCAGCGTCAGTGCCGCGGTCGAACCAACGGAAAAAGATGCGATCGCCATGGCCGAACGGGGCGCCGCCTTCATGAAGGCGCATGGCAAGGAAGAAATGATGAAGAAAATCACGGCGAAAGACCCGGACTTCGTGCAGGGCTCGCTATATGTGGACATGCGCGACATCAAGACGGGCATCGTGCTGGCCCACCCCATCAATCCTTCCATCGTGGGCAAGGATTTGACGGATGTGCCCGATGCGAACGGCAAGAAATATCGCCGTGAAATCATTGAACTGGCACAAAAGCAGGGCAAGGGCTGGGTCGATTACCAGTACAAGAATCCCGTCAGCGGCAAGATCGAGCCGAAGACCACCTACATTCTGCGCGTCAACGATGTGGTGCTGGAAGCGGGCATCTACAAAAAATAAGACGGGGGCGGCGCGCACGCACGCCGTGCGCCGCCTGCGGTTGGAACAGCCATCGCCAGGAGTCAAGCATGCTCAATCAATTACGCATCGGACCAAAATTATTGCTGGCGCCCACCCTGGTCTTGCTGCTGCTGATACTCAGCTCGAGCGGCGCCTGGTATGGCATGGTGCGGCAAAATGCCTCGTTGGAAAACATGGTGCGGGTACGCATCACGCATTTGAAGGCGGCCGCCGACGTACTAGGAGAGGCCAAGCAGGTGCACGGCAATATGTACCAGTTGCTGTCGTGGACGAATGGCAGCTTTGCCAAGGCCCGCCTCGATACATTGGAGCAACAGATCAAGGCGCGCCACGCGGCCATCGGCGCCCAGCTGGCCACGCTGCGCGCCACGGCCACGGGTGCCGAGCGCGCCCTGGTCGATGCGGCCATCACGGCGCTGGCCGGCTATCGCAAGGCCGTGCTGGAAACCATGGAAATGGCGCAGATGGACCAGTCGATCGCCACCAATTCCATGCTCAAGGCGGAAACCCAATTCGTCCAGCTCAACACCCAGCTGGCGCAACTGTCGGCCCTGGAAACAAGCCTCAGCAGCGAGGCCCATGCGACGGCCAGCGCCGAGTTCCGCAGCCTGGGCTGGAGCTTGCTGCTGACGGTGCTGCTGTCGATCCTTGTTTCCATCGTCGTGACCATGCTGGTGCGGCGCGCCATGCTGGCGGAAATCCGCGGCATTGCCGACGCCGTGCAAGACCTGGCGGCGGGCAAGCTGATGGCGGGCGCGCCCAAGCAGGGCAATGACGAAATCGCCGCCACGTCGCGCGTGCTGGACCAGACCATCGCCCACCTGAATCAGACCTTGCGCACCATCATGGACGCCGTGCAATCGATCGACACGGCCTCGCGTGAAATTGCCACCGGCAATCTGGACTTATCGGCGCGCACGGAAATGCAAGCCAGTTCGCTGGAAGAAACGTCGAGCGCCATGGAGGCACTGACGCAAGCCGTCAATGACAACGCAGACAACGCCCAGCTGGCCTGCGAGCTGGCGGGACAAGCCTCGACCCTGGCCGTGCAAGGGGGCGCATCGATGCAGCAGGCGGTAACGACGATGGCGACGATACGCGCCAATTCGCGCCAGATCGTGGATATTATCGGCGTGATCGACGGCATTTCCTTCCAGACCAATATCCTCGCGCTGAACGCGGCGGTGGAAGCGGCGCGCGCAGGAGAACAGGGCCGCGGCTTTGCCGTCGTGGCGTCCGAAGTGCGCACCCTGGCGCAGCGCTCGGCCCAGGCCGCCAGGGAAATCAAGACCCTGATCGCCACCTCGGTCACCACCATCGATGGCGGCAGCGTGGCCGTGCAGCAAGCGGGCGACAGCATGGGCGCCATCGTGGCCTCGGTGCAGCAAGTCAATGAAATCATCCAGCGCGTGAAAGAAGCGAGCGCGGAGCAGGCGTCCGGCATCACGGAAGTGAATCAGGCCGTCACGCAAATGGATGACGTCACCCAGCAAAATGCGGCCCTCGTGGAGCAGGCGGCGGCAGCGGCTGCCAGTTTGCAGGACCAGGCCGTCAAATTGTCGGCGGCCGTGGCCGTGTTCACCCTCGACCCGCTGGCGCCCGCGCAGCCCGCCTCGCCGAACGAGGAAGCGTTCCGGCATCCGGCCAGTGCGCTGCAGGAGCGGCGGGCACTGCATAGCCCGCTACGCGGCATGCCCGGCTTGCACGGCGCAAACACGACGCCACAGCGCCGGCGCAGCTAGCTGGCCGGCGCGCGCATCGGTTTGCTCAAGTGAGGCGAACCGGCCAGCACGAAACGCCACGGCGTCTCCATCGCCTTGGAAATACCGATGCGCTGGCCAGCGTGTACCGTCACCTCTTCCTCGCGCGCCAGTAGCATGAATGGCGGCGCATCGAGCGCCAGCCGGTTATGCATATGCGTGACACCGAGCGCCTGGCACACCTTGCCCGGCCCCGAGCACAGCAGCCGCGCATCCTCGACGCCGCGCCGCTCGCGCATGACATCGAGTCCCACGAGCGGCTCGATGGCGCGGATCAGCACGCCCGCGCCATGGCCCGCTTCGCGGCACACAAAGTTCAGGCACCAGTGGATGCCGTACGAGCGGTAGACATAGGCGTGCGCGGGCGGGCCGAACATGGCCGCATTGCGTGGCGTCATGCCGCCATACGTGTGCGAGGCCGGGTCCAGCCGGTCATACGCTTCCGTTTCCACGATGCGCCCGCCCACGCCGTCGACCAGCACGGTCACGCCGATCAGCTGGCGCGCCACGCTGCTGGAATCGTCCGCAAAATCGATACCCGCGAGGATTTTTTTCATCGGGCAATTGTACCGCCGCGCATCGCGCCACACGCCTCGCTTCGTCTTGAAAACAAATAAAACTTGACCTTTCCATCACAAATATCGCGATGGGCAGCGTCGTAAAATGACGAAAATCGCAGCTGGAGCAGGCCAAAACGGGGATTTTTGCGACAAAATATTGCAGAGATGAACTATTGCCGTGCATAAACAGCGATAATCGTCGGGCACTGCGCCAGACGCTCATGCAGCGGGCAGCGGCAGCGCGCACAGAATAAGCACCGGGCACAAAAATGATGATGAAAGCGTGATGATGAGAGCGGCAGCGCAAAAGCAGGTAGTGCAGGAAGATCCGGTTGACGCCCTGATGCGTTCCATCCGTATCCCGCCGCGTCCCAGCCTGCTGGTCGACTTGCAGCGCGAACTGGCGGAACAAGACCCGTCGCCGCGCCGCATCGCGCGCATCATCGCCGATGACGTCGGCATGTCCGGTGCCCTGCTGAAATTGGCCAACTCGCCATTCTATGGCGCCGCGCGCAAGGCCAAGTCCGTAGAGCAAGGCATCAACTTTCTTGGGATCAACCAGTGCAGCGCCATGATGACGGGCTTGCTGGCACGCCAGGCACTGGAAGCGGAAGGCGTGGAACTGACCAACTTCTGGGATGTGTCGGCCAAGCGCGCGCGCGCCCTGGTATTTACTTCGCGCAAGCTGCGCATCGCCCCGCCCGACATCGCCCACACCTTCGGCCTGTTCTGCGACATCGGCGTGCCCCTGCTGATGAACCGCTTCCCCGACTACGTCAACACGTACGCGGCGGCGGCCAACGATGCGCACAATTGCTTTACGGCACTGGAAGACGCGCGCCACCAGACCAACCACGCGGCCATCGGCTGCTTGCTGGCGCGCAACTGGGGCCTGTCCTCCGACGTCTCCTGGGCGATTTTGCACCACCACGACTACACGGTGCTGGCCGACCCGTCCACGGACGACGCCATCCGCTCGCTCGTCGCCCTGTCGCTGCTGGCCGAAAAGGGTATTCAGCGCTACCATGGCAACAGTACCTCGCTCGAGTGGGACAAGGGCGGCGAACTTGCCTGCCAGCATCTTGGCCTGTCGCAGGAAGAAGCCGCCGACCTGCTCGACGAACTGCACGAGATGTTCGATACCGACCATTGAGGTATCAGGCGGCCGCGTCCGCCTGTATGATCTGTCCCGGCGCCTGGCCTGAGCCATGGCGCCCGTTTCCGTTTGCCTGACCCGTATTTCTTAACCTGTTGATCGCCATGCCCAAAAATAAGCGCCCTGTCCCCCGTAAATCCGCCAACACGCCTGAAGACAAGGATGAGTCCGTCACGCGCATGCTGTGCACGATGGCCCTGAACCTGGCGGAGCAGGAAGACAGCGAATCGCAGGGCACGGTGCTGGCCGAGCAAGCCGTCGAGTTCGGCCGCCTGATCCGCAAGGCCTTGAATCAAAAGAAGGATGAAATCCTGTACGACGCCATCGAGCGCGCCAAGTACGAAGACGTGGGCGCCTACCAGTACCTGCGCAGCCACATCGAGGAAGCGGCATCTATTTCCGTGATCCGCCGCGACAATGCCCCGGCCATGGAAATCAACGCCTTCGTCGTGCCCCTGCTGGTGCAAAGCACGGGCGGCCTGAAGGAAGCGGACAGTTTCCAGGACCAGGACGCTTTTGAAGCGCTGGTGAAAAGTTTCCAACAGGCAGAACTGGAAAGCGCCAAGGCCAAGGTGGTCCTGATGAGCCATGCCTACGACCTCGATGAAATCGACCGCATCACCTACAGCCATTTGCACGAGATGGTGCGCGATGCGTATAGCTCGATGACGGACAAGAAGATCGTCGCCACGCCGGGCCTGGAAAGCAGCATCGTCGGCTGGAGCGAAACGGCCTTCGGCCCGCAGGACACGGCCGTCGAACTGCGCTTCCTGCTGGGCTTTGCCTTGAAACGCGTGGACGATCCGTTCTATGCGGAACCGAAGGACGAAGCGGCGCTCGACGCCTGGTTCGATGCGCGCATGGCCCGCTACCAGCAGTGGACGACGGAAGTGGGCGAACTCGTCAAGCGTTGCCTGGCGCCGGCCGGCAGCCCCCTGGAAGTGAGCTTCCTCTACCAGGATATGTTCCACGGCGGCAAGGAACAAGGCATGAGCGAGTACGCGATGCTGCAGATGATGTCCGGCATCAACCATGCACTGGCGGAAAACAAGGTAGACGCCGGCGACGTCTCGGTGGTCGTCGGCCCGGCCGATGAACATGGCGAAATGCTGTTGCGCGTCAATGTCAGCACGGCGAACGGCCAACTATTGCACAGCGCCGACAAGCCGCTGGACCTGGCCGCCGACTTGCAGGACGAAGTCGACGACATCTGCGACGCACTGGCCACCATCGGCGTGACGCAACTGTCCGTGGCGCTGAAATTCGATGCCAAGGGACAGCCGCTGGAAGCGCAGCCGTACGCGCCAGCATAAGCTTTACAAGGGCTGAAGTGTTTTCCACTGCAGCAACTTGGCGCCATATGCCAAGGTGTAGGCGGGGCTGCTCGACGGCAAGCTGACGATGCGGTAGCGCTGCGCGTGTTCGCCCAGCACCTTGATACCCAGCTTTGCCGCCGTGCCGCCGTTGAAGGCGATCGTGTGCAACTGCGGCAGGCTGGCGGCCAGGGCCACGAGGTCGTTATCGTCGCGCGCACGGATATTGCTGTCCAGGCTGCCCGCACGCTGCGCCTGCGCCACCACGTCCCACAAGCCCACGCCGTGCGCCAGCAAGGTCGCCAGACGTTCCTCATAGGGCTGGCTTTTCAAACCCACGCCCAGCACCTCGCCCAGCAGCATCCAGAACTTGTTTTGCGGATGCGCATAGTACTGGCTGTGCGCCAGCGATTTTTCGCCGGGCAGGCTGCCCAGTATCAGCAAGCGCGTGTTGGCGTCGACGACGGGATCGAAGCAGCGCTTGCGCGCATCTGCGGCTTGCTCTGGCAGGATAACTGGGCTATTCAATGGACGGTCCGGAAGGGAAAACGAAGGACCATTTTACCCGGCCACGCGACGGTGTAGAATCCCCGCACAACCTTCCTGCCCACGAGACCGCCCATGCGCACCATCGACACCCTGCTGGCCCAGTATGGCGAAAGCCACCGCAACCACGTCAATGAACGGGTGCACATCGTGTGCGTGCCGCTGATCGTTTTCAGCTTGCTGGGGCTGCTGTGGAGCGTGCATCCCAGCGTGGCGCTGCTCGGCAGTATTCTCGCCTTATACTATTATTACAAGCTGTCGCGCCCGTTTGCGGTGGGCATGCTGGCGATGCTGGCTGCCATGCTGGGTCTGCTGTTGCTCATGCCACCGCTGACCATCCTGCCCGTGTCGCTGGCGCTGTTCGTGCTGGCCTGGATAGGCCAGTTCATCGGCCACCAGATCGAAGGCAAGAAACCGTCGTTCCTCGACGACTTGCGCTTTTTACTGGTGGGGCCGCTGTTTGTGCTGGGATTTTTGTACCGGCGCCTGCGGCTGGCGTATTGAGCGGCAAGCGGTTATGCGAAAGCAGTAACAGATTTTTACTATTCGCAACTAGTTATCTGAGGCAAGTGTCCTTATGATAAGTCATCATCTGCCGGTCGACGCAATCGGCAACCAACTTTTGTCCAAGGGAGTCCCACATGAAAGCACCAATTATTGCAGTGGCATTGCTCGCCACCCTGGCCGGCTGCGCCGTACAACCGAATTCGGCAAATGTCTACAATGCGCGCCAGGCGCAGAACGAACAATCGGTTCGCATGGGCACGGTTGAATCCGTGCGCCAGGTAACCATCGACAAGGGCGAAACGGGCACAGGCGTGCTGGCTGGCGCGGCGCTGGGCGGCGTGGCCGGCTCGACAGTCGGTGGCGGCAAGGGCGCCATCGCGGCCAGCATCCTCGGTGCCGTCGCTGGCGGCATGGCCGGCAAGAGCATCGAAGCGAATGCCTCGAACAAGGCCGGCCTGGAAATCACCGTGCGCCTGGACAATGGCGACATGCGCGCCATCGTGCAAGACGCCGACGAGCTGTTCCGCCCGGGCGAGCGTGTGCGCCTGCTGTCGGACGGCCGCAAGACCCGCGTCACGCACTGATCCGCTTGCCGGCGCACGCGCTCAGCCGAATGCGCCGGCAGCGAGCAAGACTGAAGGGTGCAGCCAGATGGCAATCACCGCCGTCACGACGACATACACAAGCACGCTCCATACTTTGATCTGCAGTGAGGCTGGCATGGCGGTCCCCTTCAAAGATGCAATCGGGAAAATATTTACTTGATAATAAAGTAAATATTTTCATAAATTCAACATTTTCCAGAAGCACTGCGCTGGCTCAATCCTGGCTGTCTCCTGACGCCACATTGAGCAAACTCGACCGCACTCGCCATCCCCGCGCGATGCCCGTATACTTGCGCGATGTCATCTCCTATCCTGTTCATCATTGCCTGCCTGATCTGGGGCTCCACTTTCTGGGCCATCACCTTGCAGCTGGGCGATGTCGCCCCCGCCGTTTCCGTGGTCTACCGCTTCGGCCTCGCGTCCGCCACCCTGTTTGCCTGGTGCGCCGTGCGCGGCGACCGCTTGCGCCTGCCCTGGCGCGCGCAAAAATGGATGTTGCTACAGGGACTGGCCTCGTTTGCACTCAGCTATGTGTGCACGTATAGTTCCGAACAGTATCTGGTGTCGGCCCTCGTCAGCGTGCTGTTTGCGCTGATGGTGTTCTGGACGCCGTTGCTCAACCGCATCGCCTTCGGCACACCGATCACCTGGAGCACCTGCTGCGCGGCATTCGTCGCCATCTGCGGCATCGTGCTGCTGTTTTACCAGTCCATCGGCGCGGCGCTGCAAGATATTCTGGGCGGCGGCAATGGCCATTTCCTGCTGGGCTTTATCCTGGCGCTGGTCGCAACCGTGTCGAGCACGGCAGGCAACGCCCTCGTCATGAAAGTGCGCGAACATTCGGGCAACGTGATGCTGACCATGGCCTGGACCATGTTGTGGGGCACCTTGATGGTGGCCGCCTGGGCCATCGTCACGGGCCAGTCCTGGCAGTTGCCGACGCGCCCCAGTTACTGGATGGGATTGGTGTACCTGGCCATCTTCGGTTCGGTGATCGCATTCAGCGCGTATTTCACGTTAATCGCCCGCATCGGCACGCAAAAGACCGTGTATATCGGCGTCGTCACGCCCGTCATTTCCGTGCTGCTGTCGGTGCAGTTCGAACACTACCGGCCTGCCGCCATCGAATGGGCGGGCATGGTGCTGTGCCTGTCCAGCGTGGCCTGGGCCTTGACGTCGGGCGCGCGCAAGACGAGTACCATCGCTTCCCTTTCCACCACTCCATCAGCAAAGGCAACATGAGCACCTCCTCCTCCCTCGCCATCCGCCCCGCAACAGCATCCGACGTGGCCGCCATCTTCGGCATGATCCATGAACTGGCCGTGTTTGAAAAACTCGAACACATGATGATCGCCAAGGAATCGATGCTGCACGACAGCCTGTTCGGCGCCCATCCCGCGTGCGAAGCGCTGGTCGGCGAGGAAAATGGTGCAGTCGTGACGTTCGCCCTGTTCTTCCATAATTTTTCCACCTTCCTGTGCCGCAAGGGCTTGTACCTGGAAGACCTGTACGTGAAGCAATCGGTGCGCGGCAAAGGCTATGGCAAGCAGATGCTGGTGGCGCTGGCGCAACTGGCCGTCGAACGCGATTGCGGCCGCTTCGAATGGTCGGTGCTGGACTGGAATGAAAACGCGATCAACTTCTACAAGGGCATGGGTGCGGACGTGATGCCGGACTGGCGCATCTGCAGGGTCGCTGGCGATGCCTTGACGCAGTTGTCGGCGGGCACTCCAAAGCTTGCCTGATTGGAGGGGAACTGTAAGCGTAAGTTCCAAAAAAAATCCCCGCGGGCTAGCGGCACCGCGGGGCAGAACCCATTGTCAAGTGGGAGGGGGAGAATGCAATCAACGGTTATCAATATAAACGCTGCCGCTTGCGATGGCGCAGACCTTTACATTTGCTTACCGGGCCTTACATTTGACTTAAATCCGCTAACCAAGTGTCACCCAGTGTCGCTCGGATGCCACTGATTATTTCCGTGGCTCAATCAATGTGCCGTGCAAGCCGATATGTTGTTGCGCAACCCCACTGCCACCCTGCGATTTTTTATAGATTTGGTACACTGTCAGGCAGGCGATGCAGCCAGCAACCACGGCAAAAATGACCATGCGACGCTCCTTGAGTATGCTTGAAGGAATCAGGCCTGCGGCTGATGATGACCAGGCGAGCAGGGAAAATTCAGTGTGGCATCTTCGGCCTGGGAGACATTGCGGAAGATCAAACGCGCCAAAGTGACGGCACGCTGGGGTTTGATGCGACGCAAAATGGCGGCAATGCGCTCACACACAATGAACGAATCAATGAACGAATCGCATACGGGAGCCACATCATGAATGTTTCTGCCAAACCGCTCGTCATGAAAATCTACCGCGCCTACCTGCGCTCCCGCCTGGAGCGCTACACGCGCGACTTGCAAGCCATCGCCGAACAGCGCGAAAACGACTTCCAGGCCGAACGCATCCTGCACCAGGCCGTCGTCTCGGTGCGCTCGAAACTGCACTCGCTGTAACCGTGATGCCGTCAGCGCTGCCGGCCGGCAACGGCCCAGCGCTCCACCAGCTCGAACAAGCCCTGCGTCAGCAGGGCCAGCACGGCTGCGGGGATCGCGCCGGCCAGCAGCATGTCGTTGTCATTGAGCGCCAGGCCGATGGTGATGCGTTCGCCGTAGCCGCCCGCACCGATGAAGGCGGCGATGGTGGCCGTGCCCACGCTCATCACGGCCGCCGTTTTCACGCCCGCCAGCATCACGGGCAAGGCCAGCGGCAAGTCCACGTGCAGCAGGCGGTCGCGCTTGCTCAAGCCCAGCGCCAGCGCCGCCATGCGCAAACCTTGCGGCACCTGCAAGATGCCCGTGCACGTGTTGCGCACGATGGGCAGCAACGCGTACACGAATAGCGCCACCAGCGCCGGCACGGTGCCGATCATGCCCAGCAAGGGGATCAATATCGCCAGCAGGGCCAGCGAGGGCACCGTCTGCAGCACGCCGACGAAGGCCAGCACCGTCTGGCGCAGCGGCGCCGAAAACGCCGCCAGCACGCCCAGCGGAATACCGATCAGACATGCCAAAGCCACAGACAACAATACCAGGGTCAGATGCTGGCGCGTCAGGGTCCACAGATCGTCGCCGATGATTTTATCGAGCAGCTTGCCGCGCGCAGCGGCTGGCTTGTTCGCCTGCGTGCCGGAAGCCAGCCACTGCCGCGCCACCTCGGAAAAACGCTTGCCATCGATTTCCACGGCCGCATTCATGGCGATCATGTCGCTCTCGCTGATACGTCCCTGCAACCCTTGCAACGCCTGCCATGCTGCGGGAAAGCGCTGCGGCACGTCAAGCCGGTACAACAGCATGGCGTCGTAGCGGGGAAAGTACTGCTGCGTGTCGGCCAGCACGCGCAGGCCGTACTGGCGGATCTTCGCATCCGTCGAGTAAATATCGATCACGTCCACCTGGCGCTGCGCCAGCGCTTCATAGGCGATGCCGTGATCGAGGCCGCGCGGGCGCTGCGGCAAGCCATAGCGGGCGGCTAGGCCCGGCCAGCCATCGACACGGCCGATGAATTCATGCGACAGGCCGAATGTCAGGGCCGGGTATTGGGCCAGCTGCGCCAGGCTGGCAATCGATTTTTCGTCGCTGCGCACGGCCAGCGCATAGGTATTGTTAAAGCCCAGCGGCACGGCCACGCCCAGGCCCAGCGCCGCCAGCTCGCGCCGCATCTGCGCCAGATCGATGGCTTTATCGTGCTTGAGGATTTCGCTGCCGATGGTGCCCATGTATTCGGCATACACGTCGATGCTGCCCGCCTGCAGCGCGGCGAGCACGATGGCCGTGTTGCCCAGGCCCTGGCGGTGCTCCGCCTTGACGTGCGGCGCGGCGCTCTGCTGGAGGATTTCGCCGAGGATGTACGATTCCGTAAAGCGCTTCGAACCCACCTTCAGGGTGCCGCCATCCTGGGCAAGGGAGGACATGGGCGCGGCGCCAAAAACAAGCAACAACAGCAGGGAAGACAACGAGTAAACAACACGCACGCGGCGCTCCAGGGCGGATGATCAATCCGGCAAGCTTACCACCGGCGCGCGCCAGACACCGCCATGCACCACACCCGCGCACGGGTTCAGGCCCAGCGCATACGCCAGGTCGGCCGGGCGCGCGATGCGCCACAGGGCGAAATCGGCGCGCTTGCCCACCACCAGACTGCCCGTCCGATCCTGCAAGCCCAGCGCGCGCGCCGCATGGATCGTGCAGCCGGCCAGTGCTTCCTGCGGCGTCAAGCGCCACAAGGTGCACGCCATGTTCATCGCCAGCAGCAGGGACGTCATCGGCGACGTGCCCGGGTTGCAATCGGTGGACACGGCCATCGGCACGCCGGCCGCGCGCAAGGCCGCGACAGGCGGCGGCTGCGTCTCACGCAAAAAGTAATACGCGCCCGGCAGCAGCACGGCCACCGTGCCGTGTTGCGCCATGGCGGCGACGCCCTCTTCCGAGAGGAATTCCAGGTGGTCGGCCGACAGGCCATCGTAACGGGCCACCAGCGCCGCGCCGCCCAGGTCCGACAACTGCTCCGCATGCAATTTGACGGGTAGCCCCAGCGCCTGCGCCGCGTCAAACATGCGCTGCGTTTGCGCCGGCGTAAAGCCGATGCGCTCGCAAAACGCGTCGACGGCGTCGACCAGTCCAGCGCCCGCCAGCTGGGGCAGCATCCGCGCGCACAGCAGTTCGATATAAGAGTCGGCGCGGCCCGCATATTCGGGCGGCAGCGCGTGCGCGCCGAGGAAGGTGGTGCGCACAGTGACCGGCAGCTGTTCCCCTATCCTGCGCGCCACGCGCAGCATCTTCGCCTCGCTGTCCGCGTCAAGACCGTAGCCGGACTTGATCTCCAGGGTCGTCACGCCCTCGGCCAGCAGCGCCAGCACACGGGGCAGGCTTTGGCGCAGCAATTCGTCATCGCTGGCCGCGCGCGTGGCGCGCACGGTGGACATGATGCCGCCGCCGGCGCGGCTGATGTCTTCATAGCTGGCGCCATTCAGGCGCGCCTCGAATTCGTCGCTGCGGTTGCCCGCGTGGACGATGTGCGTATGGCAGTCGATCAGCCCGGGCGTCAGCCAGCAGCCCTGGCCGTCGTGCAGCACTGCGCCGCTGGCCGGCAGCTCGTCGCCGGGGCCGAACCACGCGATGCGGCCATCCTTGACGGCGATGGCCGCGTCGAGCAGCTCGCCATAGCCATGCTCCATCGTGGCCAGGTGGACGTTGTGGATGACCATATCCCAGTCTTGCATGGCGGTTTCCTTCCTAGATGAACAGGTCGACGCGGAACACGGCCGTGCGCTGCAAGGCGTCGAGCCGCCAGTCCGGCGCATCGTCGGCGTCGAGCAGCAGCGCGTCATGGCGAGCCAGCGCGAACTGCTGCTCGCCACCGCGTGCCAGCACGTGGCCTTCGCCGGCGACGAACAGCAGGGTCGCCGCGCTGCGCCGCGCCAGCTTGCCCGGCGCCGTGATTTTTTCCAGCTGGTGGCGGCAGCGGTCGCGCCGCGTCATCACATTGAAATCCGTCGTCGGCCCCTTGACCTGCGCAACCACGGCCGCTTCGCCGGGAAACCACAGCATCGGTTGCGCCGCGCTCAAGGTCACCTTGCGCGCGCCATCGAGCGTCAGCTGCACACTGTCGCCATCGACCAGCATCAGACTGCGGTCGATACCGGGAAAGCTGGAAAATGGCCCGCTGGCCGTGATCGTCGCCAGGCTGATGCGCCAGTCGAAATCGTCGAAGCCGGCACCAGGGGGAGCAATCGCAATTTCCGTCGTGCTGCCGCCGCCGTTTTTCCACGGCGCGGCGCGCAGGTATTCCTGCGGGATGAAGGTTGCCATCAGAGTGCCCTCAGTTGCGCCAGAGTGCGCTTGTAGGAGGCGGCGATGGCGTCCTGCGCCACGTGGCGCCCATCGCGCACCTGCCACTGGCCGCCGCACAGCACGTCGCGTACCAGGTTGTCGTTGCCGCAGAAAAGTACGCTGCCCAGCACATCGGCGATGGCCACGCCGCACAGGTTCACATGCGCGTCGTCGAGCACCAGCAAGTCGGCGCGGCAGCCCGGTGCCAGCGCACCGAGCTTGCGCCCGGCCGCCTGCGCGCCGCCCCGCAAGGCCGTTTGCCACAGATAGTCGCCCACATGGCGTTGATCCGGCGTGGCGGCCACATTGCGCTGCTGGCGCTGCAAGCGCTGGCCATATTCGAGCCAGCGCAATTCCTCCACGGGCGACTGCGACACGTGGCTGTCGCTGCCGACGCCGAAACGCCCGCCGGCGGCGATGAATTCGGCCAGCGGGAACAGGCCGTCGCCCAGGTTCGCTTCCGTCGTCGGGCACAGGCCTGCCACGGCGCCGCTGGCCGCCATCAGCGCCACTTCATCCGGCTGCACATGCGTGGCATGCACGAGGCACCAGCGCGCATCGACGTCGATCTGATCGTACAAATACTGCACCGGGCGCAGGCCGGTGACATCGAGACTCTGGCGCACTTCGCCCTGCTGCTCGGCGATGTGGATGTGAATGGGGCGGTCCGCGGGCAGCGCTTGCGCCACTTCACGGATCTGCGCCACGCCGGCCGCGCGCAGGGAATGGGGCGCAAAGCCCACCTCCACCTGCCCGCCACGCTGCGGCGCCAGCGCTTCGACGATGCGCAGCACGTCATCCGCACCGGTGCGAAAGCGCGCCTGCTCAGGTTTGAGGGGCTGTGCGCCGAAACCCGCATGGCTGTACAGCACGGGCAGCATGGTCACGCCGATGCCGCTGAGGCGCGCCGCGGCCAGTACCCGTTCCGCCGTTTCCGCAGGGCGCGCATACAGCGCGCCGGCCGCATCGCGCTGCAGGTAGTGAAATTCACAGACGGCCGTGTAGCCATGGCGCAGGCATTCGGCAAACAGCTGCGCGGCGATGGTTTCCATCTGCTGCGGTGTGATGTGGTGCGCGAAGCGGTACATCAGCTCGCGCCAGGTCCAGAAGCTGTCCAAACCATCACCGGCGACTTCCGTCATGCCGCCCAGCGCCCGCTGGAACGCATGCGAATGCAGGTTGACCATGCCGGGCAAGACGTATTCGGCCACTTCCGCGCCGGGCGGCGGCGCGGCGTTGTCCGCCACCGCCGTCAGATCGCCGGCCGCATCCCATTCCAGCAGCACGTCGCGGCGCCAGCCTTGCGGCAGCAGCGCGTGGCGCGCAAACAAGCAGCCGCTCAACGCCCCACCCACGCCACGGCCGCTTCCATCATCTGGCGCAGCAGCGGCTGTACCTGTGCCGCCAGGTCGGGCCGGTAGCCAAAGGGCGCCGCCTCGTCCATGTACAGGCACTGGCACATCTCCAGCTGGATCGCATGCATGCGGCTGTCCGGCTGGCCGTAATGGCGCGTGATGTGGCCGCCCTTGAAGCGGCCATTCAGCGCGACCGTAAATTGATCCTGCGCGCGCGCGATATCGACCACGGCCGACGTCAGGCCCCCATCGCAGCTGGCCCCATCGGCCGTGCCGAAGTTCAGGTCGGGCAGCTTGCCGTCAAAGAAGCGCGGCACATGCGAGGCGATGGAATGGGCATCCCACAGCACCACGGCGCCGTGCACGCGCAGCAGCCGGTCCAGTTCCGCGCGCAGCTGCGCGTGATACGGCGCCCAGTAGCGCTGCAGCCGGCGCTGCACATCGGCCGCATCGGGTTCCTTGCCGGCCAGGTACAGCGGCTCGCGGTGGAAGGTATCGTTGGGCAGCAAGCCCGTCGTATCCTGGCCCGGATACAGATTCGTGTCTTCCTGCGGGCGGTTCAAATCGATGGTGTAGCGCGACCAGCGCGCCGACAGCACGGACGCATCCATCTGCTGCAAAAAGCCATACAGCTCGCGCAGATGCCAGTCCGTATCGGCCTTGACCAGGGCCTGGGGCGTCATGCGCGCAGCGATATCGTCCGGTATGTCGGTGCCCACGTGGGGCATCGACACGAGCAGCGGAATGCTGCCTTCGTTGAAGCGGAAATCCATGCTTGTCTCCTTGCGCCCGCTCAGGCGTACAGCGGGGCGAACAAATTCTTGCACTTGCTGCTCAACTCACCCTGCAGCACCATCTGCTTGGCCGCTTCGATATCGGGCGCGAAGAAGCGGTCGGCGTCGAAGAACGGCACTTTCTGGCGCAGCTGTTGATGCACGTGCTCGAGGTGCGGCGAGGTTTTCAGCGGACGGTGGAAATCGATACCCTGCGCAGCGGCCAGCAGCTCGATGCCGACGATGACGGCCGTGTTGTGCGCCATGTCGTCCAGGCGGCGCCCGGCGAACGTGGCCATGCTCACGTGGTCTTCCTGGTTGGCGGAAGTGGGCAGGCTGTCGACGCTGGCCGGATGGGCGAGCGACTTGTTTTCCGACGCCAGCGCGGCAGCCGTCACGTGGGCGATCATGAAGCCGGAATTGACGCCCGGGTCGCGCACGAGGAAGGGCGGCAGGCCGGAGAGCGTGGCGTCGATCAGCAGCGCGATGCGGCGCTCAGCCAGCGCGCCGATTTCAGCAATCGCCAGCGCCAGGGTGTCGGCCGCAAAGGCCACCGGCTCGGCGTGGAAATTCCCGCCCGAGACGATCTCCGCCTGCCCGTTCGGGCCATCCTGGAAGATCAGCGGATTGTCCGTGACGGCATTGGCTTCGATCAGCAGGGTGCGGCCCACGTTACCGATCAGATCCAGGCAGGCGCCCATGACTTGCGGCTGGCAGCGCAGGCTGTACGGGTCCTGCACGCGCTCGTCGCCTTCCAGGTGCGAGGCGCGAATGGCGCTGTGCGCCACCAGCTGGCGGTACATCTGCGCGGCCAGGATCTGCCCCGGCTGTCCGCGCACGGCATGCACACGCGCGTCGAATGGCGAGTCGCTCCCCTTGGCCGCATCGAGCGACAGCGCGCCCGTGACCATGGCCGCTTCCAGCAGGCGTTCGGCCATGAACAGACCATGCAGCGCCAGCGCGTTCGACACCTGCGTGCCGTTGATCAGCGCCAGGCCCTCTTTCGCCGCCAGCACGACGGGCGCGATGCCCGCCTGCGCCAGCGCTTCGGGCGCCGCCATCAATTCGCCGTTGACGCGCACCTCGCCCACGCCCAGCATGGCCAAAGTCATGTGCGACAGCGGCGCCAGGTCGCCCGAGGCGCCGACGGAACCCTTGGCGGGAATGGCCGGCATGATGCCCGCGTTGTACAGCGCGATCAGGGTGTCGACGATCAGCGGGCGCACGCCGGAAAAGCCGCGCGCCAGGCTGCCGATCTTCATCAGCATGATCAGACGCACGACGGCGTCCGACAGCAGTTCGCCCGTGCCGACCGAGTGCGATAGGATCAGGTTGCGCTGCAATTGCTCGAGCTTTTCATCGGGGATGCGCGTCTTGGCCAGCAGGCCGAAACCCGTGTTGATGCCGTAGGCCGCATCGCCCTTGGCGACGATGGCTTGCACGGCGGCGGCCGACGCTTCGATGACGGGATAGGCCTCGGCGGCGAGGATCAGTTTCGCGGGCGCGGCCCACACGGCGCGCAGGTCGCCCAGGGTCATCGCGCCCGGTTTCAGGGTCCAACTTTTGGAGTGCTGTGTCATGTTTGCTTTCACTTCGTATTAAGCATCGGCAGGTTCAGGTTGTTACGCTTGGCGCAGGCGGCCGCTGTTTCGTAGCCGGCATCGGCATGGCGCATCACGCCCGAGCCGCTGTCGTTGACCAGCACTCTAGCCAGGCGTTTCGCCGCGCTTTCCGTGCCGTCGGCCACGATGACCATGCCCGCATGCTGAGAATACCCCATTCCCACGCCGCCGCCATGGTGCAGCGAGACCCAGGTGGCGCCGCCGGCCGTGTTGAGCATGGCGTTGAGCAGCGGCCAGTCTGAGACGGCGTCCGTGCCATCCTTCATGCTTTCCGTCTCGCGGTTCGGGCTGGCGACGGAGCCCGTATCGAGGTGGTCGCGGCCGATGACGATGGGCGCCTTCAGCTCGCCCGTGCGCACCATCTCGTTGAAGGCCAGGCCGGCGATGTGGCGCTCGCCCAGTCCCAGCCAGCAGATGCGCGCCGGCAGGCCCTGGAAGGCGATGCGCTCGCGCGCCATGTCCAGCCAGTGGTGCACCTGCTTGTGGTGCGGGAACAGCTCCTTGATCTTCGCATCCGTTTTATAGATGTCTTCCGGGTCGCCCGACAGAGCCACCCAGCGGAACGGCCCGCGCCCTTCGCAAAATTGCGGGCGGATGTAGGCGGGCACGAAGCCGGGGAAATCGAAGGCGTTCTGCACACCTTGGTCGAACGCCACCTGGCGGATGTTGTTGCCATAGTCGACCGTGTGCACGCCCATGGCGTGGAAATCGAGCATGGCTTGCACGTGGGCGGCGCAGGAATCGGCGGCCGCCACCGTCAGGCGCGCATGGCGCTGCGGATCCTGCTGCGCCGCCTTCCAGTCCGACACGCTCCAGCCGCGCGGCAGATAGCCGTTGACCAGGTCATGCGCGGACGTCTGGTCCGTCACCAGGTCCGGTACCAGGCCGCCCGCTTTCGCGCGGCGCACCAGTTCCGGCAGCACTTCGGCCGCGTTGCCCAAGAGGCCAATGGAGATCGCTTCCTTGCGTTCGGTATGATATTTGACCAGTTCCAGGGCTTCGTCCAGGCTGGCCGCCTGCTTGTCCAGGTAGCGCGTGCGCAGACGGAAGTCGATGCTGCTTTGCTGGCATTCGATATTGAGCGAGACAGCGCCCGCCATGGTGGCGGCCAGCGGCTGCGCGCCGCCCATGCCGCCCAGGCCCGCCGTCAGAATCCAGCGCCCGCCCCAGTCGCCGCCGAAATGCTGGCGGCCCGCCTCTGCGAAGGTTTCATACGTGCCTTGCACGATGCCCTGCGTGCCGATATAGATCCAGCTGCCGGCCGTCATCTGGCCGTACATGAACAGGCCTTGCCGATCGAGTTCGTTGAAGTGTTCCCAGTTCGCCCATTTCGGCACCAGGTTGGAGTTCGCGATCAGCACGCGCGGCGCATCCGCGTGGGTCTGGAACACGCCCACCGGTTTGCCGGACTGGATCAGCAAGGTCTGGTCGTCTTCCAGTTCGCGCAGCGAGGCGAGGATCTGGTCGAAACAGGCCCAGTTGCGGGCGGCGCGGCCGATGCCGCCGTAGACGACCAGATGCTGCGGATTTTCCGCCACTTCCGGGTCCAGATTATTTTGCAACATGCGGTAGGCCGCCTCGGCCTGCCAACTCTTGCAAGCCATGACCGTGCCGCGCGGGGCGCGGATGGTACGGCTGGCATCAAAGCGTGGATCGGTGTCCATTGTGCTGTTCATGCTGTCTCCTCGTAGGGTGCGAGCGGACATGCGTGGTCCGCTCTGGTGCTCCCAGCATAGGTTGTCTATACAACCAAGTCAACAGGTTTTCTTTGGGGTCAGACCCGGCGGGTCTGACCCCAGCCTTTATTTTTTCTCGAACACGCGCTTGCCCGCCACCCACGTCTGCAGCACCTGCGTCTTGCCAATCGCCGCTGGAGCCACGGTGAACAGGTCCTGGTCGACGACGATAAAGTCCGCCCATTTTCCCGCTTCCAGGGTGCCGATGACCTTTTCCTGGTGCGCCGCCCACGCCGCGTCGAGGGTGAAACAGCGCAGCGCTTCCGTCACCGTCATGGCTTGCTGCGGGTACCAGCCGCCAGCCGGGAATCCTTCGCTGTTTTGCCGCGTGACGGCCGCGTGGATGCCCTCGAACGGGTTTGGCGACTCGATGGGGAAGTCCGATCCGCAGGCGATGCGCGAACCTTGCTTGAGGAAGGTGCGCCATGCATACGCACCCTTGATGCGCTCGTGCCCCACGCGCTGCTCCGCCATGTTCTGGTCCGAGGTGGCGTGCGTCGGCTGCATCGACGGCACGATGCCCAGCGCCTTGAAACGGGGGATGTCGCTCAATTGCACCACCTGCGCGTGTTCCATGCGGTGACGCAGGCCCACGCTGCGGTATTGCGCGGTCAAGGCTGCATAGCCGTCGAGGATTTGATGGTTGCCCGCGTCGCCGATGGCGTGCACGTTCACCTGGTAGCCGGCGCGCATGGCTTTTTCCATCTTCGCGCGCATGGCGGCGTCCGGGTAGAACAGCAGGCCGCTGGTAGAGGGATCGTCGCTGTACGGCGCCAGCAAGGCAGCGCCGCGGCTGCCCAGGGCGCCGTCGGACAGCAGTTTCACGGCGCGCAAGGCGTACATATCGCGCGCATAGCTGGTCAAGGGACCATTTTTCGCCAGCGCGTCGAAGTCTTCCGTCGTATCGGCAATCATGCCGTACACGCGTACCGTCAGCTTGCCATGGTCCGCATAGTCGCGGAACAGCCGGTCCTGCATCTGGCCGATGCCCGCATCGTGCACGCTGGTCAGGCCCACTTGCGACAGCTGCGCCAGCGCGCCATCGAGGGCGGCGCGGTTTTCCACGTCGCCCGGCTTGGGCAGCACGGCATCCATCAAGTCCATGGCGCTGTCGACCAGCACACCGGTGGCGTTGCCCTGTGCATCGCGTTCAATCTTGCCGCCGGCAGGATCCGGCGTATCGCGCGTGATGCCGGCCAGCGCCAGCGCGCGGCTGTTGGCCCAGCCCGCGTGGCCATCGACCCTGCGCAGCCACACGGGCCGCGCGCTTTCCGCCGCATCGAGTTCCGCCGCCGTGGGGAAGCGCCCCAGCTTCCATATTTCCTGATTCCAGCCATTGCCGACGACCCAGCTGCGTTCGGGGTGCACCTTGGCGAAGTCGCCCACGGCCTGCACGGCGGCCGCCAGCGACGCGGAACCGTACAGCATGACGCCACTGGCAATCGTCCCCAGGCCGAACACGTGGCCATGCGCGTCGATCAGGCCAGGCAGCACGGTTTTTCCCTGCACGTCGACGTGGGTCGCGCCCTTGGCCGCCTTGCGTTTTACCTGCGCGGCGCTGCCGACGGCAAGCAGCTTGCCCGCATCGTCAAAGGCCAGCGCCGTGAAGCGCACTACCTTGCCGTTTGCATCGAGCGTGTAGCCGTTGGCGTTGTCGATGACCGTGTCGGCGTGGGCGGAAACGTGGGGCAGGGCGCCCAGGCAGGCGAGAACGAGCAAGGTGCGGCGCGGGATCGGCATTTCCATCTCCAAGTCTTGAATGAAAAGACGAGTGTATAGAAATTGGCAAAATGGTCAATCAGGCAGCAGAGGGTTGCCGCAGCATCAGCCAATAATCGCAGCCCGTGACGGCTTCCCCATACCGCCCCGCCACCACGAAACCCAGACGGGCATAGAACGGCAGGCTGCGTTCGTTATACGTCTCCAGAAAGCACGCAGCGCCCGCCGCATCGACGGCCGCCAGGCCTGGCGCCAGCACGGATGCGCCCAGCCCCCGGCCCTGTGCGGCGGGATCGATGCCGGCGATCGACAGATACCACGCATCCTGCAGACCATGCGGCGCCAGCGCGTGTTCCATATTCTCGACGATGGCCGTGAAATGGGCGAAGCCGCGCTCCCCCAGCAGCGCGCGCAAAGCTGCTTCGCGCTGCGCATACGCAGCCTGGCGCAGGGCCGTCGGCGTGTCCGTCGTCCAGATCGCGGCACCATTGCCGACCTCATTGCACACATCGCCGGCCAGGTCTACACGGCCCGCTTGCTCCCCCTCGGCCAGCGCCAGCGCGAAGTACGCTTCCAGCATCGCCAGCCGCGCCGCTTCGTCCTCGCCGCACGCCACCGTGACGGTGCGGTAGAAAGGGTCGCCGATCAGGGCGGCGGCCAGGCTGCGGGCGGTGCGGGAGGTTTCGGCAGGAAATGGGCTGGACATGGTTCTCTTTCTTTTTTTGGAAACGCCCGGCATCTTAGCGCAAGCGCGCAGGCCTTGCGCCTGGCCAATATCACCACAGGCCTGCACTGGTATTTCATGTGGAGCACCATGGCCGAGCACCATGTCACGCGACCTTACCTGGCCCCGTCCTCCGGCTTTTGCGCCGGCGCCCTGAACCATTCCTCCGGCGGCACCACCTGCGATTCTTTCGGATCATCGATGTAGTGCGGCGAGGTGATCTGCACGTCGAACTCGTTGAAGACGTCGATGATGTTCTGGTGCAAGCGGTTCAGCACTTCGGCGCGCTGGCGGGGGACTTCGGCGCTGGCGTAGGCAACGAGACGGTATTGCACATAATAGTCTTGCAGGGCCAGTTGCATCACGTACGGTTTTGGCGAAGTGGACAGTTCCGGCGTGCGCGAGGCCGCCAGTTCCAGCATGGCGTGCACTTGCCGCCATGGCGTGGCATAGCCGATGGTGACGGTGGAGTCGAGCACGAAGCCGCCGCCGGGCTGGGCGCGCGAGTAATTCTTTGTCGTTTGCGACATCACCCACGCGTTCGGCAAGGCGACCTCTTCGCCCAGGCCCGTGCGCAAGCGCGTCTCGAACATGCCCACGTCGACCACCGTGCCTTCGCTGTCGCCCACGCGCACATATTCACCCTTGCGCAGGGCGCGCGTGTACATCAGGATCAGGCCGCTGGCGCCCTGCCCCACGATGCTCGACGCGCCGATCGACACCATCAGGCCGACCAGCACGGACAGGCCCTGGAAGGCCGCCGTGTGCGAGCCGGGCAGATACGGATACGCCATGGCCAGCGCGAACAGCCAGATCACCACGCTAGCGATGCGGCGCGTCGGCAGGGCCGTGTCCTTGTCGAGCCAGCCGATTTGCAATTCTCCGCTTTCCACGCGCTTGAACAGCGAGGCGGCCGTGGCGGCGATCAGGCGCGCGATGGCAAAGATCACGCACACCAGCACCAGCCCCGGCAAGGCGCCGATGATGGCGTGGAAGACGTCGGCCGCCACGTCGAACAGATAGCCGTTCAGGCTTTCGCCCCAGGAACGCGTGTAGGGCAAGCGGCCCAGCACGAAGGCGGCCCACAGATACGTGGCCATCAGACGCAAGCCCCACAGCACGGCGCTCAGCAGTTGATACGCAAAGGCGATGTAGTGTTCGGCATCGAGCACGCGCACATTCTTCAGGCGCACGTCGCGCAGGCGCGAGGCCAGCAGGATACCGCTGCGGCGCTTGGCCCAGCGATAGAAGCGCGTCAAGCCCATCCATACCAGCCAGAACACAAGCGTGGCGGCCGCGCACACGGCGGCGGCGATGGCCAGGTAGCGCCAGCTGCTCTGCTCGCGATAGTCAAACACGGCTTTGCTCAGTTCGCCGGCCGCCGCTTTCGCCACGCTTTCCGTCGTGTCGCCGGCCAGCAGGTTGACGTCGCCGGGCACGACGACGAACAGCTGCACGCCATCGAGCAGCACCTGTGTACCTTCGGAAATCGTGCGCGTGCTCGCCTGCAAGGGGCCGTTTTTTGCCAGCACGCTTTCCAGGCGGCGCTGCGCTCCGATGGCCCGCTCATCGGGCGGATAGCCGGCCAGCGCGGCGCGAAAGACAAATACCTTGCGATTGGCGAACATCAGCGGCGCCGTCCTGGCTGCGGTTTGCGATGGCGCCACGACGGTCCCGGCCTCCGCAACGAGCGCGGGCACGCCATCGTCCGCATGGGCTGCGGGCAGCAGGAAAATGGTCAACAGGCACAACAGGCGGAGCAACGCGGACATGGCGGAAATGAAAGAGTGACAAGGAGTAGCCATCATGCCATGTAATCCTGGAAACTCAAGGATCACACGTACTGCTCAGCTCGCATCATGGAAAATGATGCCCAGGGTGTGGCGCAAGCCTGAACGCAAGCGCGACACGCCATGGCGCATGTTCACGCGGTAAGTGCCGCGCGTGCCGTTCACGGGGCGCAGCGCGACGGGAAAGACGACGGCGTCGCCCTGCGCCAGCGACACCACTTCGGCGCGCGACTGCATGCGCGGGCGCTGCTCCGTCAGCACGAACTCGCCGCCCGTGAAATCGTCTTGCGGGCGCGACAGCAGCACGGCCAGCTGCAGCGGAAACACGTGCTCGCCATACAGGTCCTGGTGCAAACAGTTGTAATCGCCTTCGCGGTAGCGCAGCAGCAGAGGCGTGGGCCGGGTTTGCCCGGCCGCATGGCAGCGCGCGAGGAAATCGGCGTGGCTGGATGGAAAGCGCGTCCCGATGCCCATGGCGGCGTGCCAGCGGTTGGCAATCGCCGCCAAGGGGGAATACAAGCTCGCGCGCAAGGCGGCCACCACGTCCGGCAATGGATGCGCCCAATACTGGTACTCGCCCTGTCCAAAACCGTGGCGCTGCATCACGACCTTGCTGCGAAAGCCCGACGCGTCGTCATACTGGGCCGCCAGCGGCGCGCACTGCGCGGGATCGAGCAAGCCCGGCACGACGGCGCAGCCATGCGCATTCAGCTCATCTTCGATCCGCTGCCAATCAAGCGCCTTCACCGCTCGCCCTCGCGCTCGAGCAGCACCTGCTTGCGCTCCACGCCCCAGCGGTAGCCGGACAAGGCGCCATCGTTGCGCACCACCCGGTGGCAGGGGATGGCGACGGCCAGCGCATTGGCCGCGCAGGCACCGGCCACGGCGCGCGCGCCTTGCGGGGCGCCGATGCGCCGCGCCAGCTCGGCATAGCTGACCGTGCTGCCGGCGGGAATCTCGCGCAAGGCTTGCCACACGCGCTGCTGGAACACCGTGCCGCGCACGTCGAGCGGCAAGTCCAGCCCCAGGCCCGGCGCCTCGACCAGGCCGACGACTTGCGCCACCGTCTGTTCATAGTCGGCTTCCGCGCCGCGCAGCTCGGCTTGCGGAAAGCGGTCCTGCAAGTCGCGCAGCAGCACTTCCGGATCGTCATCGATGAGGATGGCGCAAATGCCCTTGTCCGTGCTGGCCACGAGGATGGCGCCCAGCGAGCAGGCACCGATGGCAAAGCGGATCACGGCGCCGCTGCCACCGGCGCGAAACGCGCCCGGCGTCATGCCCAGCAAGCCGGGCGTGGCCGCATACAGGCGGCCGCTGGAATTGAAGCCGGCCGCATACAAGGTTTCCGTGACATTCGCTTCGCCCTGCAAGCCGGCCTTGAGGCGCTCGCCGCGCCGCGCCGCCGCGTACGCTTTCGGCGTGATGCCCGTGTGCGCCTTGAAGACGCGGTGGAAGTGAAAGCGGCTCATGCCGGCCGCCTGTGCCAGGCTGTCGAGGTCGGGCAGCTCGTCGCTGGCGTCGATCAGCCGGCAGATGTCGGCCACGATGGCCGCCTGGCGCTGGGCCAGCGGCGGCAAATTCGGCTTGCAGCGCAAACAGGGGCGAAAGCCGGCCGCCTCCGCCTGCTCGCAACTGGCGTGGAAAGCCACGTTGCGGCGCAAGGCGGGACGCGCGGCGCAGGAAGGCCGGCAATACACGCCCGTCGTGCGCACCGAGTAATAAAAGACGCCGTCGGCATCGGGCGCGCGCCGCTGCAGGGCATCCCAGCGTTCATCGTCAGTCAGGTAAGCGTGTTCCATGGCGAACTCCGTGCAAGTCAATATTAAGAGCCTATCCCTGTAGATGAATACATCCCCTGCTGGGATAGGCTCCAAGTCACCAGCATAGCCAGCACGCGCGCGCGCCACACTCCGGCGCTTGCTTTTGAATTCAAAAAAAGGCTGGCGGCAGGCATCGTGCTCGGTGCTAAAATCGGCCATCGCGCCTCCAGCCGGCGGCGTGCCCTGCCCGCGCCCCGGAGAAACCGCATTGGACGATCACAATACACAAGAAAATACGCCCATTTTCCAGCGCATCAAGGATTTTCTGCTGGCCGGTATCGCCGCCGGACGCTGGAAGGAAGGCGACGTGATTCCATCCGAGCAAGCACTGGTAAAACAATTCGGCGTCTCGCGCATGACGGTCAATCGCGCCGTGCGCGAACTGACGAGCGAACAGGTGCTGACGCGGCGCCAGGGTTCCGGCACCTATGTGGCGCAGCAAAAATACCAGGCGACCTTGTTGGAAATCAAGAGTATCGCCGATGAAGTGCGCGCGCGTGGACATATCCACCGCAGCAGCTTGCAGTTGCTGGAACGCACCAAGGCGTCCGACTTGCTGGCCAAGCAATTCGGCCTGTTGCCCGAGCACCCGCTGTTCCACTCGCTGATCGTGCATTTTGAAAACGGCGTACCGATCCAGGTGGAAGACCGCTGGGTCAATCCCGAGTGCGCGCCCGATTACATGACACAGGATTTTTCCAGCATCACGCCGAACGAATACCTGATGGCGGCCGCGCCCCTGCAAGGCGCCACCTACAGCATCGAAGCGCTGTCGGCGCCGCGCGACATCGCCGAAATGCTGGCCATCGACACGAAACAGCCATGCCTGGTGCTGCGCCGCCAGACGCGCTCAGGCGGCAAGATCGCCTCGATCGCCACCATGTGGCATCCCGGACACCGATATCAGTTCGCCGGCAGTTTTACCTGAGGTCATACAACGCCATTCCGTAGCACGATTTCGCGCCAACTTTCTCTCAGATTCTCACCAAATCGCGAAAAAAACAGCCATTCCGGGGCAAAAAAAATCCCGTTTTGGCCGTTTCTGAACTTAACTACTGCGAGCAAATATTCGATGCTATAGTTGCCGCCAGAAAGCGCCGCAGGCGTTTATTTGAGCGCGCATCATGCACTGTCAGCCCAGTTCCATCATGCCCCAGAAAGGGATGCATTTGTCGTATTGCAGCCACACGAGTTTCAGCGCACCACGCCCTCGGCGCCCTGCGCTGCACCGGCTCGCTCATACGATGCTGGCGGCAGGCATGGCGCTTTCGTTGCCGGTGCAGGCGGCGGTACACGGCATGGCTCCAACAGTGCTGTGGCCGTACGCTGCCGCCAGCGCCAGCGCCCTGGCGGGAGTGGCTTGCTGGCAAGCATGGCGGCTGCGGCAACAGTTGCGCCGCCTGCTCCTGCCCGCGCACGCCCTGGCCGAACAGGATGCGGGGCAAGCCTTGCGCGGCGCGGCCTTGGCAGGCTGGACCTGGCGGCGCCAGTCCGGGCGGCTGCAGTTCGCGCCCCAGTACCAGGACGTGCTGGGCGACAAGAGCGCCAAGCTCGACCATACACTGGACGAGTGGCTGGCCGAAGTGCACCGCGACGACCGCGCGCGCCTGAGCCTGGCATTTCGCCAGCATCTGGACGGCCAGGCGCCCGGCACCTTCAATTGCGAATTCCGTTTGCGCCACAGCGACGGCCACTGGCGCTGGCTGCTGGCGCGCGGCGCCGTGCTGACACGCGCTTCGGATGGCGCCGCCACGCAGGCCAGCGGCATCATCTGCGATATCAGCGAACGCAAGCAGGATGAGCAATCGCGCATGCGCTCGATGCTGGAAGCGGCGCCCGAAGCCATGCTGGTGGCCGACGTCGAGGGCAAGGTGCATTACGCCAACCAGATCGGCGCGCGCTGCTTCGGCTATCCGCTGGCCGAATTGACGGGCATGTCGCTGGAACAATTGGTGCCGGAAAGCACGGCCAGCCATTCCGTGGGCGACCCGCAAGCGCGGCACAGCCTGCCGGGCCGGGTAATGATGGCGCGCCGCCGCGATGGCACGCACTTCCCCGCCAAGGTCAGCCTGTCGCCGCTGCGCATGGCCGGCCAGGTGTTTTCCATCGTCTCGCTGCGCGACATGACGCAGCGGCAACGCGCCGAGGAAGCGCTGCACGCGAGTTCGGAACGCTACCGCCTGATCGTGCAGACGGCCGCCGAAGGCATCTGGATGACGGGCGCGGACGGCAAGACCACCTTTGTCAATCCGAAGATGGCGCACATGCTCGGCTACACGGTACAGGAAATGCTGGGCCGTCCCCTGCTCGACTTCATGGACCGCGACAGCCAGCTGCTGATGCAGCGCCGCCTGGCCAGCCATGGCAGCTTCGCCAGCCAGCCGGACCAGGTCGATTTCCGCTTCTTCCGCAAGGATCAGTCCAGCCTGTGGGGCTTGCTGTCGAGCACCAGCATCCAGTCGGACAATGGCGAGCCGGGCGGCACCCTGGCGATGATCACCGACATCACGGAACGGCGCCAGGCATCGATCGCCCTGTCGAACTCGAGCCAGCGCATGGCGTCCGTCTTCGGCGCCGTGACGAATGGCCTGGTAGTGCAGGACAGCCACGGCCACATTCTGGAAAGCAACGCCGCCGCCGAGCGCATGCTGGCGGCCAGTCCTGCCGGCAACAGCCTGTGGCAAGCCATCCACGAGGACGGCTCCCCCTTCGACCAGCGCAGCCATCCCGTGCACATCACCCTGTCGACGGGTGTCGCCATGCGCGACGTGCTGATGGGCGTGCAGCAGCCGGACGGCAGCCTGTCGTGGCTGTCCGTAAATACCGAGGCCATCCGCGATGAGTACGGCAAGGTGGGCATGGTGGTGGCCAGCCTGACGGACATCACGTATCACAAGCGCAGCGAAAGCGCCTTGCGCGAACTCAATGAACATCTGGAAGAGCGCGTGGCGCAGCGTACCGAACAGCTCGACCAGGCCAAGCAGGTGGCCGAGGAAGCGAGCCTGGCAAAGGGACAATTCCTGGCCAACATGAGCCATGAAATCCGCACGCCGATGAATGGCGTGATCGGCATGGCGTATCTGGCCCTCAAAACGGATCTGGAACCGCGCCAGCGCGATTACCTGGAAAAAATCCGCTTTGCCGGAGAACACTTGCTGGGCATCATAGACGACATCCTCGACATCTCGAAAATCGAGGCGGGCAAGCTGGAGATCGAGCGCGTCAACTTCAGTTTCGACCATGTCGTGCAAACCCTGATGACGGTGGTGGCGCCGCGCGCCGCCGGCAAGAATCTGGAATTGCTGTTTGAAATCGACCCGCAATTGCCAGCCGTGCTCGTGGGCGACCCGCTGCGCCTGGGGCAAGTGCTGATCAACTACGCCAATAACGCCATCAAGTTCAGCGAACAGGGCAGCATTACCGTGAAAGTGCGCAAGGTGGTGGCGGATGCCAAGCACTGCCTGGTGCGCTTTGAAGTGTGCGACCACGGCATCGGCCTGTCGCAGGATGAAATGAGCAAGCTTTTCCAGTCCTTCCAGCAGGCCGACACCTCCACCACGCGCGAATATGGCGGCACGGGCCTGGGCCTGGCCATCTGCAAGCAGCTGGCGCAGCTGATGGGCGGCGACGTGGGTGTCGACAGCCGTCCCGGCGCCGGCAGCACCTTCTGGTTCACGGCCAACCTGGGCATTTCCGACCAGGCGGCGCCGGCCATGCTCGACAGCATGGTGCAGACGGCGGCCGCCATGCGCGCCAGCGCCGACGCGGCCCTGGTGATGCGCACGCTCAAGCATGCGCGCATCCTGCTGGTGGAAGACAATACGTTCAACCAGCAAGTGGCGCTGGAATTGCTGGAAGAAGCGGGCGCTTCCGTCTGCCTGGCCAACAATGGCGAAGAAGCGCTCGATTTGCTGCGCCAGACGCAGTTCGACTGCGTGCTGATGGACGTGCAGATGCCGCTGATGGATGGCTTGCAAGCGACGCGCCACATCCGCGCCGACCCGCAACTGGCGCATTTGCGCGTGCTGGCCATGACGGCCACGGCCACGAGCGAAGACCGCGTGCGCTGCCTGGACGCGGGCATGGACGATTTCATTTCCAAGCCCATCCAGCCGGCCATGATGTACCAGACCATCGCCAGCTGGCTGCCGGCGCGCGACACGCCGCCGCCACCGGCGCGCAGCCGCGCCGCGCCCGCCTTCAAGACCACCCTGGCCGGCGACCCGCAAGTGATCGACCTGTCCATCCTGGCCAAGTTGCTGGGCTACAACCCGGAAAAGGTGCGCAAGTTCGCCTTCAAGTTCCTGCAGACCACGCAGGATGGCTTTGGCGACATCGATGCGGCCCTGGCGCGCGGCGACGTGCACCAGGTGCGCGAACTGGGGCACCGCATCAAGTCGTCGGCGCGCACCGTGGGCGCCCTGGGATTGGCCGAACTGTGCCACAACCTGGAAACCCTGGCGCCGGGCGAACCGGCCGACGAGGCGGAGCGGGCACGGCGCATCGTGGAGCGCCTGTGGCCCCTGCTGGAACAGATTACCGAACAAATCATGAATAACACCAGCTTTGCCAATGACGATTAGCTACCGCCAAATTACGCTATGGCAAGGTATCGGCATCGACAGCGATGCATATCAACAGAAAGACATGACGATGAATACTGTATCAAACCAAGCAAGCCAGGAGCACAATGAAGCAGGCCTGGCACCGTTGCGCGTGCTGCTGCTGGACGACGACGTTTTCATGCTCGACGTGCTCAGCGACATGCTCGAGCAAATGGGCCCGTTCGACATCCGCTGCGAGTCGCACAGCGAACAGGCGCTGTCGACCCTGAAGCAGCACCAGCCCGACCTGCTGATCTGCGACCTGTCCATGCCCGACATCGACGGCATCGAATTCTTGCGCATGGCGGCTGAAAACGGCTTCCGCGGCGGCGTGGTCCTGCTGTCGGGCCTGCATTCGGCCGTGCGCCTGGCGGCCGAGCGCCTGGCCATGGCCAACGGCCTGCATATATTGGGCACCTTCCGCAAGCCGATGGAAAGCGCGGAATTGCAGCTGATGGTGAACTTGCAACTGCAACACACGGCGCGTCAAGCCAACGCCCAAGCCTGATCTCAAGGCCAGGCCGAAGAGGAGGGCACGGCGCCGCAGGCCAGCAGGCATGCGGCTTTGCCACCCTGCAAGCACGCGCGGAAGCGATATGCTGGCGATATGCCTCAAGTTTTTCTGCAATAATCGCCACGCTTTGAAAAAATGGGTTATTATTTCAGCCATCCCCGCCTGCATACCTCTGGTCGCACCTTCCAAGAACATTGAATTCGTGCCCATTGTCCCCATCTTCTCATTGCATTCCAGGAAGCATGGATGGCGAACCAGCGTATGGTTAATTCCAGGCATTATTGATCCCACCCTCATTTGAGGAAAATATGAGCGAAAATATCAAACACATTAGCGATGCATCTTTTGAAGCAGACGTCCTGCAATCCGAGTTGCCAGTACTGGTCGACTTCTGGGCAGAATGGTGCGGTCCCTGCAAGGCCATCGCTCCGATCCTGGAAGAAGTGGCCAAGGAATACGCCGGCCGCATCCAGATCGCCAAGATGGACGTGGACGCCAACCAGGCAGTGCCTGCCAAGTTCGGCATCCGCGGCATCCCGACCCTGATCCTGTTCAAGGATGGTGTTGCAGCTGCTCAAAAAGTAGGCGCCATGGCCAAGGGCCAGTTGACCGCTTTCGTCGACAGCAACATTTAATGTATGATGGGCAGCGCTGCGCCCGCAGCGCCGCCTGACTGAACAACCGGGAAGCGGCTTTGCCCTCATTCGTGCACAGCCTTCCCCAATAATTAATCAACGCCACGCAGTCCCCTCCCCTACCTTTACATCCCGTCTCGGGACACTCAACACATATGCATTTATCCGAACTAAAGGCCCTACACGTATCCGCCCTGCTTGAGATGGCGATCGGTCTTGACATTGACAACGCAGCCCGCTTGCGCAAACAGGAGCTGATGTTCGCTATCCTGAAAAAACGCGCCAAGTCCGGCGAACAGATTTTTGGCGATGGCGCCCTGGAAGTGCTGCCTGACGGCTTCGGCTTCCTGCGCTCGCCCGACGCCAGCTACATGGCGTCCACCGACGACATTTACATCTCCCCTTCGCAAATCCGCCGCTTCAATCTGCACACCGGCGATTCGATCGAAGGCGAGGTACGGACCCCGAAAGATGGCGAACGCTATTTCGCATTGGTCAAAGTCGACAAGGTCAACGGCGAATCGCCGGAGATGTCGAAACACCGCATCCTGTTTGAAAACCTGACGCCGCTGCACCCGAACGAGCCGCTGCGCCTGGAACGTGAAATGAATGGCCAGGAAAACATCACCGGCCGCATCATCGACCTGATCGCCCCGATCGGCAAAGGCCAGCGCGGCTTGCTGGTGGCGTCGCCGAAATCCGGTAAATCCGTGATCCTGCAGCACATCGCGCATGCGATCACGGCAAATCACCCGGACATCACGCTGATCGTGCTGCTGATCGACGAACGTCCGGAAGAAGTGACCGAAATGCAACGCTCCGTGCGCGGCGAAGTCGTCGCCTCAACCTTCGACGAGCCGGCCACGCGCCACGTGCAAGTGGCCGAGATGGTGCTGGAAAAAGCCAAGCGCCTGGTCGAAATGAAAAAAGACGTGGTCATCCTGCTCGACTCGATCACCCGTCTGGCCCGTGCCTACAACACCGTCATCCCTGCCTCGGGCAAGGTCCTGACCGGTGGTGTCGACGCGAACGCGCTGCAACGTCCAAAACGCTTCTTCGGCGCCGCGCGCAATATCGAAGAAGGCGGCTCGCTGACCATCATCGCCACGGCGCTGATCGAAACGGGTTCGCGCATGGATGACGTGATCTTTGAAGAATTCAAGGGTACCGGCAACATGGAAGTGCATCTGGAGCGCCGCCTGGCCGAAAAACGCGTCTACCCGGCAATCAACCTGAACAAATCGGGTACCCGCCGCGAAGAACTGCTGATCAAGCCGAACGAACTGCAAAAAATCTGGATCCTGCGCAAGTTGCTGTACTCGATGGACGAGATCGAGGCGATGGAGTTCATTCTGGACAAGATGAAAGCGACGAAAAACAACGCCGAGTTCTTCGACATGATGCGCCGCGGTGGCTAAATCCGCCTGTCGTGTATCGTAGGTCGGATTAGGCCCGCAGGGCCGTAATCCGACAACATTGTTGGCGAAGGCGGTGGTGTTGTCGGATTACGCGCTCGCGCGCTAATCCGACCTACGTTGCGCCACGCCGACCACACGCGATCATGCAAAGCCGCCTTCGGGCGGCTTTTTTATTGCCGCCGGCCCGAAAGCGCTATATAATCGACGGTTGCATTATTTTAAACCCTGGCAAGTGATCGGCAATCGGGTCAAGAAGCAAGACGACCGACGAAGTGCTGTTTGGCTACCTACTTAGAGAGAATCCCATGAAAGTCGATACCCATCCAGAATACCGCGAAGTTGTTTTCCACGATCTGTCGTGCGATTTCAAATTCGTTACCCGCTCGACCATCCAAACCCGCGAAAAAATCACCCACGACGGTAAAGAATACCCACTGGTGAAGATCGAGGTTTCGGCTGAATCGCACCCATTCTTCACGGGCAAGCACAAAATCGTCGATACCGCTGGTCGCGTCGAGAAGTTCCGTCAGAAGTTCGGTTCGGTTGGTTCGAAAACCGCAGTCGCAGCAGGCTAATTTTTGCCGCTTTGCGGCAAAAAAGGGCAGCTTCGGCTACCAGAGAAAAGGCAGCCACGGCTGCCTTTTTTGTCTTTGGCCGCTTTACTTTATACTCGCGCATACCCGACGCCATTCGTCGCGTCTTGCCACTATTCTGATACAACTATCGATGAAGCCAGTCCGCCTTCCCGCCGCTGCCACACTCGCGCTGCCACGATGGGCCTTGTTTGCGCTTGGCCTGCTGTACATCCTGCCTGGCCTGATCGGCCGCGAACCGTGGAAGAACGATGACGCCGCCAGTTTCGGCATCATGTGGACCATGGCGCATGGCGGCCTGAACGACTGGCTGTGGCCCAACATCGCCGGCCTGTCGCTGCCCGATGAAGGCCCGCTGGCCTTCTGGCTGGGCGCCATCTTCATCAAGCTGTTCGGCTGGATCGACGGCGACGTCTTCGGCGCGCGCATGTCGACCATCGGCATCTTCGTCGTCAGCACCCTGTCCGTCTGGTACACGGCCTTCAACCTGGGCCGCCGCAACGACGCCCAGCCGCTGCGCCTGGCCTTCGGCGGCCAGCCCGAGCCGGACGACTTCGGCCGCACCCTGGCCGATGCCGCCGTGCTCATCTATCTGGGCTGCCTGGGTCTGCTGCAGCACAGCCACGACATCACGGCCGAAGCCCTGTACGTGTCCCTGATGGCCTATCTGCTGTACCGCGCCGTGCGCTACGTGGAAGGCCCTTCCGTGCGCAATGCGGCCCTGCTGGGCCTGGCGCTGGGCGGCCTGACCCTCGCGCGCGGCTGGATCACGCCGGCGGCGCTGAGCATCGCCTTGCTGCTGTGCACCGTCTTCCTGCGCCTGCCGCTGCTGCGCAGCGTGCGCCATCTGGCGCTGGCCATCGTGATCGGCGCCGCGCTGACCCTCGTCTGGCTGCTGCCGGGCGAATGGCTGCGTCCGTATGGCCATTCGCCGCTGCAGGCATGGATGGAATGGAATTGCCGCCAGTTCAGCGCCCCGAGCCTGAAAAGCCTCCAGTATTTCTTGCGTGTCGGCATCTGGTTCTTCTGGCCCGCCTGGCCGTTCGCCGCTTGGGCCGTGTATGCCTGGCGCCGCCAGCACCACGTGCTGCACATCGTCGTGCCGCTGACCTTTGTCGCCATGCTGGCCATCCTGGGCCTGTGCCATCCCGATCCGGACCCGAGCCAGCTGCTGCCGCTGCTGCCGCCGCTGGCCGTGATGGCCGCGTTCGGCCTGCTGACCATGAAACGGGGCGCCATCAACGCCATCGACTGGTTCTCCGTGATGGTGCTGACCATCTGCGCCCTCGCGCTGTGGCTGTTCTGGTTCGCCATCCTGACGGGCTGGCCGCCGAAACTGTCGCATAACGCATTGAAACTCATGCCAGGCTTCAAGCCCGAGCTGGACTTGCTGGCCTTCTTTGTCGCCGCCTGCGCCAGCGCAGGCTGGGTGGCGCTCGTGCACTGGCGCATCTCGCGCCAGCCGGCCGTGCTGTGGCGCGCCGTGGTGCTGTCGTCCGGCGGCCTGATCCTGATCTGGGTGCTGATCATGACCTTGTTCCTGCCGCCGCTGAACTACAGCAAGAGCTACGCCAGCGTGGCGCACCAGATTTCCGTCCACCTGCCGCCAGGCAGCAAGTGCATCAACAGCAACGTCGGCGCCGCCCAGCGCGCCTCGTTCGCCTACTTCGGCCACCTGCCGTTTGCCAGCGTGGGGCAGCAGGAATGCGATGTGTTCTTGTTGCAAGACAGCATCAAGGTTCCCGACAACAAGGAAAAGCTGCCCGAGCATCACGGCGCGGACTGGATCAAGCTATGGGAAGGGCGCCGCCCCACGGATGACGTGGAACGTTTCCGCCTGTACCAGCGCGTCAGGTAAGCAGTAAAAAAACCGGGCCAGCCCGGTTTTTTTATGTCCGCCAGACAATTGCTGCCCGTAAGAAAAGTGTTGCCTTAAAATATAGTTAATTACCTAAATTGAACTAGAATTGTTTTTTATATTATAATAGCGGACTGCGCGATGGCGGTGTCTTGCTTTCCCGCCCTAATCGTCCCCAATTTACTATGAGATTGTCCATGAAATTATTTGCTACCCGCACCTTGCCGCTCATCAGCGCCGCCCTGTTCGCTTTCTCCTTCAGCGCGTCGGCCCAGGCCACCGTGGTTGACCTTGGCGTCGCCAATGGCTACTCGGCCTTCATCTTCGGCAACATCGGCAGCAGCGGCGCCAGCGGCTTTACCAGCGTCGGTGGCAGCATTGCCGCTGGCGGCAATATCTACCTCGACAACTACAACGTTGGCACGAACAAAAAGCCAGGCAGCGCCGTCAATTCCGTCGTTGCTGGCGGCAACCTGAACACGGGCTGGGGCACGCTAGGCGGTTCGGCCGTGTACGGCGTCAGCAACCCCAACGCCACCCTGACGGCGCCACAGTGGTTCCCAACCAACAACATCAGCAAAGGCAACGCGTCCACCCTGGACTTCGCGGGCGCCAAGCAGCAATTGACGACCCTGTCGGGCGACGTGGCCAAGCTGCAGTCGAACGGTACCGTGATCTCGCAATACGGCAACATGACCCTGGTGGGCAACGTCAACGCCGACGTGAACATTTTCAACATCGATGCGTCGAACCTGCATAACCTGACCCTGGACCTGTCCTCGCTGAAAAGCACGGCCAGCATCATCATCAACGGCACGGCCAGCAACATCACCCTGAGCGGCGGCTTCGACAATTTCGCCAGCTTCGCCAACCGTACGCTGTTCAACTTCGCCAACGCCACCACCACCAACTTGCAGAACGTCGGCATCAACGGCAGCATCCTGGCGCCGAACAGCGCGTTCTCGGGTTCGGGCGACATGAACGGCACCCTGATCGCCAATTCCGTCAGCTCGGTCAATTATGGCCACGTGGCGATGAACGGCGCCGGCTTCAACACGGTCAACGTGTCGGCCGTGCCGGAACCAGGCACCTACGCCATGCTGCTGGCCGGCCTGGGCTTGCTGGCCTTCATGCGCCGCCGTACGCCAGCGCGCGCACCGCAAGCCGCGATGGCCTGAGCTTTACGCTGAATCAATGCAAAACACCGGGCCGCGCGAGCGTCCCGGTGTTTTTTTATGGCTGACGAAAAACTTATTCCACGCTCAAGCCCAGATCCGTCGCCACCTGCTTGCGCAAGACATATTTCTGGATCTTGCCCGTCACCGTCATGGGGAATTCCTCGACGAAACGCACGTAGCGGGGAATCTTGTAATAGGCGATCTGCCCATCGCAGAAGGCGCGGATATCGTCGCTGGTGGCCTGCGTGCCGGGCCGCAAGATGATGCAGGCGCATAACTCTTCGCCATACTTGGCGTCCGGTACGCCCACGCATTGCACGTCGAGCACGCTCGGGTGGCGGTACAGGAATTCCTCGACTTCGCGCGGGTAGATGTTTTCGCCGCCGCGTATCACCATGTCCTTCGAGCGCCCGACGATGCTGCAAAAGCCGTTGTCATCGATCACGGCCAGGTCGCCCGTGTGCATCCAGCGCGCCGCGTCGATAGCTTCGCTGGTTTTTTCAGGGTCGCCCCAGTAGCCCTGCATCACGGAATAGCCGCGCGTGAGCAATTCGCCCTTTTCGCCGCGCGGCACGATCAGGCCTTCCGCATCGATGATTTTCACTTCCAGGTGCGGGTGGACACGGCCGATGGACGACACGCGCATTTCGCGCGGGTCTTCGATCGATGTCTGGAAGCTGACGGGCGACGTTTCCGTCATGCCATAGGCAATCGTGATTTCCGCCATGTGCATCAATTCGATGACCCGCGTCATAACTTCCATCGGGCACGGCGAGCCGGCCATGATGCCGGTGCGCAAGTTCGACAGATCGTATTGCTTGAAGTCGGGATGGTCGAGGATGGCGATGAACATGGTCGGCACGCCGTGCAAGCCCGTGCAGCGCTCGGCTTGCACGGTTTCCAGCACGGCTTTCGGATCGAAGCCTTCGCCGGGAAACACCATGGCCGCGCCATGCGTGACGCAGGCCAAGTTGCCCAGCACCATGCCGAAGCAGTGGTACAGGGGCACGGGAATGCACAAGCGGTCCTGTTCGGTGAGGCGCATGGCTTCGCCGATGAAAAAGCCGTTGTTCAGGATATTGTGGTGCGTCAAGGTGGCGCCTTTCGGCGCGCCTGTCGTACCGGACGTGAACTGAATGTTGACGGCGTCGTCAAACTGCAAGCCAGCGCTCACTTCTTCCAGGTGCGCGAGGTCGGCATCGGCAATACCGTCCATCAGGGCGTCGAAGTTGTGCATGCCCGGCGTGGCGGCCGCGCCCAGGCGGATGACGTGGCGCAATTGCGGCAGGCGCGGCGATTGCAGGGCGCCGGCGCGCGAACGGGCGATGTCCGGCACCACGTCTTGCACGATGGCCAGATAATCGCTGGACTTGAAGCTGGGCGACAGGATCAGCGCGCTGCATTGCACCTTGTCGAGCACGTATTCGAGTTCCGAGCGCCGGTAGGCGGGGTTGATGTTGACCATAATCAAGCCGGCTTTCGCCGTGGCAAACTGGGTCAATACCCATTCGGCGCAGTTCTGCGACCAGATGCCGACCCGGTCACCCGGTTGCAAGCCCAGTTTCAGCAAGCCGGCGGCCAGCCGGTGCACGCGCTGCTGGAACTCAAGATAGGTCCAGCGCACGTTCTGGTGCGCCACGATGAGGGCGTCGTGCTGGCCATAGCGGGCGGCGATGCCGTCCAGGTAGGCACCGATGGTAGCACCGATCAACGGCGTCTCGTGGGCGCCGTGTACATAACTGATTGCTTGCATGCTGTCTCCGGGGTGGGTGGCGCGGCGCGCTCTTGTTATCGTCTTCGATGCAGAAAATTATAGCCGCAACCGCCCCCGCCCTGCGTCAGCTTGCTGTAATGTGCAGGCCAGCACATCCGACACTCACGGCACCATGACAGGCAACACCGAGCACACGCCCGAACAGGGCTTCATCCTGACCCGCCACTGGCGCGATACCAGCGCCGGCACGGAAGTCGATTTCTGGCTGGCAACGGATGCCGGGCCCCGCCACGTGCGCCTGCCCGTGCAGACGGCCGTCGCCTTCCTTCCCATGGAGCAGCAGGAACAGGCGCAACAGCTGCTGCGCGGCGAGCGCCATGCGGAGCTGCGTCCCCTGTCGCTGTGCGATTTTCACCACCGCCCCGTGCTGGGTCTGTACTGCAAGCAATACCGGCATTTGCTGAAGCTGGAAAAGCAGCTGCGCGCGCAAGGCGTCGACGTGTACGAAGCCGACATCCGCCCGCCCGAGCGCTACCTGATGGAGCGTTTCATCACGGCACCGGTATCGTTCAGTGGAGAAACGGAAGTACAGCTGAAACCGGCGCCCGGCTACCGCCCCACATTAAAACTGGTGTCGCTCGATATCGAGACGACGGCCCATGGCGAGCTGTATTCGCTGGCCCTGGAAGGCTGCGGCCAGCGCCAGGTCTACATGCTGGGGCCGCCAAACGGCGGCGATGACGCCTTGGACTTCGACCTCGAATACTGCGACACGCGCGCACAGATCCTCGAACGCCTGAACACATGGATGGAGCGCCACGATCCCGACGCCATCATCGGCTGGAACCTGGTGCAATTCGACTTGCGCGTGCTGCGCCAGCACGCCGAGCGCTGCCAGGTACCGTTGAAACTGGGACGCGGCGGCGCCGTGATGGAATGGCGCGAACACGGCGGCAAGCAGGAACACTATTTTGCGGCCGCGGCGGGGCGTCTGATCATCGACGGCATCGAAGCCTTGAAATCGGCGACGTGGAATTTTTCCTCGTTCAGCCTGGAAAACGTGGCGCAGACGCTCTTGGGCGAAGGCAAGTCCATCGATAATCCCTATCAGCGCATGGCCGAGATCGACCGGCGTTTCCGCGAAGACAAGCCGGCGCTGGCCCGCTACAACCTCAAGGATTGCGAGCTGGTCACGCGCATCTTCGCCAAGACCGAGCTGCTGACCTTCTTGCTGGAACGGGCCAGCGTGACGGGCCTGGCGGCCGACCGCAGCGGCGGCTCCGTGGCCGCCTTCGAGCACCTGTATTTGCCGCTGATGCACCGGCAAGGTTACGTGGCGCCCAACCTGGGCGACGTCTCCGGCGAAAACAGCCCGGGCGGCTTCGTCATGGATTCCCAGTCGGGCCTGTACGATTCCGTGCTCGTGCTCGACTACAAAAGCCTGTATCCGTCCATCATCCGCACCTTCCTCATCGATCCCGTGGGCCTGGTGGTGGGTACCAGTGGCGATGAAGCCGATACCGTGCCCGGCTACCGGGGCGCGCAATTTTCACGCATTAAACATTGCCTGCCGGCCATCGTAAAGCAGGTGTGGCAGGGGCGCGAGACGGCCAAGCGCGAACGCAACGCGCCTCTGTCGCAAGCCTTAAAAATCATCATGAACGCGTTCTATGGCGTGCTGGGATCGAGTGGCTGCCGCTTTTTCGATCCGCGCTTGGCCTCGTCGATCACCTTGCGGGGCCACGACATCATGCACCGCACGCGCGAGCTGATCACCGAGCAGGGCTATCAAGTGATCTACGGCGACACGGATTCCACCTTCGTGTGGCTGAAAACGGCGCATACGGATGAAGAGGCGGGCAAGATCGGCCGCGCCCTGGTGGCGCACGTGAATGCCTGGTGGAATACCTATCTGCGCGATGAGTTCGGCCTCGAGAATGCGCTGGAGCTCGAATTCGAGACGCATTACCGGCGTTTCCTGATGCCCACCATCCGCGGCTCGGAAGAAGGCAGCAAGAAGCGCTATGCGGGCCTGGTCGGCAAACCCGATGGCAGCGAGGACATGGTCTACAAGGGTCTGGAAACCGTGCGCAGCGACTGGACGCCGCTGGCGCAGCAATTCCAGCAGGACTTGTACCGCCGCATCTTCCAGCGCGCCGCCTATCAGGACTATGTGCGCGACTACGTGGCGCGTACCGTGCGCGGCGAGTTCGACGCTTTATTGGTCTACCGCAAGCGATTGCGCCGTCCGCTCGATGATTACCAGCGCAACGTGCCGCCCCACGTGCGCGCGGCGCGCACGGCCGACGCCTATAACCTGGCGCAGGGACGGCCGCTGCAATACCAGAACGGCGGCTGGATCAGCTATGTGATCACGGTGGCGGGGCCGGAACCGCTGGAAACGCAGCGCTCGCCCATCGACTACCACCATTACCTGACGCGCCAGCTGCAACCGGTGGCCGACGCCATCCTGCCCTTCCTCGGCGACGATTTTTCGCGCCTCGTGTCGGGCCAGCAGGATTTGTTTTAGATCAATTTTGCTGACCTGGGCGGCCAAGCTGAGGTAATATCGGCGCCTTCCGGGCTTATCTGACCCTGTCCGCGGGCGCTGTGCGCCGTGGCAGCGTAAAATACGCCATGGCGAAAGAATAAGAGCTGCATGCAGAAGAAGATGCCATTCCAGACGAGAATCGTTCGCAACAGAATTTTCCTCGCTGAAATGGCGCATAATTTACAACTATGTTGAACCAGCGGGCAGTCGCACCAGCCATCTGCCCTGCTAATTTTAGAATGAATTGACACCATGACCGAGATCACGTCCTTAAGAGACATCCCGCAAAAAAATATCTTCCGCAAGGGCGACACCTTTGTGCTGTTCGGCGAGCTGTTCGGCCGCGGCTATGTAAATGGCTTGCTGGACGAAGCACGCAAGGCGGGCATGAATATCGTCGGCATGACGGTCGGCCGCCGCGATGAAAACATGGCGCTGCGCCCGCTGAACGCGGAAGAGCTGGCCGAAGCGGAAGCCAACCTGGGCGGCCGCATCATCAATGTGCCGCTGATGGCCGGTTTCGACCTCGACGCGCCAGCCGGCGAACCGACGCCGACGGCACTGCTGGCCGACATGACCCTGAAGAGCTGGCAAGAAGACAAGCTGGACTGGGCGCAGATCGAACGCTGCCGCGAAGCCGGCATCGCCCGCTTCAGCGCTTCCGTGGCCAAAGCCATGGCCGAGCTGGACAGCCTGATTCCTGACGGCAGCAATGTGTATTTCGCCCACACCATGGCTGGCGGCATTCCGAAAGTCAAAGTCTTCCTGGCGATCGCCAACCGCATCTACAAAGGCCGCGGCGAGCGCTTCATGTCCTCGCGCGCCCTGCTCGACAGCGACCTGGGCAAGCTGATCCTGATGAACTTCGACGAAGTCACGGCCAACACCCTGCAGCACCTGATCGACGGCAGTGCCGCCATCCGCGCCCGCATCGAGCAAACGGGCGGCCAGGTGCGCTACAGCGCCTACGGCTACCACGGCACCGAGATCCTGATTGACGGCAAGTACCAGTGGCAAACCTACAGCAACTACACGCAAGGCCTGGCGAAGATGCGCCTGGAAAACGTGGCCAAGGCCGCGTGGGACAAAGGCATCAAGGCCACCGTCTTCAATTGCCCGGAAATCCGCACGAACTCGTCCGACATTTTCGTCGGCGTGGAACTGTCGCTGTTCCCGCTGCTCGACGCGCTGAAAAAAGAAGGCGGCAGCGCCTGGGCCGAAGAGCAATGGAAAATCTGCCAGGGCTTGCTGGAAGATGGCGTTTCGCTGCAAGACTTGCTCGACCGTATCGCCGCCTACAATGGCGACGCGACCAGCGTGCAATTCCGCAACTTCGCCGCCTGGCCGATGGACAACACGCCAGAGCTGGCCGACGTCATGATCGGTACCTCGGACGACATCACCAAGCTGCACAAGGACCGCAAGGAACTGATCACCGACCACCTGAGCTCGCTGGTACTGGAAGGCACGGGCCCGCTGATGTTCCACACCATGTCGGAACCGCCGGCACCGGTCGTCTGGCTCAACCACGACATCATCGCGCGCCAGCTGAACTCGGCTCACAACTGAGCTTGATCTAGCAGCACAGCACCGACGGCCCGGCTCATCCCCGGGCCGTCGGCGTTTTCGGCGCCCCGTTATGCCCGTACGATGGATACGCCACCGTCGGCCAGCAGCGCCGTGCCAGTGGTAAAGCTCGATGCATCGGACGCCAGGTACAGCGCCGAGCGGGCGATCTCGTCCGGCGTGGCCAGGCGTTTCAATGCGTGCAGTCCCGCCACGAAGGCCTGCGCCTCGGGCGTACTGGCCACTTGCCGCCCCAACGGTGTATCGGTACCGCCCGGCAACAAGGCATTCACGCGGATGCCCGCCGCGCCATACTCGGCCGCCAGGGCCTTCGTCAAGCCGATCACGCCCGCCTTGCTGGCCGCATACGCCGCCATGCCGGGCATGCCCAAGGTATGGCCGACGAAGGTCGAGGTGAAAATCAGCGAGCCGCCGCCGCGCGCCGCCATGGCTGGCAACTGGTATTTTGCCGCCAGGAAGGCGCTCGTGAGATTGGTATCGACCGTCGCCCGCCAGTCTTCCAGGGCAACTTCCTGCGTGGGCCCCATGGGCCCCAGGGTGCCCGCATTATTAAAAGCGATATCGAGGCCGCCAAAGCGTTGCAGCGCCAGCGCCACGGCCCCTTGCGCACACGCGGCGTCGCCCACATCGCCCACGCAGGCCACGGCTTGCGCGCCACCGTCCGCCAGTTGCGCCACGAGCGCATCGAGCTCCGCCCGCCGCCGCGCCACCAGCACCAGCCGCGCACCATGGCGGGCAAACAGCCGCGCCGCCGCATACCCGATGCCCGAGCTGGCGCCCGTGATGATGGCGACCTTGTTGTCCAGTTGCTTCATGGGATATCCCTCCAGGTGAATGAAGGGACACGATAGAACGGCAGGCCAGGCGCAGCACTCCGCTTCTTGCGCTGGAATCGGCGCGTTCAAAGACTTTCAACGCTTGTGCAAAACACACGCCAAGCATAAAACTTGCCAGATTGTGACAAATCAGTGATAATGCGTCTCGCGTTGCCGGGATGGCGGAATAGGTAGACGCACGGGACTCAAAATCCCGCGCTGGAAACAGCGTGCCGGTTCGATTCCGGCTCCCGGCACCACAGAACAATTCAAAGTAGTACAGGTAAAGCCATTAAATCAAAAGGATTTAGTGGCTTTTTTTTGTCCAACCGATCCGTACTTTCTCGATAAAAAGCAATAAGTGTCACCGGGGCGGAAGCACGCGAAGCACACCAGGCCTCAGGGCAACGCGGTAGATATTCTGGTTGAGCCGAACTGGAGCGATCAAGTTGCTGCCATCGAGCCCCACAGGCGGCTTTCAATCTGCACCCCAGGGATCGGAAGATAGCCAGCGCACGCATAAGAAACGACATAAGCTTGCTAGAAATTGCCTCAGACTATCAAGTGCAGTAAGCTCCTAAGCAAGCAACACTAGCATGCATTTTTACGATAACGCCTGCAAGTAGTCCACCATCCCCATATCCTGGATTGAATTTTGAAGAAAATTACCGAATTAACAGGCTTGAGATGCCTGGCCGTCATGATGGTTGTGATTGGTCATGCCCAACAAACAATCCAAGGAGGATATAGTGGATGGTTATCGCCACTAAAACCATTTGCAAACGGGTATCAGGGGGTTTTAATATTTTTTGTTTTGAGCGGCTTCTTAATTACAAACATATTAAAATCAGAATATACGCTATCCGGGAAAATTGATTACGCACGGTTTTATTACCGTAGAGCGTTAAGAATCTGGCCGGCCTCTTATGCCGTCATCCTGGTCATCGTCATTTTTTCGGCGATTGGATTCATTAATGTCGCATGGCAGCAGTCAATATTTGCAGCCCTTCACTTATGGAACTATTCTGGCCCCTTGGGTTTAAAAGAAATACATGCATCGCATCCAGATGGCGTGTGGTACTTCGGCCACTTTTGGAGTCTTGCATTAGAAGAGCAGTTCTATTGGGTCTGGCCTCCCTTGCTGATCTTTTTGCTACGCCGTAAGAATGATCAAATTTTACCGGCTCTCATTATCACAATCCCCCTTGTGCGCATGGGAACCTATGTACTGTTCCCCGGCCTTCGTGACTACTTGGGCATGATGTTACACACCAGTGTAGATGCGATGCTGATTGGCTGTTATGTCGCCATGAAGAAAGATAAAATAAATAGCATCATGGACTCTTCAAAATATACTTCCACCATTTGCACCATCTCAATTTTCATCTTGCTGTTTGCCATCCCACCAATTGCAAATAATTATGGAGGCTACTGGAACGCGACTTATGGAAGAACAATTGAAGCAATACTTGCAAGCATACTCATGTTGTCAGTTATCAACATTAAAGATTTTTGGCTATCAAAAATCCTAAGAACTCGCATATTCATATTCATTGGAACAATTTCATTTAGCCTATATCTTTGGCAACAAATTTTCCTTGGCATTAATTCGCCGTTTGCATTTAAATTTCCATTCAATATAATGCAAGCTATTGCTGCAGCAAGCCTGAGCTACTGGTTGATAGAAATGCCCTTCCTAAGAATAAAAAGTAAAATGAAATCAAAAATTAATATCTCAAATATAGACACATCCCTTCAGGGTGAATTGAAAACCAAAGAAAAAGCTACCTGACATGATGAGGTGAGCGGCCAAAACAAGGACCGCTCACCATGTTCAGCGCCCACGACAGGTGGCAGAATGAGCGCGGCCAGTGATCTGCCGCAAGCCGCGCTTTTTGAAATGCACCCATTGCCTGCACGTTCCCAGGTTCAGGTCGCTACCGTACAAGGTAGGCAACCAGAAGCACACTACGCCTCCCATGAATCTCAGCTTTTCGCCACAGCCCCAGCCATCGCGATCCTCGCGATCCTCGCAGTTGATACAAAACAGCATATTTCATGCTGTCAAGAAAATCTTGCACTAGGCTAAAAATATGTGGCGGAAAAGTTAACTAATTTAAAGCCAATATTTCATTTTGCCTGTGTACGCGGCATACTAGCGCCACAGGCAATTGTCCACTTTACGGCTTGCGCCTGAGTATACAAGCTGCTGTCATGCCTGTTCGCGCAGGATGCGTTATCCAATGTTCAGTAATATTTTCACTCTTACCTTCCGGTGCTTATGAATTCCCTATCTGAACTTGCATCCGCCACCAGGCAAGATGACTTTGCTTATTTTCGTGAGCTGAACGCACGACTGGGTACCCTCAAGGCGGCTAATTATGACGTGGCGTCAAAATGCAATTTACGCTGTGAGGGCTGCCTGTTCTTTGAAGGCGAGGAAAACGAGGGACACGAAGATAGCCGTTCGCTTGCCGAGTGGGATGCCCTGTTTGCCGCCGATGCGGCGCGTGGCGTCACGCTGGCCTACATGGCGGGCGCGGAACCGAGCCTGGTGCCCGACAGGCTGCGCGCGGCCCAAAAATACATCCCACATGGCATTGTGTTTACCAATGGCACGATACGCTTGCCGGACGATATCTTTTATCGTATCCATATCTCCTCTTGGGGAGTCGATGAAATCGGTAGCTCATTGCGCGCCGGCGACGTGCTGACCAAGGCAATGAAAAATTATCGCAACGACCCTCGTGCCGTCTGCGTATTTACCATTACATCCCTGAATATCAATCAGATCATGATCATGGCAGAGCTTGCCAATAATCATGGCTTACCGCTCACCTTCAGCTATTTCAGCCCGACCACCCGCTATCTGGACAAGCTGGAAAAAAAGGTGGATAACGACAAGGCATATTTCCGCATCAGTAGCGCCACACAAAGCCTGGCCTTGACGCAAGCCGATTTTGCCCATGCGCGCGCGGAAATTATGCGCGCCATGGTGGCCTATCCGGAAACGGTGCAATATTCCCTCCACTATGACGACTGGGTCACGGGCGACAAGCTATATGACATCGATCCCGTTACCAAGATCGCCAAAAACTGCGGTTTCCGCGTTACCAAGCAAGTACATGTCCATGTCGATCATCAGCCGGGCAAGGGCAAGTGCTGCAGTTCGAATATCGACTGCAGCAACTGTCGCGCTTATGCCATGGGACAGTCGACCTATCTGTCGCGCATCCGCGAAGCCGTCAGAAAACCGGACGAACTCGCCAAATGGCTGGAAGTAAGAGAAATCTGGGCCAAGCTGTTTTTAAACGCCAACAACTCGACCAAGGCACGCCTGTAATACGATGAGTTTTACTTCGTACTGGTTTGCCCTTGCCTTCCTGCCCCTGTCCGCGTACGGCTATCGCCAATTGCTGTCAACAAGCCATTTCAAACTGCTGCTGCCGCTGCTGATTTCACTGGTTTTTTATTACCTCAATGATGCGCAAAACCTGCTGCTGTTTTGCGCATCGATGGGCGCCAACTGGCTGCTCGCCGGCGTGATTGGCCGGCACCGCGAGAAAACCCGCTACCTGGCGCTGGCCATTGCGGGGAATTTATGTTTTCTCGCGTTTTATAAATATGCGACATTCTTCGCCGTGCCCGGCACGGCGATTCCCGCCCTCCCTCTGGGTATCTCGTATTTCACATTTACGCAAATCGCCTTCCTGATCGATACGGCGCGGGGGCAAGCCCGCAGCACCAACCCACTCGAATATGCGCTCTTCGTGGCCTGGTTTCCCCACCTTCCATCGGGCCCCCTGCTTTCCCACAAGGACATGCTGCCGCAATTCCTGGCCGCGCCAGTCATATCATCCACCTTGCGTCCGGCACCGCGCGACTACGCCGTCGGCCTCACCCTGTTCACCATGGGTCTGTTTAAAAAATCCTGCATCGCCCCCATTTTTCACTATGCCCAAGGAGACGTTTTCCTGCGCGCAGGACAAGGCGACCCCATCGGCCTGGTCGAGACCTGGATCGCCTGCCTGGGCTTCCTGTTTGAGACGTACTACGATTTTTGCGGCTATTCGGAAATGGCCATGGGCATCAGCCGCATGTTCGGCATTCACCTGCCCGTCAATTTCCACGCCCCCTTCAAGTCTTCCAGCCCGGTCGAATTCTGGACGCGCTGGCATGTGACGCTGGGCGCTTTCATGCGCGACTATCTGTATCGTCCCCTGACAAAAAAACGCCAGGTATGGCGGCATTACGCGGCCCTGTTCGTGGTGATGATGGCAGTCGCCATCTGGCATGGCGCCACCATTCCCCTCCTGGTCTTCGGCATCTATCAGGGCCTGCTGGTCACGGGCAATCACGCCTTGCGGCGCTGGAATCTCGTATCACGCAAAGGCGGCAAGCTGCAGCACTGGGCTGGCAGAGTTTTTACACTGGCCGCCATCACCTTTTCCGTCAGCCTGTGGGCCACGCCAGACTGGCATGAAGCCATCCACATTATCCGTGGCTTGTTGGGTGCCGGCCACGCTCCAGCCTGGCCAGCTGGCCTCTTTGGCATGACGGCCATCCTCGCAGCCATTGCTTTCAACTGGTCTGCCCCTTCCATGATCGACCTGGTGGCAAAGGAACTCCCCGCCTGGAGCATACAGCTGAAAAAATCGGCTACCAGCAAGCTGGCCTGGAAACCCAGCCTGGCATGGGCGACAGCGGTGGCCTTGGGCCTTGGTCTGGCGCTCATCAATTTATCCGCTGTCAAAGAGTTCAAATATGCAGGGTTTTAATCAAGAAATCCCCGTCGCGCGCTTTTTCACCTGCATTTTTTTCATTGCGGTCGCATTGCTGCTCATGACTGCCGGATTCGTATTTATCGTGGATCCATATGCCATCTGGCGGCAGGAAAGCCACAAGATCAATGCCATCAAACTGGAACCCCCATCTGCCAGCCAGCGAGGCTCGGCGGTATTGCGCAGCGCGCTGCACACACCTGACGTGCTGATTCTTGGCTCCTCGCGGGTGCGGCGCGGTTTCAACGAGCGTCTCGCCTCCCGCTTATACCGCAGCGACGTCCAAGTCGTTGGCGTCGATGCCTTGCCGCTATCAAATGCAAGGGATCTGTTTTTTGCCATCAGCCAACAGGGACGAATTAAAAGACTGTATCTGGAAGTCAGTTACCTGACATCCAATGCCTGCGAAGCGAAAAATGACGATGAAACAGGGAAAAACAAACTCGCCTTTCCATTCGATTATCTTTCGCCCAAGGATGCCGTCAAGCAAAGCTTAAAAACGCTGAAAACAAATCTGTTGCATATAAGCTCTTACGACAGCTACTTTGACGCGCAAGGACGTTTCCATGACCAGGTCGTTAACGGGACTACGCATGCTGGAGGAGTCGAAATAGATGAATCGCGCTACAACCGTATCATCCAGACGAGGATAGGCGCTTGCAAAGGTCGCGCAGCCAATGCCGCCGACATCAAGGACTTGACAGACATGTTTCAGCGGGCAAAAACCGAAGAAACGGAAGTCATTTTGCTGATTTTACCTGTCACGGCAAGATGGCAAGCACGCATCCAGCAAGTGGGGCTGTCAGCACGTGCGGCACAATGGAAAACGGAGATCACTGGGCTCGCATCACAATTTCACGTGCAAGTACTCGATTATGAACAGCGTAACGACTTGAGCACCCTCGCTGAAAACAGCAACCATGCCATGCCCATGTTTTGGGATGAAATCCATTTCTCCAACCGCTTGGGAGACCATATATTGAACGACATGGCATACGCCAGCCCTGTAGGCAGGTTTCCCCACACGCGCTAGGGCATCGTGGTCATGCTCATGTTCCACGACTGGCCTTCGGCGGCCGCTCGCATGAACAGCAAGCCGGCCAGCTGGCCGCGCTAGCCTGGCTGCATCGCATGATTTACGCGTCAGCGTTCCTCGCGATAATAATCGCAACCCTCGAACGTGGTGCGCAGCGCCTGCTGCAGCTGGGCGTAGCGCTCTGGCGTCAAATTGAAACGCACGTCGATCTGGCCATCGTCATCCATCTGCATGGCGGCCTCGGCATCCATCTGCACGGACAATCGGTTCGGATGCAAAATCACGGCGTGCATGTGGCCATACCAGGCGAATTCCTGGCCGCCGTATTCGATGTAGGGCTCGTCCATGCCCATGGCCACGTCCTGCTCGTCATATTCTTCGGCGCGCTGCAGCATCAGGTAGACGGGTTCGCCTTTGCCGGCTGGCGCGGCCAGGGTGGTGATCAGGGCATCGTCTTCATTAATGACGGACAACTCGGTGGCGGTAAATCCTGCGGACATGGCGTGCTTTCAACAAATGGATGGATGACGCCACCATAGCGCAAAAGCGCTGCGGACAACATAGCGCGCGGCGAATAAAGCGTGCCGCCTATAATGGCCATTCGATCCATATTGCACAGGAGACCGCCTTGACCGCAGCATCGTCCTACACCACCCGCCTGGCCATCCCCTCCAGCGCCACCTACCAGCACCTGCGCGTCGCCGCCGGCATGAGCGCGAAAAGCACGGCGGCGGCGGCCAAGGGCTTGCCGAACTCGCTGTTTGCCGTGCAAATCCTGCATGGCGACGAGGTGGTGGGTATCGGCCGCGTCATCGGCGATGGCGGCTGCTTCTTCCAGGTCACCGATATCGCCGTGCTGCCGGCCCACCAAGGCAAGGGCCTGGGCAAGCGCATCATGGGCGAGATCATGCAATTCATCGAGACGGAGGTACCGGAAAGCGCGTACGTCAGCCTGATCGCCGATGGCCAGGCGCAAGACTTGTATGCGCAATTCGGTTTCAAGCACACGGCGCCCGCCTCGGTCGGCATGGCGCTGACACGCTAGTGCCAGTCTGGCTGGTTTGCAGCATGGCGCTGGCGCTGCTGTTGAGCGCTGCCGCCTGCGGCGCCGAGCGCCTGCTGCAGCGGCGCGGACGAACGACGCGCTGGCTGTGGCTGGCGGCCATCGCCGCGTCCGTCCTCTTGCCGCTGGCATGGCTGCCCGGCGTGCTGGCGGTCATGCCGGCAGAACAGGCGCAGCTGAAGCTGGGCTGGTTTGTCTTGTCGATGGGCATGCTGTTGATATTGCTGCTGCGCAGCGTCTGGCTGCTGTCGCACCAGCGCCGCTGGCAAAAGAGCACCTTGCTGGGCACCCCCGTCTTCCTGAGCGGCGGCATCGGTCCCTGCGTGGCGGGACTGCTGCGGCCCCGCATCGTGATGCCCGTCTGGCTGCGATTGATTCTGCCGCAGCAACAAGCGCTGCTGCTGGCGCACGAACAATGCCGGCTGGCCGCGCGCGATCCGCTGCTGCTGGCCGTGGCGTACGCATTGATTATTCTCATGCCGTGGAACCTGCCCCTGTGGTGGCAACTGCACCGGCTGCGCTTTGCCATCGAAGTCGATTGCGACGCGCGCATGCTGGCGCACGGCCACGCGCTGCGCGACTATGCCATCGTGCTGCGCCAACACGGCCAGTATTATTCGGGGCTGACGGGCGCCTCGCCCATCGTGCTGAGCGACCCGCTGGCACTGCGGCGCCGGCGGAAGATCATGCAGAGAACGATAGATAAGTCCTAGCCAGCCATTAATGATTATATTTTTAAGGACCACCATTCAAAAAATTCTTAAAAATTGATCATTCGATTATCTTTTTCACATCACGGCACTTTCGATTCCATCGGAAATATGCTTTAACATAAATCTTGATATATCATCCTCAAATATTAATGTATACATATGGGGATTCAGAATAAATGGCCACTTGGGTTGAAGACATAACTACCGCACTGAATAATCTTTCTGGCATTGCACCTTTATCTTCCATTTATGCCGAGGTAAAAAGAATTCGACCCTTACCTCACCCCGTAGCAATAGAAGCCACAATCCGAGGGGCAATCGAGCGTAACTCCGCTGACTCACAGGCACATCTCGGTGGCAAGGATTTATTCTTTTCCGTACATGGACTAGGCGCTGGAATTTGGGGACTCCGCTCCAGTATCCCTCTCACACGCTTGGCAAACGATTTGGAGCCTTTACCTGTAGGGACAATGCAGCCTGAAAAGAGGGAACAAGTAATTTATCGTATTTTACGAGAAGGAATCCTTGCAAAAAAAATTAAGATGTTGCATGAAAATCAATGTCAACTATGTTTGACCAGAATAAATTTATCTGGTGAGTCGTATGCGGAAGCGCATCATATTAAGCCCCTTGGATCGCCACATTTTGGCCCTGACATTGCAGAAAATATCGTCATTGTTTGCCCTAACTGCCATGTCAAACTTGATTATTTCTCAATAGAATTAGATCCAAAAGAATTAGTAAAGAAAAATGGCCATACGATCGGTCAAGGATATATTGATTACCATAACGCTCAAATCCGCAAATCTTGTTAAGAGTAGATATTTCTTTTGTTGGTCGCTCTGAGCATGCTGATGGCGGTAAGGACGGCGAACTTGCTATAGTAGCGGCAACGCGGCGCGGCGCGCCCGCGAGCCCGGCTCCCCCCTTAGAAATCAGAGAGATACCATGCTTTACCTGCTTGCCATCGTGATCGTCACCGCCCTGCTGTACTACGTCTTCAGTGGCCGCACGCCCGTCAAACCGCTGCACAAGCCGCTCGTCTCGGTACGCCAGTACGTGCCGGCGATTCCTCCCGGCGCACCCGCGCACCACTGGAGCGATGAGGGCCGCTTTGCGTCGGAAGTGGAAAACGAAGCGATGTACCAGCCCGCCATCGCCAAACTGGCCGGCGAACATGGTCCCGGCAATGCGGAAGAAAAATGCCTGGCACTGCTCGTCTGCGACAACGCCAATCCGTTCCAGGACAAGGCCATCGCCGTCTTCATCGATGGCCTGCTGGTCGGCTACCTGTCGCACAACGACGCGCTGCGCCTGCGCCGCAACCTGGGCCGCATGGACTTGGTGGGCCAGTTGACCTCGTGCGACGCCGTCATCCGCGGCGGCGGCCTGTGGAATGGCAAGCGCCTGTCGTACGCCGTATGGCTCGATCTGCAGCCCTACAATTAAGCTAACGCGCGCGCCAGCCTGACGGCGCGCGTGGCGATAAAGCTGGGCAGGTATTTTTCAATTTCAAAGCGCGGGTGTGGATGCATTTCCTCGTGGTAGCCTGCCAGCACGAACCCCGCCGCCAGTTGGCCGCCGATCTGGCTGTCCAGGCCGTGGCCGAAGATCAGCGCCTCGCCCCTGTCCATGCGGGCCGCCAGCGCATCGGCTGGCATATCCTCCACATCCGAATACGGCAGCACAAAACGGGGACGTATCAATCCCTGCTTTGCCCATTGCGGATCGCGGTCGCCGATGAACACGGCCGGATTGAAGAAACTGCTCAGCAGCACGCCGCCGTCCGCCAGCACGCGCGCGCATTCGCGCCACACGGGAGCAATGTCGGGCACGTACTGGTTCGACACGGGGTGCACGATGAGGTCGAAACTGGCGTCGGCAAAGCGGCGCAGGTCGCGCATGTCACCCTGCACAGTGGCCAGGTGCAAGCCGTCGCGTTCAGCCACCATGCGGTCTTTCGCCAGTTGCTGCCCAGATAAATCGAAGACGGTCACGTGTGCGCCGGCCGCGGCCAGCACGGGCGCCTGCTGCCCGCCGGCACCGGCCAGGCACAAGATACGCTTGCCTTGCACATCGCCCAGCCAGCCGGCCGGCAAGGAGCCGGGCGTCAAATGGATTTGCCACTGCCCGGCGCGCGCCGCGGCGATGGTGGCGCGGTCGACAGGCTGCGACCATGGGCTGTTCTGTACAGCCTGGGCATCCCAGGCTTGCTGATTATGCCGCAAGAAGTTGTCACTTAAAGGCATCGTCATCCTTTCAGAAAAAACAGGACGCGAATGTAGCATGACACCCGGCAAGGCGTCGCACCTTGCAAAAAAACCACACAATTCTTGATGGCAACTTCCCCGCCGGCATCGCCATCCCACGGGCACGACAAGTCCGCGACCCACCTATCCCGCTCGGGAATGGCTTGCACGACAGGGAAAATAATTACAATTAAGATATTTGTTTCCTGAAATCTGGTAAGGTAATTCGCATCGATCACCCGCAGTGGCGGCAGGCGCCCATGCCAGCGCCAACGCGCCACCCGTTTGCCTACGATGATACCTGCCAGCGTCCAGCACCTGTTCCACCTTCCCGCCGATCCGGCCCAGCTGCACCACGGCCAGCATGCGCCGGGTCTCGTGCTGCTGTCGCTCGTGATCGCCATTTTCACGTCGTGGATGGCTTTCCAGATGACGGCGTACAGCCGCGCCCAGGCGAGCATCAGCCGCCGCTTGCACTTGCTGTGCCTGCTGGCCGGCAGCCTGGCACTGGGCTGCGGCGTGTGGGCCATGCATTTCATCGGCATGCTGGCCTTCGAGCTGGGCACCAGCGTTGCCTACGATCCGGGCCTGACCTTGCTGTCCATCGTGCCCAGCGTGGCGGCCTCGTTCGTGGCCCTGGCCACCATCAGCCGGCGCGCCGTCACGGCGCCGCTGCTGCTGCGCAGCGGCTTGCTGGTGGGCTTGGGCATCGGCGCCATGCATTACACGGGCATGCAGGCCATGCGTGTGGGCCTGTCGCTGCGCTACGATCCGCTGCTGTTCGCGCTGTCGCTCGTCGTTGCCGTGGCGCTGGCCACCCTGGCCCTGTGGATACGTTTCGGCTTGCGCGGCTGGAGCAGCCGCGTGCCCTCGTCGCAGCGCACGCTGATAAGCGCCTGCGTCATGGGTTGCGCGATTACCGGGATGCATTACATGGGCATGCAGGCGGCGCGCTTCGTGGGTACGATCCCCCCGGGCAATGATGCCGATGCCAACCGGCCCATGCTGGTGATCAGCGTGACCCTGCTGACCATTGCCCTGACGATCCTGGTCGCCTCGGCCGTAGGCATCTTGCGCTACCGCGAACTGTTTCGTCACCTGAACCAGAGCGAACACTGGACCCGTTCGCTGCTGACAAGCACGGTCGACGGCGTCATCACCATCGACCGGCACGGCAGCATCATCGACTTCAACGGCGCCGCCGAGCGCATCCTCGGCTGGCGGTCGGCGGAAATTGTCGGTCGCCATGTCAGTGTGCTGGTCAGCGACGTGCGCCAGTCGGAACAGCACGGCCTGCTGCATTACCTGCGCACGGGCGAGGCTGACGCTTTCCAGTCCAGCGAGGAAATCGTCTACCTGCGCAAGGATGGCGTGCCGGTCGCCGTGCAGCGTTCGGTGGCCAGTGCGCGTCTGGCCGACCAGGATTTATATGTGCTGTTCATTACGGACATCAGCGAACGGCGCGCCATGCTGGCCGCCCTGCGCGAAAGCGAGCAACAGCTGCGCTCGCTGATCGGCAATATTCCGGGCATCGCCTTTCGCTGCACCACGGCGGAAAACCAGCCCATGCTGTTCATCAGCGATGGCGTGGAAGCCGTCACCGGCTATCCGCCCGCCGACTTTCTCGGCGCCGCACCGCGCCGCAGCATCACGGGCCTGATCGCCAGCGAAGAGCGCGCCTACGTCGTCGACGTCTTCAACCGCAGCGTGGCCAGCGGCGAGCCCTACCTGCTGGAATACCGGCTGCTGCATGCCGACGGCACGGCGCGCTGGCTGTGGGAGCGTGGCACCGTCGTGCACGATGCGGCGGGCGCCGTACGCTGGGTCGACGGCGTCATCCTCGATATCAGCGAACGGCGGCAGATGGAGGAAGACTTGCGCAAGGCCAAGGAAAAAGCGGAGCTGGCGGCCGCCACGCGGGCCAGCTTTGTCGCCAACATGAGCCATGAAATCCGCACGCCGATGAACTCCATCCTCGGCTTCACCGATGTGCTGCTCGACTCGCCGCTGGCGCCGGAGCAGCGGCGCCACCTCAACACCGTGCGCCAGTCCGGACGCTCGCTGTTGCGCCTGCTCAACGAAGTGCTCGATACGGCCAAGCTGGACAAGGGCGCCGTGGCGCTGGAAATGCGCGACTACAGCCTGCTGGCGCTGGTCGATGAACTGGCGTCCACGTATGGCATCCATGCGCGCAACAAGGGTTTGCGCATGGAGGTGCAGTACGATCCGCAACTGCCGGCCGTGCTGCATGGCGACGAATTGCGCATGCGGCAAGTGCTGGGCAACCTGCTCGACAACGCCATCAAGTTCACGCCCAGCGGCGGTGTCAGCCTGACGGCGCGCCGCGACGACGGCCAGCTGCACCTGCTGGTACGGGACAGCGGCATCGGCATCCCTGCGGAACGGCGCGACGCCATTTTTGATCCCTTCGTGCAGGCGGATGCTTCGACCACGCGGCGCTTTGGCGGCACGGGCCTGGGCACCACCATCAGCAGGCAGCTGGTGACCCTGATGCAGGGGCGCATCTGGGCCGACGCCAGCGGGCCGCACGGCAGCGTATTCCACGTCATGCTGCCCTTGCTGCCGGCACGCCAGGCGGCGCTGCCCGCCAGCGAACGCCGCAGCGTGCGCCTGCCGCCCCTGCGCGTGCTGGCCGCCGACGACGTGCCGCAAAACCTGGAACTGCTGAGCCTGCTGCTGGGCAAGCGCGGCCACACGGTGATCATGGCAGGCGATGGCGTGCAAGCCTTGCAGCTGACGCAGCAGGACGACTTCGACATTCTGCTGCTGGACTTGCAAATGCCGCGCATGGATGGACTGGCCGCCACGCAAGCTATCCGCGCCGCCGCCCTGCGCGATGGCCGCCCGCGCGTGCCCGTGATCGCCATGACGGCCAGCGTGCTCGACGCGCACCGCAAGGCGGCGCGGGCAGCCGGCATGGACGGTTTCGCCACCAAGCCCGTCGAATGGCAAGCGCTGTCGCAGGAAATCGCCCGCGTGCTGGGCCTGGCGGCGGAGCCGGCCGATGACAGCCACGCGCCCGCCGGAGGAAGAGTGCTGCACCATGCGGGCGCCCTGCAGCGCTGGGCCGGCAACGACAGCGCCTACCGCGCGGCGCTGGCCCGTTTCGGCCACGAGCATCCCCGCTTGCCGCCGGCCCTGCTGGCCGCCATCGAGGCACGCGACCACGCGGTGCTCCTGCCGCAAAGCCACCGGCTGCGCGGCGCGGCGGCCAACCTCGGCCTGGAACAGCTGGCCGCCAGCCTGGCGGCCCTGGAACAAGCGTGCGCCAGTCCAGCCCTCGCCACGGCGCCGCAGCTCGATGAGACGCTGGGCAAGCTGCTGACGCAATGGCCAGCGGCCCTGGCCGCCATCGCCCGGCTGGCACCGCCTGCATTGCCGGCGGCAACGACGACGAGCGCCATCGACGCGCCCGCCGCCCGGCAAGCGGCCAGCGCCCTGCTGCAGGCCTTGCAGCGCGGCGAACTCGATGACGCGGCGCAAGCCCAATTGCAGCACGCCATGGGCGCGCAAGCGGATGCGCTGGCGCCGCTGCTGCACGCCATCGACGACTTTGATTTTCCCCTGGCACAGTCGCTCCTGCACGGCCTGCTGCCCACCTTCGCCCCGGAGTCCCCATGAATGCACAAGCCAGGCCCGTGATTCTCGTCGTCGACGATGAAGCGGCCAATTTGCAATTGCTGCGCCAGATCTTGCAGAACGACTACGCGCTGCTGTTCGCCAAGGATGGCGCGCGGGCCCTGGAACTGGCGCAGCAGGAACGCCCGGCCCTGATCCTGCTCGACGTGATGATGCCGGGCATGAGCGGCCACGACACCTGCCGCCAGCTGAAAGCAGCGCCGCTGACGGCCGCCATCCCCGTCATTTTCGTCACGGCCCTGAACGACATGCGCGATGAACTGAGCGGTTTTGAAGCGGGCGCCGTCGATTACATCACCAAGCCGCTCAGCCCTGCCATCGTGCGTGCCCGTGTGCGCACGCATCTGTCGCTGGTGCGCATCGACGAATTGAAGGAAACGCGGCTGCAGATCGTCCAGCGCCTGGGCCTGGCGGCCGAGTACAAGGACAATGAAACGGGCTTGCACGTGATCCGCATGAGCCATTACGCGCGCCTGCTGGGCGTGGCCGCCGGCATGGACGAGGCCGCCGCGGACGACCTGCTGCACGCGGCGCCCATGCACGACGTGGGCAAGATCGGCATCCCCGACCGCATCCTGCAAAAGCCGGGCAAGCTCGACGCGGACGAATGGGCCATCATGCAGACGCACGCGCGCATCGGCGCCGACATCATCGGCGAACATGCCGCAGGCGGCATGCTGGCGCTGGCCCGCGAGATCGCCCTGTCGCACCATGAAAAATGGGATGGCAGCGGCTACCCGAACGGCTTGGCGGGCGAGGCGATCCCGCTGGCGGGACGCATCATCGCCGTGGCCGACGTCTTCGACGCACTGACCTCGGTGCGCCCGTACAAGCGCGCGTGGCCGGTGACGGACGCCGTGGGCTATTTACAAGCGCAACAAGGCAGCCATTTCGATGCGCGGCTGGTCGAGCTGTTTGTGCAGCAACTGCCCGCCATCGACGCCATCCGGCTGCGCTGGGCAGAGAAAGAGGAAGCCACGCGGCCGCCTGAAAAGTGAACTCCCGCCACGGCCAGCGTTGTTGCGTCACACAAAACAGTGCCGGACAGATGACGCCGGCACCGATGCAGACCACTGGAAGGGCAAGGAGCTCGATGCCATTATGGCCGGCAGCGGGCCAAGCATTTTGATGCACATCAAATAACTTGCACTTTCCTCGCGATAGCCTTGCCGATGGCGCACTGACGTAAAAAGCCGCGCCACCCTTGCGGATGGCGCGGCTTTTAACTGACAGCGACAGCCTTAGACTTTGCGCTGGGCGACGGCGTCAACAACACACAGCGCCGTCATGTTGACGATGCGGCGCACGGTGGCCGATGGCGTCAGAATGTGCACGGGCTTGGCGCAGCCGAGCAGGATCGGGCCCACGGCGATGCCGTTGCCGGCGGCCGTTTTCACCAGATTGTAGGCGATGTTGGCCGACTCGATGTTCGGCATGACGAGCAGGTTGGCGTCGTTTTTCAGTGCCGAATTGGGCATCAGTTTTTGACGCAGCTTGCTGTCGAGGGCCGTATCGCCGTGCATTTCGCCGTCGATTTCCAGGTCCGGCGCGCGTTCCTTGACGATGGCCAGGGCGGCGCGCATCTTTTGCGCCGAGGCGCTGTCGCTGGAACCGAAGTTCGAGTGCGACAGCAGGGCCGCGCGCGGCGACAGGCCGAAACGGGTCATCTCTTCGGCGGCCATGATGGTGATCTCGGCCAGCTGCTCGGCGTCCGGGTTTTCATTGACGTGCGTGTCGACCATCACCAGCTGGCGCTCCGGCATGATCAGCACGTTCATGGCGGCGTAGACATTGCTGCCGGCGCGCTTGCCCAGCACCTGGTCGATGTATTTCAGGTGCAGCTGGGTGGTGCCGAAGGTGCCGCAGATCATGCCGTCGGCGTCGCCCTTGTGGATCATCATCGAACCGATCAGGGTGTGGCGGCGGCGCATTTCCAGCTTCGCGTATTCCTCGGTGACGCCCTTGCGGCTCGTCATCGCGTAATACGTGTTCCAGTAATCGCGATAGCGCTCGTCGAAGTCCGGGTTGATGACGTCGAAGTCGACGCCTTGCTTGAGGCGCAGGCCGAACTTCTGGATGCGCGCTTCCAGCACCGGTGGACGGCCGACCAGGATAGGACGCGCCAGTTTTTCATCGACCACCACTTGCACGGCGCGCAGTACGCGCTCTTCTTCGCCTTCGGCGTAGACGATGCGTTTGAGTTCGGCCGGCGTGGATTTGGCCATCAGGAACAGCGGCTTCATGAAGGTGCCGCTGCGGTAGACGAATTGCTGCAGGCTGTCCGCGTACGCTTGCAAGTCCTTGATCGGACGCGTGGCGACGCCGGAATCCTCGGCCGCCTTGGCCACCGCTGGCGCGATCTTGATCAGCAGGCGCGGATCGAACGGCATCGGGATCAGGTATTCAGGACCGAACGACAGGTTGCTGATGCCATACGTGGTGGCCACGATGTCGGACTGCTCGGCATGCGCCAGGTCGGCGATCGCGTGCACGACGGCGATTTCCATTTCGCGCGTGATCGTCGTCGCGCCGCAATCGAGGGCGCCACGGAAGATGTACGGGAAGCACAGCACGTTGTTGACCTGGTTCGGATAGTCCGAACGGCCCGTGGCGATGATGGCGTCGCTGCGCACGGCCTTGACTTCTTCCGGCAGGATTTCCGGATTAGGATTGGCCAGCGCCAGGATCAACGGGTTCGGCGCCATCTTGCGCACCATGTCTTGCTTCAGCACGCCACCGGCGGAGACGCCGAGGAAAATGTCGGCGTCCGGGATGATCTCGGCCAGGGTGCGCAGCGGCGTGTCTTGCGCGAAGCGTTCCTTGTCCGGGTCCATCAGTTCCGTGCGGCCCTTGTAGACGACGCCGGCCAGGTCGGTGACGTAGATGTTTTTCAGCGGGAAGCCCAGGTCGACGATCAGGTCCAGGCAGGCCAGCGCCGCGGCGCCCGCGCCCGAGACGACCAGTTTGCAGTCCTCGATTTTCTTGCCGACGGCTTTCAGGCCGTTCAGGATGGCCGCGCCGACGATGATGGCGGTGCCGTGCTGGTCGTCATGGAAGACGGGAATCTTCATGCGGTCGCGCAGCTGGCGCTCGATGTAGAAGCACTCGGGCGCCTTGATGTCTTCCAGGTTCACGCCGCCGAAGGTCGGTTCCAGCGAAGCGATGATGTCGACCAGTTTGTCCGGGTCCGATTCGTTGATTTCGATGTCGAAGACGTCGATGCCGGCAAATTTCTTGAACAGCACGCCCTTGCCTTCCATCACCGGCTTGGCGGCCAGCGGACCGATATTGCCCAGTCCCAGCACGGCCGTGCCGTTGGTGATGACGGCCACCAGGTTGCCGCGCGCCGTGTATTTATAGGCGTTGGCCGGATCGATGACGATTTCTTCGCACGGTGCCGCCACGCCTGGCGAGTAGGCCAGTGCCAGGTCGCGCTGGTTGGTCAGTTGTTTGGTCGGCGTCACGCTGATTTTGCCGGGGCGCGGGCACTCGTGATACTCGAGTGCGGCCAAGCGCAATTGTTGACGCAATTCTTCTTTTTTATCAGATGACGAATCCATGCTGTGCTGCCTTCCTGTTTGGTCGATCGGGTGTTCCGGATTTTATCAGACCGATTCTTTCAATTAGCTAGGTATTTTCCGCTAGCCACAGTCTGATATCACGAAAACGCATAACCTAGCATTGTAAGGCCGTCCGGCGGCACAAACGTCCTCAACAGGAAAAACTATCAAATTTTATATTTCAATTAGTTTTTATGATCACTTACCGGGAGCGCGCCACAGCGGCAGCGCGGCGACGGCGCGCTCGATATCGTCCATGTCATCCGCGCCCAGGGTGTCGTCGAACGGCGCGGACAGGATGCGGCGCATCAGCGCCAGGCGCGTCGTCGCTTGCTGCGCGTCGATGAAGCGCGTTGTCTCCGCGCAATACTGCGCGCGGCGCTGGGCATCGGCGCCGTCATCATCGCCGTCGGGATAATAATGGCGGCCGATGTTATTGAGCGACATTAACAAAAATTCGATCTCGCGCAGGATGCGCAGCGCATCCTCGCCGGACAGCACGATGCGGCGGTTGGCGGGCAGCAGGGATGGCGGCGTGGCGCGACTATTCAAAATAGTCCTCGATCAGGAAGGCATAGTCGCCATCGATCAGCATTTGCAGATAAGCGTCGAAGCTGTCGGCGATGACCTGGTAATTGTCGGGGTCATGCAGGAAGCGCACGACCTGCCCGACCTTGCCCGACACCGTGGGCGTGAAATCGATATACAGCCGAGAGGAGCCGCCATTGTTCATGCAATGCGAAAAACACAGGCGCTGGCCTTGCTGGATACCGGCGTCGATGCGGGCGTCGACGATGCCGGGATCTTCCTCCAGGTAATGGCCGTAGATATCGGCGATGCTGCGCTGGTTCGCCTGCCCGTCCTGCAGGATCTGCTCGACGGAACTCAGGTAATACGGATACTCGAACACGTCCGAGCCCAGCATGTACACCAGCACCATGCCGCCCGCGTACTCCTGATAATAGGTGCCGTTGTACTGGCCCAGCAAGCGCAGAAGGCTGTCCGGGCACAGTGGATACGCGTGGCGCAAGCTGGCCAGTTGTGCCGCGCTGGCGCCGCTGGCCAGTGCCAGCTCCGCCAGCGGCTCTGGTGGCAAGGCCTGGCGCAATCCTGCCAAATAGTGGTCGACGATGTGCATGGGCGAAATATATCAGCTGCCGGCACACGGCACGCGCACCTTAGCGTGCATTGGCCAGCCGCGCCCCGGGCGCGAAGCGCACGGCGATCAGCAGCAGCACCACGACGCCGGCCGCCATCACCATCCACGCCTGGGCCAGGCTGGACGAGTGCTGGCGTATCAGGCCGGCGATGAACGGCATGCTGCTGGCGATGATGTAGCCGCCGCCCTGCACGAAACCGAGCAGTGCGCCGGCGCCGGCCGGCTCAACCACGTGGTCCATGCTGACGATCAGCGACAAGGGGAACAAAGCGCCGATGCCGCAGCCCAGCAATATCACGGCGGGCAACGCCAGTTGCGCGGGCGCCACAATCAGGCAGGCCAGGCCGCCCAGCACGGCCAGCAGGACGGCCAGCAACAGGATGCGGCGGTCGGGGAAACGGTGGATGACGCTGGAAATCACCAGTCCCGCCAGCACCTCCACGAGGGTCAGGCCACCGAGCAGCAAGCCGCTGTCGGCCGCGCTCCAGCCCAGCTCCGTATAAAACGGCGGCAGCCAGGCCAGCACCAGGGTGTACGCGCCCGTGCCGATGCCAAAGAACACCATCAGCAGCCAGGCGCGGCCACTGCCCACGGGCAGGCTGGCGCCCGCGCCGCTGGATACCTCCACGCGCGAAGCGGCTGCCCGGCGCCACAGCAGCGCGGCGGCAACGGCCGGCAGCGCCCACAGGGCTAGCAGCACCTGCCAGCCCAGCGATTGCGCCAACGGTGAAGCGGACGCCGCGGCAATGGCGGCGCCGCCCATGATGCCCGTCGTATAAAAGCCCATCAACTGGCCTGCCCGCTCGGGGAAATGGCGCTTGATGAAGGCGGGCAGCAAGGCTTGCACCAGCGCGATGCCCAGGCCGCCCAGGGCCGCCGTGGCGATCAGGCCGCCGCTGCCATGCAAGGGCCAGCGCAGCGCGCAGGCGGCAGCGATGATGGCGATGCCCAGCGAGATGCCGCGCGCCACGCCCAGCCGGCGCTGCAGCTGCGCGCCCGCCAGCGCGCACAGGCCCATGGCGAACACGGGCACGGTGGTCAGCAAGCCCGCATCGGCATTGCTGAGGCCCGTGCCGGCCTGAATACTGTCGAGCAAGGGGCCGATGGCGGCCAGGATGGGCCGCAAGTTCAAGCCCAGCAGGATGATGGCGGCCACCAGCAGGGCCGAAGAAGCTGAAGCAGAAAGGGATGCGGCAGGTCGGGCGGAAGGCATGGGATAGTCCTTGCCTCGCTGGGAGGCACATGGTTTAATGCGTCATCAAATATGACTCGATGAAAAGTATCTTAACATAAAGATAGAAATCTATCTTGAGGTCAAGATAAATGGATGCCCATGACAACTACCCCGCAAGAACACACGCGCGCGCAATTTGCCGCCGCACAATGGCAGCGCGAGCTGCCGCAGATGGACACGCGCGCCATGCAGCTGGTGGGCCAGTTGAGCACGGTGGCGCAGCTGATGGCGCGCGACTGGCTCAATCCGCTGTTCGCGGAGCACGGCTTGCAGCCGGGCGAATTCGACGTGCTGGCGACCTTGCGCCGCTCGGGCGCGCCCTACAGCCTGACGCCGACGGCCCTGTACGAAGCGGCCATGCTGTCCTCGGGCGGCATGACCAACCGCATCGACCGGCTGGAAGCGGCCGGCTGGATCGAGCGACAGAAGCACCCGACGGACCGGCGCGGCGTGCTGGTGGCCCTGACACAAAGGGGATTGGAATTGATAGAAAAGCTGGTGCTGCTGCACGTGGAGAACGAGCGCGCCATGCTGTCGGCGCTCAGCGCGGACGAGCAGCGCCAGCTCGACCAGTTGCTGGCCAAGCTGCTGCACGGCATGGCGCAGGCGAAGAAAGCCTAGGCGAACAGACTCGCCAGTTCGCGCAGCGCCGCATTGCCGCGCCGGGCCAGGCGCCGCAGTTCGGCAGGGTCGCGGCTGTCGTAGATGGCCTGGACATGGCGCGCGCTGGCCGCGCGCAAGTCGATATCGCTGTCGCGGTCCGGAAGCTGGGCATCGGCCACATGTCCCTCGACCAGGGTCAGGTAGTAATGGCGCGGCTTGCCACGCAAGTTGGCGCAAAACTGCAGCACCAGGCCGTTGTCGAACAGCAGGGCGCCGCTGCGGCCGCCTTGTTCCAGCAGCACGCGACACGCCGGCAAGGGCTGCCGCGCCGCGCGCAGAAAACCGGCCAGATGCACCTGATAACCGAGTTCCAGGCCATTCGCGCCCAGCTGGCCGCGCTGCAGATACACCTTGAACGACGCCGGCACGGGACGGCCGGCGCGGCGGAACAGGCGCGCATCTTCATACAGGCACAGCTGGTTGCCGTCGCTGATGGCGTCGAAGCCGCGCGCCGCCAGCTCCTGTGCCTCGAAGGTGCGCAAGCCGACGGCTTGCGGGTCGCGCAGCCAGCCGTGATCAAGCCAGGATTGCAACAGAACGTGAATATCGGGGAGGGGCATGGCAAGCTGTTCGGCAGTGGCAAAGGCGCCTATTGTATGCCAGCCTATAATAGCCGGGCCACACCCTCACTCAACGAACTGACCACGCCATGGCCCCACACGACGCGCTTTCCGAATTCGACCTGATCAAACAATATTTCGTTCGCCAGTGCCCCGGCCGCGCCACCCTGGGCATCGGTGACGATTGCGCGCTGATTACGCCCGGCGCCGGCAAGCAGATCGCCATCTCGTCGGACATGCTGGTCGAGGACCGGCACTTCTTTGCCGGCGCCGACGCCCGCATGCTCGGCCACAAAAGCCTGGCCGTGAATTTGTCCGACCTGGCCGCCATGGGCGCGCGTCCCGTGGCATTTACGTTGGCCCTGGCATTGCCGCAAGCGGAGCGCGCCTGGCTGGCCGGCTTTGCCGACGGCCTGTTTGCGCTGGCCGACGCCTTCGGCTGCGAATTGATCGGCGGCGACACCACCAGGGGCCCTTTGAATATCTGCATCACCGTGTTCGGCGAACTGGCGCCGGGCCAGGCCCTGCGCCGCAGCGCGGCCGTGGCGGGCGACGACATCTGGGTCAGCGGCACCTTAGGCGACGCGCGCCTGGCCTTGGCCGGCTACCGCAAGGAACAGGCATTGTCGCCAGCCGACCTGGCCATGGCAGGCGCGCGCATGCACACGCCGACGCCGCGCGTGGCGCTCGGCTGCGCGCTGGCCGAAGCGGGTCTCGCGCATGCGGCCATCGACATTTCGGACGGCCTGGTGGGAGATCTGGGCCACATCTTGAAAGCGTCACAGGTGGGCGCCACGCTCGACGTCGACGCCCTGCCGGCCGGCCCCGTGCTGGCGCAGCAGGAAACAGGCTTGCGCCGCCGCTACACGGCCGCCGGCGGCGACGATTATGAATTGTGCTTCACGGCGCCCGCTTCCTCGCGCGACGCCATCGCCGCCCTGGCGGCCAGCTGCGCCACACCAGCCACGCGCGTGGGCAGCATCGAGGCGCATGCGGGCTTGCGGCTGGTGGATGCGGCCGGGCAGCCGCTCGATCTGCAGCTGTCTTCCTTCGACCACTTCACCGATTGAGCTAGCGCACCGCCACCCGCGCCAGCCCCGGCTGGTTCACCATCCAGTAGTGCTGGAAGGCCAGGCGGATGTTGTCGCGCAACTGGGTGTCATCCCACGGTTTCGTATAGAAACGGTAGATGGCGCCCCGGTTGATCGAGTCGAGCACGGCTTCCAGGCCCGTGTAGCCGGACAGGATGATGCGGATGGTTTCCGGGTACAGCTCTTTCACCTTGCTGAGGAATTCCGTGCCGCTCATGCTCGGCATGCGCTGGTCGCAGACGATCACGTGGACCCTGTGCAGGGCCAGCATTTCAAACCCTTCGGCCGGCGTGCTGGCCGTCAGGATCTGGTAGCCCTCGGGACGGAACAGGCGGTGCAATGACGACAGCACGTTGACGTCGTCGTCGACGATGAGCAGCGTCTGCGCGGGCTGGGCGGCCGGGTCGTGGCCGGGCGGCAGACCGGCGCCGGCGACGATCATCTGTCCCAGTTCCAGCGCCGGCAGGGCGCGGCTGAAATAGAAACCCTGGATCTCGTCGCAGCGGTTGCGCCGCAGGTATTCGAGCTGCGGACGCGATTCCACGCCCTCGGCCACGACGCTCAGTTTCAGGCTGTGCGCCATGCTGACGATGGCCAGCGCGATGGCCGCGTCGTTCGGGTTGCTGGTGATGTTGCGCACGAAGGCGATGTCGATCTTCAGCTTGTCGATGGGGAAGCGCTGCAGATACGCAAGGCTCGAATAACCGGTACCGAAATCGTCGATGGCCACCTTCACGCCGATTTTCTTCAGTTTGCCCAGCACGACGATGGTGCGCTCGGCGTTCGACATCAGCGCCGTTTCCGTCAATTCCAGTTCCAGCAATTCCGGCGCCACGTTGTGATGCGCCAGCGCGCGCGTCACTTCGCCTTCCAGGTCGCCTTCGGCAAACTGGCGGCTCGACACATTCACGGCCACGTGCACGGGTCCCACTTCGCTGTCGCGCCAATCGGCGATCTGGCGGCAGGCGGCCTGGATCACCCAGGCACCCACGCGCACGATCAGCCCCGTGTCTTCCAGCACGGGCACGAATTCGGCCGGTGCCACCAGGCCGTAGCCGGGACGGCGCCAGCGCAGCAGCGCTTCCACGCCGCTGATGCGGCCCGTGCGCAAATCCACTTTGGGCTGGTAGTACAGGATGAACTGGTCGTGTTCGAGCGCATGGCGCAGCGCCAGTTCCAGGTCCAGGCGCGCCAGCACCTGTACGTTCATGCCGGCCGTGAAAAAGCGGTAGCCGTCGCGGCCCGCCTGCTTGGCGCCGCCCATGGCCGTATTCGCGTATTTGATCAGGGTTTCCGGGTCGGTGGCGTCGTCCGGATACATGGCGATGCCGATGCTGGCCGTCAGGGTGGCCGCATGGCCGCGCAAGTCGAATGGCGCCCTCAGGGCTTCGCGCACCTGGTTGGCCACGGCGACGGCTTCCTGCTGGTTGCGGCTCATCGTCAATATCAGCGCGAATTCGTCGTTGCCCAATCGACCCACCGTGTCGCGCAGGCGCACGCATTCGACGAGGCGGTTGCTGAACTGGCGCAGCAATTCGTCGCCCAGCGCCGCGCCCAGGGTGTCGTTGATGCTTTTAAAACGGTCGAGCGCGATGAACAGCACCACGATGCGCCAGCTTTTCTCTTGCGCCAGTTCCACGGCCTGGGCCAGGGTCTGGTAGAACAGGCTGCGGTTCGGCAGTCCCGTCAAGCCATCGTAATGGGCCAGGTGCTTGAGGCGCTCCTGCGCCTGGCGCCGCTCGCTGATGTCGCGCGCCACGGCGATCAGCAGCAGGCCGCCCGCGCCAGGGGTGCCAGAATAGCCGCCCGTCACGGGCGCTTGCGCATACCAGTGCCAGCCCAGTTCCACGGGGATCAGGCTCAGGTCGCGCCGCACCAGTTCGCACTCCGTCACTTCCGTGGCCAGATGGGCCGCGCCGCCCGGCAGCGCGGCCAGCGGCGGGGCCGGCGGCGATGGCAGCAAGGTGCCCGGCGCCAGCGCCAGCAGTTCGGTGCGCGCATAGCCAAGCAAACGGCAAGCGCCGTCGTTGACGTCGACCAGCGTCATGCCCAGCACGTCGACGAGGAAGATGGCGTCCGTGGTGGCATCCATGGCGCCGCGAAAGCGCTGCAGTTCGGCCGTGCGCTGGCCCACCGTGCGTTCGAGCAGGGTGTTGTAGTGGCGCGCGGCGCGGTGCAGCAGCCGCACTTCGAGCATGTTGCGGATGCGCGTGAGCACCTCGAGCGCGTCGAAGGGCTTGCTGATGAAGTCGCGCGCGCCCGCTTCCAGCGCCGCCAGCTTGGCGTCCGGGTCGGCCGCGATCACCAGCACGGGCAGGTAGCCTTCCAGTTCCAGCGGGCGCAGGGCATCCATCACCTCGTAGCCGCTCATGCCGGGCATCACCAGGTCGAGGATGATCAGGTCGAACTGGTGGCGCTGGTGCAGGCCAGCCACGGCGCGCGCGTCGAGGGTGCTGGTGATGGCCGTGTAGCCGCCGCTTTGCAGCAAATGCTCGAGCAGGCGCAGATTGACTTCCTGGTCATCGACGAGGAGAATTTTCGCCGCGTATATATCGGCCTGGCTGATCATGGCGCGCCCGTTCCCTTCTGCCGGCGCTGCTGCGCCACATAGGCCAGGGTGCTGTTGATCGCCTCGGTAAATTCATCGAGGTTGATCGGCTTGGTCAGATAGCGGTAGAAGCCCAGCGCCATGCTGCGCTCGACGTCGCCCGGCATGGCGTTGGCCGTCAGGGCGATGACGGGAATGTGCGCCGTGCGCGGATCGGCGCGCAGCAGTTTCAGCGCGTCCGTGCCGTTCACGTTCGGCAGATTGATGTCCATCAGGATCAGCTGCGGCAGGTGCGTGCGCGCCATTTCCACGCCCAGGCGGCCGTCGGTGGCCGTCAGCAGCTTCAATTGCGGGCAGTAGCGCACGATTTCCTCGACCAGGGTCAGGTTGGCGGGATTGTCTTCCACGTACAGCAAGGTCACGGGGGCGCTGTGATCGAGCAGCGCCCCGGCCAGGTCCGGCCGCGGCAAGGCGGGTGCCGCAGGCATGGGCAAGGCATCGACCACGCGCAGCTCGATCCAGAAGGTGCTGCCCTCGCCGGGTGCGCTGGTCACGCCGATGCTGCCATCCATCAGCTCCACCAGGCGCTTGGTGACCACCAGGCCGATGCCGCTGCCTTCTTCCGTGCCGCCCTCCTGCCCCAGCCGGTTGAACGGCTGGAACAGCAGCGCCACCTGCTCGCCGTCGAGGCCCACGCCCGTATCGCGCACGCTGATGCGCACCCGGCCGCCCGCCTGCGGCGCGCAATCGATGGCCACCTGCCCCTGCTCGCGGTTGTACTTGAGCGCATTCGATAACAGGTTCAACAGGATTTGCTTGAGGCGCGTGCGGTCGGCCAGCACGTTCAGGGGGCAGGCGTCGGGGAAGGTCATGCCGATGCCGCGCTGGCTGGCCAGCGGCGCGATCATGTCGCGGCATTCCTGCAAGATGGCGTCCAGACCCACCGGTTCCAGCGACAGGCTGACCGTGCCTGACTCCACCTTGGCCAGGTCGAGGATTTCATTGATCAGTGTCAGCAGGTGGCGCCCCGATTTCAGGATATGCCCGGCGAACTCCTTCTTTTGTTCCAGGGTCGACGGCAGGCGGTCGGAACTGAGGATTTGTGCGAAGCCCAGGATGGCGTTGAGCGGCGTGCGCAATTCATGGCTCATCGACGACAAAAACGCCGACTTGGCGTAGTTGGCGCTGCGCGCCTCTTCCATCGCCATGGCCAATTCGCCATTCGTCATTTCCAGCTGCATCGTGCGCTCGTGCACGCGCACTTCCAGTTCCTGGTTCAGGCGCATGACTTCCTGCTGCGCCTCGGTGCGCTGCTCGCCTTCGCGCGCCAGCTCGCCGTTCGAGCGCTCCAGCGCCTGCGTGCGCAGCTCGATCTCGGCCAGCATCTTGTTGAAGGAATCGACCAGCTGCGCCACTTCGTCGACGCTGAGCTTGCGCGCGCGGCGCGAATAATCGCCCGTCTCGATCACTTCGCGCGCCACGTCGGCGATGTCGAGGATCGGCTGCGTGATGACGAAATCGAGGCGGCGCAGCAGCAGCAAGGCCACCAGCAGCGCCAGCACCGTCACGCCCAGCGCGATGGCCAGGTAATCGGCCGTGCGGCCGGCCAGCTCGTAATCGGCGCGCAGATACACGGTGCCCAGCAATTCGCCATTGTCGACGATGGGCTTGAACAATTCGACGGATTTGCCCGCGATGCTGACGCCTTCCTGGCCCGCCTTCGCCGGCAGCTCGCCCACGTGCTGATGCGCACGGTAGCTGGCAAACAGGCTGCCGTCGGCCTTGTACAGGGCGCCGGCCGTCACGCGCGGACGGATGCGCATCAAATTGAGGTTTTCCAGCGCCAGGCGTTCGTCGTCGAAGGCCAGCGCGGCCGAACTCATATGCCCGAGCAGCTCGGCCTGGGTACTGATGTCGGCCACCAGGTTGCGGTGGTAGGCACGCAAGTCGTAGACGACGATGGTGCCCAGCGAAATGACGAGCGCCACCAGGGTGGTCAGCAAGACCACCGACATCAGCTTGTGGCGGATGGAACGCAGTCTGATCATCTAGGCGCCCCCAGTCTGCACGCGGTAGGCGGCCAGCAGCATGCGCGCGCTGATGCGGATATGCGCCTGCGCCACGGGTTTCAAGGCCACGTCGAAGCGGACCTTGTCTTCGGCCATCACAAAATTGATCATGCTGCCCATCGCGTAGACCTCATCCGAATCGGACACCGTCAGCAACGCCAGGCCACGGCTGGCGGCCAGCATTTCCTGCAGCGCCGTTTTCTCCAGCGCGCCCAGGTACAGCACGTGCAGCCCGGCCAGCGCTTCGCCGCGGCGTACTTTCTTCACCTGCACGGCACGGCCGTTGACGCTATGCCCGGCCACGCTCTGTTCGAGCTGCTCGGCCAGCGCATCGGCGCCCGCCACGCCGATCACCAGCGGCGAGTCGGGCCGGGCAAAGCTGCCGTCGGGCCATTCGACATAGCCGGCGAACTTGTACAGATACCCGGCCTTGACCTGGCGTTCCAGCTCCCCCGGCACCTGCGATCGCGCATCGGCGCACAGCACGCCCAAAAGCAGCAATAGCCAGCCCCAGCGCAGGGAACGGCAAGCGGCGCCGCGCGCGGGGCGGCGCAAGGGGCCAGGATGACGCCACCAGGTCCAGTTCAGAATTACCATGACAACCGAGTAAAGATAATGCATACGAAGGCGCGGCACCATGCCGCTTGCCTGTTCGAGCGATGCGCACCTGGGTGGCGCAGCGACAGAGCGCCTGCCGGCCCGAAGTGGTAGCAAATGTATAAAAGAGTGTACGCATTTTCGCTGGTACCGGGGAAAGTTTCTTTTGCCGTCGGCCATGCTACAGTCTTGCCACCATTTTCACCGCATGCAGGAGTCATCCATGAGCAAGGAACTCGTCCCCCTCTCCACCGCAGTCGGCCTGGCCTTGCAGGCGAAAGGCCTGCTGCTGGCCACGGCCGAATCGTGCACGGGCGGCGGCGTGGCGCAGGCCGTCACCGATATCCCGGGCTCGAGCGCCTGGTTCGAACGGGGTTTCGTTACGTACTCCAACGGGGCCAAGAGCGGCATGCTGGGCGTGCCTGCCGAACTGATCGCCGCACACGGCGCCGTCAGCGAGGAAGTGGCCGCCGCCATGGCGCAAGGCACCCTGGCCCACAGTGCAGCCCAGGTGGCGGTCTCGACCACGGGCATCGCCGGCCCCACGGGCGGCGTGCCGGGCAAGCCCGTCGGCACCGTCTGCTTCGGCTGGGCCATGGACGGGCGCGTGCAGACGCAGCGGCTCGTGTTTGCCGGCGACCGCCAGGCCGTGCGCGAGCAGGCCGTGGCGCACGCGCTGCGCGAACTGCTGCGCTTTATCCAGTAGCGTCGGCGATGCAGGCGCGGTCGCGGCCCGCCTGCTTGGCCGCATACAGCGCGCTGTCGGCGCGCATCAGCAATTCGTGGCGGCCGGCGCCGTGGCGCGGATATTCGGCGATGCCGGCCGAAAAGGTGCAGCCCGTCAAGCTGTGCGGCGCCTGCTGGATCAGCAACTGGCGGTAGCGCGCGGCGATATCGTCGATCTTGTGCGCCGCGATGAGGCTGTCGGCTTCGCGCAACAGCAGGCAGAATTCCTCGCCGCCATAGCGGCAGACCATATCGGTGCCGCGCAGCTGGCCTTCCACCAGGCGCGCGAACTGGATCAGCACTTCGTCGCCAAAGTTGTGCCCGTAGGTATCGTTGACGCGCTTGAAAAAATCCAGGTCGATGATGGCGATGGCCACGGGCGCATCCGCGTCGGCCTCGTGCAGGATGGCATTGAGGCAGGTTTCAAAATGGCGGCGGTTGTACAGGCCCGTCAGGTGGTCGCGCATGGCCTGCTCCTTCAGGCTGTCCTGCAGGGAATTGACGTGCAGGATCTGGTGCGCCAGTTCGCGGTTCAGGTGTTCGAGCTTGACGTTTTCCGATTCGCGCGCCGCCTGCAGCTCCAGCGCCTTGTCGCGCTCGGCCTTCAGGCTGTGCATTTCCTTTTCCAGATTGCGCATCAGGCTGCGCGACGCGCGCGCCGACTTGCTGCTGGCCTCGTACGCGGCCTGGTATTGCTGCAGGAAACCATACGCGGCCTGCCATTCGCCCAGCTGGGCATTGATGTCGGACAAGCCGCGCAGGATCTGCTGCTGGTGAAACGGATTGCGCGTCCAGCTCAGCAGGCTGTGCGCCTGCGTCAGGGACGCCAGCGCCTGCGCCGTCTGGCCCGCGTGCAAGTCGAGCTTGCCGCGCACCAGCCACGCATGCATCTGCTCTTCCAGGTCCTGGCCCCGGCGCGCGTACTCTTCGGCCCGCAACAGCAGTTGCAGGGCACTGTCGGGCTGGCGTAACAGGATCGCGGCGTGGGCGGCAATGCAGAAAAGAAAGGCGCGCACGGCCAAGTCTTCTTCCGGCCACTCGTAATATGGTTCCACCAGCGCCAGCGCCTCGGCCGGCTTGCCCGTGGCCAAGAAACACATGGCCAGGTTGGCCGACACGATGGTTTGCTGGTATTTGAGCTTTTGCGTGCCGATGATTTCGAGCGCCTCGACCAGCAGGGGAATCGCGTCTTCATCGTTGCCCAGGTCATGCTGCGACGACGCAAGGTTTGACAGGCTGTTGACCCGGTGCGCGGGGCTGCCGAAGCGCTCGGCGATGTCCAGCGCCAGCAGGAAATTGCGCGGGCCGTCCTGCGTATCGCCACGGTTCAGGGCATCGACGCCCAGGCGCGCGTACAGCATGAATTTGTGCAGCGAGTCGGGTATCTGCGCGGCCTGGCTGCGCGCCTGCAGGAAATGCTGCTCGGCATCGGCAAAATCGCCGCGCCGGCTCGCATACGCGCCCTGCAGGGCGGCCACTTCCATGCCCCCTTCCAGGTCGCCGCTGTGCTGGAAATACGCGCCCAGGCGCTCGCATGACGGTTCGGCCTCGCCCGCGTAATACGCGAGCCAGCAATGATTGAGTTCCGCATACGCACCGCCGCGCGCATACTGTTGCCGTTGCGCCGCCGCCAGCGCCATCTGCGCCAGCCGGCGCGCCTGGCGGCGGTTGCCGACCAGGCAAGACAGGGCTTGCTGATTCAGACGGTCAATGTCGGCTTTATCGAGACTGGAGATCGGCACTGCGTCCTCGTTCACACTCTGGGGTGGATTTTTCACACAAAACTTGCTCTACATCAATGGTATCCTGATTAACATCATAACCAGATTCGCTGTTCCGCATGGCATATTTGCAAAGGATTGTGGTAAAAATGCCAGTCGCCGCTGTCACGGATCTTTGATTGTCACTGACGCAACAACTTGGAGTAGTCGCAATGCAAAACACGGTACATTTCATCCTGCAGGGCAAGGGCGGCATCGGCAAGACCCTCGTCTCGACCCTGCTGGCCCAGTGGATAGGCGGCAAGGACGACACGCCTTTGCGCTGCTATGACACCGATCAGGAAAACGCCACGTTCTCGCGCTACAAGGCGATGAACGTCAAGCACGTGCCCGTGATGACGGATGCGCGCAACATCGACCCGAAACGCTTCGACGCGCTGATGATCGACATTCTCGACACGGACGGCAACTGCGTGATCGACAATGGCGCGAACACGTTTTCGCCGCTGATGGGCTACCTGCTGGAAAACGACTGTTTTTCGCTGCTGGAAGAATCGGGCCGCAAGGTCTACATCCACACCATCGTCGGCGGCGGCGATACCTTGCACGACACGGCCACGGGTTTTGTCGCGACAGCCCAATCGACGAAGGTGCCGCTGGTGCTGTGGCAAAACGAACACTTCGGCCTGCTGCAATCGGCGTCCGGCAAGCAATTCGTCGAATCGCAGTCGTACAGCGACAACCGCGCGCGCGTGAAAGGCAGCATCACTCTGAGCCAGCGCAATCCCGACACCTTTGGCGCGGACGTCAAGAAAATGAACACGGCGCGCCTGACGATGCAGGAAGTACTGCAGAACGACAAGTTCAACATCATGGAAAAGCAGCGCATCAAGGTCGTCTACCGCGACATCTTCGAACAGCTCGACAAGGTGCAGTGGTAGATGGACCAGCACAAACTGCGCAGCCACGTGTTCGACAAGACGGGCATCAAGGTCGACGTCGATGACCCGATATTCGCCCTCGTGGCGCTGAACGAAGCCGTGCTGGCGGAAACCGTCGAGCGCCAGCTGGCCCTGCTCGACGCCGCCACGCAGGCGCTGGCGGTCCAGGCGCGCGCGGCTGGCGGCTTGCCTGCGGCCGTGCCCCAGCCTGCGCCGCAAGCGCCCCTGTCCGCCGCTTGGTTTTCTCCGCGCGAATGGCGCTTGCTGGGCGCGGCGGCCATCGTCTCCGTCGCCTGCGCGCTGCTGGTGCTGGGCGGCGCGGCCCTCCTGTATAAACTGTAGCACCGGCCGTAGTAACGACCGTAGCACCGTCGCGCTGCGCCAGCCACGAGCGAGCCGCAGCGTCTTCTCCACCCATCCCTGGAAGCATGCATGAAACCGATCAAACTGCTGGCCCTCCCCGCCCTGTTGCTGTCGCTGTACGGCGCCCCGCTCACCCTCGCCCATGTCGCCGATGCCGCCGTCACGACAGGGGCGACGTCCGTGCCCCATATCGCCTACGAAAAATACACTTTGCCGAACGGCCTCGACGTGATTCTCGTGGAAGACCATAAATTGCCCGTCACGGCCGTCAACATCTGGTACCACGTGGGACCGGCGAATGAAGCGCCGGGCCTGACGGGCTTTGCGCATTTGTTCGAGCACATGATGTTTGCCGCCACCAAGCACGTGCCGCGCGGCATGGCCGACCAGTTGCTCGAAGGCGCGGGCGCCACCGATTCCAACGGCAGCACGGATTTCGACCGCACCAATTATTTCGACACGGTGCCGTCGAACCAGCTGGAACTGGCCCTGTGGACGCATTCCGACCGCATGGGCTATCTGCTCGACGTGCTCGACCAGACGGCGCTGACGAACCAGCAGGACGTCGTGCGCAACGAGCGCCGCCAAAGCGTGGAGAATGCGCCGTACGGCATCGTGCAGGAAGCGCTGTACCACCAGCTGTTTCCCAAGACCCACCCGTATTACGCCAGCGTCATCGGTTCGCACGCGGACATCCAGAACGCGAAGCTGGCCGACATCAAGGATTTCTTCAGCAAATACTATGGGCCCAACAATGCCAGCCTCGTGATCGCGGGCGACATCGACAAGGCGAAGACCAAGGAACTGGTCAATAAATACTTCGGCAGCTTCAAGAGCGGCCCGGCCGTGCCGAAACCGAATGTCGTGACGCCGCCCATCACGCAGGAACGCCGCATCGTGGTACAGGACCGGGTCGAGTTGCCGCGCGTCTTCATGGCCTGGCTGACGCCGTCCGCCTACACCAGGGACGACGCGGAACTGTCGATGGCCGCGCACATCCTGGCCGGCGGCAAGTCCAGCCGTTTATATAAATCCCTCGTGTACGACAAGCAGATCGCGCAGGACGTGGGCGCCAGCCAGGGCTCGAACGCTCTCACGTCGATTTTCACCATCGACGCGACGGCGCGCCCGGGCCGCAAGCCCGAGGAAATCGAGCAAGCCTTGCAGGCGGAGCTGGAACAATTGCGCGCCAAGGGCCCGACCGAGAAGGAACTGGAACGCGCGCGCAACAGCATCGAGACGAGCATGCTGAGCCAGGTGGAAAAAATGGGCGGCCACGGCGTGGCCAACTTGCTCAACGAATACAACCAGTACGTGGGCGACCCCGGCTACCTGGCCAAGGATATCGAACGCTACCGCCAGGTGACGGCGGCTGGCGTGCAGCGCGCCGTCGACCAGTACCTGAAGAACCAGTCGCGCGTGGTGGTCTATGGCGTGCCCGGCACGCCGGACCTGGGCGCGGAAGTGCCGACGCCGGCGCCGGGCAAGGTCAAGCCTGCGCCTGGCACGGCCATCAATGCGGACGAACCATGGCGCAATGCCGTGCCGAAGGCCGGTCCCGCACCGAAGATTGTTTTACCGCAAGGAAAATCGTTCACCCTGGCGAACGGCCTGACCGTGATCCACCACTACAACGGGGCCGTGCCGCTCGTGTCCAGCCAGCTTGTGGTGAAAAGCGGCTCGGGCGCCAATCCGCTGGCGCAGCCGGGCTTGTCGAGCTTTACGGCGCAATTGCTGCAGGAAGGCACGGCCACGCGCAGCGCGCCGCAGATCGCCGACGACGTGGCGCAGCTGGGCGCGCTGCTCAATACCGGCTCCGGCGTGGATGCCTCGTTCGCCCAGCTGACGTCGCTCAAAGCGACGTTCCCGCAAGCGCTCGACGTGCTGGCCGACGTGGTGCTGCATCCGCAATTCCCGCAGGAAGAAGTCGAGCGCCAGCGCGCCAGCCGCATCGGCGAACTGGCGCAGCAGCGCGAAAACGCGGGCGCGGTGGCGGCCAGAGTGGAAGCGGCGGCGCTGTATGGCCCGCAGCATCCGTATGGCTACATTCAGCTGGGCACGGAAGCGGCGCTGAAAGCGGCCAGCCGCGCCGACTTGCAAGGTTTCTGGCAGCAGCATTACCTGCCGAACAATGCGGCGCTGATCGTTTCGGGTGATATCGGCGAGGCGGAATTGAAGGCGCTGGCCGAAGCGAAGTTTGGCAGCTGGAAGGCAGGCACGGTGGCGCCATCCGTGGCCGCAGCGCCGCAGACGACGAAGGCAAAATTGATTTTGGTCGACAAGCCAGGCGCGCCGCAAACGGCCGTGCGTCTGTCGACCATCGCCGTGCCGCGCGCCACGCCTGATTACGCACCGCTGCAAGTGATGAACGCGGCGCTGGGCGGCTTGTTTACCAGCCGCCTGAACACCAACTTGCGCGAAGAAAAGGGCTACACCTATGGCGTGCGTTCGCAATTCCAGTACCGCAATCAGCCTGGACCGTTCTCGATTGCCGCCAGCGTGCGCACCGATGTGACGGGCCCGGCCGTATCGGAAACCGTCAGGGAAATCCGCGCCATGATCGCAAAACCCTTGCCTCGCCAAGAACTGGCGAATGCGCGCAACTCGCAAGTGCTGTCCTTGCCCGGCCAGTTCGACACGAATGCCAGCATCAGCGCCAGCATGGCCAACACGTATATCTACGGCCTGGGCCTCGACTACTACACGACCTTGCCGCAGCGCTTTGCCAGCGTGACGGACAAGCAGGTGCAGCAGGTGGCGAAGAAATACCTGCAGCCGGAAAAGCTGATCGTCATCGGCGTGGGCGACAAGGCGAAGATCGCTCCGCAATTGTCGAAGCTGAAGCTGGCGCCCGTCGAATTGCGCGACGCGGAAGGTAACGTCAAGTAATCAGGATTAGCGGCGCTTGAACAGCGCCGCTTGATCCACCAGCGCCGCGATCGCCACGCCCGCCGTGTAGGCGATCAGGTCGACCCAGCCGAAGGCGGAGCCCAGCACCAGGTGTCCCAGCGGATGCGCGCGCAACGCGACGATCCACGGCGCCTGGTATAGCTGGCCGAATTCCACGGCAAAGCAGATCAGCAAGGCCGTCAGCGCCAGCTGCCACGTGCGCATGCGCGTGGCGACAATGCCCAGCGCAAAGACGATCATCATGGCCCACAGGGCGTCGCCCGGATACTTGCCGAGCGCGGCAGGGACGAATTGGGGAAAGGCGCGCGAGGCCAGGCCCAGCGCGATGACAGCCACGGTTGCGCCCACCTGCAGCAGGCGGCGGCGTTCAGGTTTTACCAGGAACATATTTCCATTCAAAGGCACAATACGGGCCGAACCATTGCGGCCCGTCCGATATTGTACTGCGCGGCCGTGCCTGCCTGTAGCCTAATGCGCTTGGACAACCTCAGCCCAGCTCGACGTGCTGCGCCAGGAAATCGAGAAACACGCGCACGCGCAGCGGCACATGCCCGCCTTGCCCCACGAACACGGCATGCACTTCCTCGCTGTCGCCGGGATTGCACTCTTCCAGCACGGCCTGCAGCTGGCCAGCCGCGATATCGGATCGCACCTGGAAGGCGGCCAGGCGCGCCAGTCCCAGCCCCGCCAGCGACAGTTGCCGCAAGGCTTCGCCATCGCTGGCCTGTGCATTGCCCGTGACCGGCACGACGATGTCGCCCTCGGGCAGGCGCAGCGGCCAGCCCGAGCGGGCGCGCGCGTAATTGGCGTCGAGCAAGTTGTGCGCGGCCAGCTCGGCAGGCGTCAACGGCGTGCCGCGCCGCGCCAGGTAGGCTGGCGATGCCACGATGACCATGCGCGTCTGGCCCAGCTTGCGCGCCAGCAGGCTGGAGCTTTTCAATGGCCCCGCACGCACGGCCACGTCCGTGCGCTGCTCGAGGATATCGACGACGGCGTCCGTGAGCACGATGTCGAGCGTCACCTCCGGATAGCGTTCGAGAAACAACGGCGCCAGCGGCAACAAGAAATGCTGGCCGAAGGGCACGTTCGCATTGACCTTGATTCTGCCGCGCGGCACATCCTGCACGCCGGCGCAGCGCTCCGCCTCGTCCAGCGCCGCCAGCACGTGCTGTCCCCGTTCGTACAGGCCGCAACCCTCGGCCGTCAGCTGCAGCTGGCGCGTGGAGCGGTTCAGCAGGCGCGCGCCCAGGCGCTCTTCGAGCCGCGAGACGAGCTTGCTGACGGCCGACGGCGTCATGCCGCAAGCGCGCGCGGCGGCGGAAAAGCCGCCCAGCTCGACCACGCGCACGAACACTTCCAGCTCGCCGGAGCGGTTCACTTCCAATCTGGCCATTGTGAATTCAACTCATAAATGTTCTTCGATGAGATAGTCTAGTGCATAAATGGCTTTGCTTTCATCATGCTGACATTCCCCTTGATGAAGCGAGCCGCCATGCAACGATTGTCCCTCTTCCCCGCCATCCTGCTGAGCCTGGCGCTGAGCACTAGCCCCGTCCAGGCAGCCAATGGCGATACCTCCTGGCTGGCCAGCTGGACGGCCAGCCCCCAAGCCGTGTGGAGCAGCGATTTCCTGTTCCCCAGCAATGTGCCCGCCGTGCTGCACGGGCACACCGTGCGCCAGGTGGCGCGCCTCAGCGTGGGCGGCCCGCGCGTGCGCATCGTGCTGTCGAATGCGTATGGCAAGGTGCCGCTACGCATCGGCGCGGCCACCGTGGCGCTGGCCTCTTCCGGTTCGGCCATCGAAGCGGGCAGCCTGCGCACGCTGACGTTTTCCGGCCAGCCGGCGGCCAGCGTGGCGCCGGGCGCGCCGCTCGTCAGCGACCCCGTCGACCTGTCCGTGCCGGACCTGGCTCGCCTGACGGTGAGCATCCACCTGCCGCAAGCCAGTCCCGTCTCCACGTTTCACTGGGATGGGCGCGAGACGGCGTGGATCGCCCCGCAGGACCAGACGCGGGCCGCGCGCATCGATGACGCGCCTGGCATGCAGACCACCACGGCGCGCCTTTTACTCAGTGCGATTCAGGTGGAGGCGGCGCCGGGGGCGCAAGCCGTGGCCATCCTCGGCGATTCAATTACCGATGGCGCCACTGCCGGCCTGGGGATGGATGCGCGCTGGCCCGATTTCCTGGCCAAGCGTCTGGCGCCGCACGGCGTGTCCGTGATCAATGCGGGCATTTCCGGTGCGCGGCTGTTGTCCGATGGCATGGGAGACAATGCCCTGGCCCGTTTCGAGCGCGACGTGCTGGCGCAACCAGGCGTGCGCACGGTGATCGTCTTGTTGGGAATCAATGACATCAGCTGGCCCGGCACGGCGTTTGCACCACGGTCAAAACGGCCGACGTTGGAGGAGTTAACAAACGGCTACACCCAACTGGTCGCCCAGGCACGCAGCCGCGGCGTGCGCGTGATCGCTGCCACCCTGACGCCGTTCGCCGGCGCCCTGCCCGGCACGCCCTTGAGCAACTATTATCAGCCGGAAAAAGATGCGCTGCGCCAGCAATTGAATGCGTGGATACGCGCCAGCGGCAGCTTTGATGCAGTGCTCGACTTCGACGCGTTGGCGCGCGACCCTGCGCACCCGCTGCGCCTGCTGCCCGCTTACGACTCGGGCGACCACCTGCACCCGGGCGACGCAGGCAACCGGGCGCTGGCGGAAGGGACAGATCTGTCCCTACTATTTACAAATCAGTCGCCCAAGCCCGCGTACAAAGCCGTGCTCAGGTAGCGCTCGCCGAACGACGGGATGATGGTGACGATGTGCTTGCCCGCGTTTTCCGGACGGCGCGCCACTTGCAGGGCAGCCCACAGGGCGGCGCCCGACGAGATGCCGACCAGCAAGCCTTCATCGCTGGCGGCCAGGCGCGCCGTGGCGAAGGCGTCGTCGTTCTTGACGCAAATGATTTCGTCGTAGATGGCCGTGTTCAAAATCTGCGGCACGAAACCGGCGCCGATGCCCTGGATCGGGTGCGGTCCCTTGGTGCCCTTCGACAGCATCGGCGACGCTTCCGGTTCCACGGCGATCACTTGCAGGCCGGGCTTGCGTTCCTTCAGCACTTCGCCGATGCCGGTAATCGTGCCGCCCGTGCCCACGCCGGCAACGACGATGTCCACTTGCCCATCCGTGTCGCGCCAGATTTCCTCGGCCGTCGTGGCGCGGTGGATGGCGGGATTGGCGGGATTGTTGAATTGCTGCAGCATCAGGTAGCGCGGGTCGGCCGCCACCAGTTCCTCGGCCTTGCGGATGGCACCCAGCATGCCTTCGCTGCCGGGCGTAAGCAGCAGCTCGGCGCCATAGGCGCGCAGCAGGATGCGGCGTTCGCGGCTCATGGTGTCGGGCATGACGAGGGTGCAGCGGTAGCCGCGCGCGGCGCATACCATGGCCAGCGCGATGCCCGTGTTGCCGCTGGTGGGCTCGACGATGACGGTATCGGAATGGATCTTGCCTGCGGCTTCCGCGGCGACGATCATGGCCAGGCCGATGCGGTCCTTGACGCTGTGCGCGGGATTGTAGAATTCGAGTTTGGCCAGGATGGTGGCCACACTGCCGGCGGCGATGCGGTTGATGCGCACCAGGGGGGTGTTGCCGATCAGTTCAGTGACGTCGTTGGCGATGTTCATGGGGGTGGTCTCCACAGCAATTTCAGGAGAACCCAGTCTACCGCGTTTCAGAGCGTAAATGGCGGCGGCGCGGGCATGCGCCGCCGCCAAACTGAACAATTACTTCACGTCCAGCAATTCCACGTCGAAGATCAGTGCCGAGTTCGGCGGAATGTCGCCATTGCCGGCGCCGCGCGGGCCGTAGGCCAGTTCGCCTGGAATGATCAGGGTGCGCTTGCCGCCCACTTTCATGCCGGCCACGCCCTGGTCCCAACCCTTGATGACCATGCCCTTGCCGAGCGGGAAGTCAAACGGGCCACGACCGACGGAGCTGTCGAACTTCTTGCCGCGCGAATCTTTCGCCAGCGGACGGTAGAGCCAGCCCGTGTAGTGCACGGTGACGTTACTGCCGACGGACGCTTCCTTGCCCGTGCCGACCTTGTTGTCGATCAGGATCAATTTATCGGCGACAGGGCCGGGGCTCAGCGAGACGGCCGAGGCGGGAACAGGCGCTGGCGCCTGTGCCTGCGCCAGCGACGCGGCGACGGAGCAGATCAGGGCAAACAAAACGGAGCTACGCGTCATGATGTATTCTTTCAGTGAGTTTCGGTAAGATCCCTGCCAGTGCAAGTGGGCAGGGAACGTCAATAATAGCAAACCGCCGCAACGATAGGAAAAACTTGTCGCCCGATACACACTGCCCCCGCCTGTTTTACGCACTGTGGCCCGATGCGGCCACGCGCGCGGCCCTGGCCGCCTGGCAGGCGCGCCTGGAAGGCAAACCCGTGCGTCCGGACAAGCTGCACCTGACCCTGGCCTTCCTGGGCCAGCGCCCGGCCAGCGACCTGCCGCCCCTGCTGGACATTCTGGCGCACACACCGGCGCATCCCATGCCCCTGCTGTTCGATCACGCCAGCCATTTTACGAAGCTGGCGCTGGCCTGGGCCGCCCTGGCGCAGCCGTCGCCCGCCCTGCTGGACTTGCGCGCGGCCTGCATGCGTAACTTGGCGGAACAGGGACTGGCGCCCCGCTTCGAGCACGACCGTTTTACGCCGCACGTGACCCTGGCGCGCCAAGCGCCGCCGCCGGCCATCGGGGACTTCGCGCCCATCGCCTGGCTGGCGGACGAGCTGGTGCTGGTGGAATCGCTCAAGAGCAGCGGCGACTACCGCATCCTGGCCAGCAGGAAATTAAGCTAGGCGGCGTCCGGTATCGACACGGGCACCTCGGACAATTTGTCCTGGCGCAAGCTTTTCAGCGCATGCGCAGCCGCCACCATGCCGAAGCTGGCCGTCACCACCACGCTGGAACCGAAGCCGGCGCAGTTCAGGCCCGTCACGCCGGCGGGCGCGCCGCCATCGATGGCGCACGCTTCGGCGCTCTCGGGCGTGCTCAACGGTTCCATGGAAAACACGGCGTCGACATTGAATTTGTTTTTCACGCCACGGGGAAAACCATATTCGGTACGCAACAGTTTGCGTACTCGCTTGAGCAGCGGTTCCTGTTCCGTTTTCGACAGGTCGCGCACGGCGATCAGGGTCGGGTCCGTCTGCCCGCCCGCGCTGCCGATGGTCAGCATGGGAATGTTGCGCGCGCGGCAATATGCGATCACGGCCGCTTTCGCCTTGGCATTGTCGATGGCATCAACGAGGTAGTCGAAATCGCGCCCGCCCAGCAGTTGGTCCAGATTATCGGGGGTAATAAAATCCTCGATCTGCGTGACCTGGCAAAACGGATTGATCAGCTCGATGCGTTCGGCCAGGGCCGTGATCTTGGCCTGGCCAATGGTGTCGCTCATGGCCTGGATCTGGCGGTTGATGTTCGATTCGGCAACATTGTCGAGATCGATCAGGGTCAGGCGGCCGATGGCGCTGCGCGCCAGCGCTTCGACGATCCAGGAACCGACGCCGCCCACGCCGATCACACACACATGGGCGGCGCGGAAACGCTCCAGCGCGGGCGCGCCGTACAGGCGGGCGATGCCGCCGAAACGCCGCTCAAAATCGATCTCGGTCAAGTCCATGGAAATTAGTTCATTGGTGGAGGTATGCATGGCGCCATTTTAACGGACACTGCGCTGACGGATATTCTAAAATAGCCGAATTGACACAGCGACAAGCCGCACTGTCGCCACGCCCCCACACCGCCCACCACGAGAACTCGCCATGACCTCTCCCCTGTTCGACTCCGTTCCCGGCTTTGACCAGCCCATCGCCGTGCTCAAGCATTGTCACGACAAGATCCGCAAGCAGCTGACGACCCTGCAAAAACTGCTGGGCCATTTGGCGCAGCACGGCAACACGGCGGATGCGCAGCAGGCGGCCAAGGCGGTGTTGCAATATTTCAATAAAGCCGCCCATCTGCACCATGACGATGAAGAGCAGGACTTGATGCCGATGCTGCAAGCGACCGCCACGGGCGACGATGCCGCCCTGCTGACGACCCTGGTGCCGGAAATCCTGGCCGACCACCAGCGCATGGACCAGGCCTGGCTGACCCTGCGCCCGGAACTGGACGCGATCGCGGCCGGTACGGGCACGCAGCTGTCCGCCGATGGCGTGGCCGCCTACGTTGCCGCCTACCATGCCCATATGAGCAAGGAAGAGGGCCAGCTGGCGCCCATGGCCAAGCGCCTGTTCAGCGCGCAGCAGATGGAGCAGCTGGGCACGGCCATGCAGCGCCGCCGCGGCATCGCGCCCGATCTGCCAGAAGTGGCGGACGCGGCCGCCGTGCTGGCCGCCATGCGCACCGATTACGTCCAGTCCAGCCTGAGCGAGACGGACGTGCTGGCCGATCCCATCGCCCAGTTCCAGAAATGGTTTGCCGAGGCCGTCAACGCGCAAGTGATGGAGCCGAACGCCATGGACTTGTCCACCGTCAGCCCTGATGGCAAGCCCAGCTCGCGCATCGTGCTGATCAAGCAGTTCGACGAGCGGGGCTTTACCTGGTACACGAATTACCACAGCGACAAGGGCCAGCATCTCGAACACAACCCGCACGCGGCGCTGCTGTTCTTCTGGCGCGAGCTGGAGCGGCAAGTGCGCATCGAGGGCACGGTGGTAAAAACCACGGCGGCCGAGAGCGACGAGTATTTCAATGTGCGTCCCCTGCAAAGCCGGCTGTCGGCGATTGCCTCGCAGCAAAGCGCGCCCATCGACAGCCGTGCCGCGCTGGAAAGCAATTACGAAGCCGTGGCCGCCGCCGTTGGCGACGCGCAGCCGCCGCGCCCGGCCCACTGGGGCGGCTACCGCCTGCAGCCGGAGCGCATCGAATTCTGGCAGGGGCGCCGTTCGCGCTTCCACGACCGCATCGTGTTTACGCGCGGTGCCGACGGGCAATGGAGCATGCAGCGCTTGCAACCGTAAGCAGGATAGCCAAGGCGGCGCAAAGCAAGCTGGTCAATATCGGTGTAGGCTATGACGTTAGAAGTTACTAAATGACATTGTTTCTCAATTTGCGGCTCCAGCCGGGGCCGCTTCATTGGAGGCCATTTTGTTTGTACAAAACCAACTCAAGTCCTGGATCGCCAGCATCCGCAGCAAAACCGCCTTGCCGCTACGCATAGAATTGTGGAACGGCCAGCACGTCGACCTGTCCAGCGAAGCGCCCAGAGTCACCATCCGCCTGCCAACCGTCGCCTCGGCCCGCTATCTGCTGAACCCGTCGCTGGCGAATCTGGGTTCGGCCTATGTGGAAGGCAATATCGAAGTCAAGGGCACGGCCCAGGACATGATTTCCATCTGCAATGCCCTGGCACGCAATACCCTGAAGCCGGAAGGCAAGCTGGCCCGCATCGTGCGCAGCTTTACGCACGACAAGAGCAAGGATGCGGAAGCCATCCGCTATCACTACGATGTGTCGAATGCCTTCTATGAGCAGTTTCTCGACCCCGGCCTCGTGTATTCCTGCGCCTATTTCGAACAGGGCGATGAAACCCTGGCGCAGGCGCAAGTCAAGAAAATCGACCATATCCTGAAAAAAATCCAGCTGCAGCCGGGTCAGACCCTGCTCGACATCGGCTGCGGCTGGGGCGCGCTCGTCATGCGTGCCGCGCAGCAATATGGCGCCCGTTGCGTGGGCGTGACCCTGTCGGAAAACCAGTACGCGCTGGCGCGCGAGCGCGTGGCGGCGGCCGGCCTGGCGCACCTGATCGATATCCGCCTGCAAGATTACCGCGACGTGACGGGCCAGTTCGACCGCATCACCAGCGTGGGCATGTTCGAGCATGTGGGCCTGAAACATTTGCCCAACTACTTTTCCATCATCAACAAGCTGCTGGCGCCGGACGGCATGGCGATGAACCACGGCATCACCTCGACCGATCCGGACAATGGCGAAACGCCGTACGGCGGCGGCGAATTCATCGAAAAATATGTGTTCCCGCATGGCGAGCTGGCCCACATCGGCAATGTCCTGAAAACCATGCAGCAGGGGGGGCTGGAAGTGCTGGACGTGGAAAACCTGCGGCGCCACTATGCGCGCACGTGCGCCCTGTGGACGGAAAATTTCGAAGCCCATGCCGAGCAGATCCGTCCGCTGGCGGGCGAACGGCGCTTCCGCATCTGGCACGTCTACCTGGCCGGCTGCGCCTATGCCTTCGAGCAAGATTTGATCAGCCTGTACCAGATCGTCTGCGTGAAGGCGGGGCGGCGTTCGTCCACCTTGCCCTGGTCGCGCAACTACATGTATGCGCAGGAGAATACGCAGGAAACAAGGCCGGCGCCCGTGCTCACGCCCTGACAGACGGACACGTGCGGGGCGCTTACTTCAGGCGCCCCGCATACATGGCGCGGAATTTCTCCACCTTGGGCGCGACGACGAGCGCGCAATAGCCCTGCAAGGGATGCTGCTCGACATAATTCTGGTGGTACTCCTCGGCCGGATAAAAGGTGGCGGCCGACGCCAGCTGCGTGACGATGGGCGCATCCCACACGCCGGCCATCTCGGCGAGCACCTTGCGCGCCACCTTTTCCTGTTCCGCCGACTGGTAATGGATGACGGAGCGAAATTGCGTGCCGACATCGTTGCCTTGCCGGTTCATGGTGGTGGGGTCGTGCAAAGTAAAAAAGATTTCCAGCAAGTCGTGATAACTGATGACGGCGGGATCGAATTCCAGGCGCACCACTTCCGCGTGGCCTGTCTCGCCCGTGCACACCTGTTCATATGTGGGGTTGGGTACGCTGCCGCCCGTATAGCCGGCCTCGACGCGCGTCACGCCGCGCACTTCCCCGTACACGGCATCGAGGCACCAGAAACAGCCACCGCCGAATACCGCCACTTCCGTCTGTTGATGCATGATGTCCTCCCGCAACGCCTCTGCGACGTATCATTTCATTACTGTAACGCAAAGCGCCATGGCCTGCAGTGCCGCTTGAAACGGTGCGTGGTGCACCGCACATAAGGGGCATGCCGGCCACGATTGCGCTGGCGTGGCCGATTTTTGGCATAATGTCAGCAAATAGACAGGTCACCCATGAACACACGCTCTCCCCGCGCGCCAGCGCAAGAATTCGATACGGCACATTTCCGCCAGGCGCTGTCGCAGTTTGCCACCGGCGTGACGGTCATTACGACGCGCCTGGCCGACGGCAGTTTCCGCGGCTTGACGGCCAGTTCCTTCAATTCCGTCTCGCTGTCGCCGCCGCTGGTGCTGTGGAGCCTCGGTTCCGTGGCGAACAGCATGCCCATCTTCAGCGGCAACTCGCATTACGTCATCAACGTGCTCGGTGCCGAGCAGGCGGAACTGGCCACGCGCTTTTCACGCCGCACCCCGAACCCATTCGACGACGTCGAATACGAACTGTCGCGCACGGGCCAGCCCATCCTGAAAGGCGCGTCGGCCTGGTTCGAATGCCACAACCGCAGCCGCTATCCGGAAGGCGACCACGTCATTTTCGTGGGCGAAGTGGAACAATGCGCGTTTGCCGCGCAACCGCCCTTGATCTTCCACAATGGGAAGTTCAATACACCGCCAGCCTGAGCGGGACAAAAAAAAAATCCGCCGAGGCGGATTTTTTGTTTTACAGGGTAAAGTTATACCCGATGCTGACACTCACGGCGAGCGGGTCGAGCGTGATGCTCTGCGTCTGCCCCGTCGAGAATTTCGCCTTGGTTTTCAGGAAGGTCTTGACCACGGCCACGTCGGCAAACCAGCGCTCGTTGATCGCCAAGGTGCTGCCAACCACCAGGCTGCCTGCCAGCTTGTTGTCCAGGCGGTAGGTGACCGGTTTTCCACCCGGATCGAGCAAGGCCGTCATCTGGCCCGAGCCTTTTTCTTTCTGGAAATAGGCATATGTCAAACCCGCGCCCACGTAAGGACGGATCATCGCATTGGGCTGGAAGAAGCGGTACTGGATGAAGGCCGTCGGCGGCAAGGCTTCCGCCGTCCCCAGCTTGCCCGTACCCTTGATGGAACCATCGCCGACCAGCTCATGCTTGTACGGCACGCCCAGGATCATTTCAGCGGAAATATTGTCCGTGATCATGTAGGCAAAGGTCAGGATGGGCTTGGTGTCCGCCTTGACGTCGGCCTTGGTGTTCGGCAATGCCGGCGCGGAAATGTCGCCACTGTCGACGTGCGGCGTGATCTTGTTGACGCCGGCCTTGACCATCCAGGTGCCTGCGCTTTGCGCCGAAGCGCCCGTCGCCATGGCCATCGCGGCGGCCACGGCCAGCACGCGTACAGCGGTATTCAAACGATTCTTCATCTTGTCTCCTGATTCATTGTGTGCGGAGTGTTCCGCTATCGAGTCTTGTCGCTGCCAGCGCCAGCCACGCCCCGGGGACGCAGCTGGCGCGGCCATCCTTACAGCCAGCCCCGCACAACCATGTCCTTGGCCACATAACGTGCCAGCAGCAGGTTGTTGAACGGCGTAGGATGCACATCATCGGCATACGAGTAGTGGCTGACGTCGCCCGCTTTCAGGTTCGTGCCATTGCAGACCAGCGAGCTGCCCAGAATATTGCCTGGCGCGCTCAAGTCGCACGCCGTCTCGCTGACGTTGGTCAAGCCATACGGGCCAGGGTTGGTGGCCTGGTCATGGCTGACGGCAAACACGTCGACCAGCAAGACTTTCGCGTTGCCGTTCAGGCCGCCACTGAGTTCGCCGTTGAAGGCGCTGACCATGGCGTTGATGAGCGCCTTGGTATTGGCATCCTTGCTCAGACCCGACGGCGTACCGGCCACGTCAGGCAGATTGTTGACGATGACATAGTTGGCGCCCTTGGCGATGATCTGGTCCTTGACCAGCGCCACCAGTTCGGTACCCGCTTGTTTCATGGCGGCAACCAGCGTCGGTCCCTGAGCCACGGCGTAATCGGCACCGGCCTTGGCGCCGGCAGCGTTACCCGTCACCGTCGCATCGGCTTGCGCCTTGGCGGCCAGGGCAGGGGCCAGGGTTGGGGCATTCGTATTGCCGGCAATCACGGCGGCTTGCACGGCGGCGCCGACGATGGTCGTCGACGTGGCGCCCGGCGCGGCGCTGGCCGTCTTGATGGCGGCGCCGATGGCAGCCGCTGCCGTCGCAGGGTTGGTGGCGCCAGCGGCCAGAGCCATGGCCAGGTTGGTGGCGAAAGCCTGGGCGCCTGCGGCCGCGCCTGCAGCCTGGCCAGCAGCGGTCGCGCCTGCTTGCAATGCGCCCAGCTGGAACAGCACGTCATTACCGCCGGCCATCACGAAAACGGCTTCCGTGCCGCTGAACTTGCCGCCGGAAACGGCCAGGTGGTTCGCGATCTGCGTCACCACGGGGACGGTCAGGGCGCCCAGCGGACTGCCCGTCAATTTGTTGTTCGGACCGACGGGGTTGGTGACGCGCGAACCGCCCATGGCGTAGCCGTAGCAGCCGGCATGCTTGACGCGCGGTACGGAAAGGCCTTGCGCCGCATTCCCCTCCAGCCCCGTCTCGGCGGCGCATGGCGCGGCCAGGCCGAATTGCGCGGCCAGGTGCTCGGTCCAGTTCTTGCCCGTCAGTTCAGGATTGATCTTGGTATTGTCGCCATTGATGGTGAACTTGCCGCCACCTTTGGCCTGCACCGTACCCACGGCATACGAGCCGACATCGGACAGGCTGTCGCCAAACGACACCTGCGCCGTGTATTTGACTTTCAAGGCTTGATCACCGCCACTGGCGCCGCCGCAACCTGCCAGGACAGCCGCAGCCAGCACGGCCAGCGCGAATTTTGTTTGATGCATTTTGTCTCCTCGGTCTTTTTTCTGGTTTCTAAACGAACGGGCGTGCTATTCGCTACCCAACTAATATGCCATCGTTCCTCAGGCTTGTATAGAAAATATGTTTTAAAAATCAACGAAATAACAACATCGCCAGCGCCCTGTCACGAGCGGCCGATCTGCTGAATTATGGAGGATTTACTATGTTTCGTGGCAAGCATTGCTATTGCGCTGCATCAATAAAAAGCCCCTTGCGGGGCTTTTTTCAGACGGAGAGGAATTGCTGCAAGATACCACTTGAGCCGAACGCGGCACGCCGCAAACGGTCATTGATGCCCAGCCACTCAGGGCCGGTCGGAGGCGCTTCGACGAGTATCAGTTCGGCGCCGACCTGGTCCATCGTGCGCAGCGAGGCATACAGCGCATGTGCGTAGTTTTCCGGCTTGGCGGCCAGGCGCACGCTGGCGCTGGCCGGCGGCAGATCCGAGTAATGGATCAGGGCCACGCGGCGCCCGTCGTTGAGCAGGCGGTTCAAGGTGGCGCTCACGTCATCGCTGTGCTGCATCGCAACAGGCGTATGTGGCGCGTAATGCGATTCCAGGGTACCCGAGGCACGCGGCGCGGCTGCATCGGCAACAGCCGGTGCGCGGCCGATGACGGCGGCGATCTGCTCGCTGCTGATATGGCCGGGACGCAACAACACGGGACCATGTGTGGCCAGGCGCGACAGGTCGACGATGGTCGACTCGATGCCCACGTCGCTCTGCCCGCCGTCGAGCACCGCACCCAGCAAGCCGCTGTCGAGTTCCGCCGCGAATTCATCGCGCACGTGCTGCGCCGTGGTGGGGCTGACGTTGCCGAATTTGTTTGCCGACGGCGCGGCCAGGCCGCCCTTGCCGCCCTTGAAAGTGCGTAGCAATTCGATAGCCACCGGGTGCGACGGGCAGCGCAAACCCACCGTATCCTGGCCGCCGGACACAGCGTCGGGGATATGCGCGGCGCGCTTGACGATCAGGGTCAGCGGACCGGGCCAGAAAGCAGCTACCAGTTGCTGCGCTTCCGGCGGGATATCGTCGGACCAGTGCGCCAGGTCGGCACCAGGCGCCACGTGCACGATCACCGGGTGGTCCGATGGACGGCCCTTGGCTTCGTAGATGCGCGCCACGGCGGCCGGGTTTTCCGCATCGGCTCCCAGGCCATACACGGTTTCTGTCGGGAAGGCGACGAGGCCGCCCGCTTCCAGCACGGCAGCGGCCGCTGCCAGGTCTTGTGCGGGCACGCTCACGGCGCGATTCCCAGGATCAGGCAAGCGTCGCGCAAGCGCTGCTGCGCCTGCGGCAACGTGGCGGCGATGAAGGTCAAATGGCCCATCTTGCGGCCACGGCGCGGATCGTCCTTGCCGTACAGGTGCAGACAGGCGCCCGGCAGCGCCAGCACCTGGTCCCATGCCGGTTCAGTGACCACGTCGCTGTCGCCAGCAAACCAGGCGTCGCCGAGGATGTTGAGCATCACGGCCGGCGAATGCTGGCGCACGTCGCCCAGCGGCAAGCGCGCCATGGCCCGCACCTGCTGCGCGAACTGGCTCGTAACGCAGGCATCCATCGTGTAGTGGCCGCTGTTATGCGGGCGCGGCGCCATTTCATTGACCACCAGGCTGCCGTCTTCCAGCACGAAAAATTCGATGCACAGCACGCCGACGTAACCGAGTTCGGCCACCATGGCTTGCGCCGCGCGCTGCGCCTTGGCGGCGCAATCGTCGGACACGTTCGGGCCCGGCACGGTGGTGGTAAACAAGACGCCGTCGCGGTGCACATTCTCGGCGATCGGATACACGACCGATTCGCCATCCACGCCGCGCGCCGTCAGCACGGACACTTCATACGCCAGCGGCAGCATCTTTTCCAACAGGCAAGTTACTTGTCCCATTTCCGCAAAGGCGGCACGCACCTCGTCGCGCGTGCGCACGCGGAACTGGCCCTTGCCGTCATAGCCCATGCGCACGGTTTTCAAGATACCCGGCAACAAGTCGTCGCCGATGGCGTCGATATCGTCTTGCGTGGCGATCACCATGTGCGGCGCCGGCAGCACGCCCGACTTGGCCGCACAGTCGACAAAGAAACGCTTTTCCGCGATGCGGTCCTGCGCCACCGATACGCCATGGGCGTTCGGCGCCACGAACACGCGTTCGGCCAGGCGCGACAGGCTGTCGGCCGGCACGTTCTCGAATTCCGTGGTGACGGCCAGGCATTGCGCCGCCAGGGCGTCGAGACCGGCCACATCGCTGTAGCCGGCATTGATGAGGCGCTGCGCCACCTGTCCCGCAGGGCAGGCGTCCGATGGTTCCAGTACGGCCACCTGATAGCCCATGCTCTGGGCGGCCTGGGCAAACATGCGGCCGAGCTGGCCGCCACCCATCACGCCCAGCCACGCCGGTGGATTGGCGGCGGGCAGCAATGGGGAAGTCGATTTACTATTCATTATTTTTCAAACACATTAATCAGGCAAGACCATGGCCTTGGCGGCGGCCGTTTGCGTGGCACGGAAGGCTTCCAGGCGCTCGGCCAGGGCGTCGTCATTGGCAGCAAGCATCGCTACCGCCGTCAGCGCCGCATTCGCCGCGCCCGCTTCACCGATGGCGAACGTGGCCACCGGCACGCCCTTGGGCATTTGCAGGATGGACAGCATGGAATCTTCGCCGCGCAAGTATTTCGATGGCACGGGCACACCCAGCACGGGCACGATGGTCATCGCCGCCACCATGCCAGGCAGGTGGGCCGCGCCGCCGGCGCCGGCGATGATGGCGCGCAAACCGCGCGCGCGCGCGCTTTTCGCGTACGCATACATCTCGTCGGGCATGCGGTGCGCGGAAATGACTTGCGCTTCGTACGGCACGCCAAACTGTTTCAGCATGGCGACCGCGTTCTGCATCACGTCCCAATCCGAAGACGAGCCCATGATGACGCCGACCAGCGGCTTGTTTTGCTCAGTCATCTCAGGCCTTCAGCTTCTCGCCCGTCAGGCGTTCGATGGCTTCGAAGTACTTGGCCTGGGTTTTTTCGATGACGTCGGCCGGCAGCGCTGGCGCCGGTGCGGTCTTGCCCCAGGTCAGCGTTTCCAGGTAGTCGCGCACGAATTGCTTGTCGAACGACGGTGGCGAAATGCCAGGCTGATACGAATCGGCGGGCCAGAAGCGCGACGAGTCGGCCGTCAGCACTTCATCCATCAAATGCATGACGCCATTGTCGTCCAGGCCGAATTCGAACTTGGTGTCGGCGATGATGATGCCGCGCGTGGCAGCGTATTCGGCGGCCGTCTTGTAGAGTTGAATGGCGACGTCGCGCATCTTGGCGGCCAGTTCCGCGCCGATGCGCTCTTCCATTTCAGCAAAGCTGATGTTTTCATCATGCTCGCCCAGCTCGGCCTTGGCCGCCGGGGTGAAGATCGGCTCCGGCAGTTTTTCCGCCTGTTGCAGGCCCGCCGGCAGCTTGATGCCGCAGATGCTGCCCGTGTCCTGGTAATCTTTCCAGCCCGAACCGATGATGTAGCCGCGCACGACTGCCTCGACCATGATCGGCTTCAAGCGCTTGGCCACGACGGCGCGGCCCTTGACTTGCTCCACTTCCTCGGGCGCGACCACGGATTCCGGCGCCACGCCGGTCAGGTGGTTCGGCACGATATGGCCCAGTTTCTCGAACCAGAAATCGCTCATCTGGTTGAGAACCTTGCCCTTGCCGGGGATAGGCTCGTTCATGACGACATCGAAGGCCGACAGGCGGTCCGTAGTGACGATCAGGATCTTGTCGTCGCCAACGGCGTAATTGTCGCGGACCTTGCCGTGGCCCAGCAATGGCAGGGAGTGGATGGAAGTCTGATAGAGGCTGTTCATAGCGGGGGAATAGTTGGATGAAACGAAACCGGCAGGCAAGGGGTGCCTGCCGGTCGAGAAAATCGGGCACGGAGCATTGCTTCCGGCCCGTTCCAGACAGAATTTTACTTCACAATTTGCGACAGCTCGCCGGCCTTGTAGCGCTCGGCCATTTTTTCCAGTGGCATGGCCTTGATTTTCGACGCCTGGCCTTCGCAGCCGAATGCCTGCATGCGGGCGCGTACGATTTGCTCTGCAGCAAGACGGGCTGGCTTCAGGTAGTCGCGCGGATCGAATTTCGACGGGTTCTCGAACAGGTATTTGCGGATCGCAGCCGTCATCGCCAGGCGGATATCGGTGTCGATGTTGATCTTGCGCACGCCGTGACGGATGCCTTCCTGGATTTCCTCGACTGGCACGCCGTAGGTTTCCTTCATGTCGCCGCCGAATTCGCGGATGATGGCCAGCAATTCCTGCGGCACCGATGAGGAACCGTGCATCACCAGGTGGGTGTTCGGGATGCGCGCGTGGATTTCCTTGATGCGGTCGATGGCCAGGATGTCGCCCGTCGGCTTGCGCGTGAATTTGTAGGCGCCGTGCGAGGTGCCGATGGCGATCGCCAGGGCGTCGCACTGGGTGCGCTGCACGAAGTCGGCCGCTTGTGCTACGTCCGTCAGCAGTTGCTCGCGGGTCATGGTGCCGTCGGCACCGTGGCCGTCTTCCTTGTCGCCCTTCATGGTTTCCAGCGAACCGAGCACGCCCAGTTCCGCTTCCACCGTCACGCCGATGGCGTGCGAGAATTTTACGACTTCACGCGATACTTCCACGTTGTATTCGTAGGAAGCGACCGACTTGCCGTCCGCTTCCAGCGAACCGTCCATCATCACGGAAGTAAAACCCGAGCGGATGGCGGCCATGCAGACGGCCGGCGACTGGCCGTGATCCTGGTGCATGACGACGGGGATGTGCGGATACGCTTCGACGGCGGCGTCGATCAGGTGGCGCAGGAAGGCTTCACCGGCGTACTTGCGCGCGCCAGCGGACGCTTGCATGATCACCGGGCTGTTGAGCGCATCGGCGGCGGCCATGATGGCTTGCACTTGCTCCAGGTTGTTGACGTTGAAAGCAGGAATGCCATAACCGTTTTCGGCGGCATGGTCCAGCAGTTGACGCATGGATACGAGAGACATGGTAATACTCCAGATAACAATAGAAACCGTTGCGGCGCTTCGCGGTCAATGACCGCGGCGGCGCCTGAATTCTTGGACCTTAGTCGAATTCTCCGACCTTCACAATTTTCAAGGCATTCGTGCCGCCCACCTGGCCCATCGGCTCGCCCCAGGTGACGACGATCATGTCGCCCTTGCGGACGATGCCTTGCGCCACCAGCAGCTCTTCCGCCTGCTTCAGCACTTGCGCGCTGGGGGCGTTCTGCATCAGATGATACGCCCGAACATTGCGATACAGCGCGGCTTTGCGCAAAGTCGTCACACTAGGAGTCAACGCGTAGATTGGCGTGTCGATGCTGTGGCGGCTCATCCACAAGGCGGTGGAACCGGATTCCGTCAGCGCCACGATGGCTTTGACGCGCAAATGGTGGGCCGTAAACAGCGCGCCGTACGCGATCGACTGGTCGATGCGGGTAAACGTGACGTTGAGGAAATCGGCATCGAGCTTGTTGTATTCGGACTGTTCCGCTTCCACGCAGATGGCGGCCATCATTTCCACCGTCTCGATCGGGTACTTGCCCGAGGCCGTCTCGGCCGACGTCATGACGGCATCCGTGCCGTCGAGCACGGCATTCGCCACGTCGGACACTTCCGCACGGGTCGGCACGGCGTTGACGATCATCGATTCCATCATCTGCGTGGCCGTGATCGCCAGCTTGTTCGATGCGCGCGCCATCTTGATCATGCGCTTTTGCAAGGCCGGCACGGCCGCATTGCCCACCTCGACCGCCAGGTCGCCACGCGCCACCATGATGCCGTCGGAAGCGTCGAGAATCTCTTGCAGCGCAGGAATGGCTTCGGCCCGCTCGATCTTGGCGATCATCATCGGCTTGTGGTGGTACGGTTCGCCGGCGATATTGGCCAGCTGGCGCGCCATTTCCATGTCGGTCGCGCATTTCGGGAAGGAAATAGCCAGATAGTCGGCCTGGAAACTCATGGCCGTCTTGATGTCTTCCATATCCTTGGCCGTCAGCGCCGGGGCCGACAGGCCGCCGCCCTGGCGGTTGATGCCCTTGTTGTTCGACAGCTCGCCGCCAATCTTGACGGTCGTGTGGATTTCGCTGCCGTGGATGCGCTCGACGATCAGCACGATGAGGCCGTCGTTCAGCAGCAAGACGTCGCCCTTGTGCAAGTCGCGCGGCAAGGCCTTGTAGTCGAGGCCGACTCTTTCCTGGTTGCCCAGTTCACCGTTCTCGCCCCACTTGGCGTCGAGGATGAAGCGCTCGCCCGCTTCGAGCTGGATGCGTGTGTTTTCAAACTTGCCGACGCGAATCTTCGGTCCTTGCATGTCGGCCATGATGGCCACTTCGCGGCCGCACTCGGCGGCCGCCAGGCGCACCAGCGCCGCACGGTCGATATGGTCTTGCGCCTTGCCGTGGGAAAAATTCAAGCGCACCACGTCGACGCCCGCACGTATCATTTTGACCAGGATATCGAAGTCAGTGGAAGCGGGGCCGATTGTTGCTACGATTTTTGTACCGCGTGGCATAGGAGTCCTTGTGCGCGAGCGAAGGTGAGCAAGACCTGGCGGCTGAGCCGCCCGGCAAGGTAAAAGCGCAGCGGTCAGGCTGCGCTTGGTGGCACTGCAGTCAGGCCGGATCAGCCTGCGCGTTGCATCAGGATCTCAACTGCTGGGAGCGTTTTGCCTTCCAGGAACTCCAGGAAAGCGCCGCCACCGGTCGAGATATAGCTGATTTTATCGGTAATATCGTATTTGGCAATCGCCGCCAGGGTGTCGCCACCGCCGGCAATCGAGAAAGCTTTCGAGTCGGCAATAGCCAGGGCCAGGGTCTTGGTGCCATTGCCGAACTGGTCGAATTCGAATACGCCAACGGGGCCGTTCCACACGATGGTGCCGGCGGCGCCGATCTGCTGCGCCAGCAGGGCGGCCGTTTTCGGGCCGATATCGAGGATCATGTCGTCGTCCGCCACGTCGGCCACGTCCTTGACGGTAGCGGCTGCCGTTGGCGAGAATTCCTTGGCGCACACGACGTCGACGGGAATCGGCACTTGCGCGCCGCGCTTGGCCATGATCTCGATGATGGCTTTTGCCTCTTCAACGAGCTCCGCTTCCACCAGCGACTTGCCGACGTTCAAGCCGACGGCCTTCATGAAGGTATTGGCGATGCCGCCGCCGACGATCAGGTTATCGACCTTGTCGGACAGGGCTTTCAAAATGGTCAGCTTGCTCGATACTTTCGAACCGGCAACGATGGCCAGCAATGGACGGGCTGGTGCGTGCAGCGCTTTGCCCAGCGCATCGAGTTCGGCGGCCAGCAGCGGGCCGGCGCAGGCGACGGGCGCGAACTTGGCGATGCCGTGCGTGGACGCTTCGGCGCGGTGGGCCGTGCCGAACGCGTCATTGACGTAGATATCGCACAATTTGGCCATTTTTTGCGCCAGCTCATCGCTGTTTTTCTTTTCGCCCTTGTTGACGCGCACGTTTTCCAGCAAGACCACTTGGCCGGCGGCCAGATTTTCCAGGCCGGCGCCATCGATCCAGTTTTGTTTCAGTGCAACTTCCTGGCCCAGCAGCTCGGACAGGCGGGCGGCCACGGGCGCCAGGCTGTCGGCTGGCTTGAACTCGCCTTCCGTCGGACGGCCCAGGTGCGACGTCACCATGACGGCAGCGCCAGCGTCAAGGGCGGCGCGAATGGCCGGCACCGAGGCGCGGATGCGCGTATCTTCGGTGATCTTGCCACTGTCATCTTGCGGGACGTTCAGGTCGGCGCGGATAAACACGCGCTTGCCTTGCAGTGCATTTTGGGCGATCAAATCTTGCAGACGGATGAAGTTGAGAACAGCTGACATGGCGATCCAGATGACGAGTGGAAGGAAGTGCGCTATTTTACCGCAAGGACCAGACCAAATCGCCGATTTGTCCTGCTTTACTGAAAAACATGCAACAGTCGCAAGCCCGTGAAAACCAGCATGCCGAAGACGATGGTTTGCAGCATATTGCGGCGAATCACGAAAAAGAGCGTGGCGGCAATACCCGACAAGAGTTTCAAATTCGATAATTCGAAGTGCACTTGCTGCCCTTCCATCAGCAGGTCGGGCGCGATGATGGCCGCCAGCGCGCAGGCCGGCGCATAGCGCAGCATCTCGCCCACGCGGCGCGGGATGGTGATGTGATGGCCGATCAGCCAGAAGGTGCTGCGCGTGGCGGCCGTTGCCACCACCAGCACGGCGATGGCGATCCACACGTCGGCCCTGCCCCAGTCGATGCCGTCAATCATGGCGTTTTGTCCATTTTTCTGTCAATTCTTCCACAGCCATGGCGCTGACCATACCCACCACGACGGCCACCAGCAAGCCCAGCTTATACGGCAGGCTGAAGGCCAGCACGGCCACCGCGCCCGCCACCAGCACGCCGCACAGGGCGGCGCGGCTGAGGATCAGCGGCACCGTCACGCACAGGATCGCCAGGGTGCCCGCGAAACCGAGCCCCCATTCGGCCGGCACGACGGCGCCCAGCACGATGCCGATGAAGGAACCGATTTGCCAGGCCAGCCAGTTGGGGTAGATCAAGCCTTTCAGGAAAGGCAGCTTGGCCGGGTCCGGCGTTTCATGGGGGTAGCGCTGCAGGAACAGGCCCACCGTGATGTCGCCAGCCACATAGCCGAGCGCAAAGCGCTGGCGCCACGGCAGATGGGAAAAATGGGGGGCCAGCAGCACGGAAAAGATAACAAAACGCAAATTGACGACGAGGGCCGTGGCAAAGATCACCCACACGGGCGCCTGCGCGGCCAGCAGGGGCAAGGACGCGAGCTGGGCCGAGCCGGCAAAGACAAACAGGGTCATGGCCCCCGCCTGCGCGACAGTCAAGCCGCTTTTCACCATGGCCACACCCACCACCATGCCCCAGGCGGCAATGCCCAGCAGGGTGGGCGCACCCAGGTTCAGGCCGGCGCGCCAGGCGTCTTTCAGCAGGGCCTCGTCCTTGGCGGCCGGGACGGCGTTCATGCGGCGCTCCGGCCGAGGTAGTGTGGTAACTGCACAACAATGGTGCGCGGAGAACGGCTCCGCAACGGTGATACCGGCAAGGCAAATCCAGTCAGGGTGGCGCTACGGCAGCCATATTGTCGCGAAAAACCGCGCCGCAGCCGAAGATGATCAAGCCGACATTTTAGCCATGATTTTTGCTGTCTGCCTGAATCCGTTAAAATCGTGCTTTTGGCAGCAGCCGACTTCCTTCCATACAGCCTCACGGAGCATGACAAGATGACAAAAACCACCCAGCCAGCGGTCGAACTCGACAGTAAAGACTTGCCAGCCCACTGCCCTAACCCGGCCATGCCGCTGTGGTCGTCGCATCCGCGCGTGTTCCTGGAATTCAACAAGGACGGCGTCGCCAAGTGCCCGTACTGCGGCACGGCCTACACGCTGAAGGAAGGCGCCAGCGCCGGCCATCATTAAACTGCCCAGCGGCGCGCCCCCAGCGCGCCGTTTTTATTTGCATCAAGTTATAGCGATCAGCCCGGAGTCGTCATGAAACGTCTGAAAGAACTCAATGGCAGCGCCGCCGAAGTCGAAGCGGCGTTCTACGATGCCTTGCACCGCGCCGACCTCGAAGCGCTGATGGCGCTATGGGCCGACGATGAAGAGATCGTCTGCATCCACCCGGGTGGCGCGCGCCTGATCGGCCATGCCGCCATCCGCGCCTCGTGGGAAACCATTCTGGCCGGCGGCGGCCTGCACATCGTGCCGGCGCAGCTGCATGAAACGCACAATCTGATGAGTTCGGTGCACACGGTGATCGAAGGCGTGACCCAGGAAGAAGGCGGCCCGGCGCATCTGCTGGCCACGAATGTGTATGTCAAAACGCCGCGCGGCTGGCGCATCGTGCTGCACCACGCTTCCATCGCCCCCGGTGGCGCACCGGCCGACGCCGCGGGGACGCAGATCCTGCACTGATGGCTTTGTCTCTTTCCTACACCGCCCCGCTGTGGCTGCCTGGCGGCCACGCGCAAACGATTTATCCGGCCGTATGCCTCGCCAAGCCAGCCGTGGCCTTCCGCCGCGAACGCTGGCAAGCGCCCGATGGCGATTTCGTCGACGTCGACCTGGTCGATGGCCAGCCAGGCCAGCCCTTCGTCGTGCTGTTCCACGGCCTGGAAGGCTCGTCGAACAGCCATTACGCGCGCTCACTGATGGCCGAGGTGGCCGCGCGCGGCTGGTCCGGCGCCGTGCCGCATTTTCGCGGCTGCTCGGGCGAGGCGAACCTGGCGCCCCGTTTTTACCATTCGGGTGATGCGCAGGAAGTGGACTGGATCGTGCAGCGCCTGCGCCCGCGCGCCACGGGAAAGTTGTATGCGGCCGGCGTCTCGCTGGGCGGCAACGCCCTGCTGTGCTGGCTGGGCCAATCGCAGCACCAGGCCGATTTCATCGATGCGGCAGCGGCCGTGTCCGCCCCGCTGGACCTGGCGCAAGGGGGCAAGGCCCTGTCTTCGGGCGCCAACCGGCTCTACACGCGCATGTTCCTGAACACCCTGAAACCGAAATGCCTGGCCAAGCTCGAGCAGTTTCCCGGCTTGTTCGCGCGCGACGCCATGCTGGCCGCGCGCGATCTGCACGCCTTCGATAATGTCGTCACGGCACCCCTGCACGGCTACCGCGACGCCGACGATTACTGGCACCGCGCCAGCGCCAAACACGTCTTGCAGGACATTACCGTGCCGACCCTGGTGCTGAATGCGCAAAACGATCCTTTCCTGCCCGGGCGCTTCTTGCCGCGCAGCGCCGCGCCGAACGTCACGCTCGAGTATCCGCGCCACGGCGGCCACGTCGGCTTTGCCTCTGGCAAGATGCCGGGAAGCTTGCATTGGCTGCCGCAACGGCTGCTCTCCTTCTTTGAAAACGGCAACATGGCGCCGTCCGCACGGCAAAGCTGGCACGCTGGCGGTGCGCGCACTCACACGGAAAACGCTACACATGGATGAACTCGTCAAGCAAGCCCTGGCCAAATGGCCGAACGTACCCCACTGCTACGGCTGGCTGGGCCTGGACGCGCGCGGCCACTGGCGCATGCGCGACCAGCAGGCGCAGCAGCAGCAACTGCCCGGCGACAAAATTGCCCATGCGGCCCTGTTAAACTTTATCAACCGCAATTACGCCCAGGATGAACGCGGTTGCTGGTTTTTCCAGAATGGCCCGCAGCGCGTGTATGTGAATCTGGAAGCGACGCCGTACATCGCCCGCAGCGATCCGCAACACGGTTTTGTCTTGCAGACGGGTGTGCCACTAGCGAGAATCGAGCAGGTTTACCTGTGCGACAACGGCGCGCTGATCTTGCTCCACGCCGATATCGTGGCGCAGGTCGACGACCGCGACATGGCGCAAGTGCTGGCGTCGCTGCGCGTTGATGGGCTGGTCTTGAGCGACGAGACCCTGCTAGCCTGGCTGGAGCATGCTCAAGGCAATTTGATGTTATTGCATGACAGCAAGGAGATCGCCGTGCAGCCGCTGGGCTATGACTCCGTGCCGCAGACCTTCGGCTTCCAGCGGGCGCCGCAAGCCGATAAAAACTAGCCCTTCTGGTCCTTGATCTGCTCGCGGCGCTTTTCCTGCAGTTCACGCTCGCGCGCATCGATCACGGCCTGGTCATAAAAAGTTGCGTCCGTCGATTTGCGGGCGATCGTCAGCTGGTCCAGCGCGGCCATGGTGGCGCCCTGCAGCACGTAGGATTCAGCCAGCGCCATGTGCTGCAAGGTCATCTTGCCCTGGTCCGCATAGGCTTTCGCCAGCAAGTCGTAGAGTTCCGGCTCTTCCTTGTATAGCTGCACCTGCTCGCGCAGATACACGGTTGATTGCTCCAGCTTGCCCGCAGCCATCAGCGCTTCCGCATACTGATGGGCAATACCGCGCGAGAGGGGAAATTGCTGGCGCGCAGCGTCCGCCGCCTTCAGGGCTTGCTGCGCCACTTCCTTCTTTTGCGCCGGCATCAACAGCACTTCCAGCCCCATCGCCGTCAGCAAGGAATTGGGCGCCTGCGTGCCGCCCGAGGTAAATACATTCGGCCCGACCGGCTGGTGCAGGGCCGCATTGGCGGCATCGAGTTCCTTTTGCGCCTCCGCCGGCTTGCCCTGCTTGACAGCGACAAAGGACAAACCGTAATGGGCGGCCGTCACTTGGAAGCGGCTTTGCTGCTCCAGCTGCGTCTTGAAGACGGCCTTGGCGTTCAACAGGCCTTGCACGCTTTCATCCTGCAGCACGCGGGCGCGCGCACGGGCCAGATGGAAACTCAGGCTGTCCGCACGCTGCTTGTACGGCTGCTCGCGGATGCGCGCCTGGATGTCGGCGATGCGCTCCGTCGTCAGCGGATGGGTCTGCAGATAGGCGGGCATCAAGTCGCTGTACGAGCGGCTGGCCGCCTGCATGCGGCCAAAGAAGGCCACCATGCCGGTGGTGTCGAAACCGGCTTCGCCCATGATCTGGAAACCGATGCGGTCCGCCTCGCGTTCGGCGTCGCGGCCGAAATTGAGCTGGCGCTGGATGGCCAGGCCCTGGCCGGCGGCAAACACGCCCATGGCCACATCGCCGCCTGCACGCGAAGCGAGCGCTGCCAGCAGCATGGCCGCCAGCGGCATCAGGGCGTCCTGGCGCTGCTGGCCCAGCATGCGCGCGATATGGCGCTGCGCCACGTGGCCGATCTCGTGCGACAGCACGGACGCCAGTTCCGCCTCCGTTTGCGCCGCCAGCACCAGGGCCGAGTGCACGCCGATGAAGCCGCCGGGCAAGGCAAACGCGTTCAACTGGGGATCGCGTACGGCAAAGAAGAAATAGTCGTAATTCGTTTCACCGCGCACGCTGGGGCGTGCCGCCACGAGCGCGTTGCCGAAGGTATTCAGGTATTCGAGCAGAGGCGCGTCGTCGAGATAGTCGCGGTCACCGCGGATGCCGCGCATGATTTCCTCGCCGATCTTGCGCTCCATCGCCGGCGACAGGTCTTCGCGCGACGTGTCGCCCAAGTTCGGCAGGTTCGGCGCCGGCGGCACGGCCAGCGGCGTCCAGCCGCTTCCCGGCTTGGCCGCCACGCTGGCGGCCGGCACCGCTGGCGCGGACGTATAGGTTTGCGCCAGCGCACAGGGCGCCGCCAGCCACAAGGCAGCCAGCACCGACGCGCGCCGGGAGCCGCGCAGCCATGCCGCTGCGGCGTTTTCAACGATGATCGGAAGGGGAGTTTTTGAATTCACGGGTGCTATCATACCTTGTTAGCGGCGCCCATTCCCACGCGTCATGCCAGTGGCATGAGGTCGTGACAGGGCGTGCCGCGCTTCCCTTTTCTTACCTATTTTGACGCCATGACAACAGCAGACAAGCAAGCCCCCGCCGGGGAACTGACCCATTTCGACGCCACGGGCCAGGCCCATATGGTCGACGTGGGCAGCAAGGAAGACACGCGGCGCAGCGCCGTGGCCGCCGGCACCATCCGCATGCAGCCGGCCACCCTGGCATTGATCATTTCCGGCAACGCCAAGAAAGGTGACGTGCTGGGCATCGCCCGCATCGCCGCCATCATGGGCGCCAAGCGCACGAGCGACCTGATTCCCCTGTGCCACCCGCTGGCCCTCACGCGCGTCACCGTCGATTTTGAAGTGGATGAAGCGGCCAACAGCGTGCACTGCCGCGCCCAGGTCGATACGACGGGCAAGACGGGCGTGGAAATGGAAGCGCTCACTTCCGTGCAGATCGGCTTGTTGACGATCTACGACATGTGTAAGGCCGTCGACCGGGGCATGGTCATGACGAATGTGCGCGTGCTGGAAAAGCATGGCGGCAAGTCGGGCGATTGGCACGCCGAGGTGTAATTATTTTGCCTGGCGCGCAAGATGGCCCTGGACGCGGCGCAAGTCGCGCAGCAGCGAGACGGCACTGGCCAGGCACAGTACGATGATGGCCATGGACAGGGGCAAGTGGAATTGCTCCAGCCCTGCCAGCGCAAAGCCGGCGTGGATCAGGAACGTTCCCACGCCCAGCGCGGCGCAGACACAAGCATACAGGGGCGCTCGCGCGGTGGCCAGCAGCACGTGCCGGTAACCGGCCAGCACCACGGTAATCGCCGCCAGGTTAAACACGAGAAAACCCTGCACGCCGCCCGGCAGATGAAACATCTCCCACTCTTTCCAATAGGCAGCGTCGATTTGATGCAAGATCAGGAACAACATGGTCCAGAAGTAGCTGCGCGGCATAAGATTTACATTCGTCAATATTGATCACATTGTAAAGCCTGCACCACGCACCGGCATGTGCCCATGGCGCTTTCGATGTAAAAGTGAATTTCATTGATATAAATGCTTTTTCATCAAGAAATCATGCATACTGCGAGTCGTCCATATCCACATGAGCATCGCATGACAAGCAACAGACCCGCCGCGGAAACCAAGCTCCAGGACTTCGACTTCGAGGCCATGAATCTGCAGGTGGGGGGACGCATCCAGTTCATCACGCACCGTACCATCAAACCCATCCAGCATTTCTCGACCGTGATCGGCTATGTGAAAGACGAGTACCTGATCGTCAAGATTCCCATGGAAAACGGCGCATCCATCATGCTCAACGAGGGTGACAAGCTGACCATCCGCGTGTTTTCCGGTGTCACCGTCTGTTCGTTTTTCTGCAGCGTGCTGCGCATCTTCGGCCGCCCGCTCAACTATGTCCATCTGAGCTTTCCCGATGCCATCCAGGGCACCAGCCTGCGCACGGCCATGCGCGTCAAGGTGGACATTCCGGCGCAGCTGAGCTACCGCGACGTGGCGGCCGTGCCCGTGTTCATCGTCAACCTCAGCGTCTCGGGCGCGCTGATCGAGGCGCCCAGCATGCTTACGCCCGATGACGAAGGCGTGGCGCTGAGCTTTACCCTGCTGGTGCAGCCGAACAAGCATCAGATGCGCGTCAACACGCGCGCCCGCATCCAGAACGTGAGCGTGGGCAAGCCGTCGAATGGCCACGCCACCGGGGTAGCTGAAATTCATACGTACGGCGTGCAATTCATCGACCTGGAACCGACCCACTACACCCTGCTGCAAAACCTCACGTATGAAGCGCTGATCGCGGACCGGCAAAAAATCGTCTGATACCCAACTGGCAAGCGCCACCTACAGCGTCGATGTCACGTCGGGAATGTTGCTTTTGGTAATCGCTTCCTTCGCTGCCGGATTCGTCACGGTGGTGCTATTGAACCAGGTCAGGCTGCTGGTGCCCGGCTTCATGGTCATCGTCACGGTTTGTCCACCGATACCGGTGCCCAGGTCGGCCGCCAGGGTCAGCTCGATATTGCCCTTGTCGACCTTTCCGCTGGCCACTTCGCGCGTGGCACTGAACACGGGGATGGCGCTGGGCACGGCCGGGGTCGGCGTGCTGCAGGCGGCCGCCTCGCCGCCATTTTCCTGCACGCACAGGGCCACGGCAGTCTTCAGCGGCGCAGCGGCCGCCAGCACATTGCTGACCTTGGCCCGCATCGTATAGTCGCCGTACTGGGGAATGGCCACGGCCGCCAGGATGCCGGCGATGGCCACCACGATCATCAGTTCTATCAGGGTAAAACCGCTTTGCGCGCGCATCGTATCCTCCCATTGTGCGTTGCTCGTGCCGTGCATGGTGCAAGCACCATGCCAGCGGCGCGCCCGGGCAGCGGCGGTACGCCTGGAAAGAAAAGCGACGCATTTGGGCGGGTTCGGACCAGCGCCGTCCGCCCAGGCCGGGAATTGGCCTGTCTTGCGGACAAAAAAAAGGAGCCGAAGCTCCTTTTTTGTACTGCATGAACCAGGCTGAAAATTACAGCATGGCTTTCAGCAGACGCGCCATTTCCGACGGGTTTTTGGTCACGGTGATGCCGCAAGCTTCCATGATTTCCAGCTTGGCTTGTGCCGTATCGGCACCGCCCGAGATCAGCGCGCCGGCGTGGCCCATGCGCTTGCCTGGAGGAGCGGTTACGCCAGCGATGAAGCCAACGACCGGTTTTTTCATGTTGTCTTTGATCCAATAAGCCGCGTTGGCTTCGTCCGGGCCACCGATTTCGCCGATCATGATGACCGCGTCGGTATCTGGATCGTCATTGAACATCTTCATGATGTCGATGTGCTTCAGACCGTTGATCGGGTCGCCGCCGATGCCGACTGCCGACGATTGGCCCAGACCCAGTGCGGTCAATTGACCCACTGCTTCATAGGTCAGGGTGCCCGAACGGGACACCACGCCGATACGGCCCTTCTTGTGGATGTGACCTGGCATGATGCCGATCTTGATTTCATCTGGCGTGATCAGGCCTGGGCAGTTAGGGCCCAGCAGCAAGGTTTTGCTGTTGGCTTTAGCCATGCGGTCTTTCAGGGCCATCATGTCGCGGACAGGAATGCCTTCGGTGATGCAAATGGCCAGATCCATTTCGGCTTCGACAGCTTCCCAGATCGCCGCTGCCGCGCCTGCTGGCGGTACGTAGATCACGGAAACGTTGGCGCCGGTTTCTTTTTTCGCTTCGGTAACGTTAGCGAAAATAGGAATGCCTTCGAAATCTTCGCCGGCTTTCTTCGGGTTCACGCCTGCCACGAAGGCAGCTTTGCCGTTCGCGTAGTCGCGGCAACCGCGGGTGTGGAACTGGCCGGTCTTGCCGGTGATCCCTTGGGTAACGACTTTGGTATCTTTATTGATCAGAATGGACATGTTGATTCCTTAATTAAGCTTGACCGGCAGCAGCGGCAACGACGCTCTTGGCTGCATCTTCCATGGTGTCGGCTGCGATGATAGGCAGACCGGAATCGGCCAGCATCTTTTTGCCCAGGTCTTCGTTGGTGCCCTTCATGCGCACGACCAGCGGTACGTTCAGCGAGACGGCTTTCACTGCGGCGATCACGCCTTCAGCGATCACGTCGCAACGCATGATGCCGCCGAAAATGTTCACCAGGATGGCTTTCAGGCCTGGGTTTTTCAGCATGATCTTGAACGCTTCGGTGACTTTTTCTGCCGTGGCGCCGCCGCCGACGTCCAGGAAGTTGGCTGGCTCGCCGCCGAACAGCTTGATGGTGTCCATGGTGGCCATGGCCAGACCGGCGCCGTTCACCAGGCAACCGATGTTGCCGTCGAGCGAAATGTAGGCCAGGTCGAATTTCGACGCTTCGATTTCAGCTGGATCTTCTTCGTCCAGATCGCGCAGGGCGACGATTTCCGGATGACGGAACAGGGCGTTCGGGTCAAAGTTGAACTTGGCGTCCAGGGCGATGACTTTGCCGCTGCCGGTGACGATCAGCGGGTTGATCTCGGCCAGCGAGCAATCGGTTTCCCAGTACGCTTTGTACAGGCCTTGCAGGTTGACGCGGGCGTCGGCGATGGAGCCGGCAGGCACGCCGATCTTGGCGGCGATGTCGTCTGCCTGGGCATCGGTCAGGCCGGTGCCTGGATCGATGGTGACGTGGTGGATCTTCTCAGGGTGGCTCTCTGCCACTTCTTCGATGTCCATACCGCCTTCGGACGAAGCCATCAGGACGATTTTCTGGGTGACGCGGTCGGTGACCAGCGAAACGTACAGTTCTTGTTTGATGTCGGCGCCTTCTTCCACCAGCAGGCGGTTGACTTTCTGGCCTTCGGCGCTGGTCTGGTGCGTGATCAGCTGCATGCCCATGATCTGGTCAGCGTATTCCTTGACCTGTTCGATCGATTTTGCCACTTTCACGCCGCCGCCCTTGCCGCGGCCACCTGCGTGGATCTGCGCCTTGACAACCCATACCGGGCCGCCCAGGGTTTCCGCAGCCTTGACGGCTTCTTCGACGGACATGCACGGAATACCGCGTGGTACCGTCACTCCGTGCTGCCGGAGGATTTCTTTGGCTTGATACTCATGGATTTTCATGCTGGCTTCCCTTCTGATACTGATTTGTAAAAATACGGTTAGTGGTGCAAAAAAAACAGGAAAAACAGAGCGCCGGGGTCACGCTTTGGCTACCCAGCGCGGGTAATACTGTGCCACCGCCCCGCCATCGGTGCGCAGGGCGTGGCATTTGTCGAGTTGAAACGGCTTTTCATGCGACAAGTCAGCATTCTCACCGTCACGGGTCGACCAGACATCGCCGGCAAATGCCTGAACCGTCGCAGTCGGCAAGACTTGCGCCAGTTCGGTCAAATGGGTACAGCCAGCGATTCCCGCCAGGCGCTGTTTCAAGTCGCGGCGGAAATTCTTCAATAAATTCAAACCGATCAGCGCCCTGTAAGCGGGGCCGATGGTATCGCAAAAACCGGGATAGGGCACGGCATCGGAGGCAGCTTCGGCCTCGACAATGGTCAGTTCGCGATCGACGGTAATACGTAAGTGGAGGTCATGCAGAGGGGCGCCGGCGGGACGGGGGCCGGAGGCCAGGGTCGCGTCATAGCTTTTGATGTCGGTGATATGGGCGTCAATATCCCACAGGCCGTCGTCGCGCATATACGCTTGGACGTCGATAACGCGGGAGTGCCGTAGGGCGCGCCGGGATACGGGAGTTGACAGGGGCATAAGACCGATGCCGCTTGCGCGGCCATAATTAGTAAGCAGCCATGTGCCTAAAGCACTCTGTTCGCAGCTTCTACGAACAGCAACCGCACCTGCGGCGCCGCAAAAACCCTAAAAGTGTAGCACACAGGGCGCTAGTTGCGCCGCAACATAATTTTTTATTGGTCGTGCCGTCTGCCGCAAATCATTAACGAAAATCGCAAAATCAATGACAATTATTCACAATGCAGATAACTTGAAAGCATGCCTGCGGCACCGGCGCACTGGCCGGCACCGCGCTTCAGTCAGCCACACCCAGTGCGCGTAAAACGGGCAAGGTGCGCGCGGAAAAATATTCCGCGCGCGCCAGCAGTTCGGCCAGGTTTTCCTCTTCCGTCAACAAGGGCTGCCCGTCCTTCGTCAGCAGTTGCTCCAGGCGCAGCAGTACCGGCCACGTCGCGCGCACCCATTCTTGCGGCGTTGGACAACCTTGCTGTTTTGCCCACAGGAACAGTTGTTGTAAATGCGATACAACCACGCCGCCGCCCGTCAGGGGGCTGGCGAGGCTGTGCAAGTCGGTTCTTGCCAGCGCCTGCTCCAGCAAGTGCGCATTCAGCCGCGCCGTCCGCGGCCGCGCCACGGCGATGTCGGCCTCGTCCTGGACGGCAAGCACGCTGCCCTTGCTGACCAGCACCAATATGATCTGCAGCAAGGCGGCCAGGCCGGCTTCGCTACCCGCCAGTTGCAGCTCCAGTTCGCCTATCGTGTACACGCGATGGTCGGCCATGGCGTCGAGCACGGGCGCATACACGCGCTCGTCCATATCGGCGTCGCCCAGCACCCCATGCACGCTCAACACCACTTCGTCGCGGGGCACGGCCAGCATCACGCGCACGGCCCGCACGGCGCTGACCTGGGCCAACGGCGTCAGCCTGCGCGCGCCCTTGACCCAGTAATCCTTGCGGAATTGCTCGTTGACGAGAAAGGCGCGCGTCGTCTCGCGGAAGACGGGATCGGGTATCCCGGCCAGGAATTGCTGGTGTTCGGCCGTCAGGTTCAGCATGTCGACCAGAGCGGTATAGTTGGCGGACGAGGCGAACTCCAGCTTGGCCTCGCCCAGCATGGCCGCAACGCTGGAAAAGGCCATCGGCTGCCAATCCGCATTGAAATATTCGTGTGCAATATAGTTGCGGTCCAGCGCTTTCAGCTTCTCGAAACGGTCCGCCAGCAGGGGATTGGCCTCCAGATAGCGCGGTTGCACGGCGATCATCCTGTCGACAAAATCGATGGCGCCGTCGACTCGTGCCAGCACGCCCACGCCGGGCGCGCTCATGACGCGGCTATGCTCGGCCAGCAAGTCGCGCATCGGCATCATGGCACTCCAGCCCGGCTGCGTGTTATAGCTGATATAGGCGACGCCACCCACTTTCAGCTTGCGCTGCAGGAAATCGACGATCAAGGCGCGATTTTCTGCCGAGACCCAGCTCCAGATCCCGTGCAGGCAGATAAAGTCGAAATCGGGCAAGTCGTCACGGCAGCAAAACTGCGCGAACGATTCGTCCGTGAACTGTGCGCCGGCGCCGGCCACGCTGGCCAGCTCCTGCGCAAAGGCGGCCTGGGACGGATTGAAATCATTGCCATGCCAGCGCGTGGAAGACGCCGCCGCATGGATGTTGGCGCTGATGCCCTGGCCAAAGCCCAGCTCGCAAGCCGTGCCGCTGGCCGGCAAGGCAAGCCCGGCAGCCAGCAGGGGCAGCCGCAGGCGCAGAGGATTCAATTCTTCGTAATAGCCATAGGTATAGGCGATTTCGGCCATATAGCCGGCATTCCAGTTGCTCATCTCGATCCTGTCACGGTCAGTGGTGCTGCGCGCATCGCACAGCGTTCGAGCGCCAGAATACCTTATCGCGCGGCGTCGCCATACTGGAAACAGACGGCGTTTGAAAGCGCAGTTCATGGGGCACGACGGAGGCCGGCCGGCGCGCCATGACCAGCCTCATTCCTCGTCGGGATCCAGCCCCTTCAAGGCCGCTTGCACGGCGCGCTGGGAAAAGCCGCGCTGCATCAGGAAGCGCATCTGCTTGTTGCGCTGCTCCGCGTCCTGCGCCACTTCGCCAAACTTGCGGCGCCAGACTTCGCAGGCGCGCGCAACTTCCCCTTCGGCCAGGCCCGCCTTGAGTTCCTGCAGCGCCTCGCCGCCGATGCCATGGCTTTGCAGCTCGGCCATGATGCGGCTATTGCCGAAGCGGGCCGAGCGGCGGTGGATCAGCGACTCGGAAAAGCGCTCCTGCGACAGCCAGTTCGCTTGCTCTAGGCTGTCAAGCAAGGCTTCCACGTCATCGCCCTCTTGCGCATGGCGCTGCAGCTTGCGCCGCAATTCCATGCGGCTGTGTTCACGCATCGACAAAAAGCGTAGCGCCCTGCCCTTCAGGCTTAGTTGTACTGCGGCCATACACCCACCTTGTCTTTCATTCCACAATCACATCACCCAAACACAATCGCCGCCCGGCGCAACAGCGCGGGACGGCGATCATGGTCCTACCTTGCGGCAAGCCATGCGTAGGTCGGATTAGGCCCCTTGGGCCGTAATCCGACAACATTGTTGACGTCTGTGGTGTTGTCAGATTACGCGCGGCTTTGCCGCGCTAATCCGACCTACTCTGGCTTGGCTTCCGCAGCCTTGGCAGCCTTGTCGGCGGCTTTGTCCGCTTTTTCCGGCTTTTCAGCAGCCAGCGGCGGCAGTTCGCGCACGCCCAGCGAAGCGCGGACCTTGTTTTCGATTTCGCGGGCCAGCGCCGGACGCTCTTGCAGGAAGGCGCGGGCGTTGTCCTTGCCCTGGCCGATGCGTTCGCCGTTGTAGCTGTACCACGAACCGGATTTTTCCACGATCTTGGCATCCGAGCCCAGGTCCAGGATTTCGCCTTCGCGCGAAGTACCTGCGCCGTACAGGATGTCGAAGTGCGCTTCCTTGAACGGTGGCGCGATCTTGTTCTTGACGACCTTGACCTTGGTTTCGTTGCCGATCACTTCATCGCCGGACTTGATCGAACCGGTGCGGCGGATGTCCAGACGCACGGAGGCGTAGAATTTCAGCGCATTGCCGCCCGTGGTTGTTTCCGGGCTGCCGAACATCACGCCGATCTTCATGCGGATCTGGTTGATGAAGATGACCAGGGTATTGGTGCGGTTGATGGAACCGGTCAGCTTGCGCAGGGCTTGCGACATCAGACGCGCTTGCAGGCCTGGCAGGGAATCACCCATGTCGCCTTCGATCTCGGCGCGTGGCGTCAGTGCGGCCACGGAGTCGATGACGACGAGGTCGACACTGCCCGAACGGACGAGGGCGTCGCAGATTTCCAGCGCCTGCTCGCCCGTGTCCGGTTGCGAGATCAGCAATTCGTGCAGGTTCACGCCCAGCTTTTGCGCGTAGCCGACGTCGAGCGCGTGCTCGGCATCGATAAAGGCGCACGTGCCGCCCAGTTTTTGCATTTCGGCGATGGTTTGCAGGGTCAAGGTGGTTTTACCCGACGATTCCGGACCGTAGATTTCCACCACGCGGCCGCGCGGCAAGCCGCCCACGCCCAGCGCGATATCGAGGCCGAGCGAACCGGTCGACACGACTTGCACTTCTTCGATCGGTGCGCTGGCATCCATGCGCATGACCGAACCTTTGCCAAACTGCTTCTCGATCTGCGCCAGTGCGGCGGCGAGCGCCTTGGCTTTTTCCGATGCGGGTACTACAGCTTTTTTATCGTCCATATGTTCTTTCAGCCGTTCTACAGTTGCGGATTCACGTGACGCATCTACGTGAACCGTGCAGCCTGCGATAGCGCCAGTGGGTTAAATTCTTTACACAGACAGTACTGTATAAAAAAACAGTGATCAATGCAAGCGGAACGTGGATTTGTTTTGAAACAGATCAATACAAGCGTGGATTTTCACAAAAATTCGCCACCTTGCGGAAAATGAAACACAATACAAGCTTCTACCGCCGCAAAGCATAGGAAGTGCACCATGCGTATTTTACTTGCCGAAGATGACAGCGTGCTGGCCGATGGCCTGACCCGCTCGCTGCGCCAGTCCGGTTATGCGATCGACTACGTCAAGACGGGGCAAGAGGCCGATACGGCCCTGTCCACCCAGGAATTCGACTTGCTGATCCTCGACCTGGGCCTGCCGAAAATGTCCGGCCTGGAAGTGCTGCGCCGCCTGCGCGCACGCGCTTCGCTGCTGCCTGTGCTGATCCTGACGGCCGCCGATTCCATCGAACAACGCGTGAATGGCCTCGACCTCGGTGCCGATGATTATATGGCCAAGCCGTTCGCCTTGTCGGAACTCGAGGCAAGAGTGCGCGCCCTGACGCGCCGCGGCGCCGGCGGCGGCGCCACCATCATCAAGCACGGCCCCCTCAGCTACGACCAGGTGGGGCGCAGCGCCTACATCAACGACCAGATGCTCGACCTGTCGGCGCGCGAACTGGGCTTGCTGGAAATCCTGCTGGGTCGCACCGGCCGCCTCGTCTCGAAAGAGCAGCTGGTCGACCACCTGTGCGAATGGGGCGAGGAAGTGTCGAACAACGCCATCGAAGTGTATGTGCACCGCCTGCGCAAGAAGATCGAAGTAGGCGGCGTGCGCATCGCCACCGTGCGCGGCCTCGGCTATTGCCTGGAAAAATATTCGGAAGCGGCGCGCCTGAACGCTGAAGCGGGCGAGTCGGCAAGCCCGGCCAGCGGACCCGCCAGCAAGTGAAGGCGCGCGAGGCGCCAGCGGACGAGCCGGACGACGACGACTGGTTCGAGCCGCCCACCACGGAGCAGGATGACACGATCGAGCACTCGCTGTTCGGCGAAATCCTCGACTGGATGCTGGCGCCCCTGCTGCTGCTGTGGCCGATGAGCATCGCCATCACCTATCTGGTGGCCAAGGGCATCGCCAATCAGCCGTTCGACCATGCGCTGGAAGACAGCGTGACCGTGCTCACGCAGCAAGTCAAGCAGGCCGATGGCGCCATGTTGCGCCGCGCGCCGGACAAGAACAGCAGCAATAATAATGGCCGCGACTTGCTGCGCGGCGACGATGTCGACACCCTATATTACCTGGTGGTGGGTCCGCGCGGCGAATACCTGGCCGGCGACCGCGATTTGCCGCCGCCGCAGGATCCCGACAAATACCGCAGCGGCATGGTGCTATTTCGCAACGACACCATCCACGGCACGCCCGTGCGCGTGGCGTTCAGCTATCTCGACATTCCTGCCGACAACGACGATGAGCCGCACCGCGCGCTGGTACAAGTTGCCGAAACCCTGGAGAAACGCGCCCAGCTGGCCAATGAAATCATCAAGGGCGTGATTTTGCCGCAGTTCATCATCCTGCCCGTGATCCTGGCTCTCGTCTGGTTTGCCCTGGCGCGCGGCCTGTCGCCGCTGGCGCAATTGCAGGAGCGCATACGCGCCCGGCCACCCGACGATTTATCGCCGATCGAATCGGGCCAGGTACCCGAGGAAATCACGCCGCTGGTCGGTTCGCTCAACGAGATGCTGGCGCGGCTATCGCTGTCGATCGACATGCAGAAACGCTTCATCGCCGATGCCGCGCACCAGATGAAAACGCCGCTGGCCGGCATGCGCATGCAGTCGGAACTGGCCCTGCGCCAGACCGATCACGACGAGATCCACCGCTCGCTGCTGCAACTGGCGAAAAGTTCGGAAGCGGCCACGCGCCTCGTCAACCAGTTGCTGGCCCTGGCGCGCGCGGAAAACCAGCCGCAGGCGGGCACGGCGTTCGAGCCGATCGAGCTGAGCGAACTGGCGCGCGGCGTGGTGCAGGACTGGGTTCAAGCTTCGTTTGCCCAGCATATCGACCTGGGCTTCGAGCAGCCCGCGTATTCGATCATGATTTCCGGCAATGCCATGATGCTGCGCGAGCTGCTGAGCAACCTGATCGACAACGCCCTGCGCTACACGCCGTCGGGCGGCAGCGTCACGGTGCGCGTGCGCAGCACCCTGGAACTGGCCATCCTGGAAGTGGAAGATACGGGTCCCGGCATTGCGCCGGCCGAGCGGGCCCACGTGTTCGAACGCTTTTACCGCATTCTCGGCAGCAATGTCGACGGTAGCGGCCTGGGCCTGGCCATCGTGCGAGAAATTGCGCAGCAGCATGGCGCCGAAGTCGATATTTTTAACAATCCGCGCGCGCAGTCGCCGAAGCTGCCGGGCACCCTGCTGCGCCTGAGCATCGCCCTGCTGTTGCCGGACGCGCCAGAAGAGGATGACATCACGTATGGATAAGCCGAGCCCACCCGTTGCCCCGGCGCGGCCATCGCACGCGCCCAGCCCCGAGCTGCAGGCGCGCCGCGACATCCACTGGCGCAAGACGCGGCGCCTGACGGCCATCCTGCTGCTGGTGTGGCTGCTGACGGGCTTCCTGACCGTGTTCTATGCGCGCGAGCTGCTGCACCTGAACCTGTTCGGCTGGCCGCTGCCCTTCTATATGGCGGCCCAGGGCGCCTCGCTCGTGTACCTGGCCATCATCGCCTTCTATGCCTGGCGCATGCGGCGCCTCGACCGGGATTTCCATACCGAGGAGCAAGCATGAGCGGCCAGCGCAGTTTCTTTGCGCGGCTGAGCCGCTACTACCTGCTGTTTACGGCCGGTTTCGCCGCTTTCCTGCTTGCCTTGTCCGTGCTGGAACAGGAAGGCATGCCGCGCGCGTGGATCGGCTACCTGTTCATGCTCGTCACCATCACCCTGTACGCCACCATCGGCGTCATCAGCCGCACCTCGAACGTCACCGAATACTATGTGGCGGGGCGCCGGGTGCCAGCCATGTTCAACGGCATGGCCACGGCCGCCGACTGGATCTCGGCCGCCAGCTTCATCAGCCTGGCCGGCGGCCTGTACCTGAACGGCTTCGACGGCCTGGCCTTCATCATGGGCTGGACGGGCGGCTATTGCCTGGTGGCGCTCCTGATCGCACCCTACCTGCGCAAGTTCAGCCAGTACACGATTCCCGATTTCCTCGCCGCCCGCTACGGCAGCGGCACCGACAAGCGGGGCGCCAGCGTGCGCGTGGTGGCCGTGGCCGCCACCATCATCGTGTCGTTTACCTATGTGGTGGCGCAGATCTACGCCGTCGGCCTGATCGCCTCGCGCTTCACGGGCGTGGATTTTTCCGTCGGCATCTTCCTGGGCCTGGCCAGCATTCTCGTCTGCTCCTTTCTGGGCGGCATGCGCGCCATCACCTGGACGCAGGTGGCGCAGTACATCATCATCCTCGTCGCCTTTCTGATTCCCGCCATGTGGCTGTCGGTCAAGCATGCGGACAATCCCGTGCCGCAGATCGCCTACGGCAAGGTGCTGACGCAACTGAGTGCGCGCGAACACGTGCTGGAAACGGACCCGAAAGAAAACGAAGTGCGCGCCATCTTCCGCCAGCGCGCGCAAAGCTACCAGGCGCGCATCGACGGCTTGCCCGGTTCCTGGGAACAAGGCCGCCTGGCGGCCCAGCGCCAGCTCGATAGTTTGCGCCAGCGCAATACCTCGCTGTTCGACATCCGCAACGCGGAGCGCTACCTGATCGCCTATCCGAAAAGTCCGGACGAGGCACGCGTGCTGTGGCAGGCAGCGCAGGCGCAGAACCAGAAACGCGCCGAGCCGATCATTCCGCACGCGCAGCCGTTTCCCGCCGCGGACCGCGAGCAATCCGACATCAAGCGCAACAATTTCCTGGCCCTCGTGTTTTGCATGATGCTGGGCACGGCCGCCCTGCCGCATATCCTCATGCGATCGTACACCACGCCTTCCGTGCACGAAACGCGCGTCTCCGTGTTCTGGACCCTGTTCTTCATCTTGTTGATCTATCTCACGATTCCCGCGCTGGCCGTGCTGGTCAAGTACGATATTTACTCGGCGCTCGTGGGCACGCAATACGCGAACCTGCCCACCTGGGTGTCGTACTGGGCCAATGTGGACAAGCTCAGTCCCCTGATCAGCATCGTCGACGTCAACCGCGACGGCATCGTGCAACTGGCGGAAATTTCCATCGACGCCGACGTGCTGGTGCTGGCCACGCCCGAGATCGCCGGCCTGCCCTACGTGATTTCCGGCCTGGTGGCGGCAGGCGGCCTGGCCGCCGCCCTGTCGACGGCCGATGGCTTGCTGCTGGCCATCTCGAACGCCCTGTCGCACGACGTCTATTACAAGGTGGTCGATCCCACGGCTTCGACGCAAAAGCGCGTGACGATTTCAAAATTGCTGCTGCTGGCCGTGGCCTTCATCGCCGCCTATGCGGCCTCGCAAAAGCCGGCGGACATTTTGTCGCTGGTGGGCGTAGCCTTTTCCCTGGCCGCCTCGACCCTGTTCCCGCCGCTGGTGCTGGGCGTCTTCTGGCAACGCGCCAACTTCCAGGGCGCACTGGCCGGCATGCTGACGGGCTTTGGCGTATGCCTGTATTACATGCTGCACACGAGCACCATGCTGGGCGGCAATGCCAGCGGTCAATGGTTCCACATCGCGCCCATCTCGGCCGGCATCTTCGGCGTGCCGGCCGGCCTGGCCGCCGCCATCCTCGTCAGCTGGCTGACGCCGGCGCCGGGACGCCGCAGCACGGGGCTGGTTGAGCATATCCGGGCGCCGGAGTGAGCGTCCATAGGTCAATTTTTTATTCCAGGTTACAACACACCATGCCCCAGGCTTTCTTGCGTCTGCTACATATCCTGGCCGCCTGCGCCAGCCTGTTCGCCCTTTCCGCACAGGCGCACACGGCCATCGCGCCGCCACCACTGTCGGCCTTCTTCGCCAATCCCGAATTCAGCGGCCCCCAGTTGTCGCCCGATGCGCGCCATCTGGCCGTGAAGGTGAGCGGCGCGAACAATCGCGAACGGCTGGCCATCGTCAACCTGCTCGATAACAGCATCAAGGTCGTGGCGCAATTCAGCGATGTCGACGTGGGTGACGTCGAATGGGTCAACAACGAGCGCCTGATCCTGAACACGCGCGACCGCCAGACGGCGCCCGGCGACATGCGTTTCGGGCCGGGCCTGTTTGCCGTCAACCGCGACGGCGGCAACTTTCGCCAGCTGGCCGCCCGCAGCGCCATGCCCGATGCCTCCACCTCGATCTATAAACTGCTGCCCTGGCATACCTACCTGACGGGCCAGCGCGGTGCGCAGGATACCCAGGCCGTGTATGTGCGCAGCACCGTGTACGCCTCGACGGGCGAAGTCGACTACGAAGGCTTGCGGCAGCTCGATACGCTCACGGGCCGCAGCACGGCCGTCAAGCCGCCAGGCAAGGTGCGCCGCTGGCTGCTCGACCAGCATGGCGAACCGCGCCTGGCCGTGACCCGGGAGCGCAATATCGAAAGCGTGCAGTACCTTGATCCGGCCAGCGGCGCCTGGCGCACGCTGGCGCAGTTCGACGCCTACCTCGGCGGCCCCGACGCCTTCACCCCGCTCTCCTTCGGCACGGACGGCACCCTGTACGTGAGCGCCCGCATGGGCAGCGATACGCTGTCCGTGCATGCCTACGACCTGGCCAGCAGCCGCATCGTGCCCACGCCCATCATCTCGCTCGACGGCTATGACTTCAGCGGCAATCTGATCGTCGGGCAAGGCAAGCTGCTGGGCGTGCGCCACCTGAGCGATGCGCGCGCCACGCGCTGGTTCGACCCGGCCATGACGGCGCCCCAGGCACGTATCGACGCCCTGCTGCCAGCGACCATCAACCTGGTCTCGCTGGCGGCCCGCCCCGCCACACCCTTCATGCTGGTGACCTCGTATTCCGACCGGCAGCCGGGCAAATTCTCGCTGTTCAACAGCGACACGGGCAAGCTGAGCATCATCGGCGAAGCGCAGCCGCTCATCAAGCCGGCGCAGATGAGCGAGCAGCAGCTGGTGCGCTACAAGGCGCGCGATGGCCTGTCCATTCCCGCCTGGCTCACCGTGCCCGCCACGACTTCCGGCAAGCAGCTGCCGCTGGTCGTGCTCGTGCATGGCGGCCCGTATGTGCGCGGCAGCTCCTGGCAATGGAATGCCGAAGTGCAATTTCTTGCCTCGCGTGGCTATGCCGTGCTGCAACCGGAATTTCGCGGCAGCACAGGCTTTGGCGCCAAGCATTTTCGCGCCGGCTGGAAACAATGGGGCTTGAAGATGCAGGACGATCTCGCCGATGGCGCGCGCTGGGCCATCGCCGAAGGAATCGCCGATCCGCGCCGCATCTGCATCGCCGGCGCCAGCTATGGCGGTTATGCCGCTTTGATGGGCCTGGTCAACGATCCCGACCTGTTCCGCTGCGCCATCGACTGGGTGGGCGTGACCGACATCAACCTGCTGTATAGCGGCCACTGGAGTTTCAAATCCGACCTCGGCGATGACTGGAAACAGTACGGCATGCCCGAGCTGATTGGCGACCGGACGGCCAACGCGGCCCAGTTCCAGTCCACCTCGCCCATCGCCCAGGCGGCGCGCATCACCCAGCCCCTGCTGCTGGCGTACGGCGCCGCCGATCAGCGGGTGCCGCTGTATCACGGCAAGCAGTTTTACGCGGCCGTCAAACAGCACAACCGCGATGTCGAATGGGTGGTCTACGACGAGGAAGGCCATGGATGGACATTGCCGAAGAACCGCATCGACTTCTGGGGCCGGGTGGAGAAATTCCTCGACAGGACTATCGGAAAAGACAGCGCCCCGGCAAAAAAGGAGTAGGCTGGAGGGCCGTTCCATTTACGAGGAAATCCTATGCCGTCTGGAAAAATTCTTGTCGCCCAGGGAGGCGGTCCCACCGCCGTCATCAACCAGTCGCTGGTGGGCGTGGTGCTCGAATCACGGCGCTTTCAGCATGTCACGCGCGTGTATGGCGCGCTGCACGGCGTGCGCGGCATCGTCAATGAAGAATTCGTCGATCTGACGCAGGAAACCAGCCACAACCTGGAACTGGTGGCCGCCACGCCGTCCTCGGCCCTCGGCTCCACGCGCGACAAGCCAGACATCGCCTACTGCCAGCAAATCTTCGAAGTGCTGCGCGCGCACGAGATCGAACATTTCTTTTATATCGGCGGCAACGACTCGTCCGACACCGTGCGCATCGTCAGCGAAGAAGCCCACAAGGCCGGCTATCCGCTGCGCTGCATCCACATCCCGAAAACCATCGACAACGACCTGGTGGGCAGCGACCATACACCGGGCTTTCCCTCGGCCGCGCGCTTCGTCGCGCAAGCGTTCGCCGGCGCCAACCTCGACAACGCGGCCTTGCCCGGCGTGTACGTGGGCGTGGTGATGGGCCGCCACGCGGGCTTCTTGACGGCTGCCTCGGCGCTGGGCAAGAAGTTCCCCGACGATGGCCCGCACCTGATCTACCTGCCCGAGCGCGTCTTCGTGCTGGAACAGTTTCTTGCCGACGTGAAGGCGACGTATGAAAAATATGGCCGCTGCGTGATCGCTGTCTCGGAAGGCATCCACGACGCCTCGGGCGAACCGATCGCCAGCCTGTTGGCGAAAGAAGTCGAACGCGATGCGCACGGCAATGTGCAATTGTCGGGCACGGGCGCGCTGGCCGACCTGCTGTGCGACGAAATCAAGGCCAAGCTCGGCATCAAACGCGTGCGCGGCGACACCTTCGGCTATCTTCAGCGCTCCTTCATCGGCTGCGTTTCCGACGTCGACCAGCGCGAAGCCCGCGAAGTGGGCGAAAAAGCGGTGCAATTCGCCATGTGGGGCGACCGCGACGGTTCGGTGGCCATCAAGCGCACGGGCTTTTATTCCGTGGATTACGAGTTGCTGCCCCTGACAGAAGTGGCAGGCAAGACGCGCACCATGGAAGACGAGTTCATCAGCGCCAGCGGCACGGACGTCACCGATGCTTTCCGCCTGTACTTGCGTCCGCTGCTGGGTTCAGGCATGCCCGATGCGTTCCGCCTGCGCGCGGCGAAAGTGGCGAAGGTGCTCAAACCCTAGCTGTTTTCCGCCAGCAACAGCGGCCGTAGTTTCACGGCCGCCTCCTTGAGCTGCGGCACGTGCTGCATCAATTGCTCCACGGATTTGCGTGCCACGGGCGCGTGGCAGGCGACAGCCGCCACGATGCGCCCGTCGGCCGCGCAGATGGGCACGGCCACGGCCACCATGCCGTGCACGAATTCCTCGTCGTCGATGCCGATGCCCAGCCTGGCGATGCGCACGATCTCGCGCTCGAGCAACACGGGGTCGGTAATGCTTTTCGGCGTGCGCGCTTCCAAGGTCAGCATGGCCAGCAGCTCGCGCCGCTCCAGCAAACTCATGTGCGCAAGGAATAACTTTCCGCTGGCCGTGCAATGCATGGGCGCCCGGCTGCCCAGCACCAGATGCAGGCGCAGCGGTTCCTGCGTTTCCACGCGGTCCACGTAGACGATCGCATTGCCTTCGGGAATGGCCAGGTTGCACGTCTCGCCCGTGATGGCCACCAGGCTGCCCAGGATGCTGCGACTGACGCGGATCAGGGCATTGTTGCGCAGGGTCGCCAGCGCCAGGTTGGTCGAGGCGGCACCGGGCACATAGCCGCGCCCCACGGGCGTGCGCAGCACATAGCCATGCTGCTCCAAGGTATCGAGCAAGCGCATCATGCTGGCCTTGGGCACTTGCATGCGCGCGGCCAGCTGCGACAGGGTCAAGGGCTGGCTGGCGCTGGCCAGGTGCTCGATCAAACGCAGCACGCGCAATCCCCGCGCCTCGTCGCCATGGCTCGCCGTTGTGCCGGTCTCCACTTGGCCACCTTCTTCGGCCTCGCCCGGCCGTTTTTGAAACGCATCATGCATGTTCTGTTTCACCTCTCGCGTATGCGGCTGTTTCCGCTTGTCCCGGTGCCGCACGTCTTTTATAAATGGAACCAGAAGTTCCAAAAATAACCAATAAAGACCAGTGTATCGCAAAAAACGCCCGCTGAGGCGGTGCGATACCGCAACGCAGGAGACAAGAACAATGTTGCAAATACACTACGATTACATCGTTGTCGGCGCCGGTTCCGCCGGCTGCGTGCTGGCCAACCGCCTGTCGCACGACAGCAACAATCAGGTATTGCTGCTGGAAGCGGGCGGCAAGGACAACAATCCCTGGATACACGTGCCGGTCGGCTATTTCAAGACCATGCACGATCCCAAGCTCGACTGGTGCTACCGCACGGAAGCGGACGCCGGCATCGCGGGGCGCCAGCTGCAATGGCCGCGCGGCAAGGTGCTGGGCGGTTCCAGCTCGCTCAACGGCTTGCTGTACGTGCGGGGCCAGAAGGAAGACTACGACCGCTGGGCCGAACTCGGCAATGCAGGCTGGAGCTATGCCGAGGTGCTGCCCTATTTCAAGAAATCGGAGGACCAGGAACGCGGCGCCAGCGATTACCATGGCGTGGGCGGTCCATTGAAAGTGTCGGACCTGCGGCTGCGCCGCCCCATCGCCGAGCATTTTATTGCGGGCGCCACGGAAAGCGGCATCCCCTTCAATGCCGATTACAACGGCGCCACGCAGGAAGGTGTCGGCTATTTCCAGCAGACAGCCAGCAAGGGCTTGCGCTGGAGTACGGCGAAAGCCTTCCTTCGGCCCGCCCGCAAGCGCGCCAACCTGCGCGTGGAAGTGCGCGCGCAAATCACGCGCGTACTGTTCGATGGCAAGCGTGCCGTCGGCATCGAATTCCGGCAGGATGGCCAGCTGCGCCAGGCGCATGCCAGCGGCGAAGTGATACTCTGCGCGGGCGCCATCGGTTCGCCGCAAATCCTGCAATGCTCGGGCGTGGGCCCGCGCGCCCTGCTCGATGAAGTGGGCGTGCCGCTCGTGCACGACTTGCCCGGCGTGGGACAGAACCTGCAAGACCATCTGCAAATCCGCCTCGTCTTCAAGACGCGGCTGAAAACCCTGAACGATGAAGTCAACAGCCTGTGGGGCAAGCTGTGGGTGGGCATGCAATATGTGTTTTCCCGCTCGGGACCGTTGACCCTGGCGGCCAGCCAGGTGACAGTGTTTACCAAGTCGTCGCCCGACGTGGAACGGCCCGACATCCAGTTCCACATGCAGCCGCTGAGCGCCGACAAGCCGGGCGAAGGCGCGCATCCGTTTTCCGCGTTCACGTCGTCCGTGTGCCAGCTGCGCCCGCACAGCCGCGGCCACGTGTCGATCAAGTCCGCCGATCCACTCGCTTATCCTGGCATCTACCCGAATTATCTGTCCGACCCGCGCGACCAGCAGACGGCGGTTGCCGCCCTGCGCGTGGCCCGAAAAATCGCTGCCGCCCCGTCGCTGGCGCCGCACATCATTTCCGAGTTCGTGCCCGGCCCGCAGTTCCAGAACGATGAGGAACTGCTGGACGCGGCGCGGCGCTTCAGCCAGTCGATCTACCACCCGAGCGGCACCTGCAAGATGGGGCATGACGCCATGGCCGTCGTCGACGAGCGTCTGCGCGTGCACGGCATGCAGAACCTGCGCGTGGTCGACGCGTCGATCATGCCGGAAATCGTCTCGGGCAATACGAACGCGCCCACCATCATGATCGCCGAAAAAGCGGCCGACATGATTTTGGCGGACGCCGTGCGCCTGCCCAAGGCGGCCTGACTCTACCCCATTCCGTTCCCAAAGGAGGATGCCAGCGGCGGGCAGAGTGGCCCGCCCCTCAATGACTTGGCAATCAGCCAGGCATCAGAAAAAAACACATAATCGATATCGATAGGAGACTAGATATTATGGATAACAATACGAGCAATCCGAAAAAGGCCAAAGAGCTACGGAAAGTCGTGATGGCCAGCGTGATCGGCGCCACCATCGAATGGTATGACTTCTTTTTATACGGCGTCGTGGCCGGCATCGTGTTCAGCAAGCTGTATTTCCCGGGCGGCGATCCGCTCGTCTCGACCATGCTGGCCTACGGCACCTTTGCCGTAGGTTTTCTGTCGCGCCCCATCGGCGGCGTGATCTTCGGCCACTTCGGCGACAAGATCGGCCGCAAGAGCATGCTGGTGATGACCCTGATGATCATGGGGATCTCCACTTTCCTGATCGGCGTGCTGCCGACCTACGACCACATCGGCTACTGGGCCCCTGGCCTGCTGCTGTTCCTGCGCGTGCTGCAGGGTATCGGCCTCGGTGGCGAATGGGGCGGCGCCGTGCTGATGGCGTATGAATATGCGCCCCCAAAGGAGCGCGGCTTCTATGCCAGCCTGCCGCAGATCGGCCTGGCCATCGGCCTGTGCCTCGCTTCGGGCGTGGTGGCGATCCTGTCGTATACCTTGACGGATACGCAATTCCTGTCCTGGGGCTGGCGCGTCGCCTTCATCCTGTCGGCGGCCCTCGTCTTCATCGGCATGTGGATACGCCTGAACGTGATGGAAACGCCCGAATTCCAGGCCGTCAAGGAGAAGAACGCGGAGACGCAGATTCCATTCTTCGACCTGCTGAAACGCTATCCGGGCAATGTCTTGAAGGGTATGGGCGCGCGCTATATCGACGGCGTGTTCTTCAATATCTTTGGCGTGTTTTCCATCACCTACCTGACCAACACCATCAAGATCGACCGCACGGAAGCGCTGATGGGCGTGATGGCGTCGGCCGTCGTGATGTGCTTCTGCATTCCGTTCTTCGGCAGGCTGTCGGACCGCATCGGCCGCACCAAGGTGTTTTTCTGGGGCTCGTTGATCACGGGCGTGTCGTCGATTCCCGCCTTCTGGATCATGCTCAACCACGCCGACAATCCGCTGCTGCTGTGGTGTTCCGTGATCATCCCGCTGGGCGTGCTGTATTCGGCCGTGTACGGCCCGGAAGCGGCCCTGTTCTGCGACCTGTTCGACGCCAAGGTACGCTACACGGGCATCTCCTTCGTCTACCAATTCTCGGGCATCTTCGCCAGCGGCCTGACGCCCATCATCGCCACCTACCTGCTCAAGACGGGCAATGGCGAGCCGTGGCACATCGTCGGCTACATCCTGTTCGCCTCGCTCGTCTCGGCCGTCAGCGTGGCCATGATCGGAAAAGGAGGCTCGCAGCCGGATGGCCGCATGAAGACGGCGCACGCGCGGTAGACATCCGGACGTAAAAAAAGCAGGCCTCTCGCGAGTGCCTGCCTTTTCCATTCAAGCTACAGCTTAGATGACGATAGTCTGGTGCTCGTCGCCGTTACGCGCGCGGATCGTGCCGATGCGCGACACGGTTTCGCCGGCCGCTTGCAGCTGGGCGATGGCGGCGTCCGCATTCTCTTGCGAGACGATGACGGTCATGCCGATGCCGCAGTTGAAGACGCGGTGCATTTCGGCGTCAGCCACGCCGCCGTGCTGTTGCAGCCACGTGAACAGCGGCGGCATGGTCCATGCCTTCGAGTCCAGCTCGGCCACCAGGCCAGGCTGCAGCACGCGCGGGATGTTTTCCACCAGGCCGCCACCGGTGATGTGCACCATGCCCTTGACTTCCATGGCATCCATCAGCGCCAGCAGCGGCTTGACGTAGATGCGCGTCGGCTGCATCAGCACGTCGGCCAGCTTGCGGCCGTGGAAGTCGCCTTCCAGGTCAGGTTTCGCCACTTCGATGATCTTGCGCACCAGCGAGTAACCGTTCGAGTGCACGCCCGACGAGGCCAGGCCCAGCACCACGTCGCCCGGGGCGATCTTGGTGCCGTCGATGATTTTCGATTTTTCCACGGCGCCGACGGCAAAACCTGCCAGATCGTATTCGCCGGCCGGGTACATGCTCGGCATTTCCGCCGTTTCGCCGCCGATCAGCGCGCAACCGGCTTGTTCGCAACCCTGGGCGATGCCCTTGATGACGTCGGTGGCAATGGCCACGTCCAGCTTGCCGCAAGCGAAGTAGTCGAGGAAGAACAGCGGCTCGGCGCCTTGCACCAGGATGTCGTTGACGCTCATGGCGACCAGGTCGATGCCGACCGTGTCATGGCGGTTCAGTTCGAACGCCAGGCGCAATTTAGTGCCGACGCCGTCGGTACCCGAGACCAGCACCGGTTCCTTGTACTTCTTGCTGATTTCAAACATGGCGCCAAAACCGCCCAGGCCGCCCATCACGCCTTCGCGCAGGGTGCGCTTGGCAAACGGCTTGATTGCTTCGACTAAAGCGTCGCCTGCGTCGATATCGACGCCAGCGTCACGGTAGGAAAGGGAAACATTAGAAGTCTGGTTCATGGTGTGGTGGCAGCGGAGGCGGTAAAATAGAAGGCGGATACCCGCCAGCACGCGCGCGCAAGCATGTTTTTCAACATCGTGCGGCAGGGCGCCAGCGGGTGAATTCGGTCGATCAAGTCGCTATTTTATCAAACTGCCCCGCTATTTCGTAATTAACTGCCTTTTTTTAACGCAACAGTACAAACTACATGCCATTCGCCATCACCGCCGAACAGAAGCAAACAGCATTTTGGATCGCGGTCTGGCTGGCATTTTTGCTGCTGCTCGTCAGCCTCGGCCCCATCCTGACGCCCTTCCTGGCCGCCGCCATCCTCGCTTACGTGCTCAATCCCGGCGTCGACCGCTTGCAGCGCCTCCATTACAAGCGCTTTTACGTGCCCCGTCCGCTGGCCGTGCTGGTCGTCGTAGTGTTGTTTTTCCTCGCCATCACGGCGCTGGTGCTGATCGTCGTGCCCGTGTTGCAGAAGGAAATCCCGCTGCTGCAGGCGCAAATCCCGCAATTCCTCAGCAAGGCGAACGAGTTCCTGGCGCCGAAACTGCGCGACCTCGGCATCCGCGTGCGCCTGGACGGCACGGGCATCAAGCGCATGCTGAGCCAGCAGATGGCCACCAGCGGCGATGAAATCTGGAGCACGGTGCTCGCCTCGGCCCGTATCGGCGGCACGGCCGTGCTGGGCTGGCTGGCCACCGTCGTGCTGATTCCCGTGGTGCTGTTTTATTTGTTGCTGGACTGGCATCCGATGCTGGCGCGCATCGCCGCCGCCGTGCCGCGCCGCTGGGTCGGCCGCACGGTGGGCATGGCGCAGGAAGTCGATACCCTGCTGGCGCAATACCTGCGCGGCCAGTTGCTCGTCATGCTGGTGCTGGCCACGTATTACTCGGTGGCGCTGGCCATCGCCGGTTTTGAAGTGGCATTGCCTGTGGGCATCATCACGGGCTTGCTGGTGTTCATCCCCTACCTGGGCTTCGGACTGGGCCTGATGCTGGCGCTGATCGCCGCCCTGCTGCAGTTTGCAGACTGGAGCGGCGTCATCGCCGTGGCCGTCATCTACGGCTGCGGCCAGGTCATCGAAGGCTTTTTCCTCACGCCGCGTCTGGTGGGCGAGCGCATCGGTTTAAATCCGCTGGCCGTGATCTTTGCCTTGCTGGCTTTCGGACAATTGTTCGGTTTCGTCGGCGTTTTGCTTGCTTTACCCGCTTCTGCCGTCCTGATGGTCGCTTTTAAGCATCTAAGACGCCACTACCTCTCCAGCAGCTTCTATAATACCTAGTAAAAGCGGATATCATATCAACCTAGCAATACCACGATGCACATGCAGTAATGAAAAACAGGACAAGGCGTACGCCATGAAACAACTGGTGCTCGATTTAGGCACAGACCAGGCGCACAGCCTCGATACCTTCGAGGTGGGACAGAATGCCGAAGTGGCGCAGCTGATGCGCCAGTTCGCCGCGCGCACGTCGCGCGAACATTTTGCCTACCTGTGGGGCGAACTGGCCGCCGGCAAGAGCCACCTGCTCAAGGCCCTGGCCAGCACCGAGCGCGCGCGCTACATTTCGCCATTCTCGATCGAGTCCGAATTCGTGTATTCGCCTGACGTCGACCTGTACCTGCTCGACGACTGCGAAAAGCTGTCGCCGCTGGCGCAGATCGATGCTTTTGCCCTGTTCAATGAAATCCGCGCCAACAAGGCATTCATGGTCTGCAGCGGCGCCGTGCCGCCCGCCGTGCTGCCCGTGCGCGAAGACTTGCGCACGCGCATGGGCTGGGGCCTGATCTATCAAATCCACGGCTTGACCGACGATGAAAAAATCGCCGCCCTGACCCAGGCGGCCACCACCCGCGGCTTGACCTTGTCGCCCGGCGTGTTACCCTATCTGCTGTCCCATTTCCGGCGCGACATGCGTTCGCTGTCGACGATGCTGGACTCTCTCGACCTCTACTCCCTTGAAACCCAACGCCCGATCACCTTGCCATTGTTGCGCGAGTTGCTGCAGGCGGAAGCGAAAGAATGATGAATCTGGCCCTGTTTGACCTCGACCACACCCTGCTGCCCATCGACTCGGATCACGAGTGGGGCGAATTCCTGGTACGCATCGGTGCCGTGGACGCCGCCGAATTCACCCGCCGCAACGACGAATTTTTCGCGCAATACCAGGCCGGCACGCTCGATCCGGTGGAATACCTGGAATTCTCGCTCGGCACACTGGCGCAATTCCCGCGCGAGCGCCTGGAAGCGCTGCACCGGCAATTCATGGCCGAAGTGGTCATGCCGGCCATCCGTCCGGAAGTCGTGGCCCTGCTGAAACAGCACCAGGACGCGGGCGACCTGCTGGCCATCGTCACGGCCACCAACCATTTCATCACCAAACCCATCGCCGACGCGCTTGGCGTCGAGCACCTGCTGGCGGCCATGCCCGAATATGACGACGCAGGCAACGTCACGGGCAAGCTGGTCGGCACGCCGACCCTGGGCGCGGGCAAGCTGACCCACACCCACGCCTGGCTGGAAAAGATGGGCAAGGAACTGGGGCAGTTCGAGCGCAGCTATTTCTACAGCGATTCGCACAACGACATTCCCCTGCTGTCGGTCGTGACCCACCCTGTCGCGACCAACCCCAACACCGCTTTGAGCGCACACGCATCCCTCCACGGCTGGCCATCACTCCACTTATTCAATGATTAAAAAATTCATCCGCAAGATCCTCGGCGTTAAAAAAGAGGCAGCGCGCGACACCACTGCACCCATCGTGCTCGGTCCTGCGCAACACGGAATCGACCCGAAACTGGTGTCGTCGAATGCCATCCGCGTCACCAGCAGCCTGCAGGAGGCGGGCTTCGAGGCCTTTGTCGTCGGCGGCGCCGTGCGCGACCTGCTGCTGGGCGTGAAACCGAAAGACTTCGACATCGCCACCAACGCCACGCCGGAACAGGTCAAGCGTTTGTTCCGCCGCGCCTTCATCATCGGCAAGCGCTTCCAGATCGTGCACGTGATGTTCGGCCAGGATTTGCTGGAAGTGACGACCTTCCGCGGCGCCGGCGCCGACTCTGCGCCCAAGGATGAACATGGCCGCGTCCTGCGCGACAACACCTTCGGCTTGCAGCACGAAGACGCGCTGCGCCGCGACTTCACGATCAACGCCATGTATTACAACCCGGCCACGCAGGAAGTACTCGACTACCACGGCGGAGTGGAAGACATCCGCGCCAAGACCTTGCGCATGATCGGCAAACCGGAAGAACGCTATCGCGAAGATCCCGTGCGCATGCTGCGCGTCGTGCGCTTCGCCGCCAAGCTGAAATTCACCATCGAGCCGCACACGGCCGCGCCGATTCCCGTCATGGCGCCGCTGATCAACAATGTGCCCGCGCCGCGCGTGTTCGACGAAATGCTCAAACTCCTGATGAGCGGTCACGCGCTGGCTTGCCTGCAGCAGCTGCGCAAGGAAGGCTTGCATCACGGCCTGCTGCCGCTGCTCGACGTGGTGCTGGAGCAGCCGCTGGGCGCGAAATTCGTCACTCTGGCGCTGGACGCGACGGACCAGCGCATCGCCGCCGGCAAGACCGTCTCGCCAGGCTTTTTGTTCGCCTCGCTGCTGTGGCACCAGGTGCTGGAAAAATGGACGGCCTACCGCGCCGCCGGCGAATCGACGATCCCCGCGCTGCACCTGGCGGCCGACGATGTGCTCGACTCGCAAACGGAAAAACTGGCCTTGCAGCGCAAGATCGGTTCCGACATGCGCGACATCTGGTCGATGCAGCCGCGCTTCGAGCGCCGCGTCGGCAAGGCGCCGTACAAGCTGCTCGAACACCTGCGCTTCCGCGCCGGCTACGACTTCCTGCTGCTGCGCTGCGCCTCGGGCGAGATCGACATGGACATCGGCGAATGGTGGACGGCCTTTTATGAAGGCGACGAGGAAACGCGCGAAGCGCTGCTCGTCAGCGCCAATGCCGCACCGGGCGCCGTCAAGAAGAAGCGCCCGCCACGCCGCAGCACGCGCAGCAAGACCGGCACGGGCGGCGGCTCGACCACCGGCAGCACCAGCGGCGAATAATGACGGTCACCGCCTACATCGGCATCGGGGCCAACCTGGGCGATGCGCGTGCGAATGTGCAGGATGCGATCGCGCGCCTGGCGCGCCTGCCTGGCGCATCCCTCGTTGACGCCTCGGCCAGCTACCGCACGGCGCCCATCGATTCGAGCGGCGACGACTACATCAACGCCGTGGCGCGCATCACAACCACCCTGCCGGCAGAGGAACTGCTGCTGGCGCTGCACGCCATCGAGGCGGCGCACGGGCGCGAGCGGCCCTATCGCAACGCCCCGCGCACCCTGGACCTGGACTTGCTGCTGTACGGCGATGAACGGATCGCCAGCGCCACCCTGACGGTGCCCCATCCGCGCCTCACCGAGCGCGCCTTCGTGCTGGTGCCGCTGCTGGAACTTGCGCCCGCCATCGTCGTGCCCGGACTCGGGCCGGCGCAGGACTACCTGGCCACGGTGGCCGACCAGGCCATCAGCCAGCTCTGAGCCAAGGCGCCGGACATACACTACAATGCCGCCCCTGCAGCACGCCGCATAAAGTACTACACTAGCGGCGTCGCAATCGCATCACCCCCTTTCACTCTAGAGAATACCTATGTCCGCTTATTTGCAAGGAACAGATCTGGCCGCAAAAGACAAGGCCGCCACACCGGTGCCGGCGCCAGCCAAGCCTGTCGCCAACAAGGCCGTGACCATCCACACCCTGGCCACGCTGCGCGCCGCCGGCGAAAAGATCACCATGCTGACCTGCTATGACGCCAGCTTCGCGTCCCTGATGGACCGCTGCGGCGTGGAGATCCTGCTGATCGGCGATTCGCTCGGCATGGTCTGCAACGGCCACAATTCCACCCTGCCCGTCACCGTGGCCGAACTGGCCTACCACACGGCGTCCGTCGCGCGCGGCAGCAAGTCGGCCATGATCATGTCCGACCTGCCGTTCGGCGCGTACGGCACGCCTGAAACAGCCTATGCGAACGCCGTCATCCTGATGCAGGCTGGCGCGCACATGATCAAGATCGAAGGCGGCGCCTGGCTGGCCGAGACCGTGCGTTTCCTCACCGAGCGCGGCATCCCCATCTGCGCCCACATCGGCCTGACGCCGCAATCCGTGCACCAGCTGGGCGGCTATAAAGTACAGGGCAAGAGCACGGAAAGCGCGGCCGAACTGAAGAACGATGCGCTGGCGCTGCAAAATGCGGGCGCCGCCATCGTGCTGATGGAAGCGATGCCGACGCAGCTGGGCAAGGAAGTGACGGACATGCTGACGATACCGACGATCGGCATCGGCGCAGGTCCCGACTGCTCGGGCCAAGTCCTCGTCATGCACGACATGCTGGGCGTGTTCCCAGGCCGCAAGGCGCGCTTCGTGCGCAACTTCATGGAAGGCGCGGCCAGCATCGACGACGCCGTCACCGGCTATGTCAAAGCCGTCAAGGATGGCAGCTTCCCGGCGCTGGAACACTGCTTCTGATCCAAGTACCCCCCATAAATTATTGTGATTTCTGACCTCCATAACCGGCACGCTGCGGCGTTGCCCACCGCTCGCAGTGCTCGCACTGCGTCGCGGCGGACGCCTTGCATAGCATCCGGCTATGTTCGTCATAATTTCACAATAATTTCCTGAGGATTACTTAGCCTATTGAGGCGATATCGCCCCGGTACTTGCCGGGGCGATTTTTTTTTCGCGCAGCGTTTCTGTCCGTACAAACGCCACCTCCAGTCCAAAAAACTGTCCGATGCGATTCAGCGTCTGGATGGTCGGATTGCCCTTGCCGCTCTCGATTTCCTTGATGACCTTCGTGCTCACGCCCCGGTGCGTCGCAAACTCTGCCTGCGTCATGCGCGAGATAGCGCGCATTTCCTTGACGGCGTGCTGTAGCGTGATGGCTCCTGCTTCAATGGCTTCGTAAAGCACCGCCCTGCGCTGCCGCAGCTCCTCCTTGTCAACGGTCTTTTTGGTACGCGCCATGTCAGTGCTCCCCCAATGTCTTGAGCTGTTCGAGCTGCCCGGCGATATGTGGCCGAAGGAAAGCAATGATGTCATCATCCACGCCTGCCTCCTGCATATGCTGTTCCAGCGCAGCCAGTTGCTGGGCAAATCCGTATAGCGCGAGGCGAACCTGCTGGCGCTCGACGTCCGGCATGCCGATCGTAGCCAGTATCGTCGTCCAGTCATGCAGCTCGTTTTTGGTATCCGGGTGATACCAGCGCGCCGCGCGTGGTATGCCATCCGGGTCCAGGTACATCGGCGCAAAATCGAACAGCGGCGTGAGGCGCACCTCGGCACCCACTTGCTGTACCGCCGTATTGCGTGCGTGATTATCGGTATTGCGCATGGCTAGGTTCAAGATATCGCGTTTGAGAAATTCAATGGTTTCCGCAGTCTTGTCACTGACGACGGCGCGCAGCGCCTGCAATAATACAAACTGGCTGGGCGTGGCTTCAAAGCCAACGATACCTGCCAGCGAAGCGGCGCTTTCCTGATGCAGTCGCAGCACTTTTCCATCGCGGATGCGGCGGTCAAAACGGGGAATGAACAAGGTATCGTCCTGGTAGCGCAGTTGGCCTTCGGTGCGCAAGCCCATCGCGCGCGCCACAGTCATGTATGCGGCTTCATTTCTCAATACCTTGGCGTCGCTGGCGGTCTTTCCGCGCGGACGCTTGACGATGAAATGTGCAGCCGCATACTTGTCCGCCAGAGCGCCATCGGCATGCCAGAAACCAGCATGGTCCGTGGTCAGCAGATATTTCGGTGCCGCTCCTTGTACCCCCAGACTGCCAGCGGCCAACATGCTATGCATCAGCATGCGCTCATTGAAGGCATCGCCGCGACCTATAATCTCCTCCAGTGAAAAGCCGGTCTGCGGCTTGCCCTTGTCGTGGCGATTCATATGGTGTGCGTAGTACTGCACGGCCTCGGCGATGCGCACGCGCCCGACTGGATTGAATGCACCGGCACACGCAAGCGGAAAATCGGCAGCCGGACCATCGGCCAGTTGAAGCTGCCCAAGCAGATATGTCCGGCCGCTTCCCTGGGGAATCAGGTCAAAGATAAAAGCTGGCCATTGCGCCAGCTTCTGCATTTCTGCCGTGACGGGGAACCGCAGCGAGACAGGTCCACTCTCAAGCTTGAAGAAGGCATAATCGAGGTCATACTCGAACAGGGTACCGGTGCGTGGATTGCCGCCTGCAGGATCAAGCAAAGTCAGCGATGCGCAATCGTGCCACGCATCATCATGAAAAATTTGAAAATGGCAGTGCATGACGGCTCCAATTGGATCTTATAGTAGCTAATTGTGTTCAGTTTATCCTTAAATTAGCACTTATACGATCCAAATTTTTAAAAAATACATCGCCATGAAAATTTTAATAGATCCTAAAAGAACTATTTTAAGCCATTAACACCATAAATTAGTCCTTTTAAGTTCTATTTTAAAAATTATCCCACCTGTATCCAGGTCGTCTTCAATTCCGTGTACTTGTCCAGCGCGTGCAATGACTTGTCACGCCCGTTGCCCGACTGTTTGTAGCCGCCGAACGGCACGGTGATGTCGTCGCCGTCGTACTGGTTGACGTGCACGGTGCCCGCACGCAGGGCGCGCGCCGTCTGGATGGCCTTGGTGATGTCGGACGTCCACACGGCCGCCTGCAAGCCGTACGGCGTGGCATTGGCCTGTTTGATGGCTTCGGCGATATCCGTAAAGCCCAGCACGGAAAGGACAGGGCCGAAGATTTCTTCGCGCGCGATCGTCATGCTCGTATCCACGCCGAAGATGGTCGGCTGCACATAGTAGCCGCCCGTCTCCGCGCGCACGGCGTCGCCGCCGCCCAGCAGCTGCGCACCCTCCTGCTTGCCGGACGCGATGTAGCCCATCACGGTCTTCATCTGCGTGGCGTCGACAATCGCGCCCATGACGGTGGCTTCGTCAAGCGGATCGCCCGGCTGGAAGCGGGGCAGCATGGCCTGCGCCTTGGCGATAAATTCTTCCCTGATCGATTCTTCCACGAACAGGCGCGAGGGCGCGTTGCAGCTTTCGCCCTGGTTGAAGAAGATGGAACCGACGGCGGCCGCCACGGCCTTGTCCAGGTCAGGGCAATCGGCGCAGACGATGTTGGCGGACTTGCCGCCCAGTTCCGTCCATGCCCGTTTCAGGTTCGACTGGCCCGCCATCTGCACTATCAATTTCCCCGTGCGCGTGGAACCCGTAAAGCCGATGCAATCGACGTCCATGTGCAGCGCCAGCGCGGCGCCGGCCTCGTTGCCATAACCGGGCAGCACGTTGAAGACGCCCGCCGGCACGCCCGCTTCCAGCGCGATGTCGGCCAGGCGCAAGGCCGTCAGCGGCGATTTTTCGGACGGTTTCAGGATCACGCTGTTGCCGGCCGCGAGGGCGGGCGCGATCTTCCAGGCGGCCATGATCATCGGATAGTTCCACGGCACGATGGCGGCAACGACGCCTACCGGTTCGCGCGTGATCAAAGCCAGGCTGTTGGCGGGGGTCGGTGCGATTTCATCGTAGACTTTATCGATCGCCTCGCCATACCAGCGCAGGCAGTTGGCTGTGGCGCCCACGTCCACGCTCTGGCTGTACTTGATCGGTTTGCCCATGTCCAGGGTTTCCAGCAGGGCCAGCTCGGGACCGTATTTCTGCACCAGGTCGGCGAACTTGATCAACACGCGCTTGCGCTGCGCGGGCGACTTGCCTGCCCAGCGACGGTCGTCAAAAGCGGCGCGCGCGGCCTGCACAGCCGCATCCACATCCGCACCATCGCAGCGGGCCACCTGCCCCAGCAAGCGCCCGTCGATGGGCGACAGATTGTCGAAAGTCTGGCCGGATGTGGCCCAGGCACGCTCGCCGTTGATGAAGGCGCGGCCATCGATCGTGAGCGCTGCGGCCCGCGCATGCCAGCTGGTGTTTTCCGTCATGGTCGTCTCCTGCAAGGTGAAAACGCCAGCTTACTCCTAAGTAGGGCGTAATAGATTATTGTTATTTCTGACTTCCATACCCGGCGCTCTGCGGCGTTGCCCGCTGCTAGCAGTGCTCGCACTGCGTCGCAGCGGGCGCCTTGCAGAGCATCCGGTTCTGTTCGTCATAACTTCACAATAATTTCCCACGACCTACTTAGTCTTCCAAATACGCCGCGGACAGTTGCTTGCGGCGTCTGCGGTCGGCGCGCGCCAGCATCACGGCGTACGCGATCACGGCGAGCGTCACGACGAGGATCGTCAGCGCAGCGATGGCGTTCACGCGCGGATCGAGCCCCAGGCGCGCGCGCGAGAAGATCACCAGCGGCATCGTCGTCGAACCGGGGCCGGACAGGAAAGCCGAGAGCACCACGTCGTCGAGCGACAAGGTAAACGTCAGCAGCCAGGCCGACGCCAGCGCTTGCGTGATGTTCGGCAGGGTCACGAGGAAGAACACCTGGAGCGCGCGGCAGCCCAGGTCCATGGCCGCTTCGGCCAGCGATTTACTCATCTCCTGCAGGCGCGATTGCACCACCACGGCCGCATACGCCATGCCCAGCAGGGTGTGGCCGAGCCAGATGGTCAGCACGCCCCGTTCGGGAAAACCGAAGACCTTTTGCATGGACACGAGCATCAGCAGCAGGGACAGGCCGATGATCACTTCCGGCATCACCAAGGGCGCGCTGACCATGGACGAGAACAAGGTACGGCCACGGAAGCACTGGTAGCTCGTCAAGGCAAAGGCGGCAAACGTGCCGAGGATGACGGATGATGTAGCCGACATGAAAGCGATCTTCAGTGACAAACCGAAGCCCGAAATGATTTCCGTATCGCTCATCAACTCGCTGTACCAGCGCAGCGAAAAGCCGCTCCACACCATGTCCTGGCGCGAGCTGTTGAACGAAAAGACGATCAGCACGATGATGGGCAGGTAAAGGAACAGATAGCCGAGCGAGAGCCAGCCGCGGCCGAACCAGCGCTGCAGGAAAGTACGTCCGTTCATGTGCGCTCCTCCGCGTCCTGCTCCGTCTTGTATTTGTTAAAAATGGCCATAGGCACGAGGATCAGCAAGACCACCAGCACCGTCACCGACGACGCCATGGCCCAGTCGTTATTGGTGAAATATTCATCCCACAGCACGCGGCCGATCATCAGGGTTTCCGGGCCGCCCAGCAGCTCGGGAATCACGTATTCGCCCACGGACGGAATGAACACCAGCATGGCGCCGGCGATGATGCCCGACTTCGACAGGGGCACGGTGATGCGCCAGAACGCCTGCAAGGGCGTGGCGCCCAGGTCGGCCGCCGCTTCCAGGTAGCGCATGTCCATTTTCACCAGGTTGGCGTACAAGGGCAGGATCATGAAGGGCAGATAGGCGTACACCATGCCGACGACCAGCGAGAACGAGGTATTCATCATGTGCAGCGGTTCGCTCACGACGCCCAGCGCGATCAAGAGATCGTTGAGCAAGCCGTGGTTGGCCAGGATGCCCTTCCACGCATACACGCGCAGCAGGAACGAGGTCCAGAACGGCAGCATCACCAGCATCATCAGCACGGGGCGGATCGACGGTTTGGCGCGCGCCATGAAGTAGGCGAACGGGTAGCCGATGAAGAGGCAAATGGCCGTGGTAATCGCCGCGTATTTGATGGAGCTGAGGTAGGTGAGCAGATACAGTTCATCGGCGGCGATGAACAGGTAGTTGGCGATTTTCACCTTCAGCACAACGATGCCGTCGACGTACGACAGCAAGCCGCCGAATGGGCTGCCCGCCGTGTCCATGTCGGACAGGCTGATGCGCAGCACGATCAGGAAGGGCACGAGGAAGGCGGCCGCCAAGAACAGCGAAGGCACGGCGATGACGGCGTTACGCCCTGTGACCCAACGCAGGGTGACCAGGCTACGCAGCGATTGCAGGAGGGACGTCATGATGGCCTCAGCTGGTCAGCACGACGATGTCGGCGCCATCCCACCACACCCATACGCGCTGTTCGCGCTCGAGGCGCACGGCGTCGTGGCGGGCCGCGTTGGTGCGCGACACCTTCACCACGGTGCCGCTGTCGAGGCGCACGTGGTAGCTGGTTTCATTGCCAAAATACGCCATGGCGACGATCACGCCCTGAGCGCAGTTGTAGCCGTGTTCCTTTGGTGACGCGCGCTCTTCCAGGGTGGGTGGCGCGATCTGGATGCCGATTTTTTCGGGGCGCACGGCCACCGAGACATCCATGCCCAGGTTGCCCGTGATGCCGTGCGAAACATAGTGCTCGCCATCGGGCGTGGCGATCACCACGTGATCGGGTTCATCCTGTGTGATGCGGCCGTCGAACAGGTTGACGCTGCCGATGAAATCGGCCACGAAACGGCAATTCGGCGTCTCGTAGATTTCGCCGGGAGCGCCCACCTGCAGGATGCGCCCTTCGCTCATGACGGCGATGCGCGTGGCCATGCTCATGGCCTCGTCCTGGTCGTGCGTGACCATCACGCAGGTGACGCCCACTTGCTCGATGATGTTGACCAGCTCCATCTGCGTGCGCTCGCGCAGTTTCTTGTCGAGTGCACCCAGCGGCTCGTCGAGCAGCAGCAATTGCGGCCGCTTGGCCAGGCTGCGCGCCAGCGCAACGCGCTGCTGCTGCCCGCCCGACAGCTGATGCGGCTTGCGCTTCGCGTATTGGCCCAGCTGCACCAGCGCCAGCATCTGCTCGACCCGCGCCGCCACTTCCGCTTTCGGCAAACCGTCGCGGCGCAGGCCGAAGGCGATGTTGTCCCACACGGACAAATGCGGGAACAGCGCGTACGACTGGAACATCATGTTGATGGGGCGCTGGTGCGGCGGCACATCGACGATGCTGTCGCCCGCCAGGGCAATGCGCCCCGACGTCGGCGTCTCGAAACCGGCCAGCATGCGCAGCAGGGTCGACTTGCCGCAACCTGAACTGCCAAGCAGAGCGAAAATCTCGCCCTTGTTGATCGTCACGGAAATATCATTGACGGCGCGCACGCCATCGAATTCCTTGACTAGTTGATCAATCAGCAAGAAAGGCGCTGGGGCGTCGCTGGCCGACGCGGCTGGTGTTGCTATCGTCATGTGTGGATGGCTTCTGGGTAAGGGGGTGTCAAATGAAAAACTGGCCGCTACAAAGAGCGGCCAGGATGGAAGTTTAGCGGAACTCACCCGTATGTGCTGCGAAAATTGTGATTTCTGTGGCACATTCAGCAGAAATCCGGGGTCAGACCCGGCGGGTCAGACCCCAGCATTCGGCTGCTGTCCAGCGAACGCTTAAACCCAGCCCTTCGCTTTCACATCCGCATACGTCTTGTCCAGACACAGCCGTATCAGGCCCACCATTTCATCGATCTGCGCGCGCGTCATGACCAGCGGCGGGGCGACGATCATGCGTTCGCCCACGGCGCGCATGATGACGCCGTTGTCGAACATGTGGCCGCGGCAGATCATGCCCACGCCCTGGCTCTCGTCGAACAGCTCGTTCTCGTGCACGGTGGCGCCCTTCTTGCGCACCAGGTTCAGGCCCGCGACCAGGCCACAGCTGTCCGCATAGCCGACCAGCGGGTGTTCGCCCAGGCTGGCGAAGCACTGCTGCAGGTACGGTCCCGTATCCTCGGCCACCTTGGCCACCAGCTGCTCTTCCTCGATGATGCGGATGTTTTCCAGCGCCGCCGCGCAGGCGACGGGGTGGCCCGAATACGTAAAGCCGTGGGTGAATTCGCCACCCTGCTCGATCAGCACCTTGGCGACACGGTCTCCCACCAGCACGCCGCCCAGCGGCACATAGCCCGAGGTGACGCCCTTGGCAAACGTGATCAGGTCGGGCTTGATGCCGAACAGTTCGGAGCCGAACCAGCGCCCCAGGCGGCCGAAGCCGCAGATGACTTCATCGGCGATCAGCAAGATGCCGTACTTGTCGCAGATGCGCTGGATTTCGGGCCAGTAGGTCGAGGGCGGAATGATCACGCCGCCCGCGCCCTGCACCGGCTCGCCGATGAAGGCGGCCACCTTGTCGGCGCCGATTTCCAGGATTTTGTCTTCCAGCCAGCCGGCCGCCTTCAGGCCGAACGCTTCCGGGCTCAAGCCGTGGCCCGACTCCAGATAATTGGGCTGGCCGATATGCGCGATGCCCGGTATCGGCATGCCGCCCTGCGCATGCATGCCATCCATGCCGCCCAGCGACGCTCCCGCCACCGTGCTGCCGTGATACGCGTTGTGGCGGCTGATGATGGTGTGGCGTTCCTTGTGGCCGAGGATGTCCCAGTAGCGGCGCACCATGCGCAAATTCGTGTCGTTGCCTTCGGAACCGGAACTGGTGAAGAACACGTGCTGGAACTGCGGCGGCGATATCTGCGCCAGCTTGGCCGCCAGCTGCGCGGCCGGCACGTTCGTCGTGCCAAAGAAACTGTTATAGAAGGGCAGCGTCTCCATCTGTTTGTACACGGCTTGCGAGATCGACGTGCGGCCATAGCCCACGTTCACGCACCACAAGCCCGACATGCCATCGACGATCTTCTTGCCCTGGCTATCCCACAGGTAGACGCCGTCGCCGCGCACCATCACACGCGCGCCTTTCGACGCCAGGTCCTGGAAATCGGTGAACGGATGCAGGTAGTGGGCCGCGTCCATCTGCTGGATGGCGGCCGTGTCGTACACCTGCGGCGCCGCGTTTTTCTGCGCCACGGAGGCAACCAGGGCGGCGCTTGGCGCCAGCGGATTATTGGATGTGCTCATTGAGATCCTTTCTTAAACGTGGAGCAGAAGATGTTCGCGCTCCCACGGGCTGATGACGGTCATGAACTCCTGGTGCTCGAGGTCCTTGATGGCCGCATACACGTCGATGAAGCGCTCGCCCAGCACCGTGCGCAGCTTGTCTTCCGCGCGCAGCAGTTGCAGAGCCTCGGGCAAGCCTTGCGGCAATTCGAACTTCATGTCGTAGGCGCTGCCCACCATCATCGGCGTCGCTTCCAGCTGCTCCGTCATGCCCAGGTAGCCGCAGGCCAAAGTGACGGCCAGGGCCAGGTAGGGATTCGCATCGGCGCCGATGATGCGGTTTTCCACGCGGCGGTCCTGCACGCCCGATTCGGGCACGCGGAAGCCCACCGTGCGGTTGTCCAGGCCCCACTGGATGTTGATCGGCGCGGCCGTGTGGCGCACGATGCGGCGGTAGGAATTCACATAGGGCGCGACGATAGCCATGGCCGACGGCATGTAGCGCTGCAAGCCCGCGATGTAATGCTTGAAAATGGGCGCGGCCGAGCCGTCCTCATTGCTGAAGATATTCAGGCCCGTCTTCGCGTCGACGACGCTCTGATGCACGTGCATGGCGGACCCCGGCTCGCCCGCCATGGGCTTGGCCATGAAGGTGGCATACATATCGTGTTTCAGGGCCGCTTCGCGCAGGGTGCGCTTGAAGAAGAAGACCTTGTCTGCCAGGCCCAGAGGATCGCCGTGCAGGAAGTTGATTTCCATCTGCCCCGCGCCGATTTCGTGGATCAGGGTGTCGACGTCAAGGTTCATCAGTTCGCAGTAATCGTAGATATCCTCGAACAGGGGATCGAACTCGTTGACGGCATCGATGCTGTACACCTGGCGGCTCGTCTCGGCCCGGCCGCTGCGCCCGATGGGCGGTTTCAATGGCAAGTCCGGGTCCGTGTTTTTCGCCGTCAGGTAGAACTCCAGCTCGGGCGCCACGACAGGTTTCCAGCCCTTGTCCGCATACAGTTTCAGCACGCGCCGCAGCACGGAGCGTGGGGCGAAATCGACCAGCGCGCCGTCGGCAAAATAGCAGTCGTGGATGACTTGCGCGGTGGGGTCCGTGGCCCACGGCACCATGGTGATGGTGGTGGGATCGGCCTTCAAAATCATGTCGCGGTCGGTGCTGGAAATGGCGCGGTCGTAGCCGCCATCGTCGACCGGGTAATTGCCCGTCACCGTCATGCCCAGTACCGCTTCCGGGATGCGCATGCCGCGCTCCTGGGTGAATTTCCCGCGCGGCAGGATCTTCCCCCGCGCCACGCCCGTCAAGTCGGGGACCAGGCATTCGATTTCCGTGACGCGCTTTTCATTGAGCCACAAATCCATGTCCGTATAAGTGAAATTTTCGCGTATTGCCATGTTTCCCTCTCGCTGGTCTTGATCAAACGCCGCGTGCTACGCGTGCGGCGCGCCGGTCATTCTTTCTTTCGGTGCTGCTGTTCCTGGTAATCGCGGCATGCCTGGCCGAAGGCGCCAAACAGGCGCATCGACTGCGGGTTGTCTTCCACCTGCCACTCGGGGTGCCATTGCACGGCCAGCGTGAAACCGGCGGCCTTGGCCACGCTATACGCTTCCACCAGGCCATCGTCGGCCAGGGCTTCCACCAGCAAGCCATCGGCCAGCCGCGCCACGCCCTGGCCATGCAGGGAATTGACCATCATTTCGCTCTCGCCACCCAAGAGGCGTGACAGCAGGCCGTCGGGCATCAGCTTGATGCGGTGCGCGGGCCCGTACTGGCGCTCCAAAGGATCGAGCACGTTCTCGCGGTGGTCCTGCATGCCCGGCACCGCATGCACGGCCTGGTGCAGGCTACCGCCCAGGGCCACATTGACTTCCTGGAAGCCGCGGCAAATGGCGAGCAAGGGCAGCTGGCGCGCCAGCGCGGCGCGGATCAGGGGCAAGGTGGTGGCGTCGCGCGCGGGGTCTTGCGGCAGGTCGGGATGCAGGATGTCTTCGCCATACAGGCGCGCATCGACGTTCGAAGCGGAACCGGTCAGCATGACGCCATCGGCGATGTGCAGCGCCGCTTCCAGGTCCGCGTCCGCGCCCAGGGCGGGCAAGAGCAGCGGCATGCAGCCTGCGCCGTGCAGCACGGCGTGCAGGTATTTGTCCTGCGCCATGTGCCAGGCGTGGCTGCCAAGCTGGCGCTGGCAGGCGGGAACGAGAACGATGGGACGGCGCATAGAGCTACCTCGCTGGCGTGACGATCCAATGACAACGCCATGACAGCGCTGCCGCTCGCTTCACTGTACAGCAGAGCCGCAGGCAGCGGCCACACCGATGGGCATGGCCAGCGATGGCACACATCGCCTACACTACGGCTTTGCAATATTGCACTTAGTAAAATCATCATATGCCCGTCCGGCGCCAAACACCAGCGCCGCAGGCAAAGTCCCTCACTTTCCCATGCATCCACACCGTATTCCAGCCTTCCCGAACACCTTTTCCACCCCGAGGGGGCGGCCATGAAGCACATGCCATGGCGCGACTTCTTCGCCCTCGTCGTCAGCATCGGCGTGGTGGGCCTGGGCCTGGGTGCCACCATGCCGCTCACCGCATTGACCCTGCACCAGCGCGGCGTGGGCACGGACATCATCGGCATGATCACGGCCGTCAGCGCCCTGGGCATCCTGGCCGCCTCGCCATTCGTCTCGGCCTGGGTAGGACGTTTCGGCGCGCGCGCCACCATGCTGGGCGCCGTCTGGGTGGCCTCGCTGGTGACGGTCGCCATGCAGTGTACCGACCACTTGCTGGCGTGGAGCGTGCTGCGCTTCCTGTTCGGCGGGGCCATGGGCGTGCTGTTTACCATCGGCGAAGCGTGGGTGAACCGGCTGGCGCCCGACAATTCCCGGGGTCGCGTGGTGGCCATGTACACCACCAGTTTTACGTTTTTCCAGCTGATCGGCCCGGCCCTCGTGGCGCTCTTCAACGACAAGATTTCCTGGAGCTTCGCCGCCTGCGGTCTGCTGTTCTTGCTGGCCGTGCCGGGCCTGATGCTGATCTCGAACAGCGGCCCGGAAAGGGAGCCGGAAGAACATGGCGTGAAGTGGACCCTGATCCTGCCGCGCATGCCGATGATCGTGCTGGGCGCCGCCTTCTTCGCCCTGTTCGATACCCTGGCATTGAGCCTGCTGCCGCTGTACGCGATGGAGCACGGCATCGGCACCGACCTGGCCCTGCTGTCGGCCACCGTGGTGCTGGTGGGCGACACGGGCCTGCAATTCGCGCTGGGATGGATGGCCGACCGCTACGGCCGCGCCAAAGTCCACGCGGGCTGCGGCGTGGCCGTCTGCCTGCTGCTGCCGCTGCTGCCGTTTGCCGTCGGCACGCCGTGGCTGTGGTGGACCTTGCTGCTGTTGCTGGGCGCGGCGGCGGGCGGCATCTACATGCTGGCGCTGGTGGCCTGCGGCGAACGGTTTACGGGCCTGTCGCTGACCAGCGCCAGCGCCATCGTCAACGCCACCTGGGGCGTGACAAGTGGCGGCGGCCCCCTGCTGACGGGCGTCCTGATGCAATCGGTGGGCGTGAACGCCCTGCCGGCCGTGATGTGGGTATGCGCCGCCATTTTCGTCGGCAGCGCCGTGTGGGAACGCAGGAAGGGGATCGTGTAGCCCAGCAGATCGAGCCTTCAATTCCGGGGTCAGACCCGCCGGGTCTGACCCCAGCTCTTTGCCTGCGGGTTAAGGCAGCGCATCAACTCGCTATTGCTTCTGCTTTTCCAGCCGCTGCCGCAGCTCGTCGGCCACCGGATAGTCGGGATAGGCCTGCCGGAACGCCGTCCACTCTTCCTGCGCCAGCGCGCCTTCGCCCGCCTTCAAGAGGGCGTCGATCTTCACCAGCCACACGCCAGCGTCGAGTTTTGCGGGCGGCGGCATCGGCGCGGCGCGGGCCGCGACGGGCACGGGCGCCTGGCGCTGCATACTGGACTCGGCCTGCATGGCCGCTTGCTGCTCCATCGCCTGGCTCATCGCCGTGGCAGGCGCCGGTGGGGGCGGCGGTGCTGGCGGCGCCGGTGGGGGCGGCGGCGCTGGCTTGGCTGCCATTTTGGCCATGGCGCGCGGCGGCGGCGGTGGCGCGGGCGCAGCGGCCGGTGCGGCAACAGGTGCGGTGGCAGGCGCGGACATCACCTCCTGCGTGACCGGCTCCCCCACCACAGGAAATTGCGCCGGCTTCGAGCCGAACCAGTCCACGCCGATCAGGTTCACGGTCAGCAGCACGGCTGCGGCCAGTCCCAGCGGAACGCGCCAGCGCTGCAGGTAGTCCGGTGACTTTTTGGCGGGCAAGGTGCGCAGCACGCCATCGGCGCTGTCGTTCGCGGCTGCCGACTGCTGCAAGGCTTTTTCCGCGTCCGCCAGGATAGCCGCATCGAGCGCGCTGGAAGGCGCGGGCTGCGGCAGGCTGGCCAGCAGCGCGTTCAACTCCTCGTCAATCGGTGCGTCGTTCGGTTTGTCGTTATCTTGATCGTGCGTATTCATGCCTGTCCTCCCGCGCCAGCGGCGCTGTCCAAGCCCGCGCGCAATTTCTGCATGGCGTAGCGCAGCCGGCTCTTGACGGTTTCCGCTTCCGCCCCCGTCACGACGGCAATCTCGAGAATGCTCATGCCGCTGAACTGCTGCAGCACCAGCGTTTCCTTCTGCTCGGCCGGCAACGCGGCGATGGCCGCATGCAGCAGCGCATGCTGCTGTTTCTGCTCCAGCGATTGCGGCGGCGATGCGCCCTCGTCCGCCAGTTCGCCCGCAGCGTCGATTTCCTGTCCTTCCCGCTGGCGCAGCAGGTCGATCAGGCGGTTGCGCGCGATCTGGTACAGATAGGTGCGGAACGCCGCCTGCGGCTGGTAGCCGGCGCGCGCCGCATGCAGGCTGGCCCACGCATCCTGCACGATCTCGTCCACCCACGCGCGACGCGGCGAACGCCAGGCCACGAAGCGGTACAGGCCCTGGCTGTGGCGTCGGTACAGTTCGCGAAACGACGGCAGGTCGCCGGCGCTGTAGCGCAGCATCAGGTCTTCATCCGTCGCGGTCATCAGGGTGTCGGGCATGCGGACCAGTGTAGCCGAACTACGCGGCAGCGGCAATTTCCCTGCGCCGTCAGCGAACAGGGGACGCAATGGGCGCATAGCTGATGCGGCGCACTTCACGGATCTGTCCTTCCTTGAGTGCCCCTTCCACCAATTCATAGCCGAGCAAAGCGAAGACCCGGCCCTGCAGGAACAGGGGCCGCGCATTGCCATACCAGTCCACGCAGGACGCGCGGCAGCCGTCGTCCGGCGCCTGGCCCGGCCGCGCGGCCAGCGCACCCAGTTCCGTCAATGTCAAACCGCTGTTGCGCAAGTAGAGCACGGAGGCGGATGACTTGTTAAGGCCAGGCCGCTCATCCGCGCCCAGGATGGGCAAGCCGATCACGCCCTCACCGGCTGCTTGCGGCTTGTAGAAAAAGCCGTGGCTGCGCGACTCGCCCTGCGCCGCGTCGGCGCGGATGTAGCGCGTGGCAATCGCCGCCTGCGCCCCCAGGCCGATGGTGCTGAAGTGCAGATCCCTGCCCTGCGCGCCGATCACCACGGCGTCATTGCCCAGCGCCTCGATGCGCTCGACGCCATGCGGCAGGGACAAGGCTTGCACGCTGCCCGCATCGGCCCAGCGCACGGCGTACAGGGGCTGGCGCGGCCAGGCCTGGTCCGCCTTGCGGCGTCCCGGATTGCCCGGATTGCCGTACAACAGATAGGACCCCACATAGCGGTTCTGCAAGCCGTAGCCGCCACCACCGGGCAGCGCCTTGTAGCTGCTGGCGGGCGCGCTGTCGCGGCCATCGGAAAACGACGCCAATGGCACGCGCAGCAGGGCCATGTCGCCACGGCCACGCGCGCCATCCCACATGGCGTCGCCCTGGCCCTCGGCGCGCAGCAGCACGTTCAGGTGGCCATCGCTACTTTCCAGGAACGAGAACTGGTCGACGGGCGCACCGGCCACCTTCAGGGCGCTGGGCGCGCTGCCGTCGAGGGGAATGCGGAACACACGCGAGTCACTGCCGCGCCGCGTCGTCCACACGAAAACGGATTCGCCCGACACATAAAATACGCGGCCCTGCGGCCCCATCACGGCCGTCGCTTCGCAGCGCATGTCGCGCTGCGCCAGGTCGCACACGGTGACCGTATGCAGGGTCAGGCCGAAGCCCGTTTCAGGTTCTTCATCGGTACGGTAGATGCGCGTGGCCGGGGCGATGCGCTTGAAGTCGGACGGCACGACGTCAGGGCGCCAGCGGCGCAGCGCGGGGAAGCCGCCGAACGGGTCGCCCCGGCGCAAGTTCAGCGACAGGGGCGAATAGAACACCAGCTTGCCGCCGACCAGGCGGCTCGCGTAATTGCGCGACGAGTAATAATCGTTGGAGCGCAAGTGATAGGTGGAACGGTAGGCCAGCTTGCCGTCCCCATTGACGTCGAACAGGCCGATCTCCGTGCCGCCACGGCTGTAGCTGTAGCCGATCACCACGACCGTGTCGCCATCGATCAGCATTTCGTCATACCAGCTGCCGGAAGGATCGCTGCCCGGCGCGAACGCGTCGAGCGAGGACACTGGCTGCAAGGCATTGCCTCCCACCTGCACGGTGAACAGCTTGCCACGCCGGAGCATCACCAGGTGCTTGCCATGCAGCTTGACGATGCCGCCTTCGTCCACGCCCGCCGTCTGCACATTGGTGACGGATTCCGCCGCTTCTGCCGATGGCGCGGGGGCAGCCTTGGCCGCCATCGGCAGAAG